>NZ_MWPH01000002.1:630627-1261254 GCF_002177135.1 Natronolimnobius baerhuensis
CCTGCTCGAGGTCGAGCGCCTCGAGGGCGAGCACTTCGGCGATGGTGAAACAGTCGTGAACCTCCGCGAGGTCGACGTCCTCTGGGCCGATTTCGGCGTCGGCGTAGGCCTGTTCGCCCGCCTCGCGTGCGGCGGGCGAGCGCGCGAGGTACTCGCGGTCGTGGAGCGCCATCCGATCCCCGCCCTGACCGGTGCCGGTGATCGCCACGGGTGCATCGAGGTCGTGTTCGTCGGCATACGCCTCGCTCACGAGGACAACCGCGGCCGCGCCATCGGAGAGCGGACAGGAGTCGTACAACCCGAGCGGACTCGAGACCGTGGGTGCCTCGAGCACGTCCTCGACGGAGAGGGCACGCTGGTACTGCGCTTTCTCGTTGGTGAGTGCGTTCTCGTGGTTCTTTGCGGCGATGTGTGCGAGGTCTTCGCGGTCGCCGCCGTAGGTCTCAAAGTAGGCGGTAGCCATCAGCGCGTACGCACCGGGGAAGGTCATCCCGGCCCGCACTTCCCAGAGGTCGTCCGCCGCGATTGCGAGCGCCTCGGTCGCGCCCGCGGTGCCGAGGTTGGTCATCCGCTCTGCGCCGCCGACGAGCACCACGTCACACTCGCCGTTTCGCAGTCGGATCACGGCGTCGCGAAGCGCCATCCCGCTCGAGGCGCAGGCGGCCTCGTACCGAGTCGCGGGTGCGGTGACGCCGGCGGCTTCGGCCATCAACGGGCCTTGATGGCCCTGATGCTCGGACAGTTCGCCCATGAAGTTGCCGTAGAGGACGGCGTCAACATCGTCGCGAGGAACGTCGCTGTCTGCCAGCGCGGTGGCACTTGCCTCAGCAAACAGGTCCCGACTCGTCCGTTCGGGGTACTCGCCGAACGACGTGAGCCCGGTTCCGGCAACGCGTACGCTACTCATACACACACCTAGCTCGTCGACAGGCTAAAGTTCGGTGGTTGGTATCACGGGACGATCCTGACGTCACCCCACACATCTGGACAGCACAATACCCGTTTTACAAACATAATTGGGACAGCACTGGCTTCCTGTTCCCGGCCATTTATACGTCCGCTTTCGAACATTTGCTTATGGACAGTGTTCCGTTCGATTTCGATGTTCTTACCGAGCTGACCGAGACGAGTGGCGTTCCGGGCTACGAAGACCGCATCCGCGCCCGCGTTATCGACCGCCTCGAGGGCAGCGTCGACCGCGTGCGGACCGACGCGATGGGCAACGTTGTCGGCACGCTCGAGGGGGCGGACGACTCGGACTACTCGGTGGCCGTCGCGGCGCACATGGACGAAATCGGTTTCATGGTTCGACACGTCCGCGGGGAGGAAGACGGCCCTGGCTTCCTCGAACTCGACGCGCTCGGCGGCTGGGACGCACGGGTGCTCAAAGCCCAGCGAGTGACGATTCACACCACGGAGGGCGATCTGCCGGGCGTCATCGGCTCGCCGCCGCCCCACACGCTCGATGAAGACGAGCGGAGCAAGACACCCGAGGTCGAGGACGCGTTCGTCGACCCCGGCCTCCCCTACGACGTCCTCGAGGAGCGCGTCTCGCCGGGTGACCTCGTCACGATGGAACAGACGACCGAACTGATGGGCGAGACGGTCACCGGGAAGGCACTCGACGACCGGGTCTGTCTGTTCGCCATGCTCGAGGCGGCGGAGCGACTCGAAGAGCCCGATGTCACCGTCCATTTCTGTGCGACGGTCCAGGAGGAAGTCGGCCTGCGCGGCGCACAGGCGCTGGGCGTCGATGTCGATCCCGATCTCGCAATCGCACTGGACGTGACCGTCGCCAACGACGTGCCCGGATTCAAAGCCGGCGAGCACGTCACCGATCTGGGCGAGGGAACCGCCATCAAACTCAAAGATTCGAGCGTCATCACGAGTCCGAAGGTCCACCGCCGACTGAAATCGGTCGCCGAGGACGAGGAAATCGACTACCAACTCGAGATTCTTCCGGCTGGCGGCACCGACACGGCCGGCTTCCAGAACGTCGCGGGTGCGAAACCGGTCGGCGCGATCTCGATTCCGACGCGGTATCTCCACACCGTCACGGAGACGGCCCACGTCGACGACGTCGCGGCGACGATTGATCTGCTCGAGGCGTTCCTCGAGAGCGAAGACGGCGAGCACGATTACACGCTCTAAAAATTCGGGCGAACACATCACTGGTTTTAACAGAACAGCCGCGAACAATGGGCTATGAATCGACGCCGACTCCTGCTCGGCAGCAGTGCCCTCCTCGCACTCGCCGGCTGTGTCGACACCCTCGAGACGCATTCGACCGGAACGTCGCCGGAATCTGACGATAGCGCGACGAACGACACCGAAGACGAGAACGAAACGGCGGCCGACGCCGACGACGCGACGGACGATGACGAGCCTGCAAGCGACGACGAACACGAAGTCCCCCTCGAAGCGCGCGAAACTGGTGAGACGGTACTCGAGGCGAGCCTCACCGGCGACACTGAAACCGCACTCGAGTACCTTCCCACAGCCTATTTCGACGCGGTGGACGACGCAGAGTGGCGGAAGATGGTTGAGCAATCGACCCCACCCGAGGCAGTTCACTCGATAACGTTCGAGAGCGCAACGCCCGACGACGAGTTCGTCGCAGACCTCGAAGCCGACGACGAGTTCGATGGCACGGCGACGGCAGCGTACGTCCTCGAGTACGAGGCCGACGTCGAGGTCGACGGGGAACGAATCGACCGCCCGGCGAGGGCGAACGTCCTCGAGATCAACGGCGAGTGGTACGGCTGGCCCCGACAGTTTAGTACGCAGCGGCCGACCCCGCAGGCTGGGATTAGTATCGACCAACCCGACGACACGACGGCGACGTTAACGCTCACCTCGAAGCCGAACGACGTTATCGTCGGCGTTCGCGGCGGCGACATCGACGAGCCAGCAGAGTACCAGTTCGATGCCGTCGGCGACTCCCTCACACTCGAGGCGAGCGAGGTCGGCAGCGGCCAGTTTTCCGTGGTTGCTCGCTACGCGGACGACGAGGACCACGCGGCGGTCATCACCACGGTCACGCTGACCGATCCCGCAGCGTGGGCGGACGTGACCGAAATCACGCTCGAGGCACAGACCGCCGGCTGGGTTGGTGTCGAACCGGCTCACATCGAGGGCGTTGAAAATCCCGAACTGGTCCTCGAAGCAGGTCGAGAGTATACGATTGCACGTGAGGACGGCGACGGTCTTGTTCACGATTTGCGGTTGTGGGACGAAAATGACGAACTCGTCGACGACTACGCGACCGAACTGACCGAGGAGACCGATGTTCGACAGGAGTTGTCCGTAACCGCGACCGAGGAACTGGCGGCGTACGTCTGTGCACCACACGAGATGACGATGCGCGGTGAGATCGACGTTGTCGACGAGTTCGATTTCGACGACTGAGCCTCGCAGGACACGTTTAGGGCATCTCGTGAATCGTCAACTCGACATCGCGTGGCGTGGTTCGATCCTCGATATCCGTCACGAGTCGCTGGACGACGGTTTCGGCTTCACTCAGGAGTCGCGGCTGGACTTTTGTGACCACCCAGTCTAGCGAGACGAACCGGGGAAGTGAAATCGCATTTTTGTCCGCCGAGTAGGGATCGTACACCGCATCGAAGTAGATGCGACTCGCCGTTTCGGCCTCCGGCGGTGCCGCGTCGGGTTCGGGTTCGACCCGCCACTCCCCGCGAGCGTCGATATCGTTCGTGAGCTGCCACTCGAGCGACTGAGGCGCGTCGATATTTGTCACTCTCGAACGAGCCGTATAGGTGAGTTTCCACCAGGCCAGATGGAGGTCGTAGATGGAATCGACGCCGCCGTCGCCGTGAACGCTGACTGATTTCAGGTGATCCGTGTAGCGCGGATAGTCGGTAAACGACTGCACGTACGGAAAGACCTCCTCGGGGGGACGATACGCGACAGTACTGAGGAGAATTCTGTCCACAGGCTGTGTATGAGTGAACCGAAAGTAAGGATTGCTATCGGGTCCAGTCGCTGCGAGTCGGTTTCACCCGCCGGTTGCTGACCCGGAATCGGCCTCGAGATCGTCCGCACTCCGCTGGACGGCTTCGACTCGAGCCGCAATCGGCGGGTGATGCGTCGCCAGACTGTAGAGCAATCCGGCCTCGCGCGTGCTGTCGTTCGCCGTCGCGAGCACCTTGAGTGCGTTGGCGGTGGCGTCGGGACCGGCGTGCCGAGCCGCGTAGGCGTCCGCACGATACTCCTGCCAGTAGGCGAGTCCACCCAGCAGGAACACGTGGTAGACGATGTAGCCGGCCATCACTGGCACGAAGAAGCCGGCGAAACCGAACTGTGCCTCGAGTGCGGTGATCCCGAGCGGTTCGGCGGCGACGACTGCGGCGACGATCACGCCGACGGTGAGGAGACCGCGCTGCCAGAGGTGACGGCCGGCGACGTGGCCGAACTCGTGGGCCAGAATCGCCCGCAGTTCGTCGTCGGAACACTCCTCGAGCAGGTAGTCCGTGAGGAAGACGTAACGCAGCCCCGGCACCGTTCCGGCGACCATCGCGTTTGCCGTCTTGGTTGATTCGCCCTCGAGCAGGTACAAGCCGCGTGGCTCGTACCCAAGGTCACCACAGAGGCGCTCGATTCGGTCTCGGCGGGCACCCTCGAGTGGGACGCGGTCCTGAAAGAGCACGATCAGATACGGTGTCAGGCCGAAGACGGCGAAGATAACGAGGCAGACGCCCCCGATGAGGACGGGGAGCGACGAGCCGACGACCGAGGTAATCGCGAGGATGCCGCCGACTGCGAGCCCAATTACGACAGCCGTCATCGCGATGCCAGCAACTGTATTTCTGACAACCCGGAACGGAGACGCGGACGTGTCTCGCAGCGACCGCGTTGTCGGATACAGTCCGAGGACGACCCCAATAATCGGGAGCGTTGCCATCGCGAAGATGACGGCCACGGAGAGCACACTATCCGCGCCGGGAAGCGTCGAAATGCCAGGTGCAATCGACTCGAGTCCAGCGGTTATCCGCTCGATGAGTCCGAACTGAAACACGGCGAGAATAGAGAGGATCGGCAACGAGAAACTGGTCACCTGCTGGAGTCGCTCGAGGCGGTGGAGACGGTCCGGAACTGACTCGTTCGCGCGGGCGACGCGCGTGGCGTACAGTCGAACCGCGAGAAAGGGGACCAGTCCGAACAGGAGGACAGCGCCAGCGAGTATGTACATTACTACCCTGTGCGAGGAACTGGTCTAAAAAGGTGTTGTTGAGTTAAGGTTTTAGAACGGGGTCGTGGCAGGTGAGTCGCTCCGAAGCGAGAACTCACCGACATCTCGAGGCGCTTCCAAGTGCGAACCTTCTATAGCCACTATCGGCAACGTGAGGACATGCGAGACGTGTGTATCGTTGGCGGGGGCGTCTCCGGCCTCGCCGCGTCGATCTTTACCGCCCGTGCGGGGCTGGACACCCTCGTCATCGACGGAGGAGAGTCCATCCTCGCCCGAAATG
Organism: Natronolimnobius baerhuensis; assembly: GCF_002177135.1. Lineage (NCBI taxonomy): Archaea > Methanobacteriati > Methanobacteriota > Halobacteria > Halobacteriales > Natrialbaceae > Natronolimnobius > Natronolimnobius baerhuensis. The sequence continues at coordinate 636,117 of NZ_MWPH01000002.1, forward strand.
CCAGCCTCGAGAACTACCCCGGCTTTCCCGACGGCGTCGACGCCCGCCGGTATTTGCACCTGGTCCGCGAACAGGCCCGAAACGCGGGTGCCACGTTCGAACTTGGGCGGGTGACGCGTGCCGAACCCGTCGACGAGACGGATCTCGAGGATGGGTTCGTCCTCGAAACAGACGGCGGCGAACCGCTCGAGGCGCGACGGGTCATCGCAGCGTCGTGGTCTGACAGTGAGTACCTCGTGCCCCTCGACGTCGGTCGACTCAAGCGCGGCAGCAAGCACTTTGTCGACGTCGACCAGGGCGGTCGCACGGCCGTCGACGGCGTCTACGCCGCGGGCCGCCTTGCCAAGGAACCGCATCAGGCAATCGTCGCCGCCGGCCACGGGTCGAAAGTCGGCCTCGCGGTCGTCCACGATTCGGACGCCAACTTCTATCACGACTGGGTCGCTCCTGAGGGCTACTTTACGGACCGCAACCGTGAGGTTCCGCCGGGTTGTAAAGAGATCGACGACAAAGAGCGACGGGCAAGAGACGAACAGGCCCGAAAAACGATGCTCGAGGCGTTCGCGGAGCCGTTTGACGACCGACCGACGATGCACCCGAGCGTCACGGACGACACGTGAGGCTCCCGGCCGACGTTAACCTTCAAGCCATCGTAGTGGTAACATCCACCGAATGCTCGAGGGAGTCACCGTCGCACTCGGGGTCACGGGATCGATTGCGGCCGTAAAGACAGTTGAATTGGCTCACGAATTGCGACGCCAGGGAGCCGAGGTCCGCGCCGTAATGACAGGGAGTGCACAGGGCATCATCCACCCCTGGGCGCTCGAGTTCGCGACGGACAACGACGTCGTCACGGAGATTACGGGCCGCGTCGAACACGTCGACCTCTGTGGGTACGACGGCTGGGCAGACGTCTTTCTTGTCGCACCCGCAACGGCGAATACGGTCGGCAAGATCGCGGGTGCCGTCGACGACACGCCGGTCACCACCTGTGCAACGACAGCCCTCGGCGCGGAGACGCCCGTCGTGATCGCGCCTGCAATGCACGAGCCGATGTACGACCATCCCGGCGTGATAGAAGCACTCGACACCGTCGAGGAATGGGGCGTTTCCTTCGTCGATCCGCGACTCGAGGAGGGAAAAGCCAAGATCGCGAGCGAGGAGGCAATCGTCTGTGACGTTGCCCGCGCTGCGGGCGACCAGCCACTCGCAGGGGAGCATATCGTCGTTACGGCGGGGGCGACCAGCGAGTCAATCGATCCCGTGCGCGTCTTGACGAACCGCTCGTCGGGAACCATGGGCCGTGCCGTCGCGAAAGCCTGCTACGTTCGCGGCGCAGACGTCACGCTCGTCCAACACGGCGCGGACGTCCCCTATGCCGACGTCCGACAGGTCGAACACGCAGCCGAGATGCTCGAGGCAACCCAGGACGCTTGCCAGCACGCAGACACACTGGTTTCAGCCGCGGCTATCGGCGACTACACTGTCGAGCCAAGCGACGAGAAGATCCGTTCGGGCCAGGACCTCACACTCGAGCTCGAGCCAGCACCGAAACTGATCGATGAGGTTCGGGAGGCACGCCCGGAGTTACCGATTGTCGGCTTCAAAGCGGAGACCTCAGGCGACGACGGGGCCATGATCGAGCAAGCACGACAGACACTCGAGCGGGCGGACCTCGCGTTCGTCGTCGCCAACGATGCGAGCGTGATGGGCGAGACGGATACGCGGGCGTTGTTGGTCCATGCCTCGAACGCCGCCGAGTACGAGGGATCGAAAGCCGGCCTCGGCGCAGAGATTGCATCCTCGATTGCGGTTGTTCTGGGCGATCACGGCGAGTAAGCGGTGTTGTTTCGAGCGGTCATGAGAATTATAAAGGTGGGGTCCCTCCCACGAAATAACCGTATCACTGCGGGGGCATGGGGACCAAAACGCAGTGAGGCGAGCAAGGTGAGTTTCGGTGGTCCAGACACAACGACACGACACCGCAGCTGGGGACGGACCCAACGCTGCTGCCGAGGACGATGGGACGAGCGCCTCGAGTACAGGGTCCGACGCCAGTACCGAACCGGACGAACAGTCCTCGAGCGCCAGTGACGAGCCAGCCCTGCCAACCCTTTCGAAGGGTGAAATCTTCGAGGTGCTTCGAAACCAGCGACGGCGATACGTCTTGCACTTTCTCAAACAGGACGGCCGGCCCGTCGAACTCGGTGATCTCGCCCAACAGATCGCCGCCTGGGAGTACGAGACGACACTCGAGGGCGTTACACCTGCCCAGCGAAAGCGCGTCTATACGACGCTCCAGCAGACGCACCTGCCGAAGATGGACGAAGCGGGCATTCTCGTGTTCGACTCCGATCAGGGCGTCATTGAGGCAACGGATCGAACGGGAGATATCAGTATCTACCTCGAGATCGTCCCCGGCCACGAGTTCGCCTGGCGTGAACTGTATCTCTCGCTTGGAGCCATTAGCTGTGCGCTGGTGGCTGCGCTGTGGCTCGAGATCTATCCGCTGACGCTGCTGTCGAATCTGGCGTGGGCAGGGCTCATCGCAGTCACGGTGACGGTGACGGCAGCGATCCACGGCTACTACGAGCAGAACATGCGTCTGGGCACGGGCGAGCAGCCCCCAGAGTTGAGTTATCGCGCTGAGGAGTGACGGCTGGCACCCGAAACTTGCTGTCTGCCAACGACCAACTGGGCTCGCTCGTATCGTCAACTTTTACTCCGCTACCAACACACCCACGACATGGATCAACTCAAGCGGTCGCTTCTCGAGGCCCCGATCATCGAGAAAGACGGCTATCACTACTTCGTCCACCCGATCAGTGACGGCGTTCCAAAACTCGATCCAACGCTCCTTCGCGAGATCGTCATCCGAATCATCCGCAAGGCACAACTCGAGGAAGTCGACCGGATCGTCACCCCCGCGGCGATGGGCATCCATATCTCGACGGCCGTCTCGCTGATGACGGACATCCCGCTGACCGTGATCCGCAAGCGCCAGTACGGCCTCGACGACGAGGTTGCCATCTCCCAGAAAACAGGCTACTCGGAGAACGAGATGTACATCAACGACGTGCGCGAGGGCGAGCGCGTGCTCGTGCTCGACGACGTGCTCTCGACCGGTGGCACGCTCGCATCCGTGCTCGAGGCGCTCGACAATATCGGTGCTGAAGTGATCGATACGGTCGCGGTCATCAAGAAAGTCGGCGGCGAGAACAAAGTCGACGACGCAGGCTACAACGTCAAGACGCTGATCAACGTCGACGTGATTGACGGCGAAGTTGTGATTATCGACGAAGACGGCGACGACTGAGCGGAGACTACGATTTTTCAATCAGCAGACGTGTCCAGAGACACCTAACGGAAGGTCGTCGTGTGTAGCGTACTCTTGGAGGAGTCACTACGCCGTCTCAATCGTGGTTTCTTGGCCACTCCATCGCGACGGTCTACTATCATTCGTGATTGTACGTATTATCTACTGATTAGTGCGGATTATTTCGGGCCGGAGCAGTTCGCGCGCGAGAGTCGTTCTGTCGTTGACAACGCGTGTTCAGAAAGTCAATTGGTACCAAAACGCATGATAGTACGGTGATCGGGGTCGAATCAAGTGGTTCAGTTTGTGGCCGCTATATCGCTATATTTCGCTGATAAACATTCCACTATGGAATTATTTCTCCAATAAAAATACTAGTTTAAAAGTCATTGTTCAACAGAGACATGCACTATTGAACACATATATTCACGTCCTCTGTCGACAGGTTTATATTGTGTGTTTTGGTAAGCCATTTCTATGCCCGACAGTTCGGAACGGCAACGCGGAAATCATTCACGACGAACGATGCTCGCTCTTCTGGGGGGAAGTGCAACCGTAGGACTGGCTGGTTGTTCTGCCCTCCTTGGCGATGATGATGACGGGAACGGGAATGGAAACGGGAACGGCAGCGATGACGACACCAACTACGAGGTCAGTGACCACGCGAACAAAGCACAGGCCGCGTGGGAACGCGTTGTCGATCACCCTGCACCCGAAGACGAAGACACACGAAACGAGGCCTACCTCGAGATCGAGGAAGCCGTTCGTGACGACATGGTCTTGCTCCCGCTGTATCACAGCAAGGGAGAGCGCTTCTGGTACGATTACGTCGACATTCCAGAAGTTGGTGCCCTCGGTATTCACCACCAGCAGTTCACCGACGTTGAAGTTGATGGCGACGACGAACTGAACCTGCTGAACAGTACGTTCGACGAGCTTGACCCGATCATGTCGACGGACACCGCATCGGGGATCGTCATTAATCAGGTGTACGAGACGCTGACGCACTACCCGAACGGCGTCGCCGAAGTCGAGAACAAACTCATCGAGGAGTTCGAAGTCTCCGACGACGACCTGACGTGGACGTTTACGCTCAAAGAGGGCGTCGAGTTCCACGGCGGCGAAGAGCTGACCGCAGACGACGTTCGCTACTCGTTCCGTCGACTGGCCGAGTCGGAGTACAGTGAACGGTCGAACTTCATCCTCGGCACCGCCTCTGGGATCGGCGTCGAATACGACGAGACCGACGACGGCGACGTCGAGCCTGACTCAATCGCCGTCGAAGTCGTTGACGACTACACCGTTGAAATAACCATCCAAGAACCACAGCCAGCACTCCTCGACATTCTTACCTACGATGGATTCTCCATCGTTCCGGAAGGAATCGTTGGTGATATCGACGGCTACGACGGCGAGGTCGATCACAGCGAGTTCCAGACCGAGATGGCCAACGGGACTGGTCCATTCGAGTACGACGACTTTAGCATCGGTGAGGAGATGCGCATCGTCCGTAATGACAACTACCACGACGGCGAACCCACCATCGAGTCCGTCCACTGGGAGATCAACGAGGACCCCGAATCGCGCTTTACCTACGCGATGGAGCAAAACGCGGACGTCTTCGACATCCCAACCTCGCAGTACGACCCAAGCTTAATCGACGCCGAAGAACGCGACGACGGCAGCGAAATCGGTACCTACGGTCCGTTCGAAAACGACGAGGAAACCAACTACCTCGCTGTCCCCGAACTGGGCACGTTCTACTTCGCGTTCAACGTCTCGAACGTCCCTCGTCCGGCCCGACAGGCCATCGCCTACGTCGTCGACCACGAGGAACTCATCGAGGACGTCCTCGAGGAACGTGGCTTCGAAGCGTTCGGTTTCACCCCGCCAGCAATCTGGCCAACGGGTGAAGACGGCTACAACCAGTGGGTCGACGAGTGGCCATACAGCCCCAACGAGACCGACATCGAGGGCGCAGCGGAGGTTCTCGAGGAGGCCGGCATCACCGAGGACGACCCAATCGAGATCGAGGCTGCAACCTACGAAACCGCACCCGAGTACGCCGAGATGGCCGAACTCATCCGCCAGAAACTCGGCGATCTGCCAATCTCGGTGACGAACAACTCCACGCAGTTCTCGACGCTGCAAGACCGTGGTGAAGACGGCGACCTCGAGATGTACTCGCTTGGCTGGGTCTGGAGTTGGGAGGACGTTTCGTACGGTCACTTCAGTTTCGAGCCGGAAAACACCGATACGTCCCGGATGCCCGGCGATGCAACCGGCTACTACCTCGACTGGCAAGTGAATCTCGACTAACAGACACGCAACCGACTGAATCGTCACTCGTTCGTCGGGGCGCTTGTCTCCGGCAGGCGTTTCGAAACGAAATATTTAGACGCGACCAGAAAAACTAACATATTAGTTACGTATGCAACATCGTCTCCAGAACGTGTGCAGAATTGTACGTGATATTCCATGAGTAGATGGAGATACTTCTTTAAACGTCTCCTCCTCTCGATTCCGGTGCTGTTTCTCGTCCTTACCTTTATGTTCGTGCTGTTGCGGATGGGACCGGTCAATCCCGTTGCGGCCAGACTTGGCCCAGAAGCGACCGGTGCTGAAGCAGAACGAATGCGTGAGCGGCTTGGACTGAACGATCCGCTCTGGGAACAGTACCTGGATTTTGTAACGAACTTCTTGACATTCGATCTGGGCCAGTCCTGGGTCGTCTACGGAGATTGGGAAGTTACCTCGATTGTCATGACTGCCGGGCCGCCAACGCTCTGGCTCGGCTTCTGGGCAATCCTCCTCCCACTCTTTATTGGGATCCCGCTCGGCTTCTACGCCGGACTCCGTCCCAACAGCTGGGGCGACTACACAGCCTCCGTCAGTGGTATCCTCTGGCAGGCAATGCCGAACTTCTGGCTCTGTATCCTCCTGCTCGCCCTCTTGCGACAGACCCAGGGCGGCGGCTGGCTCGGATTCGACTGGTACACCTTCGGTCCAGAGATCCGCAGTATCACAGGAACGCCGGATCTGGCGTTCTTCTCGGTGAGTTGGATCGACGCCTTCGGTGCCGTCTCGGTTCCACTTCTCACTGGGATTGACTGGGGTGCGCTTGCAGTCGATATCAAGCTCATCCTGCCGCCGGCAATCGTTCTCGGTTCGGCGTCGATGGCCGCAGAGTTACGTATCGGCCGCACCGCAATCCTCGAGACGATCAACTCGAACTACGTTGAAACGGCTCGAGCGAAAGGCCTCAAAGAACGCGCAATCGTCTGGAAGCACGTCTTCCGGAACGCGTTGATCCCGCTGGTGCCGGTCATCACCAACGAAGCGTTCTTGCTGATCGGTGGCTCCGTGATTGTCGAGTCGATCTTCAACATCAACGGACTCGGCCGGATCTTCTTCCTGGCCATCACGCAGGGTGACCTGCCGCTTGCAGGCGCACTCCTGTTTATCTTCACACTGATCATCATCTTCCTGAACATCCTTCAGGACTTCCTCTACACGATCATCGATCCACGAGTGGGGTACGAACGATGAGTACGAACACCTCCGACGAGACGGCCGAATCGGTACCCGACGAGACACTGCTTCGCGAGCGCGTCCGAGCCAACCCCCAGCCTGCACTTCGCTGGGCTGGCGTTCTCGCTGTCTTACTCTTGCTCGAGCTTGGACGAATCGCGGGCTGGTTGACCACGGTGGGAACCGCACTCGAGTTCGTCTTCGACGCGGTTGCAACGCTGCCGGCGTGGATCGGCGGTAACGTCGGCGATGCGACGATCTCACTCGTCGGCTATCTCGTCAGTGACGCACTGACGCTCGTATTGCTGTTTGGCGTTTCCATCGTCGTGTTGAAACTGCTTCCGTGGTCGGCCGTCGACCGACTGACTGGCCGGATGAGTCGCGAGACCGCAGTGCAGGTCGAACGCGTCGCACTGACGCTCGTTCTTGCGGCTGTCGCGGCCGTACTGGCGTTCACGCCAGCAGGCGGTCTCGTCCGGACTGCCGTCGTTGCACCCGTTGATCTGGTCTCGACGCTCCCGTCGCTGACCAGCGATCAACTCGTTTCGAACGAAGGCCATCGGACGCCTGACGGTGGCTGGGAAGGAACGTTCCTTGGTCTCTCACCGGCCGTTGCGTGGGGGATTCGAATGCTCCTCGTCTACGGCTACGCGCTCGTGATGATCGCGTGGCTCTGGCGTGGCTACAACGTCTTCCGTGAGCACTACCGCCAGGCCGATTGGACGCCGCGCGACGATACGTTCCGCCGACTCCGCACTCACTACTGGGGGCTGTTCGGGCTGATCGTCGTCATCCTGTTCATCGTGACGGCGATGTGGGCACCCGCAGTGAGTCCTACCACCGCCGAACAGGACATCTACTCGCCGTACTCCTACGAGATAGAGTACCTCGACGACGAGGGCGAGATCAGTACGATCACCCACGGCAGCGCGAATCTCGACAGTCAGTCCGACGGCCAGAACACGATTGGGCCGCTGAGTTACGACAACTATGACCGCTGGGCACCGCTTGGGACAACGGCGAGCGGGCAAGACTTACTGACGCACATTGCCTATGGCGCGCAAACGTCGCTCGTCATCGGCCTGCTCGCAATCGGCCTCGGCGGTGCCGTCGCTGTAATCATGTCGCTGCTGACTGCCTACTACAAGGGCGCTGTCGACGTCGTGACGGTGATCGCCAGCGATACGATCATCTCGATTCCGGCGTTCTTGCTCGTGATGATGCTCTCCGTGATCTTCGATCAGGGTGATCACATGCTCGCGGAGCCACTCAACGGTGGCGTGCTTCTCGGTCTCATCTTCGCGTTCGTCTACTGGCCAGGGATGTGGCGCTCGATCCGTGGTCCATCCCTCCAGGTCGCCGAAGAGGAGTGGGTCGACGCCGCAAAGAGCTACGGGCAAACACCGGTGAACACGATGCGAAAACACATGGCCCCCTACATCGCGGGCTATCTGATGATCTACGGCTCCCTGCTGCTCGGTGGCATCATCATCTTCACCGCCGCACTCTCGTTCCTCGGTCTCGGGATCAACGCACCGACGCCCGAGTGGGGCCGACTGATCAGTGACGGCGAACCGTACGTCTCGACTGCCTCGTGGCACGTCGCGACCATCCCCGGGCTGATGATCGTCCTCGTCGTCACGGCGTTTAACGCACTCGGCGATGGCCTCCGCGACGCCATCGACCCCGAGGCCGACACCGGCGACGAGGGAAGTGCCGCCGACGACACCGGTGCCGCAGCAGCCGGAGGTGGTGGATAATGTCTATGGAATCTCAAATCGAGAACACAACCAGCGATACACAGCCGATCCTCGAGGTACAGAACCTCCAGACAGCCTTCTTTACGGACAAGGAGACGATTCGCGCCGTCGACGGCGTCTCCTTCGACATCGAACCCGGCGAAACGGTCGGCATCGTCGGCGAGAGTGGCTCCGGAAAGAGTGTGACCGCCCGCTCGATTATGGGACTCGTCGACTCCCCCGGCCGCATCCTCGAGGGCAGTAGCGCCCGATTCACCCACCTCGAGACGGTCCAAGAGTACGCCTCCTCGTTCCCCGGGAAAACGGTCGATCTCAACCGACTCGAAGAGGAGTACGATCCGTCCGCGTTCAACCAGCCCGGCGTCTCCGTGACGCCAGGCGATCTCGGCTACGAACGAGCAGCCGACGTCCCGCTTGCGGACGTGGTTGCCGCTGGATACGGGTCCGAACTCGGTCTCGATGTCAGCGACGACGACTGTGTCTTCGTGACGGGTGGCGATCCCGGCTCGCCGGAGTCGATTACAGACGGCTTCGTCGAACTCTCGCGACTCAGTGGCGAGCCACAGCGACAGATGCGTGGCGGCCGAATCGCGATGGTCTTTCAGGATCCGCTGACGAGTCTGAACCCCGTCTATACGGTCGGGAATCAGATCAAAGAAGCGCTGCGACTCCATCAGGGACTGCGCGGCGAGGAAGCGACTCGAGAGGCAGCCCAGTTGCTCGAGGATGTTGGGATTCCGGATGCGCGGCGACGGGTCAACGAGTATCCCCACCAGTTCTCCGGTGGGATGCGCCAGCGAGCGGTAATTGCAATGGCGCTTGCGTGTGAGCCGGAGCTGTTGATCTGTGACGAGCCGACGACGGCACTCGACGTGACGATTCAGGCCCAGATTCTCGACTTGCTCGCCGAACTGCAAGAGGAACGCGACCTCGCGATGATGTTCATCACCCACGACATGGGCGTCATTGCCGAAATCAGCCATCGCGTGAACGTGATGTACGCGGGCGAAGTGATCGAATCGGCCAACGTCGAGACGCTGTTCGCCGAGCCAAAACACCCCTACACGCGCGGGCTGCTCCAATCAATTCCGGGACGACAGGAGGGCGACCGACTGCAGACAATCGAAGGGAACGTGCCAACGCCGAACGAGCCGGCAACGTACTGTCGGTTCGCGCCGCGCTGTCCGAAAGCCTTCAACGAGTGTACCGCGATGCATCCCGAATCAGTGCCCGTCACTGAGGGCGAAGACGACCACACTGCAGCCTGTCTGCTCTACCCCGAAGACCGCTCGAGCGACGAGGCGCTTGCGATCCATCAACAACGAACGGCAGCACAAGCTACTGAAACTGATCCAACAGGTGAGAGCGAATGAGCCAGGAAACGATTGAGTCAGCAGCCGAATCATCGATGGGCGCACACGACGAGGCGATGGTCAAAGTCCGCGACCTGAAAACCTACTACGACAACAGCGGCCTGTTCAACTCGACGCCAGTCAAAGCCGTCGACGGCGTCTCCTTCGACATCCGCCCCGGCGAAACGCTCGGGCTCGTCGGCGAATCCGGCTGCGGGAAGACGACGCTCGGACGAACACTGCTCCAACTCGAGGAAGCCACGGACGGCGACATTCGCTTCGACGGCACCGACATCACGACACTCGGTAGCGACGAACTCCAGACGTGGCGACGAAACGCCCAGATGGTGTTTCAGGACCCGCAGTCGAGTCTCAACGACCGGATGACGATTGGCGAAATCATCCGCGAACCGCTCGATGTCCACGACTGGAAGACTCCACGCGAGCGAAACCAGCGCGTTAAAGAACTCCTCTCGACGGTTGGTCTCCAGCGCGAACACTACTACCGATACCCTCACCAGTTCTCCGGCGGCCAGCGCCAGCGCATCAGCATCGCCCGGACGCTCGCACTCGAGCCTGACTTCGTCGTCCTCGACGAGCCAGTCTCCGCACTCGACGTCTCCGTCCAGGCCGAGATCATCAACCTGCTCGAGGACCTTCAGGAGGAGTTCGGACTCACGTACCTGTTTATCGCACACGACCTCTCGGTCGTCAGGCACATCTGTGATCGGGTTGCCGTGATGTACCTCGGAAACATCATGGAGATCGGACCCACCGAGGAACTGTTCTCGAACCCGTCGAATCCGTACACACACTCGCTGCTGTCGGCGATTCCCGAACCGGATCCGACAGTTGATCGAGATCGGATCACACTTCAGGGCACACCGCCGAATCCGCGGTATCCTCCGGCTGGCTGTCCGTTCAGCACGCGCTGTCCGGCCCGTATTCGGCCGCCGAACCATCAGGACCTCGACGACGAACTCTGGATGCGTCTCAACGCACTCAAGAGCACGCTCGCCGAGCGCAAGCGTGCCGAGCGCTCGATTCGTGAGCGCGTGCGTGCCGCAGTTGGGAAAGACACCCGCTTTGGCACAATCGACGAAACCTACGACGAACTGTTCAGCGACGTCAAGGTTCCCTCGAGCATCGAATCCGTCCTGGACCGGATTGCGACACATGCCGAAAACCACGAGGAAAGCGAGGCAATCGACCTGTTCCACGAGGAGTTCGGCAGCGTCTGTGAGCGCGAGGAGCCGTCGTACTACACCGTCGGCGATGACGCAGACGAGCACCGCAGCTACTGTCATCGACACGACGATGACTACCGCGAGCCGGGGCCGGTCCTCGACGACCGACACCGCTAACGACTCCGCTCATATTCGATTCAGTTTCCAATGTCTGACTCCCGCCTGTGGATTCGACGCCGCGTCCGCATCTGGGCTGACGCCCTGACGTACGCGTGTACCCTGACCATCCTTGCGGGAGTCGCAAGCGGCGTGCTCGCAATTGCGACCGGTGGCGGGAGCGTCCGCGCGAAGGAATTACTCTTTGTCACCGGCTGGATACTCCTCGCGTACGCAACGATCAAACTCTGGCCAACCTCGCCGGAGGACCTCGAGGAAGACCGAACCGGTGACTCGCTTGCAGACTCCCAGCCGACGACCCGATTTCAGCGACTCGTGCGCGCACTGCCACCCAACCGTTGGGTTCGACTCCCCCGACCCGAGCGACGCATGACGACGGCTGGGAAGGTGCTCCTCGCGAGCGTCCTCATCCTGCTGGTCTCGTTTCTCCTCGAGACCGTCTTCGGCGTCACCTGAATCGGTCAGACTCCGGGCGGCAAACGGCCGACTCCGAACCCGCCCACCGCCGACTCGGCCACCGCTAACCCACATCGCTGCTCGAGCGGTCAAAAAAGGGTTATCCCTCTCCACTTCGTTCCTCCATCTATCCTATGACCGACGAGACCGATACGTCTGCAGACGCCCAGCGTCGCGGCCCCAACGTCGCATCGAACGCCTGGAAACGAACGCTCGAGGACCTCGAGACGATTGCCGAGGAACGGCGCGATGACGGTTGGGACGTACTCACGGTCAAAGCTGCCCAGACGGACACGCTGGGACGTGACACCGGCTCGACCGACTCGTTTGGCCTGTTCCACGTCCTTCCGAACAACCACGCCGAGCCGTTCTCCGAGACCTACGACAGCGATGCGTACACCGAGTATCTGGCATACGGATCGATCATCGGCGGCCACAAGTACCTCATCACCGAACTCATCGACCCCGACAACGAGCGCTCGATTCTCATCGCTGGGCGATATACCCTCGCTCGAGCCCAAGGCATGATTACAGCCGCGCGTGACGAAGACGTCCTCTATACCCACGTCAAAACAATCGACGGCACGATCCTCGGCACGTTCGAACACGAGGAATACGACCCGCTGCTTCCTGACTCCTGATCGGCTCGCTCGAGTGTGGCTTTTCGCAGTGATGTATTAGGTACTGTCTCGAGTGACGGCCGTATTATCGCTGTTGCTCGAGGAGTTGGGTGTCACAAGGTGGGAGGTAGATTTGAACCACGCCAGCACTCTCGCTTTGCTCGAGCGCTGTCTGGTTCAAACTACCACATGCTATGGATGGCGCTCACGAATTTGTTCGCGCCAAAACATAGCGGGAGGTAGATTTGAACTACCGATCTGCGGGTTATGAGCCCGCCGGAATCTCCTGGCTATCCCATCCCGCTATCACATCATACCCGAGTGAACTAATTAAGGGTTGTGATTCGGACGCCGTGTGCGGGTTTCTACCGCTACCCCTGGTGGACCTTCCACGTGTAGAGGGACTCACAGGTGTAGTTGACAAAAAAGCCAACGCCAATCCCGATGACGTTTGCCGCCATGTACCAGACGCCGAACTGGTGATAGAGGACCGCCAGCACGGAGAGCGTGACAAGAAAGCCAGCGAATCGAACTGCATTTGAGCGCAGGAATCGCCGTCCGAGCGGGCGAACACCCATCTCGCCGTAACTCGAGAACGTCCAGCGCTCGTTGATGGCAAAAATAACGATGATCGACAGTTCCCACGAGATCATTTTCGCGACCACTGGCCCAAGCACTGTGAGTTCGACCAGTGCGAACAACACGACGATATCAACGGTTGCGCCAGCGAACCCAACGCCTGCAAACTGGGTGAAACGACTCCGCGAACGCAGTGCCCGAAGGCGCATCTGTAAGGCCTCGATCATTCCTGCATCACCGCTGTCAGCAGTGGAGTCGTGTGTGCTGACCTCAAGGTAGTATCTAACACGTGAGAGAACACACGAAAAGCGTACTGGAAGCGGAAACGAGAGTGTGAGATGATTACAGCGCGAGTTCGCCGCGTGGCTCGATAACGGTGACATCCTCGGCGTCGGCGCGGTCGACATCGAGGAAGTGCGGAATGAAGTTTCGCTTCGCGAAGTCTTCGTATTCGGCGTCTGTGCCGACGGTACACCACAACTGGACCGTTTCGGGGCCGTGCCACTCACCGTTGCGATTGATCCCGAAGCAGACCAGTTCGTCCCCGTCGTGTTCGATAATGGCTCCCTTTCGGATGCCGGGGTCGCCGTGGATGATGAGCCGCTTCATACCTCGCAGTTCACAGGAGAGACGATTAAACGCTTCGAACACGGCCACGGTCGATTCCGCCCGATTGCGTCCAGATAGTGGGGCTTCCTCCCACACACTCGAGGACGAACCAAACGGGTTTTAAACTGGCCTACCATAGGCCACAGCAAGTGAGATAACCATGCAGATGCCACGCCGATTCAATACGTACTGCCCGCATTGTAACGAACACCACGAACACGAAGTCGAGAAAACTCGAAACGGCCGTTCCAGCGGCATGAAATGGGACGCGCGCCGAACCAAGCGCAACTCCTCGAGCATTGGTAACTCCGGGCGCTTCTCGAAAGTGCCAGCCGGCGAGAAGCCAACCAAGAAAACCGACCTTACGTACCGCTGTGGCGAGTGTGGCAAAGCCCACCTCCGCCAAGGATGGCGTGCCGGCCGACTTGAGTTCCAGGAGTGATTACAATGGCAGGAAATTTCTATTCAGTCCGCTGTGGCGATTGTGAGAACGAACAGACCGTCTTCGGCAAAGCCTCCACGGAGGTCGCCTGTGCCGTCTGTGGCACCACGCTTGCGCGACCAACCGGCGGCAAAGCCGAGATCGAACACGAGATCATCGAAACTGTCGAGTCACGATGAAATATAGCGGCTGGCCCGACACCGGCGAACTCGTCGTCGGCAAGATCGACGAAATCGAGGACTTCGGTGTCTTCGTCGATCTCGAGGAGTACAAGGACAAACGCGGACTCATCCACATCTCGGAAGTCGCCAGCGGCTGGATCAAAAACGTCCGCGATCACGTCCGCGAGGGCCAGATCGTCGTCTGCAAGGTCTTGGACGTCGACGAGGGGCACGAGCAGATCGACCTCTCGCTCAAAGACGTCAACGACCACCAGCGCTCGGAGAAGATCCAGCAGTGGAAAAACGAGCAAAAAGCAGACAACTGGATGGACCTCGCCCTCGAGGAGGACATCGACGACGAGGACTACACGGCAATCGCGAACGAACTGATCAACGCACAGGGCAGTCTCTACGACGGCTTCAAGCAAGCTGCAATTCACGGCCACGAAGCCCTCGAGAGCACGAACCTCACCGATGAGGAGATCGATTCGCTCGTCGATACCGCTCGCGAGAACGTTTCGGTGCCGTACGTCAACGTCACCGGCTACGTCGACCTCGAGAATCCATCACCAAGTGGCGTCGACGGCATCCGCGAGGCACTCGAGGCTGCCGAAGGCAACGGAGAGGTGCCCGACGAGGTCGACCTCGAAGTGAGCTACGTCGGTGCACCCGAGTACCGCATCACGGTGCAGGCACCGAACTACAAGACGGCCGAATCCCAACTCGAGGAAAGTGCTCAGCGCGCAGTTACCGCTATCGAAGGACACGATGGCGACGGTGAGTATCACCGCGAGCGCCGCACTGACGACGAGTAATCCAACCGATGAAATCCGACATTCGGGTGTGTTCGGCGTGGCGCGAGACCCACGACAGCCCGGTGTATACCCTTTCTGACTCCTGTCCGGACTGCGGTGCAGTGGCCGAAAACACTGCCCCTGCGCCGTTTAATCCATCCGACCCACACGGCGAGTACCGACGGTCTCTTAAGCGTCGCAATCGCTGATACGGGTATGGACGAACTCGAGATCGAGGCGGTCGCCGAGGTTGAACTGGACGACCCCGTTCTCGTCGAGGGGTTGCCGGGTGTTGGCCACGTTGGCAAACTCGCCGTTGATCACCTACTCGAGGAACTGAACGCTGACGATGAGGCAGACGCTGAGGCTGCGGAGACGTCGGACGCCGACTCCGAGGCTGCGGATGACGGTGAAACCGACGCCGACACCGAGAGTGAGTCGGACGACACTACTGACACAGACACCGACAGTGAGTCCGACAGCGACGAGACAATCACGAGCAGCCTCGAGGGCGAGGCCACGCTCGTTCGTCGAGTCTACTCACAGGAGTTCCCGCCGCAAGTCAGCGTCGAGGGTGGCGTCGCGGACCTGACCTGCACCGAAATCTATGCCGTTTCGATCCCCGAGGGTCGGGACCTGCTCTTGTTGACTGGCGATCATCAGGCCCAGACGAACGAGGGCCATTACCTCTTGACCGATGCCTTCCTCGACATCGCCGAGGAGTTCGGCGCATCGGAGCTGTACGCCCTTGGTGGCGTTCCGACCGGGGAACTCATCGACGAGTACGCCGTTATCGGCGCGGCCACCCACGAGTCGATGCTCGAGCCACTCGAGGCCGCGGGCGTCGAGTTCCGCGAGGACGAACCGGCCGGCGGCATTGTCGGCGTCTCCGGACTCCTCCTTGGCCTCGGCAAACGTCGTGGCTTCGAGGCAGCCTGCCTGATGGGCGAGACCAGCGGCTATCTCGTCGATCCAAAAAGTGCTCGCGCGGTGCTCGAGGTACTCGAGACGGTCCTCGAGATCGAACTGGGTTATGAGCGACTGGACGACCGTGCCGACGAGATGGAAGACGTCATCGGCAAGATCCAGGAGATGGAACAGCAACAACAGCAACAGCAGATGGACGTGCCGACGGACGACGATCTGCGCTATATCGGCTAACGCGGCCAACTTTTCTTCACTCGTATCGACACCGGCCACTGCAGCAATCCAAACGTATTTTTGTCAACTGGTTGTACACCTCAGTATGGCAACAGCACGTGTAATCGATGGCATCGATGGCGTTTGTCACCGGTACGGACCCGGTCGACTGCCTCGAGCGGACGATCCAGCAGTTGGTGCGGGCTATGCCGGTGCAACGGCGGCACTGTTCAGCGCAGTCACGTTCGCCGGGTTGATGCTCCTGATCGATGGGAGGCCGCTCGGTCCGGCGGGTAGTGGTCCGCTTCTGGGTGGTGCGGCACTCGTTTCGCTCCCGCTCGTCGTGCCGACTGCGTTCGTCGCAACCGCTGTGGCTTGGCGGTTCGTTTCGACAGCAATTCCACAGCCCGGTCTGATTGGTGGTCTCCTTGCCGTCCACCTGACGTATCTTCTTGCCTTCGCCGGACTGTTCGGGTTCAGCCTCGCCGCGATACTCACAGGCATCGGCTCCGCATACTATGGCCCGGTCCACGAGTCGTTCCGCTTCGCCGGCGGCTTCACGTACATCGGGTTTCTCTACACTGCGTGGTTCACGGTCCCTATCGGCTGTCTCGGTGGCTACATCTACGAACACGTCGGCGCACCAGCCTGAGCGTGATTAGCCCTCGAGCACTTCGTACGAAACGTCAGCGTCTCGCAGCGCGTCCGTCACACGGCCAACGGCGTCGGTGGTCGCGACGACAGTGATCTCGAGTCCGTGTTCGGCAGCGTCGGCGGCGACTTCGCCGACGGCGAATGTCACTGCCGGCTCGACGTCGGCGTGCCGGCAGGCGACAATGGCTTCGATGCCTGTCGCGACGACGCGGTCGGCAGCGTCACAGGCGTCGGTGACGGTCTCCTCGTCGAGCGCTCGGCTTCCGCCGGTTCGGACGCTCGGAACTTGGACGACAGTCACTGAACCGGGCTCGAGTTCCATGACGCCCTCGAAGCTCGTCACGCCGACGTCGGTGCCGGCGGTTGCGTCGGTGGTCGCGATGCCAGTTGCTGGTCCCGCATCGCCCGGTTCGGCATGGAGCAGGCCATCATCTAAAAAGAGCGAGACGGTATCGCCTTCCGCGATATCGTCAGTCGCGAGTGCAGCGTCCTCGCTCATCGCGCCGAGAACATCACCCGTGACGTGGTCTGCGAACCGGCGGACGTCGTCGGCGGCCCGAAAGAGCCAGTCGACGCCCTCTCGAGTGACGCGATAGCGCGAGCGCCCCTCCTTCTCGACGAGGCCGTCGTCGACCAGTTCGCGGATGTATTCGCTGACAGCTTGACTCGTGACGCCGACTTCCTCGGCGATTTCACCCTGGCTGACCGCGGGCTGGCGCTCGGCGATCTGGACGAGAATCCGGAATCGCGTCGCGGCCCGCTTGTTATCGAGGACGTCGACCATACGTGTCTGTTTCTCGAGTAGGGCAAAAAAGTGCGTGATCGGTGGCGCTCGAGTGGGTGTCGACGGTGACTGTGCGATCAGTCGTCGCTTGCCGGTTCTGCAGGCGCTTGGTCGTGCTCGCTTCCCGGAATGTCTGCGCCCTCGTGTGTGCCAACCGGCGGCAGGTTGACTTCGGCAGCCGGCGAGTTCTCGAGGTTGGTTTCCTCAGTGAGGCGTTCCATCCCGTCACCGTCGCCCTCGCGTGCGTCCTGGTCGATCCGCATCGAGCAGAACTCGACGCCACACATCGAGCAGAAGCGAGCCTCCTTGTAGTTGTCACCGGGCAAGGTCTGGTCGTGGGAATCGCGGGCGCGGTCGGGGTCAAGCGCGAGGCGGAACTGCTCGCGCCAGTCGAAGGCGTAGCGGGCTTCCGAGAGAGCGTCGTCCCAGTCACGTGCGCCGGGGCGTTCGGCACCAACGTCGCCGGCGTGGGCAGCGATCCGGTAGGCGGCGAGGCCGTCGCGAACGTCTTCTTCGTCGGGGAGTCCGAGGTGTTCTTTGGGCGTCACGTAACAGAGCATCGCGGCACCGGCCTGGGCGGCCATCGCCGCGCCGATTGCGCTCGTGATGTGGTCGTAGCCGGGGGCGATATCGGTCACGAGCGGGCCGAGAACGTAGAAGGGGGCGCCGTCACAGACCTCCTGCTGGCGCTCGACGTTCTCGGCGACTTTGTGCATCGGGACGTGGCCCGGCCCTTCGACCATCACCTGCACGTCGTGCTCCCAGGCGCGACGGGTCAACTCTCCCAAAGTGTCGAGTTCGGCGTACTGGGCCTCGTCGCAGGCGTCGGCCAGACAGCCGGGCCGGAGACTGTCCCCGAGGCTGAACGTCACGTCGTGTTCGGCGAAAATCTCGCAGATCTCGTCGTACACCTGAAAGAGGGGATTCTGCTCGCCGTTTTCTTCCATCCACGAGGCCATAATTGACCCGCCTCGAGAGACGATGCCCGTCTTGCGGCCATCGGTCAACGGCAGGTGCTCGGCGAGAATCCCCGCGTGAATCGTCATGTAGTCGACGCCTTGTTCGGCCTGCTTCTCGATGATCTCGAGCAGCAAATCCGTCGTAATCTCTGCGGGACTGTCGGCCTGCTTGACGGCTTCGTACAGCGGGACCGTCCCAATCGGAACCGGCGAGTGCTCGAGGTGTGTCTCTCGAATCTCGTCTAAATCGCTTCCCGTCCCAAGGTCCATCACCGTGTCCGCGCCGTAGTGAACCGCGCTGTGGAGTTTCTCGAGTTCGGTCTCGAGGTCGCTCGTCGTCTCGCTGTTGCCGATGTTGGCGTTGACTTTCGTCGAAAAGTCGCGGCCGATGATCATCGCGTCGAGCGCGTCGTGATTCGTGTTCGCTGGAATGACGGCCTGGCCCTCGGCGACCTGCTCGCGGACAAACTCGGGGTCACGGTTCTCGCGTTTGGCGACGCGTTCCATCTCCTCGGTGACCGTTCCCTCGCGGGCGGCAGCAATCTGAGTGTTCGCCATCGATAACTAGATTGTACTATCGAGTTATAAATAGTTATCTGGTTGGCTCGAGCACCTCGTCGAGAAAACTGTGACCAGTCGACGGGCGGGCCAACGTACGTTGACGAGTCTCGAGGCAGTCCCTGTTGGAACGCTCGATACGGAAGCAATCGATTCACACGACACGAGTCGTACTGACTACAGGCGAGACACCCGTTCAACTGGCGCTGTCTGAATTAGACAGCAACTTGACTTATCAACAAGATACGCGGATCCGCCGCGAAGACGACGGGTCTGAATCCTACGCAGCAATTCCGTGGAGCCAGTCTACAGAACGTTGACAAACTGAGCTTCGACGGCTCATGAGACAACGGTTCGCACGAACCGTATTCAGCCCACTTATGGGCGTGCCACTCCGCTACTCGAGTAGGTGGCCATCAGATGTCCGATCTACCGGAGGACTTCGACTGTACGATCACGAACTGGGACTACATCTACAGCCTGTGCCGGGACGTCAGCGACGACGTTCGTCGCGACGAGTTCGAGCCGGACGTCATCGTCGCGCTGGCTCGCGGGGGCTGGTTCGCGGGGCGGTGTCTCTGTGATTTCCTCGGACTGGACGACCTGACGAGCCTAAAGATGGAACACTACGTCGGGACGGCCGAGAAGGCCGACGAACCACAGGTCCGATACCCAATGCCGGAAGGGAGTGTCGAGGGCAAAGACGTGCTAATCATCGACGATATCGCAGACACCGGCGGCTCGATCAAGCGCGCCTACGAGTATGTCGACGACCGGGATGCGGGCGAGGTTCGAACCGCCACGCTCCAACTGCTCCAGACCAGCGAGTTCGAGCCGGACTACGTTGGCGAGCAACTCGAGGAGTGGACCTGGGTCGTCTACCCGTGGAATTTCATCGAGGATATGATCGACCTCACCGAGAGCGTCATGGAGCAAGCAGACCAAGAGACGTTCTCGCAGGAAGAGATTCGACACTTCCTCGGAGAGTTCCACAGCATCGAGCGCATCGAGATGGAAATCGCCCAGCCGAACCGACTGCCGGAGATTCTCTCGGAGATGGACCGTCGTGACGTCCTCGAGCGCAGCGGTCCCGGCCAGTGGCGACTGCCCGACGACAACTGACCCAGCCTCCGTCCCTCAATTACAGCACTACCTAAATGAGCGGCCGCCACGCGTTAGCCACAATTGTTCCCGCACAGATAGCGACCGCTGCGGTCGTAATCAGCGGACTCAACAATCCCACAACGGCAATCGGAATGACAATCGCATTATAGACGAGTGCCACTCGCAAATTCTGACGGAGTCGGCGGCGTGCTGCACCCGCCAATTGGAACGCCCGGGTGACCCCTGCGAGATCATCCTCGAGAATCGCGAGGTCAGCGGCATCAGTTGCCAGTGCAGTCCCACTGCCAAGCGACAGTCCCAAATCTGCTTCGGCGAGTGCCGGCGCATCGTTTGTTCCGTCGCCGACCATCGCGACCGTTCCCGTCGCTTTGAGCCGCCGGATCGCCGCAGTCTTGCCTCCCGGTGAGATGCCCGCGAAAACGTGCTTAATGTCGGGATGGTCGGCGAAGAACGCAGTTGTGCCGCGTTCGTCTCCAGTCAGGACCACAATGTCGATATCCTGTGCGGCAAGTCCCTCCACAGTTGTTTTCCAGCCTGCTCTAGGTTCGTCCCCGACGACGATCAGCCCCGCCGCGGCTCCGTTGCGACCGACGACGACGGGCAGTCGGCCGGCGTCTCGAGCCTGGCGAACGCGCGCCTCGAGGCCGTCCTCGAGCGTCCAATTTCGCTCCCGAAAGAGCGCGGGATGGCCGACGAGCAGGTGCTCATCGCCAACGACACCGGAGACACCGATTCCGTGACTATCGAACTCCCGAATCGGCTGCTCGAGGCCGCCATCTGTGCGGGTCGCCGTCTCGGTTGCTGCAGACTCGTCGCCGAATTCGGCCACGATGGCTGCGGCCGCGGGATGGGCTGCTCGCTGCTCGAGAGCGGCAACGGCGCGAAGCAGGTCGTCGGGGGCATCGGCCTCGAGAACGCTCATCTCGCCGGTCGTGAGCGTGCCGGTTTTATCGAAGACGACGGTGTCGACCGCGCGGAGTCGTTCGAAGATGGTCTCGTCGAAGACGACAATGCCGTTCGCCATCGCATCCCGAATGGTGGCAGCGACACCGACTGGCGTCGCGAAGCCGAGTGCCCACGGGCTCGTGACGATGACGGTCAGGAGGGCCGCCATCGCGATGCTCACCGGGGGTGCGCCGAGTGCATACTGCCCGATGGCGACGACGGCGACAGTCGCGAGGACGAGCGGTGCGAGTCGCCCGGCGAGTGCATCAGCGCGTCGTGTCACCCCGTGATCGGCACTCTGGAGATTCCAGACGTGCTCCGTGAGGTGGTCGATGTGACTTGCCGTCTCGTCGCCGACCGCAACGACTGCTGCGCCGTCGGTGACGGCCGCTCCACCGACGACCGACTCGCCCGCCGTTTTCGTCACCGGCAGCGATTCACCGGTGACAACCGCCTCGTCGACCGTACACGCACACTCGAGGGCGCCATCGACCGGAATACGTTCGCCTGCGCGGACGAGCAGGCGGTCGCCGGCCTCGAGAGCGGCGATTGGCACGGTTTCTGTCTCTCCGTCGTCAAGCCGCCGCGCCGAATCGACCTGGGAAATCGTGAGGTCTGTGAGGCACTCGAGCGCGCGGCGTTTGGCAATCGCCTCGGCGAAGAGGGCGGCCATGACGAGTGCAGCGACGATGATCGTCAGATCGTAGTAGATGTCGATCCGGCCCTGGACGAAGGCAAGCGTGCCGTACGCGTAGGCGCTGACAATCGTCAGTGCGGCGAGAAGCTGTGTGTTCGGTCGGCGAAGCACCAGGCTGATGTACGCCCCTCGCAGGAGTGGTAGTCCGGTCAGATAGAGGACGATTCCCGTGAGGACGAAGAACATCGGCAGCATGAGGACGCCGTCGAAACTCGCGAACGCGTCGCCGTAGAGCGCCAGGAGCCACCAGTCCGAGAACGCCGAGAGGTAGACCGGGTACAACACGGCGACGTAGGGAACCAGCAGAAAGGTCCCGAAGACGATGCCGGCGATGTAACGCACCTCGAGCATATCGTCACTGCGGCGCTTTCGAATGCCCGATATCTCGCGGTCGCGGCGGGTCCCGCCGGTTGCATCGGCGGGTGTGTGTTGACGGTTTGTGTCCGTTTCCGTTCCCTCACCGGACGCCCCCTCACGAAGATACGCGGTGTAGCCCACCCCGCTCAGTGCCTCCTCGAGTCCCTGTTTCGACTGGGTATCGGGATCGTAGGTGACTTTGACCGTCTCCGTCACGTAACTCGCTTGCGCGTCGACGATACCCGGCCGGTTCGTCGCGACAGTCTCGAGAAACTGCTCACACGTCGCCGAGTGCATGCCATCGATGCGAACGAACGTCTGCTCGAGGTCGTCGTCCGCGTGGGTGTCATGGCTGGTCTGGGTGGACGGATCGGATCGCTCGCCACGGGGTGTGTGGGGTGTCTCAGACTCCCCGAAGTTTGCAGGCCCCTCGAGTGTCGTTGCGATTTCCTGACAGCCATGCGAACAGTACTGGCGGTCGGACGCTGCAGCAGCGTCGAACGCACTGCCAGTTCCCCTGGCTTCAGCTCCGTCAGTACATGACTGCCCACAGAGCGAGCACGATGCGTCCCCCGATGGCTGGTCCACACCGAATGTGTGCGCGCTCGAGTGCAATAACGGTAGACGCCACCCATCAGCGAGCGTGAGCGTGACCCCTACTCAGCCATCGGTTCGGTTTCAGGCGTGCCCTCAAGATCGTCTGGTTCATCGTCATCGTCGACGATAGCGTCCTTCCACGTGCCGCGCGTGAACCACGCGACAGCACCAATTGCGCCGACAACGTCGCCGACGACGACAGCCGTCCAGATACCAATCGTGCCCCAGTCGAAGACGAAGATCAAGATGTAAGCGACTGGCAATCGCGCGAGCCAGAGTCCGAGCACAGCGAAGACGAGTGCAGTCTTCGTGTTCCCGGCACCGCGGAACGCGCCCTGAATCACCTGCATGACGCCCATGAAGACGAACGCAAAGGCGGCGAACTGGAGGAACGTCACGCCGTGGGCAATCGCTGCCTCACGCCCAGCCTCTTCCGTGGTGAGAAACACGGCGACGAACGGCTCCGGGAACAAGAACGCAAGAGTTCCTGCCACGGCCATGAACGCTCCGACGAACGCCGCTCCGAGCCACGTCGCGCGTTCAGCACGCTCAGGTTTGCCAGCGCCGAGGTTCTGCCCGACAATCGAATCCATCGCCTGCCCGATACCCATCGCCGGCAAGAACGCAAGCGAGATCAGCCGGTTCCCCAGCCCGTAGGCCGTGACGACTTCCGGCGGGAACGTGACGACAATCGCCGTCATCGCAACCAGTGCCATCGCCGTCATCGACTGCTCGAGCGAGGTTGGGATGCCAAGTCGCGTAATCTTCTCGACGAACTCGAGACGCGGTTTGAGGTGTTCGGGTCGTATCTCGGGACCGACAGCCGTGTAGTAGAGGAGATAAAAGCCAATCGCCGTCGCGACAGCTCTCGAGAAGACGGTTGCAATCGCTGCGCCGCTGATGCCAAGTTGTGGAACGGGGCCGACGCCGAAGATGAGGATTGGGTCGAGAACGAGGTTGATGATGACGCTGATGAACATGACGCGCATCGGCGCGCGGGTGTCGCCGTAGCCGCGCATGAGCGCGACGAAGACGAAAAAGCCGAAGACGAACGGCAATCCGAGGAAGAAAATCCGCAGATAGTCGGCTGCAAGCGGGATAATCGCCTCTTCGGTCGCTGGATCTGCTGGGAGTACGGCGAGCATCGGATCGGTCATGAAGTAACCAACAATTCCGAGGCCGACTGCAACGAGCGAGATAAACGACAGCGTCTGTCCAGCGATGAGGCCACCCTCACCGCTTTCAGCACCAGTATGTTGAGCGATCAAAATCGCACCCGCAGTCGTGAACCCGCCGCCGAGGGCGATCAGCAAGAACAACAGCGGAAACGCGAGGCTGATCGCTCCCACGGCGTCAGTCGAGAACGCACCGAGCCAGAACGTATCTCCAACGTTGTATGCAACCTGTAAGACCTGGATAACGACGAGGGGCCACGCCAACTGAAACATCGGCCGGACGAGCGAGCCCTCTGTGAGATTGCTCTCGTCCGGTGATGAACCGCCAGACATACCTCTATCCTGAGGCGCGGGGTACTTGACACCTCGTGAGATGTGGTATCGTTACACACCAAAGCCGAGAAACAGCGCCGTGTTTCGCGGACAGAAATTCCAACAAACGATTGAATACCCTGCCCGCCAAATCGACCTGTATGCCGACAGACGGTTCCCCACACCCGACCGACAGCGACCGGCCCTCTTTTCACCGACGGCGATTCGTCCACGCTGGCGTCGCGACTGCACTCGTTGGAGTCGCCGGTTGTCTTTCCGACGACAACACCGGCGCCGACGACTCGAGCGATGACGGCGATGCTACCGAGAGCGACACCGACCCAGCCGATTCGGCCGACGATACCGACGAGTCGACAGCCGACTCGGCCGACAACGGTGACGACGAATCCACCGACGACGCGGCCGACGAGCGCGAGGACGAACTCATCGCCGTCATCAACACCTTTCTCGAGGCCGCAGCCGAGGGCGACATGGACACGCTCGACGAAATCAGCCACAGCCTGAACCCGTTCAACCCAGCCGTATGGGTCGAAGCAGGCTGGGAGTTCCAGGGCGGCGACGGCGAGGAGTTCGACGACGAACTGTTCGATACGGAGGTCGTCACTGACGACGGCACAATCGAGGACATCCTCGAACTCGAGGGTGCAGAGCTCTGGTTCGCCGAGGTCGATCTCGAGGACGAAATCGGCGACGAAGAGATCGCATTGGTCCAACTGTCCGTCGACGATCCGACCGAAAACGACTCGATCTGGGCACTCGTCACTGAAGACGACGAGTGGCGACTCTTCTTCCAGGCCGAAGTCGACGACCCACCCGAAAATCTCGAGGAGGTGTTCGAAGATGAGGTCATCGACGAGGACAACGATGTCGTCGAAACAATCGACTGGGACTACGATCAAGACCAGAACGACGACAACGACTTCTTCGACGATGTCGAGTGGGTGCAAGTCGAGTTCACCGACGACCCCGGTATCGAGGCCGACCGCGTTCGAGTCGAGGCGACGATAGGCGATGGCGAATCAGAAGTGTACGGCGACGACCCCGGCGCATGGTCGAACTCTTGGGTAAACATCTCGCACCACCCCGAGGGCGATCAGATCGAGGTGTTTGCCATCACCGACGGCGAGGAAACGCTCGTCCATCGAGAACACTATCTTCCGGACGACGACACCGACGCGTAATCACAACACATCACCGCAGACCGGCACACCCCAGCCTCAGTCGGCAATCGCTTCGTCCGGCTCCGACTCGAGTGTGACCCGCTGAATCCAGAGGTCCCCAAATAGTTCGTCCTGCTCGAGTTCGAGTCGGCCGCGATGGGCAAGAAAAAGTAAGCCGAGATACGTCATCACGCGCGTCCCACCAACCTCGTCGATTTCGGCGTACAGAACCTCGTCGCGGCCGTTCTCGTAGTGTTCCTCGAGCACCGCGTCGACGTCGTCGATGACGGTCTCGATATCCTCTGAGTGAGTCGTATGCGTTACGTCGTCGCTCGTCGGTTCGTCGTCGACGCGGAACTGATCCTCGGCGTGATAGCTCAGTTCCTGCATCCCCCGGTCGTAGCCACTCGGCGAGTTACTCGTATCGTAACTGCGCGATTCCTTCCACCACGAGCCGCGTTCGGCGCTGCGAAGATCCCGAACCAGTTCATCCAGCGTCTCGGGCTTCCCGCGGGCCTGCTTGCGCTCGAGGCGACGGTCCATCTCCGCCTCGAGGCTCTCGACGGGGTCGAATCCCGGTGGCCCACCGTCGTCGCCGTCCATCGGCTCGACGGGGTCGTCCGCGAAGGGGGCTTCCCACGGCGGCAGTTCCTCCTCTTCGGGTTCGTCCGTCGCGAACAGTTCGTCGCTTTTCATCCGCAAGAGGACGCTCGCGTAAAACAGCGCCCGGCCCGAGGTTCGGAGATCAGCATCGTCTAACGCCTCGAGAAATCGATCCGTCACCTGGACAATGTCGATATCCCAGGGATCAATCTCGCCCTCTTCGGCGAGTTGCACGAGGAGTTCAACGGGTTCGACTTCGTCGTCATCGTCGTCCGTGTCGGACTCCGACTCTGATTCCGAGAACTCGAGGACGGTCCCAGTATCCCCGCTGGAGCCAGCCGAACTCGAGTCCGATCCCGGCGGCTCTCGGTCCTCGTGGCCAGCGATATTCAGCGGAATGTCGTCACCGCCGTCAGTTCGGACAGTGCGATAGAAGTCGGCTCGGTTCTGGGTCTTGCGCGCTCTCGAGTCGTTCCGTCGCGTGTGGTGGTGCGCTTCGCTCGAGCGTTTGGAGTCGCGTAGCGGCTCCCGTTGCTCACGGGTTACTTCGCTCACGGATCGCTCACGCTCTCCGTTCACATCGCTCCCCGTTCGCGTTTCCGAGGAATCCGTCGTCGCCTTCGGCTCCTCGGATCCCTCGTTGCTCGCGGCTTCGCCGCTCGCTTTTGTCGAGGAGGCCGCTGTCGTCTTCGACTCCGCGGCCTCCTCGCTAGTCATCAGCAGGCACCTCTTCACTACTCAAATCGATCCCGGTGACCGCGCTCACGTTGTCCTGTTGCATCGTGACACCGATAGCGCGCTGGGAGCGATCAAGCATCGCTGAACGGTGTGACACCACGACGAACTGGGCCTGCCCTGCGAGTTCTTCGACCATCTCACCGATTCGCTCGGCGTTGACCGCATCGAGGAACGCATCGACCTCATCCAGTGCGTAAAACGGCGCTGGGTTGTGGCGCTGAATCCCGAAAATGAACGCCAGCGCGGTCAGTGACTTCTCCCCGCCGGACATCGCATCGAGGCGCTGAATCGGCTTATCGCCTGGTTGGGCCTTCATCGTCAGCCCGCCGTCAAATGGATCGTCCTCGTTTTCCAAGTGCAACGTCCCGGTCCCCTCCGACAGCTTCTCGAAGATCTCGGTGAAGTGCGACGAAATCTCCTCGTAGGCGTCCATAAACGTCTGTTTCTTCTGGGTTTCGTACTGTTCGATCCGGTCGCGGATCCCCTCGGCTTCCTCGACGAGTGTCGCCTTGCCCTCCTCTAACTCCTCGAGATCCTCGCGAACCTCGTCGTACTCATCGATTGCGAGCATGTTGACCGGCTCCATCGCCTCCATATCCGCAGTGAGCAGGTCGATCATCTCGAGGACGGTCTCGTGATCCGGGACGTCTTCGGGGTCGTAGTCGCCGACTTCAGATTCGAGACCCTCGATCTCCCACTCTAAGTCCTGCGCTCGCTCGCGTTTGGTCTCGAGTTTACTCTCGACGGCGTTGACCCGTTCCTGTTGCTGGTCGCGTTTCGTCCGTGCGTCCTCGAGTTCCTCACGAAGCTCACTCCGGTCCGCTTTGAGTTCGGTGAGTTCGTCCTCGAGTTCTGCGACGGCTTCGCGTTTGTCCTCAAGATCGGCTTCTTTGTCCTCGATAGCCGCCTCACATTCCTCGATGCGGTCTTCATGTTCGGCCGTCTTGTTCTGGGCGTCCTCGATATCGTCGTGGAGGCTGTCGACCGCGTCCTCGGCGTACTCCTTCTCGAGTTCGAGTTCGTTGAGTGTGCCGTCGAGGTCATCGATTTTGTTGTCGCGCTCGTCAATCTCGTGCTGAAGGTCCTCGATCTGTGCCGTCAATTCCGGAATCTTCGAATCCGCGAGTTCGGACTCAAGGTCGTCGATATCGGCTTCGATCTCCTCGATGACGGCGGTTTTCTCGTTGATCTCGCTCGAAATCGTGTTCATCCGGTCGTCGACGGATTCGCGGTCGTCCTCTAACTCCTCGAGTTCGTCCTCGAGTGTCTCGATTTCGTCCTCGATGGAGTCGCGCTTGGTCTCGAGGCTCTCGATCTCGCTTTCGATGGAGCGCACCTCGTCGGCGGCGTCCGTTTTGCGGTCTCGAGCGTCGTCGAGTCGGCCCTCGACATCGCGCAGGTCATCGCGCAGCGACGCGCGTTCGTCCTGTAACTCGGTGATCTGTTTCGCGACGCGCTCGAGTTGGCCCTCGCCGCCGCCGGTAAAGGAATAACGCGAGCCGCCACCGGAGCCGCCGGTCATCGCCCCGCTCTTTTCGACGAGGTCGCCATCGAGGGTGACCATCCGGTAGTCGCCCATGTACGAGCGGGCGGTCTCGATGTCTTCGACGACGAGCGTGTCGCCGAGCACGTACGAGAAGACCTCGTCGTACTGGCTGTCAAAATCGACCAGATTGTACGCGAAGTCGACGACGCCCGGATCGGTCGGCGCATTCGGGAGCCGACGCTTGTGCATGTCCGTCATCGGCAGGAACGTCGCCCGGCCCGCGTTGCGCGATTTAAGGTGGTCGATACACTGTTGTCCGATCACGTCGTCGGAGACGACCACGTTCGCGAGCCGGCCACCCGCTGCCGTCTCACAGGCAACGGCGTACTCGCCCGGAACCGTCCCGAGTTGGGCGACTGCGCCGTGAACGCCGTCGATTCCTGAATTGAGAATCGTCGTCACCGCCCGGCCAAAGGAGGAATCGCCGCTCTCGCCTGCGTTCGCCTCGAGTTCGGCGTACTCCTGTTGTTTTGCCTGAATTTCGTCATCTAACTCGTCGACATCCGACTGGAGCCGGCGCTTCTCGCTTTTGAGGTCGTCGACGACATCCGCGATGCTCGCTTGGTTCTTTTGAGCCTTCTCGAGTTCGCGCTCGAGGTCGCTCTTGTGGTTCTCGAGGTCGGGAATCTCCTCGCGGCGCTGTTCGATGGTCGACTCTTTCTCGCTGATCTCATTTGAACGCCGCCGAGCCTCATCGAGTAGTCGATCCTGCTCGCGCTGGAGGTCGTTCTTTGCTGTTTTGGCCTCCTCTAAGTCGTCTTTCCGATCCGAAAGGTCCGCTTTGAGTTCATCGAACTCAGTGTCGACGGCGTCGATTTCGGCCTCGAGATCCGCTTTTTCGGCCTCGCGTTCTTGAATCTCAGATTTGATTGAGGCCTTCTCGAGTTTGTGCTCGCGCATCTCGTCTGCGAGCTCGTCAATCGTCTCCTGTTTGCGGTCGATCTGGACGAACGCCTCGCGGCGCTTGGATTCGGCCTCGTCGATTGCGTCCTCGCTGGCTTCGATTTTGTCCTCGAGACGGGAGATATCGCCTTTGATCTCCTCAATTTCGCTTTTGATGCGTAGCTGTTCGTCCTCGCCTTTGCGCTCGATTTCGGCGTTTAGGTCCTCGAGGTCCTCCTGTAACCGCACGAGTGTTCCCTGGCGTTCGTCGAGTTCGCGCTGGAGGTCCTCGAGGTCGGTCTCGAGGTCGGAAACGGCGTCTTCGGCCGCAGCGAGTTCCTCGCGTTTTTCCTCGAGTTCGCTGGCTTTCTTGTAGCCCTCGTATTCCTCTTTTTCGTCGCGCAGACGGCGATAGCGCAGTGCAGTTTGGCGCTCGTCCTCGAGTTGACCGAGTCGGTCGCGTTTCTCCTCAATGCGGAGTGTGGCCTCGTCGATCCGTTCTTCGACGATCTCGAGTTCGCCGAATGCGTCTTCTTTTTTCGCATCGAACTCGGCGACGCCTGCGATTTCGTCGATAATTTCACGACGCGCATACGGCGTCATGTTGATGATTTCGGTCACGTCGCCCTGCATGACGACGTTGTAACCTTCCGGCGTGACGCCGGCCTGTGCGAGTAAGTCCTGAATATCGGAGAGGTTGACCGAGCGGTCGTTCAGATAGTAGTAGGAGTAGTAGTTGTCTTCAGTCTGTTTGACGCGACGGCGGATACGAATTTCGTCGACGTCGCCGACGTCCTCGCTACCCGCGGCGTTGATCACCTGAGACCTGTCGAGGGTGCCATCGCTGTTGTCGAGGATGACCTCGACGATTGCTTCACGTGGACCGCCGGAATCGCTGTCGTCCTCGTGACCCGGGTTGTAGATAAGATCTGTCAGCTTCTCCGCGCGAATCCCGCGAGTTCGAGCGAGTCCAAGCGCGAAGAGAATCGAATCGATAATGTTGGACTTTCCAGAACCGTTCGGGCCGGTAACGACCGTGAAATCCTCGTAGAACGGGATCTTTGTCTTCCGACCGAAGCTCTTGAAATTGTCCAGAACGACTGCCTTAATATACATTCTCTTCTCGAGACCTCCGTTCTACGGCCGGGCTGGGGGAGAGAGATCGATACCCCGCAGTGGTCCAGCCGCGCAGTTATGCGACAATGATGTCGTCGCTACCTGAGTCTTCCGCTTCGTCACCAGTTGCGTCCTCCTCAGCGTCGGCGGCTGCTTTGGCTACGTCGTCGGGCGCGGCTTCCGGCGTCTCCGCAGTGGCCTCTTCGTCTGCCTGCTCACCAGCGTCGACCGTCTCCTCTTGGCGACGGCGCTCGGGCACTCGAGTAGGCGTCTCGGCATCCAGTTCTGCCTCGAGAACGCGGATGCGCTCTTTTGCCTCGATAAGCTCGTCAGTGAGACCCTCTACCGTCGACTCGAGTTCCGCGACCGTCGATTCGAGCTGCTCGACGCGATTGTTCGACATACACGCTAGCCCAGTATCCGGAACCATAAACGTACGTCAGACAATGGTATTGTTCCTGTCATTCGGAGAGTGGGTACAGCCGCGAACAATTGGCCGAAGAGACAAGCGAGCGCTGTCGGCCCTGTTCTCGTCCGCACACAGTCGACCTGTCGTTTGATGGTTGTGGATGAGGAACACACGGAAGACCATGCCAGCCCACAGCGACACCGGCCTCGAGGCTGTCGACGAGGTCGTCCACGAACCCGACCGCGAGTTCGTCGAGTCGGCGAACGTCGCCGACTTCATGCAAAAATACGACATCGACGACTACGACGAGTTAATCGAGCGAACGACGGGCGAGGTGGACGGCCTCGAGGCGTCGGGTGTCGACTGGTTCTGGGACGCCGTCGTCGACTATCTCGAGATTGACTTTTACGAGGCGTACGACGAGGCCCGGGACGACAGTGACGGCCCGCAGTTTACGGACTGGTATCCCGGCGGCGAACTCAACGTCGCACATAACGTCTGCGACCGCCACGCTGCCCTCGAGTCGGAACGCCGGAACGCGGTCGCGACCATCTGGGAGGGCGAAGACGGCGACGTTCGAGAGATGACCTATCACGACCTCCACCGGCAGGCGAATCAGGTCGCGAACGCACTCGAGGAGCGAGGGATCGAGACGGGCGACACCGTTGGCCTCTACATGCCAATGGTGCCGGAAGTCGTCTCGATTCTCTACGGCTGTTTCAAAGTCGGCGCAATTGCGGTGCCGATCTTCTCAGGGTTTGGCGTCGACGCGGTCGCGACGCGACTTGCAGACGCCGAGTGCTCGGTTCTCTTTACAGGTGATGGCTTCTACCGGCGTGGCGATCCCGTCTTTCTCAAGTCGACAGCGGACGAGGCAATCGCGCAGGCAGGGGACGTCGAGCACACGGTTGTCTTCGACCGACTTGGTAGCGAGGCACGACGTGCCTCGGATCGCGAACGGGGAGGAACGACCCGTGAGCACAGCGAACACGAAATCCCCTGGAGCGACGGCCGCGACGAGTGGTGGGCCGACGCCGTCGAAACCGCCGACATCGACTACGAGACGAAATCGCTCCCCTCGAGTCAGGAGTCCATGCTGCTCTATTCGTCGGGCACCACGGGCAAACCGAAAGGAATCGTCCACACGCACGCTGGCGTGCAGGTCCAGTGTGCGAAGGAGGTCTATTTTGGGATGGATCTCAAACCCGCGGATCGGTTCTTCTGGCTTTCTGATATCGGCTGGATGATGGGGCCGTGGATGCTGATCGGGACGCACACCGTCGGCGGCACCGTCTTCATGTACGAGGGCGCGCCGGACTACCCAGAACCGGACCGCCTCTGGGCGATGATCGACCGGCACAAACTCACGCAGTTCGGCATCTCCCCAACCGCGATTCGGGCGCTCAGAAAGCACGGCGAGCGTCAAACGACGTCTGACGAGCCATCCGGCTCCGACGGAGTCGGAGAAGATCAGTGGCTCGAGGGTCACGACCTCAGCTCACTCCGCATCCTCGGCTCGACCGGCGAGCCCTGGGACCCCGAATCCTGGTGCTGGTTCTACGAGCACGTCGGCGGCGGCGAGTGCCCGATCATCAACATCTCCGGCGGCACGGAGATCTGTGGCTGTTTTCTGATGCCGATGCCCATTCAGTCACTGAAACCCTGTACGCTCGGCGGGCCGGGACTCGGCATGGACATCGACATCGTCGACGCCGCGGGGGAGTCCGTCGAAGACGACCACGAGCGCGGCTTTCTGGTCGCTCGAGATTCCTGCCCCTCGATGACCAAGAGCCTGTGGTCGGGCGACGAGCGCTATCTCGAGGAGTACTGGTCGACCTGGGACGGGCTGTGGGACCACGGTGACTGGGCGCAGAAAGACGAGGATGGCTTCTGGTTCCTCCACGGCCGCGCCGACGACGCGCTGAACGTCGCCGGACGCAAAGTCGGCCCCGCAGAGGTCGAAGGGGCACTCATCGACCACGACGCGGTCAATCAGGCCGCTGCCATCGGCGCACCGGACGAGACGACCGGTACCGCAGTCGTCGCATACGTCATTCTCGAGGACGAGCGCGCGGAATCCGACGACTTGCGAGCCGAATTGCGCGAGCAGGTCGGCGCAGAGTTAGGCAAGCCGTTCCGCCCACGCGAGATCCTGTTCGTCGATGCGTTCCCGAAAACACAGTCCGGGAAGATAGTCCGTCGCGCACTCGAGGCCACGTACACGGGCGAGGCCCTCGGCGATGTGAGCAGTATCGAAAATCCGGACGTGCTCGACAAACTCGAGGACGCGCGATAAGACACTCGTGTCTCTGCTCGAGAGTCTGGATGCGAGATGACGCCGAACGCAGCGATGGATCGCCGCTCTCATGGCGACCAGAGGCCCACCTCGAGATCGAGGAGCGTTACGACGATCACGTGCGGGAGCGTCAGGACCGCGATGCCGACGAGGTAGATCCCCATCACGTCCGCGAGCGTCGCTGGCGTCGCCGGAATCGAGAATCCGAGCGCGACGAAGACGAGCACTGCGCCAGCGGTTAACGGCGCAGCATCCCTCGCGAACCGGCCAAACGCGACCGGCAGATCCCGCCGTGCTACCGCTCCCCGTGCGTGGTCGTCAAGCAGCATCGCCCGGACCACATGCCTGAGCGAGTGCCACAGCGCGAAGTAGCAACCGATTGCGAGAAGCGGTGGCACGACGGCGAAATACGCGAGCAGGGCGAGCGTCTCGACCGCGTCGATCACCCACGGGCCGCGGTCGTCTGCGACGAGAAACCCGTTCGCGAGCGTAAAGACAACCAAAGTACCAAATCCGACGGCGACGGCGAGACGCGTCGTCGTCGCAAAAATCGGGTCCAGTGCCGCCGCGGCTGCGGGATCGAACAAGTCAATCAGCGCGCTGGCAACGAACGCGTACTCCGCGGGAAACGCGATTAGTGGGACCAACATTGGGAGACCACCCCGGACGAGTGCGGTCAGGATGCGCATGGATCGCGTCTCGAGGTGGGAAGCACTCGCGAGTTCGACTAACGTGTAGACATCACCCTGTCCCCAGTGAGCGAGCGTGATACCGATGAAGATCGTGAACGCGACGGCCGGAGCGAGAAACCAAACCGCGGCGTACAACGATCCGACGACGAGGTAGAGAACGCCAACGAACGCCAGGTCACCGCGGGTAACCCGCTCGCCCCGGGCGCGGGGGAGGACGAGGTGGTCGACGGCACCGTGGGGGACTCCGAGAATGAGGATGCTCGCTGCCAGCGGGAGCAACTGGAGTGATCGCGGCAGGGATCCGGTGAGGGCGGTGACAGCTACGCCACCGCCGATGGCGAGCGCTCCACCGACAACGGTAATCCTCGCTGCGAGCGCTTGCGAGCCAGTTGGCTCGGTCGGAGTGCCGGATCGAACGCCAGTCGACTCGTCAGCCATCAGTTGAGTGAGCGATGAATCGGTTTAGGAGACGACGCACCGTCGGCACTGCAGCGAGTTCGCCACGTCGGTCGAGCACCCAAACATACAGGACGAGCCCTTGCACGACGAACACGTTCGCCACGAGGAAAAACAGCGCTTCCTCGAGCGGGAGGCCGGCGAGTCCGATCCCGATTGTGTGCGCGTCAGAGATCATCCAGATTCCGAGCGAGATGGCGATCCAGTCGGCGACCCACAGGTAGAGAGTCGGGATGCCAACCGCGAGCAGTACCTGCCGGCGCTCCCGGAGGAGATAGGTGAGACCAAACCCCCACTGAATCGCGAGAATCGGGCCAGCCCAGAAGAGGATTGAGCCGAGGTAGAACGTCGCCGTCGTTCCCAGCAGCACCCACCCGGCGGCGCAGATCCCTAGCCCGGCCAGCACGCCGGCGATCCGATGGCTCGCGGGAAGCCGAAGTGACATATCGGAGACCTCCAGAAACTGGAACAGCCAGCACGCCGTCAGCGTTGTCTGGAGGATGAAAAAGAGGTACTCCTCGAGCGGCGTGTGCCAGATCGTCGCGAGAACGGCCCCCTCGCCGTACCACCAGACGCCTTCGGGGACCATGGCGTTCGTCCAGGGGGTGGTGTAGGCGACTGCAAGGAAGACGAGAATAACAAGCCCGGAGGCTGCCCCGCGGTCCCACCGCGCCCGGTTGCGCCGAATTGCTAGCCAGCCGAGGACGAGGATCGGCGGTATGGTGAACACGAGGTGAAACTGCAGGTACGTCAACAGGGGCGTCATCGTCGGAAACTGATGGTAGAACTGGTAACAGAACACTCCCACACGAGTACAAGGTCACAGTCCCTATCAGTCATCGGCGGGGACACCAACGCCCCTCAGCGTGGAGCCGTAGTCGGCGTCGGCGGTGATCGTGTCGGGTTCGTTGACGGCGTACAGCACGATCAGCACGGTGACGATGTACTTCGTGATGATGTCCAACACGCTGTAGCCCCAGGAGGTCATCCAGACCTCGAGTAGGGCAAAGCCCTCGACGCCGAGCGCCCAGAGGACTGGGTAGCCGAACCAGCCGACGACGGTGAGTATCTTCAGCGTGTTAAACAGGTCCGCGGTCCCGGTCCGTTCAGATTCGCGGCTCCAGTCAACCATGATGACGTAGACGATCACCAGGAAGAAACTCGTACTGAGCACGAACCACCACCAGCGCATGAGGTACGAGGACGTGGTCAGTGCCGCAGCGAGGCCGGTGACACACATCGCGATTGTCATCGCGACCGTCGTCGTGATCTTCGTCAAATTCGAGCCAGCGATCATTCCGAGGACAATCAGGATGAACGGCG
Source organism: Natronolimnobius baerhuensis (assembly GCF_002177135.1). Classification (NCBI taxonomy): domain Archaea; kingdom Methanobacteriati; phylum Methanobacteriota; class Halobacteria; order Halobacteriales; family Natrialbaceae; genus Natronolimnobius; species Natronolimnobius baerhuensis. Next base: position 671,646 of record NZ_MWPH01000002.1, read on the forward strand.
TCGAGAACGCCCAAGTGAGGTACCGACCCCACATCGTGAGTACTTCATCGCCCGCGAGAGGATGCCCGGTGGGCATCTCGACGAAACTCAACGTCAGCCCCGACATGAGGCCCGTGTAACTCGAGATCGAGACCACCGAGATCAGCATCGTTGCAACGATAATCAGTTTCGCGCGTGGGTCAGTAACCCCCCGGGCCATCGCGACAATAAAAAGAATCGTCAGGCCCGCAAGGGCGATATTCGACACAAACGAGAGCGTGAGTAGCGTATCGTCAAGCACGAACTCGAAGATCTCTCGCTGGGTTTCGGGTGTCTGCATCAAACTGTCCTGTCCGGTCGCTGCCAGTAAACTGATCGTATTCATGAGTTCGTTGTCAGATTGGGGACCCAACCGACCAGAACAACGTTCCATACTGGTAAGGTATCGTCACCAGCGAATACAGGGATCGCGATCAGATATGTGGACTCGAATGGGGGGAGACAGGGGCATCAGCCGTCCCCGCACCATCGCTTCTTTCACCTGGGAACATGAGGAAAGGGCTGCACAACAGCAGGCTGAGCGGATGCAGTCATGAGGGCCAAACTGAGTTGCAAGTCTCGCGCTCGTCCCGTTACGTTTTACCCCCACCAGCCCGAATCGTGGTGCAATGACTGCCCAGACCGTCCAGCAGGGCGACCTCGTGACCGTCATCGGCCTCGAGGTCCACGTCCAACTGGAGACTGACACGAAAATCTTCTGTGGCTGCTCGACTGACCAGACCGACGAGCCAAACGAGAACGTCTGTCCGGTCTGTCTCGGATTGCCCGGCGCGTTGCCCGTCCTGAACGAAGGGGCCGTCGAGGCCGCCGTCAAAATCGGCAAGGCCATCGACGCCGACATCCCCGAAGAGACCCGCTTCCATCGGAAGAATTACTACTACCCCGACCTGCCCAAGAACTTCCAGATTACCCAATACGACGAGCCGATCTGTCAGGAAGGAGAACTCGAGGTCTCGGTCGAGGGCGAGCGCCGAACGATTACCGTCGAGCGCGCCCATCTCGAGGAGGACCCGGGAAGCCTCCAACACGTCGGCGGCGGAATCGACACTGCCGACTACACCTTGGTCGACTACAACCGCGCGGGGACGCCGCTGATGGAAATCGTCACCGCACCCGACTTCCGCAGTCCCGACGAAGTCCGTGCGTTCCTCGACGAACTCGAGGAAGTGCTCGAGTACCTGAGCGTGTTCAACGCCGAGCGCGACGGCAGCCTGCGGATCGACGCCAACCTCTCGATAATTCCGGAAGACGAAATCGAGAGCAACGACGTCGACGAGATCGGCGCGGACGCGCTCGCGGCCGCCAACCGAACGGAAGTCAAGAACATCTCGAGTCACAAAGGAGCGGAAAAAGCGCTGGCGTACGAGGAAACCCGCCAGAAAAACGCCATCCAGCGCGGCCGTGCAGTCGAACAGGAGACCCGCCACTGGGACGAGAGTCGTGGGATCACAGTCTCGATGCGCTCGAAAGAGGAGGAAAAAGACTATCGCTACTTCGAGGAGGCTGATCTCCCGCCGCTTCGCGTTTCGGGCTGGAAAGACAAGATCGACATTCCGGAACTGCCCTCCGCGCGACGCGAGCGCTTCCAGGACGAGTACGACCTGAGCGAGGAAGCCGCCTCGAAACTCACCTCGACGAAGCAGGTCGCAGACTTCTACGAGGACATCGCCAGCGAGTTCGACCCCGACCTCGCCGCGACGTGGGTCGCGGACAACCTGCTCGGGGAACTCAACTACCGCGACATGGAAATTACGGACCTCGAGGGTCGACTCGAGGAGGTTACCCGCCTTGTCGAACTCGTCGCGACGGACGAGATTACGGCGAAAAACGCCCGCGAAACGGTGCTTCGCGGGATGCTTGATGACGACGCGGAACCGGACGACATCGTTGAGGCCGAGGATCTGGGCAAGACCGACGAAGGCGAGGTCCAGCAGGCCGTTGTCGACGCAATCGACGAGAACCCAGACGCTGTCGACGACTACGAATCCGGCGACGACGGCGCGATCAACTTCCTCGTCGGCCAGGTCATGCAAAAGACCGGCGGGAGCGCAGATCCCGGTGACGTGAACCAGTTATTGCGCGCCGAACTCGAGGAGTAGAACCAAGCGACGCCGTCCGAACCAACGAGAGAGGTGGGTTTCGGTTTTCTTCACAGAGACATTCGCAGCGGCACAGGCAGCGTGTTACTTTTAGGGTGTATTCGTGGTAGAATGCGCGCCGTTCTGGAGGGCCGATGGAGGCAACGCGGGTGAGTCCGAGTCGGCGACCCGAACGGTGACCGATGGTGATCACAATGGCGACAGATAAGATAGCACTCGTTCGACGAGATCCGGAGGAGGTATGGACGGAGGGCAACCTCGAGACGATAGACGAGATCTTCGCGGCGGATTTCGTCCTGCACGATCCGTCTTCGGCTGACGACTCGAAGGGGCGAGACGAGTACAGAGCGTACGTCGAAGCCTATCGGGAGGCGTTCCCGGACGTGGAATACGAGGTCGAACACGTACTTGCCGAGGACGATACCGTCGCACTGCGATACACCGCACACGGCACTCACGACGGCGAGTTCATGGGCCTGGAACCAACCGGTGACCAGGTCTCCGTTTCGGGCATGGAAATGTATCGAATCGAAGACGAACAAATCGCCGAAATGTGGACGAGTTACGACGCGCTGGGGCTGTTTCAGGAACTCGGTGTCGTCCCTCCGCTTGAGGATCTCGGCGAGAGCGCCGATCCAGCGTAATCTATCCGGTAGCGGAAACTCCGATCGAATGACCCCGCGAATTATGGGCGAGTGACGAGTGGGGGTCCGATATGGACCGGATCACGCTGGGTAACGAGGAGTTCGAGGGGAACAACAACACCTACGTCCTCGCCGGCGACAGCGCAGACGGCGATGGCGGTTCGCTCGCGCTCGTCGACACCGGCATTGCAACGCCAGACTGTCGGGCCGACCTCCGCGAGGGACTGGCCGAACGCGGCTACGAGTTTGCGGATATTGATGCCATCGTGCTCACTCACTTTCATCCCGACCACAGCGGACTGGCCGGCGAGATTCAAGCCGAAAGCGATGCGACAGTGTACGTCCACGCGGCCGACGCGCCCCTCGTCGCACAGGACACAGACGCCACAGCGGCCTTCGACCAGCGCCGCCGCGACGCCCTCGAGCAGTGGGGCCTTCCCGCTGCCCCAAAAGCGGAACTACTCGCCTTTCTCGAGGCCGCAGATGGAATCCAGGGCGAGCCCGCAGACGTGACGCCGATCGAAGACGGCGACGTGCTCGAGGTCGGCGGGCACCGACTCGAGACGGTGCATGCGCCGGGTCACGCAGCGGGACTGTGCTGGTTCGAGATTTCGGACGGCGCTGAAAGCGACGCCACCGAGGCGTTCGTCGGCGACACCATCCTGCCGGTCTACACGCCGAACGTCGGCGGCGCAGATGTTCGGGTCGAGCGCCCGCTCGAGCAGTATCTCGACACGCTCGAGCGACTCGTCGTACGCGACTACGACCGCGTCTGGCCCGGCCATCGCGACCCGATCGAGGAGCCGAGCGAGCGCGCGCGAACGATCGCCGCCCACCACCGCGAGCGGACCGAAAACGTCCTCGAGGTGCTCGCCGATCACGGGCCGGCGGATCCGTGGACGGTCAGCGCCCACCTCTTTGGCGATCTCGAGGGAATCCACATTTTCCACGGACCGGGCGAGGCGTACGCCCACCTGGATCATCTCTCTCAGGAAGGAGTTCTCGACCTCGAGGGCGGTGAGTACCGGCTGACGGTCGACCTCGAGCGCGTCGACCTCGATGCGGTGTTGCCGTCGATCACCGATTCGACGTGAGCGCCTAAAGCGAGCGTAGGCGCTCGAGGTCGTCCGCGTCGTGTCCGCAGATGACGGTCGCGTCCCGTCGGCGCTCGAGATCCTGCACTCGTTGCAGGCTCTCAAACCAGTCGCGCTTGCTCCAGAGCAGGCCACCGCCCATCGGCCGTTCGTCGTCGTAGTTCGCCCGCGTGTAGGCCTGATCGCCAGCGAGAATCACGGTTCCTGCGCCCGCGTCCTCGAGTTCGAGGACGACGCCGAGCAAGCCGGGTGTGTGCCCGGGGAGACGGACGAACTCGAGGCCGTCGAACCCGTGTGCGCGCTCGCCGTGGACGATTTCCCACTCGAGATCATGATCGAAGTCCGCAGCGAGGTAGGCGATATCGGCGTCCGCGGCGTCGGTTTTCGCGCTGTAGTAGGCGTATTTGAGTTCGCGTTCGTGGACGTAAATCGGCGTCTCAGTCCCAGCGAAGGTCTCGAGGCCGCCGGCGTGATCGAGATGCAGGTGAGACTGGATGACGTAATCGATCTCAGAGATAGCGTAGCCGGCGTCGGCGAGGTCGTCCTCGAGCGGCCGCAGGCCGGTGTGTTCGAAGGCGTCGTACAGCGATGCGGGCCAGTGACCGTCGGCCGCGTCGGGATGGGAGCCGGTGTCCCACAGGATCGTTCCGTCGGGGTGGTCGATCACCACGTTGTACACCGGCGCGGTCTCTACCTCGGCGTCCGGGTTCGGTTCACTCGCAGTCGCGAGGCTCGCTCCCTCACGGAGGTTGTTCACGTCGGCAGTGATCGTTCCGCGCTCAATCGGCGTCAGACTCGCATCGACCATAGCGAACACTCGACAACGATTGTATAGTCAGTGGCGGTCTCGGCCGGCCTCGCTCTCGAGCAGTTGGCAATGCCGGCCATAGCACTATTCCACAGCTCGGTGACGTGTCCGTATGGTCAGACTCTCGAGTGGCGTCATCCTCGTTGGTGTCGTCTTCCTGTTCATTCCGATCCCGCCGATTGCAACGATAGCTGGTATCCTCACGATACTCGCTGGAATCGCGCTTCGGTTCCTGTTCGATCTGTAACGATCAGGCAGGGTCGAGTCGGTGCTTCTCAGACAGCCGTTAGGTTGACGGCTTTTAGGACTGGTCCACGAAGGCCACGTATGGAGTCGACGCCCCAAGTTGTCATCGTTGGTGGAGGACTGGCCGGACTCGTCACAGCGCGGCATCTCGCTGGCGGCGGCGTTGACGTGACCCTTCTCGAGGCCCGCGAGACGGTTGGCGGCCGCGTTCGGACGACCGAGCGCGACGGCTATCGCTTCGACCGGGGCTTTCAGGTGCTGTTTACCGCCTACCCAGCAGTCAGGCGAGAACTCGACCTCGAGGCGCTCGACCTCCGACCCTTTTCTCCGGGGGCAACAATCGCAAAGCCGAACCATCGCTCGACGCTTTCGGATCCGCTGCGTGAGCCACGAACCGCACTCGATACGCTGTTCAACCCAGATATTACGCTCGGGGACAAACATCGCGTCCTCTCACTGTGGCGAGACCTCCGCGGGCGCGACCCAGCCGCGGTGTTCGCCGGCGACCGCGACGACGCGGACACCACGATTGCACAGTTCCTTCGCGAGCGGGGCTTTTCCGAGCAGTTCCTCGAGAATTTTATTGGCCCGTTCTACGGCGGGATTACCCTCGACCGGACGCTCGGAACCTCGAGTCGCGTCTTCGAGTACACGTTCGGCGCGCTCGCGTCGGGGTCGATAGCCGTCCCCGCGGCGGGAATGGAAGCGATTCCAACCCAACTCGCCGACCACGCGCGGACGGAGGGCGCAACGCTCGAGACCGGCCTCGAGGTCGAATCGGTCGAGAGCGAGGATGGCGGGGCTGTCGTAACGGGCGTAACTGACGGCGACGCAACCGAGTACGAGGCCGACGCGGTCGTCGTCGCGACCGATCCGCCGACGGCAGCAGCACTCACAGATGTGACGGGAATCCCAACCGACAGTCAGGCTTGCGTGACCCAGTACTACCGCCTGCCCGGGCTGACTGAGTTCGAGAACGACCGTCGCCTCCTGTTGAACGCGACTGCGGAGGGGCCGAACCACGTCGTTCCACACAGCGCCGTTGCCCCCGAGTACGCGCCCGACGACGAGACGCTGCTCAGTGCGACCTACCTCGGCGAACGTGAGGAAAGCGACGAAGAACTCGAGGATCTCACTCGCGAGACGCTCGCCTCGTGGTACCCTGAGCGTGTGTTCGATGGCCTCGAGCGCCTGCATACCGACCGGATCGACTTCGCACAGTTTTCTCAGCCGCCGGGGATCTACGAGCAGTTGCCCGACGTGCGTGACCCCGACGGGCCGGTGTATCTGGCTGGCGACTACACCCGCTGGTCGTCGATCCAGGGCGCGATGGAAAGCGGCCGGCAGGCGGCGCAGGCAGTGCTCGAGGATCTGTCCGGATAGCGAGGACGGGTGGTCAGTGCCTGTCAGCTACGGTGCCTGTCGACAGCGAGGGGACAACGAAGACGCCCATCCCAAAGAGGAGGTAGCTCGCGGGGTCGGGCTCTGGGACTGGCTCGAGCGCCGCGGTCACGATGAGAGCGAGCGCGATGAGGACGAACGCGCGGTAGCCGGCCCGGTAGTGACGGTGACGGCGCTGCTCGTCGAATCGAAGCTGTCCGCGGCGGGCGGCGACGACCTGCCACGCGCCGGCAGTAGCCATGAGTCCTGCAACGAGGAAGACGGGGAGTAGCCGCGTCCACGCGTGCCCGTCAGTGATGTTGAGGGCCGTGAACCCGACCGCGAGGACAACACCGGTTGCGACCAGCACCCAGCCGGTTCGATGCTGCTGGGAGAGCGTCGAGGGTGGGGTCAACAGACGCATACGTGGAATTTTCTTCTGTTAACACTAATACAGTTTATGATTGGCTGATACGCTGACAAATATCGACTGCCCCACTCTCCTCGAGATCGACGACAAGCGTCGTCTCCTTAAGCGAGATGGTGACCCTAGCTTTGCCATCCTCGAGAAGTTCGACATCGCTCAGTTGGACTAGCGACAGCGAGCCGAGCTGGGTCGCCGGCGGCTCGAGGTCGTGGGCGGCGTACAGGTGGCGGACAGCGGGATGGGAGACGAGTAAGTCGGGAATCGGAATCGGGTACGACATCCAGCAGGCCTCGCAGGCGGCTCTCGCGTAGACGGTGTCGTACTGGAGCGTGAATTCGGGGACCGACTCGTGTGGAAAGGAGAACGTGGCTGGTCCCCAACAATAGGGACAGACGCCGCGACGAAGTGAGTCGACGTGAGCCGCATGTCGTCGAAGCACGAGGTCGACAAGCGTCTCGAGGGACTGGTGAGATGCAGCGATTGGCGGGACGGGATACCCCATCGAGACGCCGTGGTCGGGACAGGACAGCGTCAGCAGGTGTTCGTGATGGCGAGCGAGGAGCGACGCTTCGCAGTGGGGACAAGACGCGTCGATAGTCGTCTCGCGAGTCGTCGCATCGGCGTAGATCCCGGATCGGATCGCAGTGACGACCTCGAGCGCGGCGATGGTCGGGCGGTACTGTTCGCGTTCCTTGACGACGAACTCCTCCTGAAGCTTTCCGAGGTGGTAGCTGAACCGGCTCGTATCATCGATGTCGACCAGGTCGTAGAGGGCGGAAAACGAAAGCCAACCGGTCGCCCACGCCTCGTCGTAATGGTCGGCCAGTTCGAACAGGATCTCGAGTCGCGTTTCGTCACCCAGGGCCGCGTAGGCGTCGTCGGGGACGGAATATTCCGAAGTCACGTCTTGTCGTCTCGCACCCGGTCCGAATAATCGTTGGGAACCTGTCAAACACCCAACTTAAATGTCATACAGGTAACAGTTATTGAGTCGGCTCCCAACGGCTCGACCATGGGTGAAACGACCCAACAGCGTGGAGGTATCGACGCTCAAACTGACCGATCCGGGCGCACTCGAGCGCTGGCTATCGTCGCGGGGCTCAGTGTCGCAGCAGTGGGTGCGAACACCGCTGCCAGTTTCCTTGCGGTGCAGTTGCAGTTCATTGGCGGTGATGGACTGACGTTCGCACTCAATCTGCTCGCGGTGCAGTTGTCATTTCTCGTCGTTGGCGTCGGCTACCTATGGTTCCGGCCGGCGATTACCGTGTCAGTTCGGTGGCCAACTCGAGACGAACTGGCCGTTGCCTTTGCCGGGCTCGTAGCCGGACTTGTCGCCGTGTCACTCTCGTTTGTTAGCAGCGACGTAGTGGTTCCCTCCCTCGAGTTGTGGCCCCATTTCTCGGCATATTCGGGATACAACGCCTCATCAGTGACCATGGTGCTCGTCGGAGCAGTGTTGTCGCTGCTAGTCATCGGCCCCGTCGAAGAGTTTCTCTTTCGCGGTGTAATCCAGGGTCGACTACGCGCGGTGTTCGGGCCGGTCGCGGCCATTGGCCTCGCGAGTTTCGTCTTTGCATTCTTTCACTTCTATCTGATCCTCCTGCTTGAGGTCCCCGCCGCGGTCATCGCCCACATGCTCGTCTACTACACAGTAATGGGCGCGATTTTCGGCGTGACCTACGAACGAACGGGGACACTCGTCGTTCCAGCGCTGGTCCACGGCGCGTTCAACGCTGTCCTCTTTCTCAGCGCAGTTCCATTCGCCTAGAGAAAGCGACGGCACTCACCCAGCGGCGGAAACCACAGCGGCGCTTCCTGCCCGTCATCCCAGACCGCCGGGTAGAACGCGTCCGCGTCGGTCACCAGCGGCGACTGGAAGTCTCGAGCGCGCATCCGGTTGACCGTCGCGCCGCCGGCGAGTCGCGTGAACGCGGGGAGTACGAGCACGTCCGCGCCGTCGTAGACGCCGGGACCGTAGAGAACGCAGGGTCGCTTTCGGCCGTCGATTGCGAGTGCGGGATGGTCGTGGCCGATGACGTAACGCTCGACGTCATCGTAAATTGTGGGTTCTTCGTGGCCGTGACAGACGACCGTCTCGCCGTCTGGGAGTCGGTATTCAGGACTCGTTTCGCCGTCGAACACTGACTCGAGCATCGTATCGTGATTACCTGGCGTGACGACCAGCGACGCGCCGGCCTCAGCAATGGTCGACTCGAGGGCCTCGAGATCCCGGGCGACCCTGAGCGGGACGCGGTCGAACGCGTGCAACAGGTCGCCGGCGACGACGACCGTGTCCGGTTCGGTCTGTGCGAGCAGCGAGGCGAGACGGTTCTGTGCGTCGCTACCGTCGTCGATAGGTGCCTCGACGCGCGAGGTCTCGGCGCGGCCGAGGTGCAGGTCGGCGAGAAGCAGGGTGTCGGCGGCCGGGACGTATGCAGCGCGCTCGAGCGGGGAAAACGGTACCTCGACATCGACGGCGGGAGTCACTGTTTCGGCGGGTCGGCGGGGTCCTCAGAGCTGGCGTCCGCATCGGCGGCCGTCTCTGCGCCGGCGGCTCCCGTTCCGTAGCCGTCGGGACGGAACTCGGACTTATCGAGTGCGTCAAAGAGGTCGTACTCGGTCCCGGTCAGGACGTAGAGCACTTCCTCGAGCGGGGCGAGCACCTCGGGAACGATTTTGACGACGAGGTAGGTGATGCCGACGAGGGCGACGACGGAGAGTGACTGGGCGATGTAGTTGTGGGCGACCAGATAGGAGACGCGGTTGGGATCTGCGCCCATGTAGGTCGTCATCAGGGAGACAAGCCAGTCCTGCTGGAACCAGCCCCAGGGAGAGGCAAGGCCGATGAAGACGTTCCGGACGAGGTTGAGGAACCAGATGACGCCGATTGCGAGCGCAAACGCGGTCAGTTTACGCTTCAGCGGTGCCGAGACGGAGGCGACGAGTCCGCCGAAAATTGCCATGCTGCCGATGCCAGTACAGGCAAGGATAATGTAGGTCGTGCGACCGGTGACCGTCTCGTCGGGATCGAAGTCAAAGCGGCTCTGATAGCCGTTTGCGCCCTCGTTGATGCCGGGGCTGTGGCCGAACAGTTCCATGCCGTAATGGGTCTGGACGGCCGTCGTCTCGATCAGCCACGTTCGGACCATCGGAATCGTCTCGACGGGGAGGTAGATCACACCCATGAGCGCAACGGCTTTCGTCAGCACGAACAGCGAGGCCCGACCCTGAAAGAGCAGATAGCCGACGTAGGCACACAGCGGCAGCGCAACCGTCGCCAGAATCGTCTGCAAGGGACTCTGTATCTCACCGTAGTAGTACGGCACCATCGTCAGCCAAAACACGCCGAACAGAACCCATGCCAATGCGCCGGTCCCGCGGGCCAGATCGCGTTCGTCTCGCCACTGCAACACGAGCGCGAGCAGGAACGACCCAATCGCAAGCCACGCAAGCGCGTCCGTGAATCCAATACCGAGATCCGACACGAACGCCACCTGCCCGGCATGCTCGAGGCCGATGCCCGGGCGGCTCCCGGCCATCGAAAGTGGAGACGGCATACTCAAGCAAAACCCATGAACGCGTCGGCTATCAACTTGACGCCTTGGCGACGACAGACCGACGATGTGGGGGACCGCTGCGAAACAGTTAAGTTGATTGTGGGCTATGATAACAATGAACATGGCTTCCAGTGAACTGTCCGCCGGTACACCGCTAGGTCGCTCGCTGACCGTCGAGCGCGTCGATACAGCACCGACAGCGGCCCCAATCCGTCACGTCGACGAGCTCAACCCCGAGACGTTCGAAGCGTTCTATGAGTTGGTCACAGCGGACGTGCCACTACAAGCGGGTGAGAGTGGCCTCGAGCCAGGCGAAATCATAGTCTTCACCGACTACTTCCGGGTCGAAGCACGCTGAGGCGGCGCTGACAGTTCCAGCCAACCGGCAGTATCGAAGCCGTTTTCCCCAGTGCGTTCGTTCCTACGGACATGAACGGCGGTAGTGACATGACCCTCGCGTTCGAACTCGAGGCACTGAAAGAGGTTGCCTCGCCCGAGAACGTCTTCGAAGACGCCAGAGGCTGGACCGAATACATCGGTGTCGTCTCAGAGAAACCGACCTACGTCGTAACGAATTTCACGCGGAAAAACCGCATCCGACAGGATTTCTTCTCCGGCCCGCGGGGCAAAGCAGAGAGTCTCGAGGGTGTCAAAGACCAGTTCCAGACCGACCGCTACGTCTACGTCGGTGTCACCGACGAGGACGAACAGTTAGCCGAACAGGTCGACTGGGAGTATCTGGACGTCGAAGACGCAGCGGAGGCAGCAGACTGGATTCTGGCTGCAAGTGTTGATGACGGTGAAGACGACGCCGAACCGGTTCGTGACGACTGGCCCTGAAGACGGATCGTTGTATTGTTTTGCGGCTTGAGACACAACGATAGCAGTCTCAACCTCGTCAGCTGACACGACTCGAGACTGGAATTTATGTGGCTACTCACCAAGTGACAGGTATGGAAACACGTGACCTGGGGCAGACTGGCCACGAGAGTACCGTCGCAACCTTTGGCGCGATTGCTCTCAACTGGCTCGAGCAGGAAGGCGCGGATCAACTCGTCGAACTCGCCCTCGAGCGCGGCGTCAACCACTTCGACGTGGCCCCGACCTACGGCGACGCCGAACTCAAACTCGGCCCGAAGCTCCGCCAGCACCGCGAGGAGATCTATCTCGGCTGCAAGACCCAAGAACGCGACTACGAGGGCGCGCGCGACAAACTCGAGCGCTCGCTGGATCGCCTCGGCGTCGACCACATCGATCTCTACCAGATCCACGGCCTCGAGTATGAGTCCGAACTCGAGGAGATCACGGGCGACGACGGCGCGCTGGCGGCGATTCGGGACGCCCAGGATGAGGGACTGATCGGCGACATTGGCCTGACGAGCCATGGTGATCCGGGACTGATTCTGGATGCTATCGAGCAAATCGATGATCTGGCGACAGTGATGTTTCCGCTGAATCCCGTCGTGATGGCGAAAAGCGATGGCGACGGCGACAGCGAATACGACTACGAGGCCGTCCTCGAGCGAGCAAACGAGGAGGGAATCGGCACGCTCGGGATCAAAGCCTTCGCGAAGGGGTCCTGGCCCTCGACCGACGAACTGCCGGAAGCCGACCGACCATACTGCAACTGGTATCAGCCTGTTGATCGGCCCGACGAGATCCGCGAGCGCTTCGACTTTGCCGCCTCGCAGGGGCTGACAAGTGTCGTCTCGCCAGGCGACCCGAAACTCGTCGCGATGGTCCTCGATGCCGCCAGTCGATACGACGGTATGGCCGAGGAGACACAGCGGTCGCTGCTCGAGGCGGCGCGCCACGACGAGAGTCCGGTGCCGGAGCAGTTACATCACTAACGAACTCGCGGTTTCGATGGCAATTCCACGAACCGTCACGACCGCACTCGCGGATCGCCCAGTTGCGGGTGCCGTCTGTCTCGAGGCCGGTGCGGGCGTCGGCAACACAACCGCCGGACTGCTCGCAGGCGGTGCGAGTCGCGTCTATGCCGTCACCAACGAGCGAAAGCACGCGAAATCCACTCTCGAGCGCGTGCGGGCGAACGCCGACTTGAGGACTGATTCGCCGGGGCGAGTCGCCATCCTCGAGGCAGATCTCCGCGACATCCCGCTGCCGGCCGACTCCGTCGAAGTCATCACCGCCCACGGACTGTTCAACGTCGTCCCACCGGCGGATCTCGCACCCATCATCACGGAACTGACCCGCGTCGCCGCACCGGGCTGTCACCTCGTCGTCGACGACTACGAGCCGCTGCCCGACGACGCCGCCGTTGCCGACCTGTTCGCACTCGAGAACGCGGCTGCCGAACTCGCTGACGGCCGTCCGATGCTCTCGTTTTACGCCGCGGCGACGTTGCAGCGGTTGTTCGTCGGCGCCGGCTGGGAGTTCGACCGGACGCGGACACTGCTCGAGCCGGTGCCGTGGACCGAGACCCATCTCGAGGCCCACGCCGAGGTAGTCCACTCGCGGGCGAATCGACTGGACAATGCGCTCGGGGAACGACTGTGCGAGCAAGCGGACGCCCTCGTCGAGACAATCGGGTCCGAATCGGTCGGCGAGATGTACAGCCTCGCGTTCCGATGGCCCGCGTAGTCTCGAGCGTGCTCACCGAGTCGTCGCCCTTATGCCCAGTCCGGTCCAAGAGCGTCCAATGGCAGAGCCCCGTGTTCCGGGTTCCGGCACCGAACGGCACCTCGAGTTACCCTGCGGGGAGACCCTCGACCCCCACAGCGTCGACCTCGGGATGTACGAATACTCGAGTTGTCCCTGTGGCGAACCCCACGCTGTCGTCACCGACGCACATCCTGCGTCGCGTTTCTTCCCCGAGTCGCTGGTTGCGATCCTCGAGGAAACAATCGACACCGACGACGACTTCGACCGCTTTGGCACGCCCCACCTCATGGGCGTCGTCTTAGAGGAGTTCCCCGAAAAAGTCGTCACTTACGACGCCAGCGACGACGGCGCGGTCGGCTACGCCATGCTGTGGGTCACCGATTTCGACTCCCGACGACTCCACGAGATCATCGTCGAACTCGTCGTCGAACTCATGGAACACGCGATCAGCCACGCCGAGGACGACAGCGCCATCTCGGAGTTCGAAACCCAGATGCTCGAGTTCGATATTGGCGAGTTCGTCGACCAGTACCGCGCCCAGCGGAACTTCGAGAGTGAACACGACCAGCCGATGTAGCGCTCCTGGGAACCGAGACTCTCGCCGAGCGATAATAGACACAAAACAGATACGACAACTCGACACCTAGCAGCCCTCTTGCAAAATTACTTGGTTCAATCGCAGACAGTACTCGTCACCACCCACAAATCGATGAGAGTCAAACTCTTCATACAGTCGCTCTCGAGTCCGATTTCTCGAGCCCAGGCGTGAACCGAGGCCGTTATCCGTCAGTGGTCCTGAGACGGAGTGTGACCGCTCCCGACCGCCCACCAGAGACCGATCCCAAACTATCTCCTTCTGACACATCAACTGAATTGACGAGTCGCGGCTACCGAATCTCGGTCGACGATGGCCGTGAGTCGTTCTTTGCGATCTATCTCGGCGAACCGGACAGCGAAACGGCATGGATCATGTCCGATACAGTCTACTCGCCCGAATCAATGCGATAGTCGCTAACTGCGACGAGAAACTCGAGCACTCGAGTCCCCATTGTTCGCCGCTCAGTTTTCGCCACCATGCATGACGGTTCGAATTTCGAAACGCCGACACTGTGGGATGCTCCGTCTGCACTGGGATCCGAACTCGCATGCCGGGTCGTCAGCGGGTACGACGCCGGAGTAGTGGACTTTCCGGTGACTAGACCTCGAGCGACGAATACTGAACCCTGCGTGTCCGTTTCGACTGACGGTTGCTCCCATGCCACACGCTATGATTCAACCGAATCGTCGGTCACTGTGCTAATTCCCACGAAAATGTCGAGTGCTTTGTCCTGGGAGTGGAGAATGATAAGAAGTCCACGACGATGGCTCCCTGTCAGCACGGACAGTTCGAATTTCGAAAAGCCATTTCGAGATTCGTACTGTATCGTGGGGCTTATTACGATGTGCGAACTTCGGACGTACAAGACCAATGAGTACGGACAACAACGGCGACGCAGGGGACGGACGCAAAATCCTCCTGATCGGGAGTGGCCCGATTCAGATTGGACAGGCAGCCGAGTTCGACTACTCGGGCGCACAGGCCTGCCGCGCGCTGCAGGAGGAGGGGGCGGAGGTCGTCCTCGTCAACTCGAATCCGGCGACGATCATGACCGACCCGGAGATGGCAGACGAAGTCTATATCGAGCCGATCACGACCGATGCCATCGCCGAAATCATCCGCAAGGAACGACCTGACGGCGTCATTGCCGGCCTCGGCGGCCAGACTGGCCTGAACGTCACCGCCGAACTCGCCGAGGAGGGCGTTCTCGAGAAGTACGACGTCGAGATCATGGGCACGCCGCTTGACACCATCTACGCGACGGAAGACCGCGATCTGTTCCGCCAGCGCATGGAAAAGATCGGCCAGCCGGTGCCCCGCTCGACAACCATCTCGCTCGAGGACGGCGAGTCGGTGACCGAACTGAGCGACGAGGACGTTCGTGAGCGCGTCGAAGCAGCAGTCGATGAGGTCGGTGGCCTCCCGGTCATCGCCCGCACGACCTACACGCTCGGTGGCTCCGGGTCTGGTGTCGTCCACGAGATGGACGAACTGCTCGCCCGCGTTCGCAAGGGCCTTCGCCTCTCGCGCAACAGTGAAGTCTTGATTACGGAATCCATCGCTGGCTGGGTGGAGTACGAGTACGAGGTCATGCGCGACGCCGATGACTCCTGTATCATCATCTGTAACATGGAGAACATCGACCCGATGGGGATCCACACCGGGGAGTCGACGGTCGTTACGCCTTCCCAGATTGTCCCCGACGAGGGCCACCAGGAGATGCGCACCGCCGCACTCGACGTGATCCGCGAACTCGGCATTCAGGGTGGGTGTAACATCCAGTTCGCCTGGCACGACGACGGCACGCCCGGCGGCGAGTACCGCGTTGTCGAGGTCAACCCGCGTGTCTCGCGTTCCTCGGCGCTCGCTTCGAAGGCGACAGGGTATCCAATCGCCCGCGTGACCGCGAAGGTCGCACTCGGCAAGCGCCTCCACGAAATCGAGAACGAAATTACGGGCGAGACGACCGCGGCGTTCGAGCCCGCAATCGACTACGTGGTTACCAAGGTTCCGAGGTGGCCCAAAGACAAGTTCGACGACGTCGACTTCGAACTCACGACCGCGATGAAGTCGACCGGCGAGGCGATGGCCATCGGGCGCTCGTTCGAGGAATCGCTGCTCAAAGCCCTCCGTTCGTCGGAGTACGAACCCGATGTCGTCTGGGACGAGGTCTCTGATGCGGAACTCGAGGAACACTACCTCGAGCGCCCATCGCCGGATCGTCCGTACGCGATGTTCGAGGCCTTCGAGCGCGGCTACACCACTGAGGAAGTCGTCGAGCTGACAGGCATCTTCGAGTGGTACACCGAACGCTACAAGCGCATCGCCGACTCGACGCTTGCCGCACAGGAGGGCGACTTCACCGAAGCCGCAATTGCGGGCCACACGAACGCAACTATCGCCTCCGCGGCAGGCGCGGAGGTCGACACCGTCGAGAGCGAGGTACCCGGCCGCACGTACAAACAGGTCGACACCTGCGCGGGCGAGTTCGAAGCCGAGACACCGTACTACTACTCCTCGCGCAAGAACGAGTTCGAATCCGGCCCGCTGCTGGGCGACGCCGCAGCCGGCGAACTCGAGGTCGAGCGCGATCTCGAGAGCGTGATCGTCGTCGGCGGCGGCCCGATCCGCATCGGCCAGGGTGTCGAGTTCGACTACTGTTCGGTCCACGCAGTCCGCGCACTCAGAGAGCTCGGCATCGACGCCCACGTCGTCAACAACAACCCCGAGACGGTCTCGACGGACTACGACACCTCCGACGGCCTCTTCTTCGAGCCGATCACGGCCGAAGAGGTCGCAGACGTCGCCGAAGCGACCGGCGCGGACGGCGTCATGGTCCAGTTCGGCGGCCAGACCTCGGTCAACATCGGCGAACCACTGCAAGACGAACTCGAGCGCCGCGGCCTCGAGTGTGAGGTCATGGGAACGAGCGTCGAAGCGATGGACCTCGCAGAGGACCGCGACCGCTTCAACGCGCTGATGGACGAGATGGGCATCGCCCAGCCGGAAGGTGGCACCGCCTTCTCGAAGGAAGAAGCACTCGAGCTCGCCCACGACATCGGCTACCCCGTGCTCGTCCGTCCGTCCTACGTCCTCGGCGGCCGCGCGATGGATGTCGTCTACAACGACGATGAACTCGAGACCTACATCGAGGAAGCAGTCCGTGTGAGTCCCGAGAAGCCGATTCTCGTCGACGACTTCCTCGAGGATGCAGTCGAACTCGATGTGGACGCAGTCACGGACGGCCGCACCATCCTCATCGGCGGCATTATGGAACACGTCGAAACGGCTGGTGTCCACTCCGGCGACTCGGCGTGTATGATCCCGCCGCGCTCGCTCGATGCGGACACCCTCGCACGCGTCCGCGAAGTCACCGAAGACATCGCCAAGGCGCTGAAGACGAAGGGTCTGCTGAACGTCCAACTCGCCGTCCGCGATGGCGAAGTGTACGTCTTAGAGGCCAACCCGCGTTCCTCGCGTACCGTTCCGTTCGTCTCGAAGGCAACGGGCGTCCCAATCGCCAAACTCGCGGCGAAGGTCATGGCTGGCGAGACGCTCGCAAGTCTCGAGGCGAGCGAGCAGATTCCAGACCATACCTCGATCAAGGAGGTCGTCCTGCCGTTCGACCGCCTGCCAGGATCGGACCCACGTCTCGGCCCAGAGATGAAATCGACGGGCGAAGTGATGGGCACCGCAAGCGACTTTGGCACGGCCTACTGGAAGGCCCAGCAAGCGGCCTACAACGATGTCAGCGAGGGCACCGCCGTCGTCGATTTCGACATCGACGGCTTCGAGAATCACTTCGAGATCGCCGAGTTCGACGACGTGCCACAGGCGATCCGCGAGGGCGAGGTCGACTTCGTCGTCAGCCGCGACCGTGACACCCTCGAGATGGCCGTCGAAGAGGAGATTCCGTACCTCTCGACGGAAGCCAGCGCCACGGCCTACGTCGAAGCGCTCGACGAGTTCAATGGCGACCTCGAGGTCGCCTCCGTCAGTTCCCGCCCACGTCGCGAGGCCCAGTGGGGCGGCGGCGAACTCGAGTAAGTCACAGACGGAGGGGTCCTCGAGTGAGTCGCTGAGTCGACGGGTGTTCTGGTTCAGTCGTGTGTTTTGCTGCGATTTTGTCGAACTGTCGAAGAGTGCTGACAGCGGCCGGTGATTTCCCGTCAACGCACACTGAGAGCCGACAGTATTCGATTGCCAGTCCAACTTTCAACCGTCCGGACCGCATAGCAGGAGTCAGCGCACGTGCGCGGAGGCCCATTCAATGACTGAGGAACATGATCACGAGCTGACGACGGAACTGCCGGGCGACGAGATCGCCCCTGATGAACGAAGTGCCCAGTCCCCACTCGAGGCGATCCAATCGCTCGAGCCAGGCGACATTCCGAGTGGCACGGTCCCGCTTGCAGGCGGCGGGCTCTTGCTTGTCTCTGCGCTCCGGTCGGTGCTCCGGGGCCAGCTGCGAGCAATTCCGAAAGCAATCGCTGGCGCAGCCCTACTGAAATTCGGTCTGGGTCGGCGTCGCACCGACTCGAGTGAGGAGGAGACAACGTTCGAGCCAACGTCTATCGAGGGCGTCGAGGGTGGGTCGGACGACAAGGAAACGACAGATGCGGCCCATGCGGCGAATCAGCCGGAGGCCAGTCGGAAGTCTCTTGATGACGACACTGTCGACTCCAAGGACGATGACTCGAGTGCGGATATCGAGTTCACCGACGACGTCGACGAACCACGGACGAAACCGGAAACGGACGCTGATGAGGCTGATCCGCGCCGAAACACGGCTGAGGAGTCCGAGGACGATGAGGCAGTCGAAATCGACGTCTCCGACGCAGCAATCGCCGAGGAGAACGCCGAAGCCGCGGGGCCGGACCCAGAACAGGCCCAGCCCTCCCAGACCGACAGTATCGAACCGGAGGAAACGCCCGCGGAGGACGCCTCTCACAAAAAGATCGACCCTGAGGACGACTCGAGTGCTGACGCCTCGGACGACGAGGACGCGGACGAAGACGACGAAACGTAACGTCCTGCTCATCGTCCCTCTCACCGATCCACTGGCGAACGACTCCCTTTTCAGGCAGCCAAACGGCGAGCAACGTTCCAACCAACACGAGCATGGACCCAGTCACCACCAGCCGATACTACGCTCGAGAACTCTTCCGTCGACTCGCTCACGACGTCGATGTTGACGCCACGGCTACGACAAGCACGGCTCGCTCGAGCGGGCAGCGGCGACGATTCTCTCCGAGCGGGCAGCACACGGCTTCGAGGCGGGCGGGCACTTCGACGGCGTCTGGCCGCGCGATCTCTGTTTTGGCGCACGCGGCATCATCGCGGCGGGATACCCTTGCGGAACGCCACCGCGAGCGAGTCGTCGACGAACGAACCGGCCTGGTCACTGGTTCCGGCAGTAGTTGGTGGGATTCGGCCGCTCGAGCGCGGAAACGTACAACACCGCGATGTTCCTTGCGGCAGTCGAACGACTCGAGGTAGCAGGGGTCGAGACGGCGTTTACGGGCGAGAGAGCGACGATTCGGGACGCACTTGACTCACTCTGGAATGGCCAGTACTTCGACGAACATCGCGCATCCGGAACGCTCGCCTGCGACGCGAACGTCGTGGCGCTGTACTTCGGCCTCGTCAACGATGACCGCGCTGCCTCAATCATCGACGCACTCGCCAGCCTCGAGCGCGTCGAACACGTTTTGGGTCGGTATGGCACCGTTCTCGAGTGCTATACGCTGGCGGGAGAGCCATACATCACACGTGGCTACGCCAGTGCAGGAAACTTCACCGTCGCGGCCGCACTGTGGACGGAGTATTATAGTCGTAGGTAGTAGCAAAAATCTCTGCTATCTTCGACAGAATCGACAACAGTTAACTGCCGCCTTCGCTGAACACGTAATAATGGCACTCGATAGCTGGCACTCGCCCGTCGCCACCGTGACGGATTGCTGGCGAACGCTTGAGCGAGACTGGCAAAGCGTCCTGATCAGTGCGACGATTGTTGTGCTGGTCAGTGCACTCGAACTTCCGATTCCGTGGTAATGGGTGCTCGTCGGCTGCTACCGGGCATTGTGGTCCTCTGTCTTGGCGCACTCCTCGCTCGAGGCTTGGCGCTGTCACTCGGCTTCAATCATCTCTTGCTCGCCATCGCACTCGGCTTTCTCGCGACGAACACCGTCGGGATTCCGGCCCGACTCGAGGCCGGAATTGCAACCCACAAACTGTGGCTCGGAGCGGGGATCGTTCTCATGGGGGCGTCAATTTCACTCGAGAGCGTCCTCGAGGCCGGTGGGTACGTACTCTTGGTAGTGGTCGCGGTGACTGCAACGACGCTGCTAATCGTCGAATTCCTCGCACGCAACGTCTTCGGGTTAGCAAACCGAATGGGGTCGTTGCTTGCATCCGGTGCGAGTATCTGTGGCGTCTCGGCAGTCGTCGCCGTTGCCGGAGCGATCCGTGCTCGAGAGGAACAGATCGCGTACGCAGCCGCGACGGTGTTGTTGTTTGATGCGATCACGATAGTGGTCTATCCGCTCGTCGGTGACCTGCTCGGACTGTCCGGAATGGTGTTTGGCACCTGGGCTGGAGTGAGCATGTTCTCGACGGGACCGGTCGTCGCTGTCGGCTTTGCTCACTCCGACGTCGCTGGCCAGTGGGCAACGATGACAAAACTCTCGAGAAATGCACTCATTGGCGCTGTTGTCCTCGTGTATGCGAGTTATTACGCGCGCGGTACTGGCGAGGGTCGGCCATCCGTCAGGACACTCTGGGACGAGTTTCCGAAGTTCGTGCTCGGCTTTCTCGCACTCGCTGTCGTCGCGAGTGCGGGTGTTCTCTCGTCGGCACAGCTCTCCTCAATCGAAAACGCCTACAACTGGCTGTTCGTCCTCGCGTTTGTGGGACTGGGGACCGAAATTCGGCTCGAGAATCTCAGACAAACTGGACTCACGCCCGCTATCGTCGTCCTCTGTTCGCTGTTGCTCAGTAGCGCCCTCGCACTTGCACTGTTGCTCGTACTGTTCTGAGATGATCTGTTGAGTCGAGTTGTGAGTCCGGCTACGAGCGATCCTGCACTCAGCCCGACCCGATGGATATCAACATGAGCCCGTCTGCGTCTCCGAGTTAAAGTGACTGAGTCCCGCGCCTCGAGACCAGATTACGGAAGCCCTTGCGGGAGTCTCACACGCCAGAATATACTTCTGACAACCTCTTTCATCCGAGAGGTGTTCTGACTGGTTTGTTGTTCGTGTTTCCCGTGCCAAAACTTCCGTCGAAGGACAGAGCAATATTTGCCACCGAGACCGTGATGGGGTGTCCACCCGGAAATCGCAGTTCTCGGTGAGAGTTCACGGGAGACCGTACTCGCACATCGACTGGTGGTGAATCCACGCACAGGTCGGTTCCTGCGGGAGCGTCCTGAAACCCTCATATTTCACGGGTTTTCTAGTATCGTTTCCGTGTGATCGCCGGCAGACAGATACTGCCTGAGGGTCCCATGCATACTGTTGAGAGTTTTGCTGGTTTCAGGGTGTGTGCCGAAGACTTGCTGGGTGACGAGGGGATACATAGGCTCCGTTACTACGGGGGAACAACTATGGAACGAACCTATTCGCGACGATCTGCGTTGCAACTTCTCGGTACTGGGGCGGCAGCCTCGCTTGCTGGCTGTGCGAGTATGCTCGATGGCGGAGACTCAGTCCGAATCTCCGGTGGCGTCGGCCCGCTGCCGATGGTGGAAGTCTGGGCAGATATGTATGAAGAAGCACACGACGACGTCTCGTTCGACATCTCCGGCGGCGGAACCGGTGTCGGCGTCTCGGATGTCCGCAACGACCAGGTCGACATCGCGATGATGGGACGCGACCCAGAACCGGACGAAATCGATCAAGGCCTGTTCGCCGTCCCGATGCTCATCGATACCGTCGTCGGGACGGTCAACGCCGACAACCCCGCGCTTGAGGACCTGCAGGAAAACGGTCTGACTCGCGAGGATATGGAGGCCATCTTCACCGGCGAGGTCACGAACTGGGGCGAGGTCGTCGAGACAGACATCGACGAGGATATCATCGTCTACGGTCGCTCTGATGCCTCCGCAGCGTACAAACAGTGGGGAGACTTCCTCGGCGGCGAAGACGACTACTACACCCAAAGCGACCTCGAGAGCTACTCGGACGGTAACGAGAACGGTGACCAGGGCGTCGCTAACGCCCTCGGACGATCCGAGAACGCCATTGCGATGAACAACATCAACTACGTCTACGACCTCGAGACCGGTGAAATCGAGGGCGACATTCGCCCGATTCCGCTCGACAGAGACGGCACCGGACTCTCCGAGGACGAAGACTTCTACGAGACGCGCGATGGCATTCTCGCGGCCGTTGAGGACGGGCGCTACCCGATGCCGCCAGCCCGTGAGATGTACCTCGCTTCGGACGGCCAGTTCGATGAGGTGGCACAGGACTTCGTCGAGTGGGTCCTGACTGAGGGACAGCAACACGTCCGAGAGAACGGCTACGTCCCCCTCGAGGAGGAGACGCTCGAGGAGGCCCAACAAGACCTCGAAACGGGGCCCTAACCTGAACGATGGAGGGGGCGACGGAATCAGCAGAGTCGGACGATAATCGAGGCCGGCTGTCACAGCGCCTGCGGCGAGAGCGACTCAGTAGCTACTGGTTCACCGGTGCCGGCTACTTTGCCATTGCACTGTTCGCGCTGATTGTGCTGACGCTGATCTACCAGTCACTGCCGCTGCTGTCGGAGTACTCTCTCGTCCAGGTGCTTACGTCCTCGAACTGGGACCCTGCCCGGAACGAGTTCGGCTTCCTGCCGGCGATTGTCGGGACAATCTACGTGACGATCCTGACGATGCTCATCGGAACGCCAATCGCGATCCTCACGGCGATCTACATCGCTGAGTATGCAGAAGGGCGGACGAAACGACTCGTCTCGTCGTTCATCGACGTCCTCGCGGCGATCCCGAGTGTCATCTTCGGGCTCGTCGCGCTGATCGTCGTCGTTCCGTTCGTGGGAAACTACCTCGCGCCGGTGTTTGGCTCGAGTGGAACCGGGACTGGGATTTTCACGGTCAGTCTCGTGATGGGGATCATCGTCACGCCGTTTATGATCTCGCTGTCGGTCGAGTCCCTCGAGGCACTGCCCGATGAGTTGCGCGAGTCCTCGCTTGGCGTCGGCGCGACGAAGTGGGAGACGATCCGGTTGGTCCTGTTGCGGGCTGCAGGTCCCGGCATCTTCTCGGCGATTTTGCTCGGGTTCGGCCGCGTCTTCGGCGCGACAATCGTCCCCGCGATGCTCATTGGGGGCCAGACCCGACTGCCGGACTCGCTGTTCTCGACGGGACAGACCCTGCCGACGCTCATCGTGAACGACTTCGGCGAACTCATGTCGGTGCCGATCACGCAGTCGGCGCTGATCTTCGTTGGCCTCATGCTGGTCGTCGTCGTCTGGATCTTCAACTTCAGTGCGATGCTCGTTCGT
Organism: Natronolimnobius baerhuensis; assembly: GCF_002177135.1. Taxonomy (NCBI): domain Archaea; kingdom Methanobacteriati; phylum Methanobacteriota; class Halobacteria; order Halobacteriales; family Natrialbaceae; genus Natronolimnobius; species Natronolimnobius baerhuensis. The sequence goes on from NZ_MWPH01000002.1 coordinate 694,670, forward strand.
CGCCGACTCCAGCGGAGGTGGCAGTACTGATGGATCGATACGCCAAACAGCGGCTGTTCGAGTTGCTCGCCCGCGGTGCGGCCGCACTCGTCGTCGCCGTCATGGTGCTGGTCATCGGCGTGACGCTGTTCAGAGGCGGGCGCGTCCTGTTAACCGATCCAGCCGTCGCGATCACGCCACCGGGCTCGCGCTACCAGCTCGAGGCCGATGGTGGCTTCCTTCATGCAGTCGTGGGGAGTCTCTTCATCGTCGGCCCAGCAACGGTCGTCTCGATGGTACTGGCCGTCTCGACAGCAATCTACCTCCAGAGCGACTACTCGAGCGAACGGTTCTCGGACGCCGTGAACATGTTCCTCAACGTCCTCTGGGCGACACCGCCGATTGTCTACGGTGTGTTCGTCCTGACGATCATTATCGCAATCGGTGCCCGAACGAGCATGTTCTTTGGCATCATCGCCATTGCGATCTTCCAGTATCCGATCATGACGCGGTACACCGACGAGGCGTTGCGATCTGCACCCGACGCCGTCAAAGAGGCCAGCTACGGTCTCGGATCGACGCGACTCGAGACCGCACTGATCACTGTGCGGGCGGCCCTGCCGGGCGTCATCGCTGGCATCATCATGGGCTTCGCTCGCGGGATCGGCGACGCCGCGACGGTGTTGTTTACCGCCGGCCGAAGTAACACGATGCCCGGCGGCCCCTTCGACGGCTCGACGACGTTGCCGGTGCTGATCTTCGATAACGCGATGTCGTTCAACGATGAACTTCGGGCCCAGGCGTACGCGGCGTCGTTCCTCCTCATCGTCGCCGTCTTGGGACTGATCGTCGTCTCGAAGGTACTGTCCGGACGCTACGCACGCTTTGCGCCAGGAGGACGTAACTCATGACCCAGTCCACCGCACTCAGCACGACCGAACTCGCCGTAACGTACACCGGGAATCGCGAAGTCGAGGCGCTGAAAGGCGTCTCAGTCGACTTTCCGGAGAACCAGCTGACTACCATTATCGGCCCCTCGGGCTGTGGCAAATCGACGCTGTTGAAATCGTTGAACCGCCTTCACGAGATCCAGCCCAACGTCGAGATTACCGGCAGCGTCTCCCTGCAGGGCGAGTCGATCTACAACACCGACGATCCGGCACCGGAGATTCGCCGACGGATCGGCTACGTCCCACAGACCCCGACCGCATTGCCGCTGTCGATCTACGAAAACGTCGCCTACGGCGTGAAGATCCACGGCGACTACGACGACAAAGACGACCTCGACGACCTTGTCGAGACCTACCTGCGGAAGGTCAACCTCTGGGACGAGGTGCAGGATCGACTCGAAATGCCCGGCGCGGAACTCTCGACTGGGCAGATCCAGCGGCTCTGTCTGGCCCGCTCGCTGGCCGTCGAACCCGAGGTCCTGCTGTGTGACGAGGTGACGTCAGCGCTTGACCCCATCTCCGCCGAGCAAGTCGAGGAAACCCTCGAGGATCTCAAAGCGGAGTACACGATCATCATGGTCACCCACAGCATGGATCAGGCGAAGCGACTCGCCGACGAGGTCGTCTTCCTCTATCTCGGCGAACTCATCGAAGCCAACGACACGCGGTCGTTCTTCGAGAACCCCGAAAACGACCGCACACGAGAGTTCGTCAAGGGACACACGGCGGTCGAATACACCGACTCGAACGAGGGCGACGATACCGACACTGACTCGGGGACCGAGACGATTCCAGCCGAGTGAACTCCCCCATCCCACCGCTCGCCTGACGGCTCGCGCTTGAGGGAGACCCTTAGCGCCTCAATTCAGGGAAGACGACGAGACCGCCGACGACAGCGGACCCTGGCTATAGTATCTTTTACGGTGGTCGGGTACCAGCACAGACGTATGTCCGACAGCAACGGCGACTTTGAGGGCTACGGTGGCCGCTACGTTCCTGAACCGCTCGAGGACGCACTCGAGGAACTCGCGACCGCCTACGACGAGGTGGCGACGACCGAGGCCTTTCAGGACGAGTTTCGCGACCTGCTGGCAGAGTTCGCCGGCCGACAGACACCGCTGTATTACGCGGGCAACCTGAGCGAGCGCTACGGCGCAGACATCTACTTCAAGCGCGAGGACCTGCTCCACGGCGGCGCACACAAGATTAACAACGCACTCGGACAGGCGCTGCTCGCCAAACGCGCCGGCCGCGAGCGGCTGATCGCCGAAACCGGTGCCGGCCAGCACGGCACCGCAACCGCGATGGTCGGCGCACTGCTCGGCCTCGAGACCGAGATCTACATGGGTCGTAAAGACGTCGAGCGCCAGGAGATGAACGCCTTCCGCATGCGACTCATGGGTGCCGAGGTTAACGAGGTGACGCGGGGCAACGAGGGGCTCGCCGACGCCGTCGACGCCGCCTTGGAGGACTTCGCACAGAACGTCGAAGACACCCATTATCTGGTCGGCAGCGTCGTCGGCCCGGACCCGTTCCCGCGGATGGTCCGTGACTTCCAGTCCGTTATCGGCGAGGAAGCCCGCGAGCAGTTCCAGGCCCGAACGGGCGGTCTCCCCGACGCCGCAGTCGCCTGCGTCGGCGGCGGCTCGAACGCCATCGGCCTCTTTCACGCCTTCCGCGACGATGACGTTGCCTTCTACGGCGCGGAGGGCGGCGGCGAAGGCGCGGACTCGAGCAAGCACGCTGCCCCGCTCGCCAAGGGAACTGACGACGTGCTCCACGGCATGAAAACGCGCGTCATCGACGAGGACGTCGACGTCCACTCCGTCTCCGCCGGACTCGACTACCCCGGCGTCGGCCCCGAACACGCCATGTTCCGCGCCGTCGGTCGCTGTGAGTACACCGGCGTCACCGACGAGGAAGCGCTGGCCGCGTTCCGCGAGTTGAGCGAAACGGAGGGGATCATTCCCGCACTCGAGTCGAGCCACGCCGTCGCGCGGGCGATTCAACTCGCCGAAGACGGCGAACACGACACCATCCTCGTGAATCTCTCCGGGCGTGGCGACAAAGACATGGAAACCGCCGCCGGGAAGTTCGATCTCTAAACGAAAGGCAGCGCGAGTTCCCCGCCCTTCCGAAAACCGCAGGTTTTCGGCTTTCGCAAATCTTCGATTTGCGTCAACACCGTGGGCGGGGGTGAAGCGCGTCACTCTGTCGCGTGTTCCGTCTCTTCGATATACCGCTCAACCACTTCCTCCGACACTGCTCCCGTCGTTCCCACGTAGTATCCGACCTTCCAGAATCCGCCGCCCCAGAAATACGACTCCCGAATCTCGGGATACCGCTCCAGCAAGTGCTTCCCTGAATACGACTTGAACTGCCGAGCGATGTCAGCCGGACTGTGCTTCGGGTCACACTGGACGAACAGGTGAACGTGGTCGTCTGCAATCTCCAACGCCAGAATATCGTGACCGAAGTGGTCAGCATTCTTACCAAACAACTCTCGCACATCGTCTTCCACTACATCAAGAACCGGGTGGCGGTACTTGGGACACCATACGAAGTGATACTTGCAGGAACTAACCGAATGCGCGTGACTGCGGTACTCCTCCATCCCTAATCCCTACATTTATGATGAGTTAGAACGATTGTCAAAACATGGGTGAAGAAGCCACGAAGACGATTCAGACGCGCCTTCACATAGCGTCTGGTGAGCGGTCGTGGCTTCACGACGCCCGACTCGCCTCACGCGAGATATTCAACGACACCATCCGCCTAAAACAACAAGGGTACACCCGAACCGAGATACAGAAGGAGGTTGACCGCGACGACTTCTTGCGGAACAACAAGTGTGCGGTCGTCGGCAAAGCCCTCCAAACGTGGGACTCCTACCAATCGCTCAAAGAGTGGTGGGAGAATCAAGATGACCCTGATGGCGGCAAGCCGACGCCGCCGAGTTCGGACAAAACTGGTGCGTATCCGCTCGTGATGGCGCACACGGAAGGCTATCGCCTCACCGTAGACGACGACACGAACCGCGTCCAAGTCCGCATCAGTCCCAAACCCTACAAAAAGGTGAAGGGCCATCTGCGCGGTGAACCGGACGCGATGGACGAACTTCGAGACGCCCTCACGTCGGACGAGGTGGATGTGGGGCAGGCCGAACTCCTGTACCGCGATGGCGTGTACTACCTACACGTCACGGTCACACGCGAGTTCGACGTGCCCGAACCCGACACCGCCGACACGTTGGTTGGCGTGGACATCAACGAGCGCAACGTCGCTCTCACCGCCCTCGACCGCGAGACGATGCGGACGAAGGGCACACTCGTCCTCGACTACGGACGAGTGAAGCAGGAACGTCAACGCTACCACACCATCACCACTCGCTGTCAAGAACACGGCAAGACGAGCATTCACCAGAAACTCGGCGATAAGGAAGAACAGTTTACCGAGTGGGTGTTACATCGACTTTCCCGTGCTGTCGTAGAGTTCGCAGCACGGTTCTCGAACCCGGTTATCGTGTTCGAGGATATGAGCGGTATCCGCGACGAAATCAAGTACGGGACGTATATGAACCGTCGATTGCACAAACTGCCGTTCCACAAGTTCGAGAAGTTCGTCTCGTACAAGGCGACGTGGCGGGAGATTCCCACGGACACGGTGGATGCGTACTACAACTCGAAGACGTGTTCGTGCTGTGGTGAGCGCGGAAGTCGGCAGGGACGGCGGCTCCAGTGTACGAACGACGAGTGTGACGTAGCGCAAGACCACGCCGACCGGAATGCGTCGGTGAACATCGCGTGGCGCGAGAAGGCGAAACTTGACGGTAATACTACGAATTACCGGACTCACAAAACCCAGCCGCAGGTTCGGTTGGTGCGTCTGTCCGGGTCGGGGCGTGTAAGCCGCCCAATCTCATCCCGCTCGCTTGCCGAGCAGGGAGTGCTAGCGCACGGCTGAGGGAATTAGAAAAGCCTCGGGCCACCGCGCCCGAGGTTGTTTACACGCCGGCCGAATCGACCGCAAGGTCGTGCTCAGTCGTCGACGCTAAAGACCTCAATCGTGTTCCCCTCGGAATCGACGAACTGGAACATGCGATAGTCGCCAACCTCGAGGATGTCGTGACCCACGTTCTGTGCGAGCGCCTCGGTCCGCTCGTAGGCAGCGTCGACGTCGTCGACCTCGAAGTTCGGCACGCAGTTGGTTCCGTACTCGGCGTCTTCACCATCGTATGCCGGGTTGTAGAGGCCGAAATCGGTGCCGTCGAACTCGAACATCGAAAATCGCTCTTCTTCCTGCACCGGTTCGGAGTCGAACAGTTCCCGATAGAACTCGAGGGCACGGTCCATGTCTTCGACGGTGACGTACACCGAACTCAACTCCATTCGGAACGCACCTCGTGTCGTCTGGTCATCACTCTCTGTGTTCCCCGGGAGGAAAATGAACATTCGCCGTCGAGTGAAACTGATCTATAGAGTGTGCCAAACGCCGAACGCCACTACAACAGCCCTTGCTCGTCTTGCAACGTTCGATACTGCACCAGATATCGGTCCAGAATCTCCGAGCGGTCGTACTCCGCAAACGTCTCATCGTAGTCCAGTCGCTCGAGGTCACCGGCCTCGACGATTGCATCCGCGAGTTCTGCCTCGCTCGTCGTTCGAAAGCCGCGATCCAAGCCCTCGACGAGTTCGTGCGCGCTCGAGTCGACGTGATACTCGACGATACCGACACAGCCTGAGGCCAGCGCCCAGCACATCTCGGTCGGGAACACGCAGTGTTCGGCTGTCTGTGCAAAGACGTGGGCACCGCGGTAGACCGCGATGCGCTCCTCGCGCGAGCACTCGCCGCGGAAGGTGATGCGATCCCGAATCCGGAGGTCACTCGCGAGTTGTTCGTAGGCCTCGCGTTCGGGACCATCACCGATCACCGTCGCGGTCCAGTCTTTTCGACGCAGTTCTGCGAGGCCGAGAAACAGGCTCTCGAGGTTTGCGCCCTCATCGAGCCGGCGGGCGTAGACGACGTCGACCTCCTCGCCGGGGTCAACCGACCGAATCCGCTCGAGATCGATGGGGTTCGGGACAGTCTCAATCGAGTCACCGCTGAGTCCCTGTTCTCGGATCCAGGTCGCGACGAGTTCCGAGGGAACGTGAAGACGGTCAGCGCGTCCCGCCGCCCAGCGTCGCCAGCGATGCGGGAAAACGCCGCCATCGCCGTACCACTCGAGGACCAGCGGTGTGCGAGCGAGCATCGCACCGACTGCCGCGGGAGCGACCTGCCCCGGAGGGGTGGCGGTAACGTGGATAACGTCTGGCTTTGCTCGAGCGAGTGCAATCGGTAGTCGGAACGCGACGCCGGATCGCGCGTCGGTGCTTTCGGCGATGGCATGGTACGTAATCCCGTCTTGTTCGAACTGCGGATGGTCGCCACCCCAGTGGGGCGCACAGAAGACGTGGACGTCGTGGCCGGCATCGCGAAGGAGTTCACAGATCGTTCGCAGCCGGCGGTTCGTCTCGGTATCACGGTGATGGACCGTTTCGAGCGAGACGAACGCAATGTGCATATACCGCGCCACGCAGGACGAGGATAAAAAATCACTTCTTTCACGCAACTGGCAAACGCCCGCACAGCGACAACCCGGGAATCACGGCCTCGAGGAATTCACGGCCGGATTCCTGCCCTCTCGCAGCGTACTTACTCGAGTGATGGTGGATTAGGACTCGGATTTGTCGTCTGTCTCGGTTGTTTCGGACTTCGTGTCGGTCTTGTCCGCTTCATCGTCGCTGTCTTTCGTGTCGCCGTCTTTCTCGCCTAACTCTGTGGCGTTGTCGTCTCCTTCCTCGTCCGTTGTGTCGTCGTGTTTCTCGTCCTCGTCAGTGACCTTGTCGTCCTTTGTATCAGCGTCTTTATCGTCCTTCTCGCTGACGTTGTCGTCTACTTTGTCGTCCTTTTTGTCGTCGTATTTGTCGTCCTCGTCACTGACGTTGTCAGCTACCGTGTCGTCCTTCGCGTCATCGTATTTGTTATCCTCGTCACTGACGTTGTCGTCTACTTTATCGTCTTTTGTGTCGTCGTATTTGTCGTCCTTCTCGCTGACGTTGTCGTCTACTTTATCGTCTTTTGTGTCATCGTATTTGTCGTCCTTCTCGCTGACATTGTCATCTACTTTATCGTCTTTTGTGTCGTCGTATTTGCCGTCCTTCTCGCTGACGTTGTCGTCTACTTTATCGTCTTTTGTGTCGTCGTATTTGTCGTCCTTCTCGCTGACGTTGTCATCTACCTTGTCGCCTTTTGTGTCATCGTATTTGTCGTCGTCCTTCTCGCTGACGTTGTCATCTACCTTGTCGTCGTATTTGTCGTCCTCGTCAGTGACCTTGTCGTCCTTTGTATCGTCGTATTCATCGTCCTTCTCGCTGACCTTCTCCTCTACCTCGTCATCCTTTTCATCATCGTATGTATCGTTCTTGTCAGTGTCATTATCGTCTTTCGTGTCGTCGTATTTGTCATCCGTGTCACTGACCTTGTCATCTACCGTGTCGTCTTTTGTGTCGGTGTACTCGTCATCTTTCTCGAGGTCGTCAACTGTCTCCGTTGGCGCAGTGGCGTTGACGTCTGCGTCAGCCTTCTCGTCGGTGACCGTCGGTTCGGCATCGTCTTTCTGCGCTTTCTCGTCAGTCTCGAGTGGCTCAGTCTTTTCCTCTGCAGCAACTGCGACGGTGTCATCCGCTTTCTCAGTGTCTGTGTCAGAGACTGCTGGCTTGTGGTCATCATCAGCCACATCACCCTTGGCAGCGTCGTCCTCGCACTCGAGCGTTACCTCGCTTTCGTTGAGTGGGACGTCGTAGTCGTACTCATCAGTGGCTGAGAGGGTGTACGTCCCGTCTGCAAGTCCGAGCAGTGAGATTGTCTCGGTCGCTTCAATCGATGTCGAGAGCGTGGTGACGGTCTCAGTATCCCCGTCTGCAGTCGTCTCGAGTGCGGTTGCAGTCGAGAACTGCGTCTGTTGTGTCTGAGTATCGGCGTCATCGTCTCCGAGTGTGGTGATCTGGATCGACGACTGCTCGAGTTCGTCGGTCCAGTTGAGCGCGACGAAGACTGGTTCGTCATTTGGATTCTCGACAGTGAGGTTGTTCACCTCGTCATCGCAGACAGTAGAGACGAGGAGTTCCTCGTGTTCGTGTTCATTTGCAGCGTCGTGGTCCGGTCCGGCAGCAACTGCTGCGCCCCCGGCAACCGCGACTGTCATCCCAATGGCGACCGCAACCGCCACGGCAAGTATCAATCCCGTTTTCGCTAACGGTACAGCATCGGTACCCCGCGTCGACGTGTGTATTCCCAGGTCTCTCATGGATAGTAACCGCGACCAGTCGTAAGGCGAAGCCACGTCTTTGTTATGGGTGCCAGACACAACGCCTGAAAGCGGGTTTTTCACAATTTCAGAGAGAGTTGCATACACTCGAGAACAGAGTCGAACAAATGACAGTTGCAAGCTGAGATTGTCCAATCTGAAACAGTTACTTCGTCCCACGAGTGGCTGGAAAAGTGCACGACTGCGGTCGGAATGCGCGCTGATATGCTATGAGATACTGCCCGCCCGGTACTGGATCCCGGTGATCGGAGACTGCAACAATCGATATTGTTCATTACTCAATCAGTATCACGGACGGAATAACACAGGAATCGGAGTCATCGCGACAATACCGAACTCGACTGGCCCGCCAGTCTCCAACCAGAGTCAATCGTCGCTTTCGTCATTAAAACTGAATATCTCATCGAAGAACGCCCCGACAGGATCGAAGAAACCACCATCGTTGTCATCCCCGTCTTCGCTGTCGTCAGCGGTTGTTTCGGCTGGATCTTGCTCGTCTGTTGTTTCACCGTTGATCTCGTCGCTGTCGTCGGTTGCAACTGTCTCAGCACTGTCAGTCGCGTCACTGTCGGCTTCAGCGCTTTCAGAACTATTTGCCGTCTCATCAGTTGTTGTCTCTTCGTCATCGTCACTCACTGCCGTTTCAGTATCTGTCTCCGATGACTCAGTCTCAGCCTCGAGTGATGATGCGTTCTCGTCGGTTTCGTTCGACGCTGATGCACTCTCGTTCACTGCGGCCGTTTCGTTCGCGTCCAGTGTCTCGTTTGCCACAGCGCTCTCGTTCGCGGCCTCGGATGCAGAGCTGTTTGCTGAGGCGGACAAGTTCGATTCGTTCAGTTCACTCGAGGCGTTATCCTCGAGTGATTCGTTTTCGAGCAGCGACTCGTTCACTGCGACCGATTCGTTCGAGGCGTTGGCAGCGACAGACTCGTTTTCGAGAACGGTTTCGTTGTCCGCGAGGTCGTCGATGCTCTCGTTTTCGCTCTCATCTACACTTTCGTTATCACTGTCAGTCACGGTATCGTCGGTCTCGCTTGCGTTATCCGGACCCGACTCGAGGACGGTATCGTTCTCGAGCGTCCCGACCGAGTTACCACTGTCGGCGTCAGCGTCACTATCTGGAGATGGTTCGTCGGCGACGAATTCAGAGCCGACGACGGCGACGGTTGTTCCAAACGCAACGAGAACAATCAGAATCGTCACGAGAAGAATACCAACCGGATCGCTGTTGCCGTCGGTTGTCCCACTCATATACGGTGGTACCGACCGGTCACGCTTTGTTAAGCGCAGCAATTGGTCCATTCAGCCCAGTAGTCCGCTTTCGTGGCAGTGATCATGGTTCCGCTCGTGCTGGCTATTTCGAGCTGTACGGTCGGCCTAGTGCCGAAAATGACACACAGCAGTGGTGTTGGTGCGAGGTGGGTCCAGACAGGGGAAATCACCGGTTTGGAGGAGGATTTATGGGTGAAACAATCGAGACACTCATATCTGGGACCTGCCGCCGACTGGCTCGAGGATCTCACCGGAACCCAAACGACTACCGCCTCGAGTCGAGACAGATCCCGTATGAGCTATGACATCGAACGCTATCTCAACATCCGAAGCGCCTACGGCGCGTCGTTCGGTCCCGAGGGCGAGCGGCTGTCGTTTCTGATGGATACGACCGGCACGGGACAGGTCTGGACGCTTAGGGAGCCACAGTCCTGGCCCGAACAGCGAACGTTCTACGAGGAGCGAGTCACGTTCGCCTCGTGGTCGCCGGAGCGACCGGAGCTGATTTTCGGGATGGATGAGGGCGGAAACGAGCGGGCGCAACTGTACCGACTCGACGCTGAAACTGGCGAGATCGAGAATTTGACGGCGATGCCAGACGCGAAACACCGCTGGGGTGGCTGGAGCCACGACGGCGACCGGTTCGCGTTCGCTTCGAACCGGCGCGACGAGTCCGTCTTCGACATCTACGTCCAGAACCGAGACGAGACGGGAGACGAGGCCGAACTCGTCTACGAGGGCGACGGCTGGCTCTCGCTGTCGGGCTGGAGTCCCGACGATTCCCGACTGCTCGTCTCGCAAGCGTACTCCAACTTCGATCAGGATCTCTCCGTCCTCGACCTCGAGGCCGACGAGCCAGACCTCAAGCATCTCACGCCCCACGAGGGCGACGTGCGCTATCAGAGCGCGAGTTGGGCACCCGACGGCGAGGGGATCTACCTCGTGACCGACGAGGGTGCGGCGGATACGTTGTATCTGGCGTATCTCGATCTTGAGGACGAATCGAACCGCGAGACGACCGACCTCGAGACCGTCGTTGATGGAGACGGTCGCGAATCGGACGATTCTCGACGTCGTCGGGCTTCTCCGAAGTCCGACGGAAGTTGGAACGTCGACGGCATCGCGCTGGACGACGAGACTGGCCGGTTCGTCTACTCGCGTAACGTCGAGGGCTACACCGATCTGACGGTCGGCGAGTTCGACGCGGACGATCCGACTGCGTTCGAAACGTTCCCCGAACCGGATCTGCCGGGCGGTATCGCCGGCGGCGTCAGTTTCGACCCGGACGCAGAACGGTTCGCACTCTCGACGAGCGGCGATACGGTCAACACGAACGTCTTCGTCGTCGATGTCGAAACCGGGGAGAGCGAACGGTGGACGAGCGCGCCCACAGCGGGCATTCCGCGGGAGACGTTCGACGAGTCCGACCTCGTCCACGTCGAGAGTTTCGATGAGTTGGCGGTGCCCGGTTTCCTCTCCCTCCCGAGCGAGGACGAGATGAGCGAACCGGCGAGCAACGACGGCGCACCCGTCATCGTCGACATCCACGGCGGCCCAGAAAGCCAGCGCCGACCTTCCTTCTCGAGCGTCAAACAGTACTTCCTCGACCGGGGCTACGCCTACTTCGAGCCGAACGTCCGCGGCTCGGCGGGCTACGGCGCGGGCTACGCCGCACTCGACGACATCGAAAAGCGGATGGACTCGGTTTCGGATATCGACGCCTGCGTCGAGTGGCTACAGGACCACCCCGAAATCGACCCCGACCGGATCATCGCCAAGGGCGGCTCCTACGGCGGCTTCATGGTCCTCGCTGCACTGACCGAGTACCCCGACCGCTGGGCGGCCGGCATCGACATCGTCGGCATCGCGAACTTCGTGACCTTCCTCGAGAACACGGGCGACTGGCGACGGGAGCTACGAGAAGCCGAGTACGGCAGCCTCGCCGAGGACCGCGAGTTCTTAGAAGAGATTTCGCCGACGAACAACATCGAGCACATCGAGGCCCCGCTGTTTGTCCTCCATGGCGAGAACGACCCGCGGGTTCCGGTCGGCGAGGCCGAACAGATCGCCGAAAAGGCCGAACAGCAGGGCGTTCCGGTCCGCAAACTCATCTTCGAGGACGAGGGCCACGGCTTCTCGAAACTCGAGAACCGTATCGAGGCCTACTCGGAGATTGTCGATTTCCTAGACGAACACGTTTAATATAACTCAAATCTATTGTAAACATACTCGGCGAGTGGCTCAACAGAGAATATAGACGGACGGCAAATATTCGCCTCGGTGGATCGGTTCGAGTCCGTACTACCACTATGATCGATCTAACACATCCGCTGGCTAGTATCGCAGTCGCGACGGTGATCGGGTGGCTGATCCTCGTCGTCTTCCTGTGGAGCGTTTACCGATGGCTCGTCGTCTCGGAATCCGATAAGGCGGTCATCAGTGGACGTATCCGCAGCATCTCAGAGACCGTATCGACTGGGTGTCTGTTCGCGGGAGCGGCGTTCGCTGGGTACGTTTCACTCTCGCTTCCGGACGGACTCGGACACGCCGCAGCGTTCGTTGGCGGTTTCGCCGTCGCAGGGACAGTCCTTTCCTCGGCCAACCTCGTCGCCCTCTCCGCTCACGGAATACTCGAGTACACGTGGATCGAGCGGCCGCGAGACGGGGTGAGAGCGATTATCCTCTCCGGGGCCGGAACATACGGCGGGATGGCAGTAGTCGCCGCGATACTGGTCACCGCTCCGATCGCCATACTCGGGCTCGTCGCCGTCGGCATACCGACGCACTACGCGCTCGGGCCGTGGTTGATCGAACAGCGCGCAACAGCGAAGCCGGTTCCACAACACCTCGAGCAGCGATGGCAGCGACTCGCAGTCGATGCCGGCTGCGACGATATTACGTTTCGAATCGTTACTGGGAGTGGCTCGGCGGCCGCCGCAGCGGTCGGCATCGTTCCCGGTCGACGACTGATCTACGTGACCGAAACTCTCACTCAGAAGGTCCCAGACGACGAACTCGAGACGGTCGTTGGCCACGAACTCGGTCACGTTCGCAACCGACATCTCGAGAAAAGAGTGCTCGGTTCGACGATTCTGTGGACCGGTATCGTCGCAGGAATCGTGAGCCTGTTCTCGCCACTTCCCGAAGCGACCTTCTACGTCCTCGTGGGTGCCATCATTGGATACCTGTTCTACAGAAAACGGCTCGTCCAACACGAATACGAGGCTGATGCAGTCGCTGTGGATCTCACGAGTCCCGACGCAGTCACACGCGGGCTCGAACGGATTACGGAACTCGAGGGACGACCGCGAGAGACGAGCAGAGAGTACGATTTTCTCACGAGCCATCCGTCGACTGCCCGGCGAGTCCGCCGCCTCGAGAACGCGTAGCGCTTCGCGTGACGTTCGCTTGGAGAGCTCGATAACGGTCGCGGTTCAGGAGATGACGCCAGTTCTTTTTGCCACGTCTCGAGCCGCCCGTTCGTTCATGCCGTCGCCGAGAATCGTATAGCGGTCGCGAATCTCGTGGCAGGTCGTCAACGCCTCGATGACGGTCTCGTCGTCGATGCCGAGTTCGTCGGCCGTCGTCGGCGCGTCGATACTCGAGAGGGCGTCACGAATGTTCGTCCAGAATCCGTGGTCGCCGCCGTGGAGGTACGCTGTCATGATCGAGCCGACGCCGACCTGGTGGCCGTGCAGCGCCGCGTCGGGTGCAAGCCGGTCGAGTTGGTGCGAAAAGAGGTGTTCGGCTCCGCTGGCCGGACGCGAGGAGTCAGCGATGCTCATCGCGACACCGGAGGACATGAGCGCCTTGGTGACGACCCAGGCCGACTCCTCTAAGCCGGGCCGAATGAGATCGGCGTTATCGACGAGGATTTCGGCAGTCATCTCCGCGAGCGCGGCCGCGTACTCGGAGTACTCGACGTCTTTGAGTCGCTTCGCGAGTCGCCAGTCCATCACCGCGGTGTAGTTCGAGATGATGTCGGCACAGCCCGCAGTGGTCAGCTCCCATGGCGCTTCGGCGAGGATGCCGGTATCAGCGACGACCGCAAGCGGCGGTTCCGCGGCGACGCTGTGGCGGGTATCGCCGTCGGGTACCGAGCCGCGATTGCTCACGATGCCGTCGTGGCTGGCCGCCGTCGGCACCGAGAGAAACCCCATCTCGAGATGGTCGCTAGCCATTTTGGCGATGTCGATAGCTTTGCCGCCGCCGATACCGACCAGATACGAGGCGTCTGCAGCCTCGGCGGTTTCGATGACCTCTTCGACGGCGTCGAAACTCGCGGTGTCGACCGAAACGATAGCCGGTTCGATGCCGGTTGCCTCAAAATCGGCGGCGATTGGATCGGCAGCGACGCGTTTTGGCGTCGGACTGGTGACGAACAGCGGCCGCCCCTGGAGATGAAGATCGTCGACGACCTCGACGACCGACGAGCGGACGCCGTGGCCGACGATAACATTTCGTGGGAGTCGAATCCACGTCGACTTCTCGAACATATCTACCCAGTCACAGGCATCGACCATACGTGTTGTTCCTCGCGTAGGGGAGCGAGTCAGTACACCAGGCCAAACAGCGCCAGTTGCAGCGGGAGCAAGAGCACGATTGTCGCGAGCGAGCACAGAACAAGGGCTTTGATCAGTTCGCCGGCGTCGACGACGCCCTGTGCGAGGATGACGACGAGCACCGCCGACTGATACGGGAAGAAGAACGTGGTCAACGCGATGGCCTCGGTCAGCAACACGGGCTCGAGTGGGAGTCCGGCGGCCTCGGCGTAGGAGATCAGGATGGGCGTAAAGACGCTGGCGACGGCGAGTCCTTCCATCGAAAAGGCAAGCAGGACGGTACAGACAAAGACGAACGCAAGCACGATGGGAAGCGGTGCGTCCATCGGCGCGAGCGCCAGCAGCGACTCGGCTGCAGTGTCCGTGAATCCGGTCGCCGCGAGTCCGTCGCCGATTGCGAACACGGCCGCGATGAAAAACAGGATCGAGAAGTCCGTCTCGGTGCCGACAGTTTCGAAGTCGACGACGCCGATGCCCGGGAGGAACGCGAGCGCGACGACGGCAACCGCGCCGACGACTGGATGGAACCCGTGGACGAAATCGGTCGCCCAGACGAGTGCGCCAACGAGCAAGAACGCGCCCATTCGGCGCTCGGCGCTGCCGGCAGTGTGTGTTCTTCCGTCGAACGCGACGGAATCTCCAGCCGCGTCGCTCGGCGGCCGAAACAGCAAATAAACGATGCCAACGACGAGCAGGACCCGCGTCAGGCCCATGATCGGATACAGTTGCAACGCCCACTCAGCCCAGCCGATTCGATGGTTCCCGAGTGACTGGCCGAACTCCGCGATGATGATGTTCGGCAGATCAGCCGTCAAAATTCCGGACGAACCGTAGAACGAGGCAAAGAGCGGACCGAGAAAGATACCGACACGGGCCTCTCGCGAGTCGAATCGGGATCCGATCTCGAGCAACACGGGGGCGAGAATCAGCACGCGAACGAGCGACGACGGGATAAACAGCGCGAGTGCGTGCGCGCCGAGGGCAAGCCCGAGGAGGAGTCGGCGATACGCCTGCAGCGGCGACGGCTTGGACGCACTCGAGAGCGTCGCGGCTGCGAGTCGGTGGCCCGCCCAGATCGCCAGCCCGCTTCGTCGCGTGGCCTCACCCATCAACAGGCCGAAGCCGATGAGCCACGTCGCCGGCTGCTGAAAGCCGGTTAGTGCAGCTGCCGGCGAGAACACGATTGCGAGCAGCCCGATGCCGAGGACGCCGGTGTAGGCCGGCGGAATCGGCGTCAGAATCCAGAGTCCGATACAGAACACCGTGATCGCGAGCATCGATGCCGTCTCGAGCGAGCCGGTCGCCGACTCGAGGGCGAGGCCGGTTACGAGCGCAGTCACCACCGAGAGAGGAAACGCGACGACTGGAGCTTGAATACGCTCGAGGTGTCGTCGGTATCCCATTCGTGTGTCACTCTCGAGTGGATGGGTAAATCGGTCCCGACTCCGACCACAGTGATGTGGCAAAACGGGTATGCGCGACGGAAACCGGGTCTGGTCAGTCCGAGGTGCTCGCAGCGTCCGGGCGGTAGCCCTGACTGATCTTCTTCCACTTGTTCGTTCGGAATCGCCAGTAGTTGATGATCGCTGGAACGGACGTTTCAGCGACGAACGCGAGGTACAGCCCCCAGTAGCCAAGACTCGTCGTCGCGCCGAGGAACGCAAGCGGGATCGCCACGAAGAACATCCCGATCACCTGACTGATGAACGGAATCCGCGTATCGCCACTGGCGTCTAACGGCCCTGCAGCAGCGCCGGAGACGCCCTGGAACAGCGTCGCGAAACAGGCGGCATAGACGAGGCTTACAGCGATTGGGATCACCGGCCCCGTTGGATCTTCGGCGAACAGCACGACGATCTGTTCGGCGAAGATGGCGATGAGAACCGCAGAGACAGCGTACGTTGCAACGGCGAAGCGGATGATATCGCGACCGTAGGCCTCTGCGACACCCTCGTTGTTCTGCCCAAGTGACTGACCGACCAGACTCGAGGAGGCGAGTCCGAAGCCCCAGCCGGGCGTGTTCATCAGTCCCCAGATGCGCCGGGCAATGATGAACGCGGCGAGTGTCGTCTCGCCGAAGGAGCCAACGACCCAGAGCATCGGGAACTCGGCAACGGTCCAAACCAGGTTTCGCGCGCCGATTGGAGTACCGATGCTCACGATGTCGGCGATCATGTCGGAATCGACGTACGTGCCGAACGGATCGATCTGGACCGGAAATTCGCCGATTCCGACAACCCGGCCACGGACGATTCCGAGGGCGAACACGGATGCGACGGCGAGGTTCGAGAGGACAGTGCCGAGCGCCGCGCCAGCGACATCCAGGTTGAGGCCGAAGATGAACACAGCGTTGAGTCCGATGTTCATCACGGCACCGCCGGCACGTACCTGCATCGCCGTGTAGGCGTCGTCAGCACCGACGAGCGTTCGGCTCCCGACGAGATTCAGCGCCGCGAACGGAATGCCGAGTGAAACGACCTGCAGGTACGTCGCGCCATGGTTGATCACCTGCGTCTCGTTGGTAAGTAACGAGATGAGTTCAACGGAGTACACCCAGAAAACGGCCGTCACCGGCAGTGTGAGGGCAATAGCGAACAGCGTGCTCGAGCGAACGGCTCGGCCGAGTTCCTCGTGAGCGCCGGCACCGAAGCGCTGTGAGACGAGGGCGATTGTCCCGCCAGCGACGCCGCCGCCAAGGGCGAACGCGAGCCCCCAGTAGGGGCCAGCGAGACCGACGCCCGCGATTGCCGATGAGCCGACGGCGACGCCAACCATCGCGACGTCGACGGCGTTTTTCGACATTCGTGCGATGCCGGTCACGATGCGGGGCCACGCGAGGTCCGTGGTCTCGATTGCACGGTCGCGGTCGATGAGACCGACCCGTGCGAGTAGGAGTCCGATCCAGAGTATTGTCAGTCGAAGGGGGTTTGGATACCGAGACACGTCGAAGTACGCGGGCACTTTCGATGCGACAACTATGGGTGTTCGTTACCCGGCAAGGAATTCCGTTACGTTTCGAAACAGTGCTCGTATTCGCTGGACGAACGTGAACATCTGTCACGACCACGAGTGTCTCATTCAGGAGTACTAGATATATTTGTCTGCCAGCCATATGCCAGCACAGATGACCGACCCAACACGCTACGAGGGAGTTGTCGACAACGGAACGCTCTATCTCGTCGAGGACAACCACCAGATCGAAATCGGACAGATGGATGCTGTTGTCGACCTTATCGGCGGGGAAACCTACACCCTCGAGTACGACGAGAAACAAAGTGCGGCCGCCTGGCTGTCGACGGACGACGACAACACGATCACCCTCGATGTCCGCGAAGAATTAGTCGACTGGGTCTACACCGAAGACCTGATTCAAAACATTACGGACACCTCACTCGAGCAAACCGGCGATAGCGGCCACCCAATTCGAACCGAAGTGTTTGCAGATATGGTCACCTCAATCTGGGACTCGAAAGGCAATCTCGAGGCCTGAACGACTGACCGGTGGTCTCTACTGGTTTCTACGCCCTACTTATCGAAACCCTGTCACTCGTTTGTCCAGTGCTGTAAAACACCTGACTCGAGACGTACATCTCGAGACGTCAACCGAGAGTGACGACTGTCATTCAGCCTGTTCTCTTCTGAGAAGAAAATACCAGAACAAAAAGTGATCTCTGGACGAGCCCGTTTCAATACAGGTCAGTGAAGTAATAGACTCAATTTCGAATTTGGATCCTCGGCAGAGAAAAGAGCCTGCGAACAATTATTGGTCATCTTATTCAACAAACTCAGTTCTTGGGAGGAATTCAATCAGATACTCGAGTACTCTCTGTTGAATATCTGTGCTATAACGCTACAGTAAGACGTGCCTAGAGGTCGACGCGTTCGTCGCGGTCGGCTGCCTCGTGAATCCCCTT
This sequence comes from Natronolimnobius baerhuensis, assembly GCF_002177135.1. NCBI lineage: Archaea > Methanobacteriati > Methanobacteriota > Halobacteria > Halobacteriales > Natrialbaceae > Natronolimnobius > Natronolimnobius baerhuensis. The sequence continues at coordinate 712,716 of NZ_MWPH01000002.1, forward strand.
GATCGTTCGCAGGTCTGCAAGGCCGTGGCGGCCGTCGGGGAGGATTTCCCCATCGTTCAGCACGCGGTCTGCAAAGTAGTCGAACTCTTCGCGCATCTCCTCGACTGCAGTGTACTCGACGTCTTCAATCGTAGTACGGAGACTACCACTCGAGAGGGACAACGTCGCCTCACCGTGGAACGCCGGCGAGAGTTCGATAGTTCCCTCGGTACCGATGATCTTGAGTTGGGTATCTTTCTGGGCGTGCTGGCTCGTCGTACAGACGAGTGGCAGGTCACCCTCGAGCGTGAGCGTCACCGTCGCGTACTGGTCCGGCACGTCATCGAACGCCTCGTCCGGCGAGGACATTCGCGCTTCCGCGGCGATTGGGTCGCGCTCGAGGAGGAAGCGAGCCGTGTTGATCGGGTAGATACCCAGATCCATCACGGAGGTCCCGTAGCCGGTCACATCGCTATCGAGACGCCACTGGTCAGGATCAGGGATCATCTCAAGAATCGGCTGGGTGTTGTTGCCGTAGACGTGGGTTGGCTCGCCGATGAAGCCGTCCTCGATGAGTTCCTTTGCGCGCCGGACGGCGGGTTCGGTGTGCATCCGGTAGGCCGTCATCAGTGGAATGTCGGCGTCTTCGGCCGCCTCGACTAACTGCTCGGCGCGTTCGACAGTCGCCTCGAGTGGCTTCTCACAGAGGACCGCCTTCTCGAGGTCGGCGGCTGTCTCGACGTAGTCGAGATGGTAGGCGTTTGGCGTGCCGATGTAGACGGCATCGTACTCCTCAACGGCCGCACCGTCGTGGAACTCGTCGTAGGTAATTCCAGATTCGACGTTGTTCTCGTCGGCAAGTCGTTCGGCTTTTTCAGTCGAGGAACTGACCAGTACTGTCGTCTCACAGTAGTCTGATTGCTCGATTGCAGGAACGACGACGTCCATCGTCCACCAGCCAAGTCCAACCAGCGCGAAGCGAACAGTGCCATCGGTTTCGTCTGTCTCCCAGTCACGTTCTGTAAACCGCGATATCAGCGGGCGAGTGTCCATACGAATGATTACTGAGGGACGTAAATAAAATTGTTCGGTCACCGTCGACGACTGTCTCGGAGACTGCTCGAAACGCGGTGTCCGTTTGCAACCACTGGACACTGTCCAGTGCAGAACCCAATTTTGTCATAGAGAAAAGGGCTAGTTTAGATAAGAATCGAATGTCCGCCAAAGCGAGGAGTACCGGCGCGAGGGGGCCGTTCGGCGAAGACAGTTGTACGCGTGTAAAACATCGTGTGGCGATTCAGGTGAACGATTCGATTACTTTCACAGGTCTGTGTAGAATGTACCCGTTAGACACTCGAGACACCACATTTTGAGGATCAATACGTGTGATAGAACGACTTTCGAGAACGGTCAACAAAACGAACAGCGAGAGATGTAGCAGTACTCCGTTCGTAGTTTGTGATACAGACTGCAATTCTCTATCAGAGAACAAAATTCTGGAAAGTAGAAGTGGATTTGGTACGTATTTCCGTTCGCTTACTCACGGACTCTCTATCATACGAACTGCTGTCTCGCAGACGAACAGTGGACGTGTTCTCGAGTAGTGACCAGAAAACCGCAATAAGAGAGGTTCGATACGGTTAGCGCCGGTAAATAACGCAAATCGCTGATGTTCGAATCCGACGAAGCGTAACAACGTGGAGCTTCGTCGAACAACACGGAGCAAAGCTCCGTGAGTTTGACGTCGGCTTACGCCTCGTCAAACACCGCGAATCTTCGATTCGCGAGTCCGACGAGACTTCACTACGTTACGCCTCGTCGAACAACGTCTCGCCTTCAACCATGTGCTCTTCGACAGCGTCGAAGTCGAGCGTCAGGCCGAGACCTGGTTCTTCGGGCACTTCCATGCCACCGTTCTCGATGAGGTTGTCCTCCTCGACGAGGTCTTCCCACCAGCCCAGCTGGTAGCTGTGGTACTCAACAGCGAGCGAGTTCGGAATTGAAACAGCGGCCTGTGCGGAGGCCATGGTGCCGATTGGCGAGGAAACGTTGTGCATCGCGACCGGGATGTAGTACAGATCTGCGAGGTTCGCGATCTTGACGGTCTCGCGCATCCCACCGACGCGGGGCAGGTCGGGCGCGATGATGTCAACGGCCTGGTTCTCGAGCAGGCGGCGCTGACCGTGGGTTCGGTAGACGTTCTCACCGGTTGCAATCGGCGTCGTGGTGTGCTGGGTAACCTCCTGCTGGACGTCGTGGTTCTCTGGCGGGACAGGGTCCTCGAGCCACCAGACGTCGTACTCTTCGAGTGCGTCGGCAAGGCGGTGGGCGCTGCCGGAGCTGAAGGCCCAGTGGCAGTCAAATGCGACGTCGGCGCGGTCGCCGACACGTTCCGTGACTTCCTTGACGATCTGGACCTTGTGGTCGATCTCGGGGCCGCGGAGGTGGCGGTTTGCGCGGTCTTTCTCGTGGCCCGATGGGACGTCGAGGTCGAACTTGATGGCGTCGTAGCCGAGGTCTTCGACGACGCGTTCACCTTCGTCGGCACAGGCGGTTGGGTTGGCTTCGTCTTCGGTGTGCAGGTCACAGTAGATCCGGGCCTCGTCGCGGTACTTGCCACCAAGGAGCTGGTAGGCAGGCACGTCGAGGATCTTTCCGGCGATGTCGTGAAGCGCAATCTCGATGCCCGAAATTGCGGAGATCGTCTTGCCCGAAATGGAGCCTTCACCGGACATCTTCTGGATCATGTGCTCGTAGAGCCGGTCGATGTCAAGTGGGTTTTCGCCAATGATGAATGGCGCCATCCGCTGCATGATTGCGTCGTCACCGCCGCCCCAGTAACACTCACCGTTGCCGACGATACCGGCGTCGGTGTAGACGCGCACGAGGATCCACGGGTAGTTCCCGTCGACCATCGTCGTCTGGACATCCGTGATTTTGACGTCGCGTGGCCCTCGGTCGGCGGTGAGGTCCATCGACTCCCCGGAGAGGTCCCGCATCGTATACTCTGCGTTCGGATCGTGAAGTTTCCGATAGTTCGGCATACGGTACATGCAATGTCCGTCAGGGTATATCACGTTTGGCATGTACGCCGGACAGGTGTCACCAGTATAATACGTTAGCGCCACTGTGCGATACGTTCAATTCGACAGCCAACCGGAACACCACTCGAGTTAAAAAATGCGAACAGCGAGATCGAAACGCCGAGAACGCCTTAGAAGCTGTCGTAGACGGTCTTTTCGATGGTGTAGAAGTCGATGCCTGCGTCGCCCTGCTCGCGCCAGGTCTCACTCGAGGACTGTTTGAAGCCACCGAATGGGACGTGGAGTTCGAGGCCGGTCGTCTTGTCGTTGACCTTCGCAACGCCGGATTCGACTTCGTCAACGAAGCGCTCTGCTTCCGTGTGGTCGTCGGTCACGATACTTGCCGACAGGCCGTAATCGATGTCGTTGGCCGCCTCGAGACCGCTCTCGAAGTCCTCGACTTCGATAACTGCGAGGACCGGACCGAAGACTTCCTCCTGGGCGATGCGGAAGTCGTTATCGACATCGCTGAAGACAGTCGGCTCGACGTAGTAGCCCTCACCGAATCGGTCGCCTTCTGGCTCGTTGCCGCCGGTTGCGAGCGTTGCGCCTTCGTTTTCAGCAACCTCGATGTAATCGAGGGTGCCCTCGAGTTCGCTCTCGGTGACCTGTGGACCCATGTCGTACTCGTCGCCGGGGCCAATCTCGATGGATTCGGCCTGTGCGACGACAGCGTCGACAAACTCGTCGTAGACATCGGTGTGGACGATTGCGCGTGAGCAAGCGGTACAGGCCTGGCCGGTGACGCCGAATGCGCCGTTGGCGACAATTTCTGCGGCTTCCTCGACATCCGCGCTGTCGGTGACGACCGTTGGGTTCTTGCCACCGAGTTCGGTCTGGACGCGCTTGCCGTCGTTGGTGGCCTGATCGTAGACCATGTGACCGACTTCGCCGGAGCCGGTAAAGGAGACAGCGTCGACGTCCTCGTGGTTGATGATTGCGTCACCGACGGTGCTGCCGGGACCGGTGACGACGTTTGCGACGCCGTCTGGGAGACCGGCTTCGTCGAGCGCATCGAAGATCTCGAGGGCGACACCGGGTGCGACCGATGCCGGGTTGAGGACGAGCGTGTTACCCGTCGCGAGTGCGGGTGCGATCTTCCAGGCAGGGATTGCGATTGGGTAGTTCCACGGCGTAATCAGTGCGGCAACGCCGACTGGCTCATCTTTGATATAGAGGTTCGTGCGCGGGCCGCTTGCGCTTTTGACCGAGCCACCGAGATCACGCGTCTTCTCGGCGTAGTAGTAGAAAATATCGATTGCACGCTGGACCTCGCCACCGGCTTCAGCGTGAGTCTTCCCCTCTTCACGCGTCAGCAGGTCCGTGAGTTCCTCCTTGCGGTCGGCGAGGATCGTTGCCGTCTCGCGCAGGATGGCACCGCGCTGTGGGGCTGGCGTTTCTGCCCACTCGTCTTCGGCCGCTGCGGCCGCCTCAACGGCGGCGTTTGCGTCCTCGACACCAGATTCCTGATATTCGGCAACCGTCTCGGACGGTGCTGCTGGGTCCGTCGTCTCGAGCGTGTCGCCTGTTTCTGCGTCCGTCCAACTGCCGTCGATGTAGTTTTGGTAGCGTTCTGTCACATGTGTAGCATCGCTATCCAGATATACGATTCTTGTGGTCTTGTTCGCTGGCTCGAGCATCGAAACTCTCACATCCGTTCGGTACAGCGTCGCCGGTTTGCTGGTACACTACTGACGAGCACCAGAGCTAATATGAACGAGCAGAATAGTAGTACCGACATGCGTTATTACCAGTTACGTGAGGATGGGACGCCTCGCCTCGCAGTGCAGACTGCTGATGGATTGTTTGATCTGACCGCCGCAAAGGATCGTCTCCAGACGCTCGAGGATCTCTTCTGTGCAGCCGACATCACTGACCGATCAATCGATGACGTTACTGATGACCTCCTCGAGGATGCAGTGCCACTCGACGCTGAGGTAGCCGACGGCGACGCGCTGGCTGCACCCGTCTCGAGTGAGATCTGGGCGGCTGGCGTCACCTACCGCATTAGTGAAGAAGCCCGTCAGGCCGAAAGCGATACGCCGGACATGTACATTGATGTCTACGAAAGTGATCGTCCGGAAGTCTTCTTCAAAGCCACGCCGGAGCGAACCGTCGACCCCGAGGAGCCGGTCGGTATTCGAGCCGATTCCGAATGGGACGTTCCAGAGCCGGAACTTGGCGTCGTCCTCTCGGATGGCGACATCGTCGGCTACACCGTCGGGAACGACATGAGTAGCCGCTCGATTGAAGGAGAAAATCCACTGTATCTCCCACAGGCGAAAGTCTACGACAAGTGTTGTTCGATTGGACCGTGTGTCCGTTCGGCCGATTCCATCGAGGATCCACACGACCTCGAGATGTGGATGACAATCAGTCGCGACGGCGAGGTCCTGTACGACGACGCGACAAACACGGGCAAGATGGTCCGATCCGTCGAGGAACTCGTCGACTGCTATACGGCACACAACGCCGTTCCCGACGTCGCCGTCCTGCTCACCGGGACCTCACTCGTCCCCGACGAGTCATTTACACTCGAGGAAGGCGACGAAATCGAAATCGGACTCGAGGGAATTGGGACGCTCTCAAACACCGTCGTCGAAGTATAACGAACGACTGAGTGTGGGTGGGTCGTTTACGTACGCTGACTGTCTCCTGTTTTGAAAGCGGTCACTATGCGACCGGTTGTCGACTCGAGTGACTCGTCTCACCAGTGAGGACTGTCGAAGCGGGAAACGGAAGGAATGAGCAGATCGAGGTCGCTACTGCAGCGTCGGAAACCGACGCAGAGGCCCCTCCGTTGTGGGGTCGTCGGGCTAGTCTCCCAGCAAACAGCGTCTCCGACGTGGTCTGATGTGGGATAGACTCTCTATGGTTGACGACTGAGACGACCCATTTGAGCCGAGCGGCCCCCAACTCATTAATGGCACCGTTGCGGTATCATTTGCCAGTGATATTGACGCATAATATGGTAGCCACTGAAAGTCAGTGCACACCTGATCGCCAGAGGGTGCGCGGCTCGGAGCGAAGTGAGAGCCGCGGCGAAGCGAACGGGCATCCGTGCCCGTGAGCAGATCGGCGATCAGTGTGTGAATCGTTTCAGTTGTTACTATAGCTGTCCGTCCACGGCTACGGGCGATGCTGTGGCTGGTTGGTCATGAAAAACAGGGCGACACGAAAAATGGGTCGGATTCGGCCGCCACTGAGTTACCTATGATCGCGTCGGCGCGATTACTCTGCCTGCAGTCCGTTCTGGAGCAGGTAGTGAGCGATACGGTTCGAGGTCAGCCAGTCGTCGGTCTCGAGGTCGAAGTCCCATTCGGCAGCGTTGACGAAGTAGTGTTCACTCCATGGGAAGACCGTCGCACCGGGAAGGAGCTGGTTGTGGACCCATGCGAGGTTCGTCGAGTGATCCATGAGTTCCTCCTCGCTCTGTGCGGTTGCCATGGCCTCGAGTTCCTCTTCGATATCGAACGTGACCATGTCACCCTCAGGGTCACCGACTTCAGGCACTTCGACTTGCTCGTCGACGATACCTGTTCGCTCAGTGAACAGCCCACGGTCTGGGTTGTGGAACTCCTCTTCGAGGTCGGAGTATGGGTGGTAGTCACGTGCCATCCCGTAGTTCAGGTGGACGGTCAGGTCGTAGTCGAGGTTGGCGTCGGTTTCGGCTTCCCACGTTGCGAATTCCTCAACGTAGTAGTCCATGTCGATACCGAACTCGGCGAGGTTGTTGGACATAATCTCCGAGTGGGTTTCGAACCAGTCGCCAACTGGGAAGTTAAGTGTCCACGTGTCACCGTCGGGGGTCAACCACTCACCATCGTCCTGCTCGAAGCCGACCTCTTCGAGCAGTTCTGCGGCTCTGTCGGTGTCTTCTGGCGCGTAGTTTGGCATTGCGTCGAGGACGTCCCCGTGGACGAAGTTCTCGACGTAGCCGTAGTCGATACCGGTCGAGTACTCGTCGACTGGGGTACCGGGTGCGGCGACCTCGACGACGTTCTCCAAGTCGATGGCGTAGGTGATTGCCTGACGCACTTCGGGGTACTCACGGATGTACTCGTCTTCGACGCCGAAAATGATCGCGAACGACTGACCGGAGAACGACACCGGCGGCTCGTCGTAGATGTCAGGCAGGTCTTCGATGGTTGGGTCGTTGTGGACCCAGTCGACCTCCCCAGCCTGTGCCCCTTCCTCGTCGGTGTAGACACCGTAGCGGCAGTAGAACTCCCAATCCTGTGCGATTGGGTGCTCTGGGTTTGGAACCTGGTCGGCGTACTGTTCGTTGGCCTCGACGAACACGAACGGCCCCGAGTACAGTTTCTCGTCCCAGCTTGGCTCGAAGCCGAGCACGTCCTGGCGGACGCTCTGCATCTCGTCTTCGTCCTCGGCGTCTTCGAACGCTTCGATGTACTGGCCGAATTGGGCATCGCTAACCTGCAGGATCGTCTCTGCCCAGTTGTTCATCCACAGCTCGTCCTCGAGGTCACTGTACTCGTCTTCAGGTTCGATGACGAGCGTGTAGTCGTCCTCGGCGTAGATGCCTTCGTCGGGGTCGACGAAGTTCTGCATTCCCATGCCCATGTAGGCGGCGAGACGCATCTCGGTCTCGAAGTCGTGTGCCGTGATGTCGCTGCCGTCAGACCAGCCGTAGTCCTCGCTAATGTAGATCGTTGTGGTCAGATCGTCGTCGATCTCCCAGTCGTCGGCCACGCGGGGAACGAACTCGCCAATTGACGTGTTGTAGACGGCGAGGTACTCGTTGGTGAACTCCTGACCACCGTCGCCCGAGTCCCATGCGGGAGTGTACGGGTTGAACAGGTAGTCGTCGTTGTACGGGTTAACGTCGCCCGCGGGGACAGCCTGATCGTACTCGTCTTCGTAGTTTTCGTTGTAGTCGACCTCAACGGTGTCGAGGTCGTGTTCCTCGATGAGGTCGCTCGCGCTATCGTCGTCGCCACCGAAACAGCCTGCGAGGGCTGCGGCACCAGTGGCACCCGAGAGGGCTAACAGTTTTCTGCGGGACAGAGATTCCTTGCGGTGATTGTTTGCTGGCATCGGACTAATATGTAGTATTATGCATTATAAATGTTCCGGGAATCGATTCGACCGGCAGCCAAGACGGAACTCGAGCCATCGGACGCGCTATGCAGCATATCATGTGTCACGACAACATGGTACTAACCTGAAGGGTATATCTTTTTCGGTTTATACGGTCTGCTGTCAATCAATTCTGTAACACCTTCAGGGCAGTTGTCTGTTCATCTGTTGGTGGAACGCACCACTGGTTAGAGCGTAATCGTCTCCCCACGCTCGGCGGCGTCGTAGACCGCTTCGATCACTTGCATGTCGACGTAGCCGTGTTCCGGCGTTGCCGCAGGCTCCCGCCCATCGAGAACACAATCAGCGAAGTAATCGAACTCCTCTTCCATCTGATCGACTTGCGGGGTATCGATGTCGACCGTCGTGTTCGCACGCGTCAACTGCAGGCTACTCTCGGAGTGGAACGCTGGCTCGATAGTAATCCTCCCTTCCGTGCCGACAATCCGCAGAAAGCTATCGAGTTGGGAGTGCTGGCTCGCCGTACAACTGACACAGACCCCACCCTCGAGTGTGATGGTGAACGCAGCGACCTCGTCGGGGACATCCTCGAAGTATTCGTGACTCGAGTCCATCATCGCCTGGACGGCGACCGGCTCGCGCTCGAGGATAAAGCGGGTCGTGTTGAGCGGGTAGATGCCGAGATCGGTGACGCTGGTGCCACGGCCGGCCATCTCCGGGTCCAGTCGCCACTGGTTTTCGCCCCAGCCGACGATTGATTGGGACATGTTCCCGTGGACATGGACTGGCTCGCCGATTGCGCCCTCACGAACGAGTTCGCGCGCGCGCTGGACGACGGGTTCAGTGTGCATTCGGTAGGCGATCATCGCGGGGGCTTCGAGGTCAGCACAGTCCTCGACAATTGATTCGGCAGCCTCGAGCGTGGCCTCCATCGGTTTCTCACAGAGGATTGCCTTCTCGTGGGCAACGGCGCTTTCGACGAACGTCTGATGGCGCGCGTTGGGCGTACAAATGTAGACAGCGTCGTACGCGTCGGTTGCGACACCGTCTTGGAGTTCGTCGTACGTGAGTCCGTGCTCGAGTGTGTCGTGGTCGTCGACGAATTGCTCAGCCTTCTCTTTCGAACTGCTTGCAGCGACGGTTGCTTTGCAGAACGTCGAGTTGTTGATGGCTGGAATCGCCTTATCGGCCGTCCACCACCCAAGACCGATCAGTGCAAATCGGACGGGGCCGTCCTCGTCGTCCGATACCTGCCACTCTCTATCTGTAAACGAGTCTAGATACGTCTGGAACGCGTTCGGCTCCATGCGTCTTGGTTTACAATATGGAATAATAAATCGGTGCGGTTATGTGCGTCCCACACCCTCACCCGATAATGCGTGCCGCAAACGCAGACGTTCGCCCGCACACGCGCGGCGCGATGAGATCGGTTTGGAATGCACCGTCCAGTCGTCCCTGCTCAACGGGCTGTTATCCGCCAGTTTCGGCCCAGCCACGACCGATCTGTGGGGGCACCGGTACACCGGTCCAATAGCCCCTATCAGGGGATGGAATGATATATATGAGAAAAGCCCGAACGTGATACCCAATGACATGTGCCAGTACTGCGTGGTATCTTACCATGTATGACGACAGAGTGACTATTTCAGACGGAGGTGACGTGACCAATGTCAAGTGAACGACTTGAAGCGATAGACTCGGGAGCGCGAGGAGCGGGGGACCCAGTAATTACGGTTCGAGAAGCCAATGTCCGATTCGACATGGACAAGGGGACATCGAGAGTCCTCAACGACGTCAACATGGACATCCAGCGCGGCGAGACGCTTGGTGTCGTCGGAGAAAGTGGCTCCGGCAAATCCATGTTCGCCGACGCCTTGCTCGATGCCGTCGTCGATCCCGGTATCCTGACCGGCGAAATCATTTACCACCCGGAAAACCGGGAACCAATCGACCTGCTCAACCTTGCCCCCTGGGAACTGCGTGAGGTCCGCTGGGAAGACATCTCGATGGTGTTCCAGGGCGCAATGAGCGCGTTCAACCCGACGATGTCCATCGGCGAGCACTTCGAAGAAACCCTCGAGGCCCACGGCTGGGAGATCGAACCCGGCCTCGAGCGTGCAAAAGAACTCTTCGAAGACCTGCACCTCGAACCCGAGCGCATGCTTTCGTCGTTCCCACACGAACTCTCGGGTGGGCAGAAACAGCGCTGTCTGATCGCGCTGAGTCTGATTCTCGAACCAGAAGTCCTCGTGATGGACGAGCCAACGGCCGCACTCGATCTGTTGATGCAGCGGTCGATTCTCAATCTGCTCTATGACATCAAGGACAAGTACGATCTCACGCTCGTGTTCATCAGTCACGATCTGCCGATTGTCTCCGGCTTCGCCGACCGACTGGCTGTCCTCTATGCGTTCGAGTTCGTCGAAATCGGGGAAGCAAACGATATCCTCGGGAACGCAGCACACCCTTACACACGGGCACTGCTGAAATCCACGCCGAACCTCGAGATCCCCCTCGATGAGATGCAGCCAATCGAGGGAGAAAGTCCTGACCCGGTCAGTCATCCGGAAGGCTGTTCGTACCACCCACGCTGTCCGCTCGGTGACGAACGCTGTGAAGTCGACGATCCGGAGTTCCGCCCAGTCAACGACAAACACGACGTTCGCTGTCACTACTGGGAGCGAGCGGACGAAGCGGTCCCACTCGCATTTGGCGGTGATTCAGATGAGTAACAGTAACACCAACAGCAACGACCCTGTCGTCTCGGTTCGCGACCTGAAAGTTCACTTCGAAGATACGTCGATGCTCAACGCGATGGCCCCCGAGTGGGTCAGCGACAAACTCGGCCTCGAGAAAGACCCAACCGTTCGGGCTGTCGACGACATCAACCTCGACCTCGGCGAAAACGACGTACTCGCACTGGTCGGCGAAAGTGGCAGTGGGAAAACCACGCTCGGCAAAGCGATGGTTGGGCTGACCCGCCCATCCCACGGCAGCGTCAAATACCGCGGCCACGATATCTGGGAGGTCCGCGACGGTGACGACGACGGCACCACCTTCGAAGAGATTCGTCGCTCGCTGCAGATTATCCATCAGGACCCCGGTGCTGCACTCAACCCGTACCGATCCGTCCTCGAGAACCTCGAGGTCCCACTCAAGCGCTGGCATCCCGACCTCAACTTCGCAGAGCGTCGAGGCCGTATCCACCAGATGCTCGAGCGAACAGGGATCAGCCCGCCAGAAGACTACTCGAACCGCTACGTTCACCAGCTATCCGGTGGCGAACAACAGCGGGTCGCACTGATTCGATCACTGCTCGTCGAACCGGAAGTCATCCTCGCAGACGAGGCCGTCTCCGCACTCGACGTCTCGCTGCGAATCGGTGTCATGGATCTCTTCCTCGAGATGCAGGATCTGTTCGACACCTCGTTTATCTTCATCAGCCACGACCTCGCGAACGCACGCTATCTCGCGGGCAAGTCGGGCGGAAAGATTGGTGTGATGTATCTCGGCGAACTCGTCGAGATTGGCACCGCAGAGGAGATTATCCAGAACCCGCAACACCCCTACACCAAGGTTCTCCAGTGGGCAACGCCGGAACTCGATCCGGAACGGGCCGAAGAGTCCATGCGTGAATCACCACCGGTTCGCAAAATCGACATTCCGGACGCGACCAACCCACCGTCTGGCTGCCGCTTCCACACGCGCTGTCCCGAAGCACGTGAAGCGTGCAAACAGGAAACCCCCGATCTCTACGAGAGCGGCGGCGACCAGCACCACCAGACGAAGTGTTTCCGCGAAATCGACGACCACGAGTACTGGCAAAGCGAGGAACTCACGGACGACGGAATCGACGATACGCCGGCATCAGACCAGACTGACGAAGCGTCGTCGTAATCCGATTCGAAGACAGAGTTTTTGTTGCGGTCGTACTCCGTGCGCTTGACTGTCACTTAGAACGGTTTCCAGCCGGAATACAGCACAATTGCCGTTGAGATGAGCGTAAACACAAGAATAATTGCAGTCACCTGACTGATAACGTACGATGCCGTGCCGGGCTCGAGGTGGAGAAATGCCCAGCCAAGCACCAGCAACATCGTGGCCGAGAGTGTAAACATCCAGATCCAGATCTGTTGTCCGAAACTGGAGGGTTGGTTTGCTGAAGGATTCGGCATTCGTAGCGATGACTACTCGCTCGACATAAATAAACATCTGGGAGTGGCTCAACAGCCATGAACGTGGCAGAATGCACGACGACAGCGACTTCCAGACGGCCGACCAGTTTCCAGCCGTGGAAGACCGCATGATTGATATGGTGTGGTATCCTCTAGTATAAGTATGATAGACGTTTACATGGAGCGGTTCGAGCATCCGTACTTGTTCGCACTCATTCCAGCTGCAGGCGTCTTTTTCGCCGCAGCAGTTGGAGCCACTGCGATTGGAACAGACTTCGTCGCTGGCTTCCTGAGTTTGTACGCCTCAGTCATGTTGGTCCTGTGTGCGCTTGGCTATGGGACAATCGCGCTATTTTCGTTCAGCACGAAGTACCTCCGTCGATGGCGGATCCAGCGGTCTGACTTCGAGTAACGCACTCTCAACTTTTTCGACGCACACCATCACTCGAGCAGTTACGACTGTCCTCGAGTACCGCACCCGTCGCTCATCTCCCTGCGCTCGCACCATAAAAACGAGTGACTGCAGCGGCGTGCCTTTTCACTCCGACGTCGGCACGCGCCCGTGTGCGTCCGGAATCTCAGATTTTTCGTAGAAGTACACACACAGCGTCTCACACCAGCGTTCTGCCTGGAAAACGTGTTCGTCAAAGCGCTGGGCGACGTGACGGTACCGTCGATCATCGACGATGCCCTCGAGAGATTCCCATGTCGCTCGCATCTCGCGGACAGCGTTGACACCAGCATGGCAGTTGTCGTACAGTGTCTGGACGACGGTCCGGCCATCCTCGAGTTCGTGGTCCCACTCGAGATGGTGGAAGAACAGGAGGAGTTCTTTTGGACAGCTCTCTACGTCGTCGTAGCGTTCCGTGATCGGATCGCGGTACTGGGCGGCGTAGCCGCTGCCCTCAGAAGTGCGGTCGACGCCGATGCCATCTTCGGTCGCACCGATGTACTCCGGCCACTCCCACGGCGCGGGGTCATAGTGGTTCTCGAGGGCTTCCTCGCCGTTGTACATCATGTGCATCAGGCCGATGCCGCCGGTGTGGTAGTCGATGCAGGCCTGCCAGGAGTCATGCAGGATTTCGCTGACGGCGTCGACGACGCCGTCGTCGTGACCGAACGTCTGGCGGACCCACTCGTCAGTGATGTCCTCGGTCTCGAGGTCGGGGTTCCAGCAGAGTCGGCCAAAGCCATAGAGATTCGACTGCAGCAGGTAGTTGCCAGTCCAACTTGGATCTTCGCCGACGATACCGACGCCGGCGATGCCCTGACCGTCTCGCTCCGCGAGGACGTCCTTGACTGGCGTTCCTTCCCCGTCGGCGTAGGTATCGAACTCGAGGGCTTCTTTCCACATCGGAACGTGGTAGGTTGGGTGGACGCCCTGGCCGGTGTACTCGCCGGTGATCTGGAGTTCACAGCCCAGATCGGTCTCGGGCATCGCACCGAACAGCGTCGAGACGGGCTCGCGCTGCTGGAAGTCGATGGGACCGTTTTTGATCTGGACGGTGACCTTCTCGTGGAACTCGCCGTCAATATGTTCGAAGGCTTCGTAGGCCTGGACGGCGCGGTCGTCGTGTTCGGAGTAGACGAACGCGCGCCACCAGACGCGGCCGCTGTGGCCTTCGAAGGCCTCGCCGAGAACGTTCGCGCCTTCCGCGTGCGAGCGGTCGTAATCGTAGGGGCCGGGCTGGCCTTCAGAGTCAGCTTTGACGAGGAAGCCGCCGAAATCGGGGATAATCTCGTAGATCTCGTCGACTTTGTCCTGCCACCACTGCTGCACCTCGGGGTCGTGCGGGTCGGCCGTCTCGAGGTCGCCCAGTCGGATCGGCGCGGCGTAGTTGACCGAAAGGTAGATCTGGATACCGTAGCGCCGGAAGACGGAGGCAAGGGACTCGAGTTTCTCGAGGTTCTCCCGTTCTAAGAGCTGCCAGCCGGCGCGTTCGGCGACGGCGTCGTTGGCGGTTGGGCGGTCAGGAATGCCGGTGTTGACGTTGTTCGGGACGACGCCGTTGATGCCGACGGAGGAGAGCAGGCGCGCGTAGTCGAAGTAGCGCTGGCGGGTGTCGGGCAGGCGCTCCCAGTCGAAAATCGATTGGCCGGCGTAGCCGCGTTCGACGGAGCGACGGAACGGATTGTCCCAGTGGTTGATGATCCGGGAGTTGTTCGCCGGTTCGGAGACGATATCGAGGTCGTCGATTGGCTCACCGAGTGCAACGCGTCGCAGCAGGTCGAAGGTCCCGTAGACGAGACCCGCATCGTTCGGGGCCGTAATGACGGTACACTCCTGTCCCTCCCACTCGACGGTCCGGATGACGTAGCTGTCATCCTCGAGCGCCCAGACTTCGTCCGGGTCGATAGTCTGGTGAATCGGGCGCATCTCCTCGGGATGGCCGATAACGAGGAAGTTCTCGACTGATCGTGGGGGATGCTGCCAGAAGTGAGGCTCGTCGCCGAGCATGCCCTCGAGACCGAGTTGGAGTTCGGCGCGAACGGCACCGAGTTCGGGTGCGCCTTCGGAGACGTAGGCGTGTGACAGTCGCTCGCGATACGCAGCCAGATCTGCGTCGTCGACGGGCTCGTACTGGAGCCAGCAGTCGTCGTATGTGGTGTCGAACATTCGTCTCGACATGAAGTGTGAGTGCGGTAAAAACGTTCCTTGTTCCGGGATAAGCTACCGATTTGATGATATGTCTGCCGGCTACCCTCGAGAGTGACACGGAACTGAAGTACGATTGATTACTACCGGGGGGAATTACATAGATGATAATTATTATATTGCGGTAGTCACTAGGTTGCAAGTAGCATGCCCACTAATGAGGCAGATGAGAGCGACGCCGACGGACCACTCGAGATTCGACGACGACCTGTATTAGGGTCAGTTGGTGCCGCAGGGGTTGCCAGTGCACTCGGACTGAGTGTTGGGACGGGGAACGTTCTCGCAGCAACACAGGACGGCGACTGGGAAGCCGCAGCCGAGGAACGGATCGAGGAACACCGCACAGCCGACCTCGAGGTGACGGTGACAGACGCCGATGGGGCCGAACTGGACGGTGCCGAAGTCAACGTAGAAATGCAAGAGCACGCGTACGACTTCGGGACGATGATCCACGCGGAGTTCCTGACCGAGGGCACCGAGTGGGGTGGGCCGATGACGGCTCCCGACGGCAGCGAGTACGGCGAGGACGATCAGGAGCAGTACGCCGAGACCGTCGAGGACCTGTTCAACATGGTCGTCCTCGAGAACCTCCACAAGTGGGGCCAGTGGGAGGATAACCAGGAAATTGCGGACAACGCCGTCGACTGGGCGGTCGACCGGGAGATGGACATTCGCGGCCACGTTGGCTTATGGGGAAATATCGATGCGCACGCGATCCCAGCGGATGTCGTCGAAGCGATGGGCGTCGAGTGGGAGGCCGGCGGCGCGGAAAACCCCGAGCACGATCCCGAGTACATCGTCGAGCGCTCGATGGACCACATCGAGGACATCATCTCCCATTACGGCGACGACATCACGGAGTGGGAAATCAAAAACGAGGTCCTCCACGAACCAGAGATGATTCGGGCTGTCGAAGGCGATGGCGTTGACGACGAGTCCGTCGATCACCTCGAGGCCGAGATTCTCGGTGACTGGTACGAGAAAGGCCAGGAAGTTGCCGACGAGTACGACGTCGATATTGCGGTCAACGACTACAACACGCTCGAGGGGGGCTATCAGGACGAACAGGACGAGTACGAGCGCCAGATCGACTATCTGGTCAACGAGCGCGACATTGATCTCGACGGCATCGGCTTCCAGACCCACTTCGCCGCCGGCGAGACGCTCGAGCCAGACGAGATTATAGACAACCTCGAGCAGTTCGAAGACTACGGTGCAGGCTTCCGTGCGACGGAGTTCGACACGTTCCAGGAGTGGGACGAAGAGTGGGAGGGACCCGAAGAGCAGGGCGAGTACCTCCACACGTTCCTGAAGACGTGGTTCAGCCATCCAAACACCGACTCGTTCCTCATCTGGGGGCACTGGGACGGTGTTCACTGGGGCCCGGACATGGGCTTCGATCCAGACGGCGTGCTGTTCGACCACGACTGGAACCCCAAGCCAGCCTACGACTACTACACTGACCTCGTCTTCGATGACTGGTGGACCGAGGAAGTCGGCGAAACCGACGGCGGAACGTATGCAACAACCGGGTTCAAAGGCGAGTACGAGATTACCGCGAGTTACGACGGCGCGGAAGCGACGACGACCGCGACGCTGTCGGATGGCGGCGACACAGTTGAACTCGAGATCGATGCAGACGGCGACGGCTCGGAGCCGGCTGACGACTCGGTCGACGAACCGGGCGACAGTGACGACGACACGGGTGCGAGCGACGCGGATGACGACGGCGACGGCATTCCCGGACTGGGTGTCGTCTCCTCGCTGGCTGCGCTGTCCGGACTCGCTGGCTACGCACTATCCCGTAGCGCTGACGACGAGTCCTAACGTCAAACTATCATAAACAGATAGAAACGTTATAGGGGACAGAACCGAGACGACCCAGTAGTATGGGTGACGAAACTACAGCGGGCGATTCTTCCCGGCGAGGCACCATGCTCCGTCGGCCGTTTCTCAGCGCAGTTGGGGCGTGTAGCGGGCTCGGTATCGCCAGCGCACTTGGACTCTCGAGTGTCGACTCCGTGCGCGCAACACAGGACGACGAGGAAACGGACTGGGAAGCCGCGGCTGACGAGCGCATCGAAGAACACCGAACCGCCGACCTCGAGGTACGAGTTGTCGACCGGAACGGCGACCCAATCGATGGGGCAGACGTCGACGTCACGATGACCGAACACGACTACGGCTTCGGGACCGCCGTCAACGCGGGGACGCTCATCGAAGAGAGCGAACCGGGCGATGAGTACCGCGAGCATATCCCCGAGTTGTTCAACAAGGCCGTCATGGAAAACCAGCACAAGTGGCGGTTTTTTGAGGACGACCCTGATCTGGCCGACGAGGCAACCGAGTGGGTCCTCGACCAGGATCTCGAACTACGCGGACACGCCTGTCTGTGGGCGAGCGTCGACTCGGCCGCGGTGCCGGAAGACGTGGTCTCGGCAATGGGCCGCGAGTGGGACGACGGCGGTGTGACTGATCCTGAGGAGGATCCAGAGCACGTCTTAGAGCGGGCGACCGAGCACATCGAGACGATCATGGAACACTATGGCGACGACATCACCGAGTGGGACGTGGTCAACGAAGCCGTCAACGAACCGGGATTCATCCGGACGATTGATGACGTCACCAGAGGGTTCGAAGGGCCGACGCTCGCAGAGTGGTACCAACTCGCCGACGACATCGGCTCCGAACACGGTGTTGGGATCGACGTCAACGACTACAACGTCCTTGTCGGCCCCAACACCGGCACGCGCCAGTTCTATCAGGACCAGATCGAGTTCCTGCTCGAGGAGGATGTCGACCTCGATGGGGTCGGCCTGCAATGTCACTTCAGCCGCGGAAACACGCTCGAGCCGGACCAGGTGATGGACGGCCTCGATCTGTACGCTGACTACGATGCGGACATCCGAATTACGGAGTTCGACACCGAAGGCGGCTCGTGGGACGACG
Organism: Natronolimnobius baerhuensis; assembly: GCF_002177135.1. Classification (NCBI taxonomy): domain Archaea; kingdom Methanobacteriati; phylum Methanobacteriota; class Halobacteria; order Halobacteriales; family Natrialbaceae; genus Natronolimnobius; species Natronolimnobius baerhuensis. The sequence continues at coordinate 730,619 of NZ_MWPH01000002.1, forward strand.
AGGAGAAAGGCGAGTATCTCCATATGTTCCTCAAAACCGTCTTCAGCCACCCCGCGACGACCGACTTCGTCATGTGGGGCTTCTGGGATGGCCGCCACTGGTACGACGACGCGCCCCTGTTCTACGAGGACTGGGAGCCAAAACCCGGCTACGAGTACTACACGAATCTCGTCTTCGACGAATGGTGGACCGACGAAGACGGCCAGACCGACAGCGGTGTCTACGAAACCCAGGCGTTCCACGGCGAGTACGAACTCACCGCGAGTTACGAAGGAGAAGACGCATCGACGACCGCCACAATCACCGACGATGACACCATCGAACTCGAGTTAGATAACGAAGCGGGCGAAGACAGCATTCCCGGCTTCGGCGTCAGTGCCGCACTCGCCGGCCTCGCTGGGCTTGCAGGCTACGCGTGGCTTCGTGATGGCGACGCAGAAACAGCGTAAGCAGCATACCGAACTGCTGACTCACTTTTTGGTTTCGACACAGCGCTCCACTCCGCAAACCGGCTGTTACCGGCGGCGTTAGTACTCCTCGAGTCCCTCTTTCACGGCATCGTAGGCTGGCTTCTCGCCGTAGCGACCATCGAACAGCAGTGGGTCGCCAGTGTAGCGCTGGCCGAAGTCCTTGAAGCCACGGATCCATGAACTGCCGTCGTGGACACCCCACGTGACGAGATTGTCACAGCCAACGTCGAGACAGGTCTCGACGACGTCGCGGTAGTATTCGGCTTGTTCCTCGAGTGGGTTTTCGGGTTCCTCGCCGTCGTGGAAGGCAACGTCCATCTCGGTGATGTGAACCTCGAGACCGAGATCCTGGAAGCGCTGGATGTTCTCCGCGATGGATTCTGGATCGGGCCAGTCGCCCAGTGCGTGGAGTTGGAGACCAACACCGTCGATTGGGACGTCATCCTCGAGCAGTCCCTCGACGAGGTCGTAGATTGCGTCGGATTTCTCGTTGATCTCGTCTGCGCCGTAGTCGTTGTAGAAGAGGTCTGCATCGGTAACCTCGTCTGCCCAGCGGAACGCGTCGGCGATGTAGTCCTCGCCGAGGCCGTCAGACCAGACAGTGCGACGCATCGAGCCGTCATCGTCGACGGCCTCGTTGACGACATCCCAGGCGTCGATTTTCGCGCGGTAACGCCCGGCGACGGTATGGATGTGATCGCGAAGGAACGTTCGAAGCTGTTCGTCGGTGTAGTCCCACGCCTGGAACCACTCGGGTTTCTGGTTGTGCCAGACGAGCGTGTGCCCGCGGACGTACATGTCGTTCTCGACACCGAAATTGACGATTGCGTCGGCGTTCTTGAAGTCGTAGGTATGTCGCGACGGGCGCAGTCGCGTCATCTTCAGGGCATTTTCGGGCGTTACGGCGTTGAAATTCTCTGCGACGGTCTTCCAGTAACTCGGGTCGACGCGGAGCGCGTTGGGGTCGAGCGCCGCACCGATGGTGAACTCCTGTGCATCAGCAGCGTCACGAAGCGTTGCCTGCTCTGACATTGTGCGCACAGAGGGAACGGAGCACATAAAACGTAGGGATCCCGGCAGGGGCCACCCAACAGGCACAAGGGTTGTATAGCTGCTTTTCAAATGACGAGCCATGAGCACGACAACAACACAGAAAAAACTCGCTCGCGGGGCAATGCTAATTTCGGTGATTATCGGCATTGCCGGATTTATGTATTTCACCACGCGCGGCGAGATGATAACCGGCCTCGTCGTCGGCATGTTGTTCGGTGGGGTCGGCTACTGGGAGTACAAACGACGCATTCGCGACCTCGAGCAGGCTGAGATAGGCGGGAACGGGAGAGACCCCTTCGAGGAGCGAGAGCGCCGACGGTGAGTGGCCAACGCGCCATCGTCACCCCTCGAACACGCCGATCCGCAGGATTATAGTCGCTTCCCGGCGAACCGATGGCGTATGAGTTTCCTCGACGACGACTATCTCCTCGAGACCGATGCCGCACGCGAGTTGTACGCTACAATCGAAGACCGACCTATTGTCGACCCACACACCCATGCCGACGTCGCCGAAATCGTCGACAACGACGGCTGGGACGACATCTGGGAGGTCGAAGCCGCTACGGACCACTACGTCTGGGCGCTGATGCGCAACTGCGGCATCGACGAGGAACTGATCACCGGCGACGCCTCGAATCGTGAAAAGTGGGATGCACTCGCCGAGGTCTTCCCGCAGTTTGCGGGCAACCCGACCTACGAGTGGGTTCACCTCGATCTGAAGCGCCGATTCGGCATCGACGAACAGATCTCCGCCGAGACGGCCGACGACATCTGGACAGAGACGAAAGCCCAACTCGAGACCGACGACATGCGTCCCCAGGAACTCCTTGCGAAGATGGACGTCGAGGTCGTCGGCAGCACCGACGATCCGACGGACGACCTCGCGTACCACGAACGCGCCGCCGATGAACTCGAGGGCATCGACCTCGTCCCGACCTGGCGCGCCGACCGCGCCGTCAAAATCGACCAGCCCGAATGGACCGACTTCGTCGCCGAACTCGAGGACGCAACCGAGATCAGCACCGACGACTTCGATGGCTTTCTGGCCGCACTCGAGGCCTCCCACGATTACTTCGACGCCCGTGGCTGTCGGGCCTGTGATCTGGGCCTCGAACAGCCCGTTTCGCGCCCCGTCAGCGACGAACGCGCACGCGAAGTCTATCAGCAAGCACTGGCGGGCGGCTCGCTCTCCGAACGCGAAGTCGGCGACTTCATGGCCTATATTACGGCGTTCGTCGGCGAGCTAAACGCCGAGAAAGGCTGGGTCACCCAGTTGCACATCGGCCCCGTCAGAAACTATCGCGACTCGCTGTTCGAACAACTCGGCCCCGCGGCCGGTGGCGACATCTCGACGCAGGACGTCGATATCGTCAAACCGCTCGAGCACTTCGTCAATCGCTTCGACGACGAGATGGACATCATCCTCTATACCATCGACCCAACGCACTACCCGTCGATGGCAACCATGGCGCGGGTGTTCCCGAACGTCACCATCGGCCCCGCCTGGTGGTTCAACGACAGCCCGTTCGGCATGGAACAGCAACTCGAGTACGTCGGCACGGTCGAATTGCTCTCCCAGCACGCCGGGATGGTCAGCGACTCGCGGAAACTCCTCTCCTATGGCTCGCGATTCGAGATGTTCCGCCGAACGCTTGCAAACGTCGTCGGGAAACAGGTCGAGCGCGGACAGGTGCCGATGGACGTCGCACAAGATCTGGTTGAACGACTGGCCTACGACCGACCCAACGAACTGTACGGATTCTAGATACCCACTGCGACGTACTGTTATAGGGATGATGCGTCGCCGGTAGTGCTTTCGTTCTCCCCGGCAAGATACCTCGCATGACGAGAGTTGGACTCATTGGCGCAGGCGGAATATTGAGTATGCACCTGCCGGCGTATCGTGCCTATTCCGACCGAATCGAACTGGCTGCAGTCTGTGACGCCGACGAGACGCGAGCGAACGAGGTCGCAGAGGAGTTCGACGTCGATATCTGGACGGATTTCGAGAGCATGGTCGCCGAAGCCGACATCGACGCGGTCGATATCACACTGCCGCATCACCTCCACTATCCCGCCGCGAAGGCCGCACTCGAGGCCGGAAAACACGTCCTGGTCGAGAAGCCGTTTACGACCTCGGTCGCCGACGCCCGCGAATTGGTCTCGCTCGCAGCGGACCGGCAACTGACGCTGATGGTCGGCCAGATGCAGCGGTTTCACCCCGCCTATCGCGAACTGAAACACCGACTCGAGGACGGCGACCTCGGCCAAATTCACCACGCGCGGGTTGACGCCGTCGCGAATCAAGGCGATATGTACGGCCCGTCGCACTGGCTATACGACGGGAAGAAAGCGGGCGGCGGGGCCGTCATCGGCTACGCGATCCACAAACTCGACTTGCTTCGATACCTGCTGGGGGATATCGACCGGGCGATTTCCTGGCAGCAAACAGTCGACGACCGCTACGACGACGCGGAGGATTTCTCGGTTGGCCTCCTTTCGTTCGAGGAAGGGACAGTCGCCGACTTCTTCACGACCACCTCGGCGGCCGCGACGCCGTACAACGAGATGCTCTGGCTCTACGGCGCGTCCGGTACCGTTCACTCGCTCCCGCTCGAGGGCGGCCAAGAGGAAGGCTACGTCGGCACGCCACCGCCGAAACAGAGCGTCGACGCCGGCGATGGATTGCGAAAGCAGTTCCAGGATATCGATCCGGACGAGGTCGACTTACCGACTGGGAACGCGTTCACCAACGAGATACTACACTTCGCCGACTGCATCGAGGCGGGCGAAGAACCGATCTCGAGCGGGCGGGATAACCTCGGGACTATTGCGACGGTTGCGGCGATCTACCGCAGCGCACAACGGGACGGCGAAGCGGTTCGGACAGAAGACGTACTGGCTGTGCCTACCCCAGACACTGACTCTAACTCGGAGGCGAGGTGGTGACCATGCCGGACCTCACCGCTGAACAGGTCGATGGAACCGTTTCGATCCGCCTCGAGGACGACGTGCTCGCGCGTTACAACGCGGATACGGACGCGAGCAAGCCGGGATTCGACGTCCTCGCAGTCCCACCCGGCGTCGACGGCGCGGGTGGACAGAACCTCATCGTCTCGGCCCCGCATGATCACTCCTGGCATCTGGGGACCTTCTTCTGTCAGAAATTGGTTGATGGGATCAACTGCTGGGAGTCTGAAGCAATAGCCGGCGGGTCCGGCGACCAACTCTACGGCTACGCTGCACACGAACACGCACGTGTTCGCGAGGACGACGACCGTGTCACCATCGACCAGACCGCCACCTGGACCAGTTCCACCGGTAAGGAACTGCTCGCGGACGACCGCGAAATCACAGTCCACGCGCCAGCTGACGCCACCGCCGAACATGCAGGCTATCTCCTCACCTGGGAGCAGTCGCTGACCGCACTCGAGGAGACGCGACACCTCTCGAGCGAGACGATTCATGGCCACTACAGCGGCCTGAGCACGCGATTCGCACGCAGCCTCACTGACGGACGCGTGCTTCTGCCCGGCGGGACCGACCCGGGAACGACGACACCGCCACGAGACGTGAGCGGACCGTCTGGCCACTGGTGTGACTACTCAGGGCCGCTCGATGGCAAACGCGGGCCGGGTTCGCCCTGGACAGCCGGGATCACGACGTTCGACCATCCAGACAACGAGCCCCACCCGCCGCGGTGGTTCATCATGACCGAACCGTTCGGCTTCGTCGCCGCGAATCCGACGTGGAAACGCGTCGAGGTGCTCGAGGCCGATGAGACACGAACCTGGCGCTGGGGACTGTGGGTCCACGCGGGAACGCCGGGAGAGTCACAGATCGACGAGCAGTATCAGCGGTTTTTGGCTCTCGAGTAGCAGTTCAAATCCGGCTCGTAACTCGCTCGAGCACACGACAAAAAAGCGGTACCGTGATGCCAACAGTCAGCGAACTGCGCTACACTTCTTCCCAGGGCCCCCACTGGTTCGTGCCGGGTTCTTGATTCTGGGTCCACCACTGTGCTTCCCAGTTGGTGCCGTCCCAGCTTACGCGGTCGCCTTCGGTGTAGACCTCGTCTGCGTCCCACTCGGGGTAGTCTCCGTCGCCGTTGTCGTCGTCGCCGTTGTCGCCATTATCACCGTTCCCAGGGTCTTCGTCGCCGTTCCCGTCGCCCTCGACGGTAATTTCGACCGTCCTCGTCCCGTCAGCGTCGGTGACCGAAACCGTCTCCGTTGTCGACTCTGCGTCGGTCGAAACCGTGATTTCGTGCTCGCCGAGGAACGCCGTCGTCTCGTAGACGCCGTCGTCGCTCGTTCCGGACTCGTCGGTCCACCACTCGTCGAAGACGAGGTCGGTGTAGGCATCGTAGCCGGGCTTTTCGTTCCAGTCTTCGTCGAACAACGGTGCGTCGGCGTCCGAGCCGTCGTACTCCGGCCCCCAGTGGACGCCATCCCAGTGGCCCCATACGAGGAACGCGTCCGTGTTGGGGTGGCTGAACCACGTCTTCATGAAGTCATAGAGGTACTCGCCCTGCTCATCGGGTGAGGACCAGTTGCCTTGGAACGTGTCAAACTCGCTTGCACGGAAGCCTGCGCCGTAGCCTTCGAACTGCTCGAGGCCGTCCAGAATCGCGTCCGGCTCGAGGGTTTCGTTGGCGGCAAAGTGACACTGGAAGCCGATGCCGTCCAGGTCGATCCCGCGGTCGTTGACCAGATAGTCGATCTGGCGTTCGTAGTCGTCTCGCGTGTCCTGGTACGGACCGACGAGCGTGTTGAAGTCGTTGACCGCGATATCGACGCCGTACTGATTGGCGACGTCTTCAGCATGTTCGTACCAGTCGCCAAGAATCTCGGCCTCGACGGGATCTGCGTTTTCGCCCTCGACGGCTTCAATCATCGCCGTCTCATGGATAACTTCGTTTTTGACTTCCCACTCGGCTACGTCGTCGCCGTAGTGGCTGATGATCTCCTCGATGTGATCCATCGCTTCGGAGACGACGTACTCCGGATCGTAGTCCGGTTCACCAGCCTCGTCCCAGTCGCTGGCCCACGGATCGCCCATCGCCTCGACGACTCGAGGCGGGACGGCGTGGCCGTCGATATTGCCCCACAGTGCGACGTGGCCACGGACATCCATATCGCGCTCAACCGCCCAGTCGACCGCCGCGTCGGCGATATCGATGTTGTCCTCCCAGAGGTTCCACTTGTGGAGGTTCTCGAGGACGACCATGTTGAACAAGTCCTCGACGGTCTCTTCGTACTCAACTTGGTCCTCGGGCGTATGCATTTCCTCGCCCCACTCGGCCTGATCGATGAGGAACTCCGCGTGGATCATCGTCCCGAAACTGTACTCGTGGGCTTGCTGTGTGACCTCGACAGTCGCCCCATCGACCGGCGAACCGTCCGGATTGACGACATCAACCTCGAGATCGCCCGCTCGATACTCCTCGATTCGGTCGTCGGCTTCGTCTTCCCAGTTCGCCTGCTGTGCGCCCACTGTCCCGGGGACGCCGGCACCGACGCCTAACCCACCGAGCAGTCCCGCAATACCGACCGACCGCAGGTAGTCTCGTCGTTCGAGTCGCCCGATACTGTCCGCAGTGGATTGATTGTCGCTCGAGTCGCCTCGCCGATTGGTATCGTCATCGGTCATTGGTATGCCCCACCACCACACGCATCGTCAATTATAATAAATGTTATTTAGGTCAGATTATGCTATCTTGTTGAATAATATTTTCCGAAAACAGTCCCGGTATTTATCGCCGAAAGCAATCAAGAACGCGGGAGACGGCGCTACAGTCGGTCGGTACCGACGATAAGATTGCCGTCCTCGGTTCGCCCGGTCAGCAGTGCACTGTCCTCGAGTCCGCTGTCAGAACCGTCGAAGTGAACCATCTGTGAGCGGTTGCCGCGTCCGTTGCTGTTTCCGGGTCCGTTACCGTTTCCGCGTCCGTTGCCGTTTCCGCGCCCATTGCCGTTTCCACGTCCATTGCCGCCACCACCTGGCAGATGCACGACATCGCTGCCGTCGCCTGCGGCGACCAGGTCTGGATCGCCAAAGCGAACCGTCTCGTAGTCAACATCGGCAGGGTCGAATTCGTCGCCGCCATGGAGATGGACCGGCACACGTCCGTTGCCCTGTCCCGAGCCGCGAACGTCGATATCGACGAGGATAATCTCGAGGGATTCATCGGTTGGCTCCTCGAGCGAGAGCGACGTTGCGATTTCGTTGTCGCCGACATCGACGGTCAGATCGTACTCGCCGAGGAACGCGGTCACGTCGAACGCGCCGTCGGCGTCCGTTTCGCCCGTTTCGTCGGTCCACCACTCCTCGAAGACGAGGCCGGTGTAGACGTCGTGGGTCGGCTTTGGATTCCAGTCGGCGTCGAACAGCGGCGCGTCGTCCTCCCAGTGTTCGTCGTCCCAGAGACCCCACATGACGAAATCCTCCATGTCCGGATGGCTGTAGACCGTCTTGAGGAACCAGTGGAAGAAGTCGGCTTTGTCCTCCTCGAGCCAGTTCGGATCTGCCATATCGAACTCGGTGATCCGCAGAGCCGCCCCGTCGCCGGCCTCGGCGTAGCGGTCGAGCGTCTCCATGATCTCACCGGGCGTGAGTTGCTCGCTGCGGCTGAAGTGACTCTGCAGGCCGATCCCGCCGAGGTCGACGCCGTCAGCGTCTGCGAGGAACTCGATCTGGCGCTCGTAGTCGTCGCGCGTCCCCTCGTAGGGACCAGCGAGTACGTTGTAGTCGTTGACGTCGAGTGCAACTCCCTCGGGCGCAACGTCGGTTGCCGTCTCGTACCACTCCTCGAGTATCGGCGCTTCGACGGGGTCGACGTCCTCGCCGTCGATGAGTTCTTTCATCTCGGGTTCGTGGATGGCCTCGTTGACCACGTCCCAGTGTTCCATATCGTCGCCGTAGTGCTCGATGATCGTCTCGATGTGCTCGAGCGTGCGCTGTTCGACGTGGGCGGCGTCGCCCTCGTCCATCGCGTCTTCGACGTCTTCCGGGATCGCGTAGGCGTCGCGATTGGCCCACAGACAGGCGTGACCGCGAATATCGAGGTCCTGCTCGAGGACCCACTCAGTCGCCGCATCTGCGGTCTCCTGATTCTCCTCGAAGAAACGCCACTTGTGGTGGTTCTCGAGGACGGTCGTGTTGAACAGATCCGGAATGACCTCCCGGTACTGCTCGCCGTCGGCGTCATCGGTCTGGAGCCGATTTGCGTCGACGGCAGTCCCGAACGTGAACTCGTGGTCTTGCATCTCGAGGTCGACGGCGGCGTCGACAGCGTCCCCATTTGTGTCGGTGACCGAGACAGTGAGATCCGCAGTTCGGTGCTCCTGAATCCGCGCGTCTGCGTCGTCTTCCCAGCCGTCCTCGAGGTCGATCTCTTCGTCCCACGATGGAAGTTCGTTCGGGTCTGCGCCGTTCGCGAAGTCAAGCAGTGCAAGACCGCCGATATCGACTGTCTGGCCTTCGACACCAAGCCAGAACTCGGTCCACCACTCGCCTGCATCCCCGCCACTCTGGAAGCCGATTGGGAAGAAATACCGCTCCCACTCCTGGCCGGCCGAAATGCCGCCGTTCAAGACGTAATTAGCCGATTCATTGTCTGCGTCGGTCGATTTATACGTGATATCTGCGGTCGAGCCACCTGTTCCTGGGTTGCGGATGTATGCGACGCCGAGTAACGTATCGCCGGCTGAGACACCACGGTCCTCGACGGTCGCCTGAAAGTTGATTCCCCACGGATCCAGCGACCCGTCCTCGAGTTCGCCGACCGAAACGCGGGTCGCTTCGGAAAACGGCACGTCCTCGTCCGCTACTGCGAGAGATTCGCGTTCGCCGAGTTCTTCATTTGCCCCGGCGAGATCGTAGGCACTGAACGTCTCGGCTTCGTTTTCTGCATAGACGAAGTGTCCAGGGGCGATCTCGAGTTCCGAGAGTTCATCGACCAGTCCGGCGTAGTATTCGTCATCTGGGTCAGGCCACTCGTCGTAGACGACTTCCTCGCCCTCGTCTTCGTCGCCGCCGTCGTAGTCGTCGCCGATTGCGCCGCTTGGCAGTTCGCTCACATCGATATCTTGTCCGAAGTCGAACAGTGCGAGACCACCGACGTCGACCGTCTGAACGTCGAAGCCGAGGTGAACCTCGATTGTCCACTCGAAGTCGCTGCCCTCGGCTGCAGCGTCGAACTCGATGGGGAAGAAGTATCGCTGCCACTGGGCTGGTGGCTCCTGATGATCGTCACTGACGACCGAATTCCACGCATCGGACTGGTCGTTAGACGCGACGTACTGCGCCGTGGCGTCGCCGTCGGGCGCTCGAAGGTACGCAACACCGAGCATAACGTCGCCTGCCTCGACCGAACGGTACGGATCGCTGGCCCAGTCGGCTGTTCGCAACTGGACGTCCCAGTTCTCATCGGGTTCCTCGGTGATCTCGAACCGAGTCGCGTCCGAGAATGGGACTCCGTCACCGGTGACAGTGAGGGGGTCAGCGGATCCGAAGCCTTCAGTTCCGGCCCAGAACTGGTCGGCAGTTGCCGATTCGCTGTTCCCGAAAACGAACTCAGCTGGCGGCAACCCCATTGCCGACAGGTCCTCGACGAGTAACTGATAGTACTCATCGCCGGGTTCGGGCCATTCTGACTCATCATCGGCACCAACGCGGCCAGCCAGCCCAGCCGTTACCCCGAACGCTCCAATTGTGCCCAGGAGCGGACGCCGACGAATCGAGCCGTCGGATTCTGATTCCCTACTTCCATCGTCGTTCGTGATAGTACGACGCATACTCGCACCCAAAACAACTATGGGTAAAAGATTTTCTATCGTACGAAAATATGATCCCATTATCTATTCCATTCACGAGTAAATTTCTGATGTATTTCCAATAGTGAATATGGCCACATAGAAGCGAAACGAACTCGTGCTCACAGACTGCGGTCTGAGTGGTACGATGGCGTCTCAGGCTTCTACCGATGGTAAAAATCGCTGTCCGTATATCGATCCGCTGACTCCGGCGCTACTGTTACTTCGAAGCGTCGTCGGTTCCGCGAGTTGACTTCGTCAGCAAGCGACCGGCAACAGCACCGAGGCCAACTATCGTCGCGCCGATACCAAAGCCGGGAACACTGTCACTTCCGGACGAATCATCGTCCTGTCCGTCCGCTTCGGATTGGTCAGTCTCGTCGTCCTGATCGTCTGCGTCGGACTGGTCGTCCTCCTCGTCCTGGTCCACAGACTCATCCGTACTCTCTCCATCGTCGTCCGTGCCGTCCTCACTGTCTCCCGCAATATCATTGACGGGACCCGATGGCAACTCGTCGGTGTCGACGTCCTGGCCGAAATGCAACAGGGCAATCCCACCGACGTCGATGGTCTGGACGTCAAAGCCGAAGTGGAACTGTGCCGACCACTCGTATGCGTCGCCGTCGGCCGCTTCTTCGAACTCGATTGGGAAATAGTACCGTCCCCACTCGTCAGTGACCGTCTGCAGATCGTCACTGACAACCGAGTTCCACTGGCCGGACTCCGTGTTCTCGACGACGAACTGAACCTCGCCCTGGCCCTCGGGTGCACGAAGGTATGCAACACCAAGCGCGACATCGCCAGCGTCAACCGAGCGGTACGGTTCGCTGGCCCACTCAGCCGTTCGATACTGGACGTCCCAGTTGCTCGGGGGATCAATAGTGACCTCGAATCGATTCGCGTTCGAGAACGCAACGTCGTCGTCGCTTACGTCGAGGCTCTCGAACGATCCGTAGTCTCCAGCCTCGCCCCAGAACTCGTCGTTCGTCCCAGATTCGGTGTTGTCGAAGACGAACTCCGCCGATGGGAGTCCCATCTCAGAGAGGTCCTCGACAAGCCCCTCGTAGTACGCATCGCCGGGTTCGGACGCTGGTTCTTCCGCGTTCTCTTCGTCCGTTTCTTCTGCATCCTCCTCTTCGGCACTCACGTGGCCGATAGCTGCTGTCGTCAGTCCAGCCACACCGACTGTCTGCAGTACCGAGCGGCGATGAATCGTCACAGCACCTGTTTCCCCACTGCCACCGTCCACCTGTTTTTCAACCATATGAATATCATCATCTTCTGATACTAAAACAGTTCCGGCCAGGCCTGCCGAATTCGGCCGCGACTACGCCTCTACTAGGTAACTGGTACCAAACTACACTCGTCTCGAGACCAAGAAATTAATAATGTTAAATAGGTCTGTCACTGTTCGCCGTCGGACAGTTCGCCAGCACGTCGTTCACAGCCATCTCGAGGCGGGGTTCGACAGCGAGGACCCGCAACGATCCAGTTGCGATAGGGACGACAGAAACAAATCATGCACTGATCGCGATATGATCCTGCGATCAGGTGCGTATAGTAGCCACTGACAGTCAGTGCACACCCAATCGCATGACGGCTATGCGATTGGTGTGTAAACAGTTTCAGTTGTTACTATAGTGACGTCGAGAGCGATGCTCCCTGCTCGAGTCCTGCTTAGACGCTGTCGAACGTCCAGAGTTGGTTATTGTCGCCGTGCCACTCGTACTGCTGAACGTTCGCGCCGTCATCGGTCGAGGAACTTTCGACCTCGAGGGCCTTCTCGGTGTGAACCGGCTGGATGTGGTACTGGCCGCTGCCCTGATCGTTCAGGTAGAAGCGCTGGTTGTCGCCACCGTGGTCTGCGTACTGCTGGACGTTTGCGCCGTCTGACTCGCCGCCAACATCGAGGACGTTGCCGCTGTTGACGTTCTCGATGCGATACGCACCGCCGCCGGTGTCCTCGACGTGCCACTGCTGATTGTCGCCGCCCCAGTACTCATACTGCTGGATGTTCGCGCCGTTGTCGGTGGACTGTCCGGAGACGTCGAGGCCCTTGCCGCTGTTTGCGTTCTGGATGCTGTAGGTGCCATCGGCGAGGTCTCCAGAGGAACCGCCGGAGCCACCGTCATCGCCGCCTGATCCGCCATCATCGCCGCCACCACCGCCACCACCGCCACCGCCGCCGCTGGTTTCGCTGAACGAAACAGAGGCACTGTTGGACCCCTGGTAGTCCCAGGCTTCGACAGCCATAATCTGGTAGTCGTGATTGCCCAACTCGAGGCCGTGGCTTTCCCAGGCATCGAAGTGGTTGCCAATGTTGACGGTGCCGCTGGTGCGGGAGTTCTGGCGGATGCTCCAGTACTGGGTGAACGTCGCCGTGCCTTCGATAGAGGGCTCCTCGATGCGTTCGGACGTCGCGATGTCGTACGTGCCGCCGTCGCTCTGGTGGGTACCATGTTCCTCGTCGCCGGGTCGATAGGTCCCGTAGTTTTCGATGATGTAGTACTCCACGAGCGGATCCGTCGTCCACCCGTAGATGCAGAGATAGGAGTTTTCGGACGGATTGTGCGTCGCGTCGTATTCGATTGTCCGGCTTGCACCGGGATCCCAGCCCATCCCGACGACGAAGTTGCCGGTGTTTTGCCAGTCAACGCTGTAACTGCCGCCGTCCTCGAGGGTCATCGAGACCGTATCGTCGGTGTCGGTCCAGAATGAGACGAACGAGCCGTCGTAGCTGGTCTGTTGGTTCTCGGTGAGCGTTTCCTGAGCGGCAGCTGAGGTCGCCATGGCCCCAATTCCGAGACCAGTCACCGCGGTTGCGCCCGCCGCTTTCATATACTCACGCCGGTCGATCAGTTCATCTGTCGGTGCAGTCGTGCTGTCTGTCTCGTCGTTTGTCATTGTTCTCGTGGTCGTGTCGCCGTGTTCGTTCAATTCGGTACAGCATGGGTGGCACTCCCAACCGATTGGTATGGGTAACCACCGCACTAGAATGACCAACGGCAATTAATGATAAACTTTTCTGAACGTTACTTACTATAATTATAATACATGTTTTGTCATAACATCAACTAGGGACGGTGAGACGAGAATCGGGGTAGTCGACTGGCAACCCACGCTAACGTGCTATCAGAACACTCGAGACGCCCAGTCGAAAAAACAAACCGCAGTTGGCTGCGTTACTCTGCGTCGACTGCCGAGTCCGTATAGTACGTTCGGGCAGTCTTTGGCACGGTCTTCGTGTCCGTGACCTCGAGGTCCTCGGTCGCCTCGATATCTGTCGCGGAGCTTCCGACGCGAATCTCGTATGGGCCTTCCTCAACAGTGAGGTTCATATCGAGATCGTGGAACGCGAGTTGGGTCGTGTTGAACTCGAAGGTGACGCGTTTGGATTCGCCAGCCTCGAGATCGACGCGTTCGAAGCCGAGCAGTTCCTGCACCGGACGGGCCTGACTCGGGTTCGCCGCGTGCGTGTAGAGTTGGACGATCTCGGTCCCGGCGCGGTCGCCGGTGTTCGTGACCGTGACGCTCGCAGTAACCGACTCGAGTGGGGTAGTGCTGTCTGCCGACAGCGACAGGTCGCCGTACTCGAACTCGGTGTAGCTCAGCCCGTGGCCGAACGGATACACCGGGTTGCTGTCGGTGTAGACGTAGTCTTTGTTCGCCGTGTTTGCCTTCCGGTTGTAGTAGACCGGGAGCTGGCCGACCGATTTCGGCAGCGAGACAGGCAGTTTTCCTGCAGGGTTGTACTCGCCGAACAGCGTCTCGGCAATTGCTGGTCCACCCTCGTCGCCCGGCAGCCAGGCGTAGAGAATCGCCGGGGCGTCCTCAGCGATGTCCTCGATTGCGTGTGGTCTCCCACTGACAACGACGACGACGACCGGCGTGTCCGTCTCGAGCAATTCGGTAACGAGATCCTCCTGAACGCCAGGAAGCCCGAGATGGGTCATGTCACAGCCTTCGCCGCTGGTTGGGACGCTTGGTTTCTCTTCTTTGTCGGCATCGACGTCCGAGAAGTCGACCGCGGAGCGAGCGCCGACGAACGCCAGCGCGACATCAGCATCTTCGGCTGCGTCGGTTGCGGCACTGATCTCGTCCGTCGATGGCCCGGAGATCGTACAGCCCTGCTCGTAGGTCACGTCAAGCCCGTCTCGGTCCTCGAGTGCGGAAAGTGGCGTGATGGCGTCGGCTTCGTACTCCTCTTCGGGGTAGTGAGCCGCGTAGGCGTAGTCACCCATGAGCTCTTTCGGATCGTCTGCCTTGGGGCCGACAACGGCGACGGAATCGACATCGAGTGGCAGCAATTCCTCGTCGTTTTTGAGCAGCGTCATGGACTGACGGGCTGCTTCTCGAGTCACGTCGCGGGCCTCGTCGGTGTGGAATGCGTCCGGGGCCGCGTCGGGGTCGACTCGCTCGTCGTCGAAGACACCTTTGCGGAACTTCTCGCGGAGGACACGACGGACTGCCTCGTTGAGCGTCGATTCCGAAAGGTCACCGTCTTCGACGGCGCTGACGAGGTGTTCGCCGTAGTACTCGGTGTAAGGCAGTTCGACGTCGAGACCGGCCTCAATCGAGGCGACGGCACCTTCCTGTTTCGTGTTGATGGTGCCGTGTTCGGTCTCCAAGTGACGAACGCTGTAGTAGTCCGAAACAACCGTGCCGTCGAAGCCGAACTCACCACGCAGCAGGTCGGTCAGGAGCCACTCATTGGTCACACACGGAATGCCGTCGATGTCGTGGTAGGCGTTCATCACCGACTCGGCGTTCGCCTCGCTGATGACGGCCTCGTAGGGGAACAGGTGCGTCTCACGGAGTTCCCGCATGCCGACGTTGAACGAGGAGCGGTTCTTCCCACCGTCAGTCGCGCCGTGGCCGACGAAGTGTTTGAGCGTCGCAGAGATGCCGTCCGCACGACCGTCGCCCTGCAATCCATCCACGTACGCGCGTGCCATCTCGGCGACCATGTACGGATCCTCACCGAAGGTTTCCTCGACGCGACCCCATCGAAGGTCTCGAGCAACGTCGAGCACCGGCGACAGCGCATGCACCGTCCCGATCCCCTCGAGTTCGCCACGGATCGTCTCGGTGACGGTCTGGAGCAGTGCCGGGTTCCAGGTGCTTGCCATCCCGAGCATCTGCGGGAAGGTCGTCGCTTCTGGCCCCATGTAGCCGCTGAGACACTCTTCGTGAGGAATTGCCGGAACACCAAGACGCGTCTCAGTCTCGAGGTACTCTTGCAGTTCGTTCGTGATGCGTGCGGCATCCGCCGGTGCGAGACCGCCCTCGCCACCGATCCGCGTAAGATGGCCGATCCCGTCGCCGAGCCACTCCTCGACGGCGTCCTCGTCGAGTTCGTCATCGTCGGTCAGAATACGCTCTGCGTTGACCGATCCCAACTGTGCGGCTTTCTCTTCGACCGTCATTTGCTCGAGGAGGTCCTCGACTCGAGCCGAAACGGACGCTGTTTCATCCCGATACGTCGCGGTAGGCTGTTCGTCTGTCACATGCTATCCGAAGTGATCGATCATCTTAGTACTTCTGACAGTGGATTCGCGGAACTGATCGGACACTGCTCACTGGAGTACCCACGGCAGCAAGCAAGTTCTGTTATGCAGACGCCAATCTTCCAGGCGTAAACAGAGTTCCATATCGGACAATTACGTTCTCTATAAGAGAATTAGATTCAGATTTAGACAGTAATACTGACCTCCTAAGAACGCCATTTTATTACAAGAGTACCTGTGTAAAGAGGGTGTGGTAAACTCTCGAGAAGGACCGATTAACGTGGAATAGTATCACTAATTGATCGAAGATATACAGAGTACGATGATAAACATAGGGAGAAAACTATTCTCCATCAAAGAACGCACCCGTACATTGGTTCCACGTCACATGGATGACAGACACACAGCACACGCGAAACAACTGGATTAACACCGAAGGCTCGAGGAAACCCAGTAATTTCGAATTGGAAACACAACTAATTATAATTATATATGCAGTGTGTATGTTTCGGTAGGTGATGACGACTGTAATTTCATTTTCCAGAACTAGTATCCAGCGTTGATCTGATTGAATCTATCCCATTATAATTGCGATAGACTGACAATCACTCTCAGAGACGGGACTCCGAAGGCTGCTTGCGGTTCAACAGCGACAGTGTTCTGCCAGACTCACCGAAACAGTAATTTTATTAGGGTAGGCAAGCAGTTCAACAGTATCAATAGACCATGAGTAATTGGCTCCTCAAGCGAATCGGGCAGAGCATCTTGACGGTTGTCGTGGTGTTCCATCTGACATTCGTCTTGGTTCGGCTTATGCCGTCGGACCCTGTACAGGCGATGTTTACGCAGATGATGGCGGATAACCCAGACAATCCGGAACAAGCACGCCAGCTCGTCGAACTATATGTAAGTATCAACCCGCAAGACCCACTGTACATACAGTACATCGACTACATGAGCGCCCTCTTCCAGGGCGACCTCGGGTACTCGATGGCTGAGAACACCTCGGTGAATCAGGTTCTCGCCGAGGCAGTCCCGTGGACGATTTTCTACATGTCCGTGGCGATGGCCATCACGTTCGTGATGAGTATCTGTATCGGCGCGATTATGGCCTACTACGAGGGCACGAAGTTCGACACTGCAATGACCGTCGTGGCGGTCGTCGAAAGTTCGACGCCGTACTACGTCGTTGCACTGTTGTTGTTGTTCGGCTTCTCGTACCAGCTTGGCTGGTTCCCAACCAGCGCCCGATACCCTGGTGGAGCTACTATCGGTCTCAACTCCGAGTTCATTCTCGGTGCGTTCTATCACGCAACGTTACCGATCTTATCAATGGTCGTTACAGGGGCTGCTGCCTCACTTGAGATGCGGGGGAACTCGATCAGTGTCCTCGGATCCGATCACATCCGGGTTGCCCGCCTGCGCGGACTCCCACCAATGCGCATCGCACTCCGATACGTCATGCGCAACGCCTTGCTCCCGCTGTACACGGGGCTTCTCCTGCTCGTGGGATTCATGATCGGTGGTTCGATTGTCCTCGAGGAAATCTTCAATTACCGTGGAATGGGGTGGTATATGTTCGAGGGGGTCAACAACCGTGACTACCCACTGATGGTCGGCGGGTTCATGGTCATCTGTTTCACCGTCGTCATCATGATGTTCATCGCTGACCTCACGTACAGCAAAATTGACCCGCGTGCGAAAGCCAGCGGGGACAACATGGAAGTGTACGGTAGCTCGGCCGGTGTCCCACTTCGGACCCAGCTCAAACGCTACATCAAACGGTTGACCAACAGCAGCAACGAGCCTCGAGCAGACGGTGGCACGGCCCCCCACGCGCTCTTCGGTGATGATACGGTCGATCAAGTGAGTCGCAAGGAGGTCATGTACCGGAAGTTCGACCGCTCGGTGTACGCACCAGTGAAAATCGTCCTGAGTGACTGGCGTGGACTCGTCGGCACGATCCTGACGATGTCGTTCATCTTCATGGGTGTCTTCGGGCCGCGGTTCACCCACAGCCCGACTGCTACCTTCGACTCGTGGGTTTCACCACTGGATGGCAACCTCGCACACCCACTCGGAACGAGTAACACCGGGATTGACATCCTCTCGCTCATCGTCAACGGAACGACGCCAGTGCTCATCATGGTTGCAGTCGGTGCAGTTGTTACTGTGACACTCGGTGTCGCCGTCGGGACGGCAGCCGGATTCCGTGGGGGCGCACTCGACCGCGCGCTCATGACGATTTGTGACATCGTCGTCTCGATCCCAGGTCTCCCACTGATCATTGTCATCGCGGCGATCATTGAGCCGCGTCATCCAGCAATGATTGGTGTCGTCCTCTCCGTTGCCGCCTGGGGTGGCCTCGGACGGGCGATCCGCTCCGAAGTGCTGAAAGTTCGCAGTCAGGAATACGTCGAGGCGTCCCGCGCAATGGGTGTCGGGACCGTTGCAATCGTGATCAAGGATATCCTGCCAAACATCTGGCCATACATCCTGATCAACCTCGCCAACCACGGACGGAACATCATCTTCTCGTCCGTCGCCCTGTACTACCTGGGCTTCCTGCCACGCAGCACCCAGAACTGGGGTGTCCTGCTCGATCAGGCAGAATCGTCTAACGCGCTGTACTCCCTGGGCCAGGTCCACTACATCCTGGCGCCGATGTTCGTCATCATCCTGTTCTCGATGGGGCTGATCCTCATCGCACAGGCACTTGACCGCATCAGCAACCCACGGATCCGCGCCCGTCACGCCAAGTCCGTCGACGACGACGAACCCAAATAACGGCTGACGGCGTTCTCGACTTCGGTTCGATTCATTTTTTGACGGTCTCGTTACAGACTCACAGTCTTCCAACCAGTAGCAACACTTCCTCTAAGACGCTCTGCTCGAGACCACGATCTCCGTGCCTGTGAGTTCTCACCGCGAAAAAAGAACCGACGGGCCGATTTCTCGAGAGAGTATCGACGCTTAGCCCTGATAAGCCTCAGACTCCTCGAGGACGGCCGAGTCTGAGAGGTCCCAGTCCTCGAGATATCCTTCCTGCACAGCGACGAGTTCGGCGAACAGTTCTCGCGCTGCTTCGGTCTGGAGCGTGCGGATCTGTTGGTCGATGAGGAAGCCTTCGAATGCGGCGTCGATATCGCCCTCGCGGGAGGCTTCAATGATGGTCTCAATCGTATCGACGTGGCCCTGAATCAGCGCGCGTACGGGCCGGGGGAAGCCGCCAGCGGCCATCGGTTTGACCTCGTTCGCTCGCACCGTGGCGTTCGTCTCGACGACGGCGTTTTCCTCGAGGTCGGACACCTGCCCGACGTTCGGGAGGTTGATGTTCGTCACGTAGGTGTCTCTGCCGACGAGTGCGCGGAGAATATCGACGAATACCTCGTTGGATTCCTCGAGTTCGAACTCCTTGTCGCCCTCGAGCCAGGCTTCGACGTCGGTCGTCTGGTCGGATTCAGCGGGCGTCCAGTGTTTCGCGCGGTAGTCGCTACCGGTGCGTTTGACGCCCCAGCGGTTGAGTCCCTCCTGGCCGTTCTGGATGAACGAGGTTGCATATTCAACGAGGTGGCGGTCTCCCGCGGCGGGGAGGACGTCGAACCGACGGAACAGTTCCCAGGTTACCTGCCAGTTGTCGACGAAGACGCTTTCATCCTCGAGATCGTCCCAGGTAAACTCCTGGTGACCTTCGTCGCCGTCAACCAGGTCCTCGAGGACGGGCCAGAGGTCGACGCCCTTACAGCGGGCTTCGTCGACCCAGGTGAAGTGGTTGATCCCCTTGACGTTGACCGAGATATCCGAGCGCTCGGCGTCCATATCGAGTTCCTCACGGGCGTAGCGCGCGAGACGATGGCGGGTGCCAAGCACCTCGTGACAGAGACCGAGCGCGTTGATCTCTGGGAACTCATCGTACAGCGCGCGCGTGACGAAGTGAACTGGGTTCGTGTAGTTGAACACCCACGCATCGGGGCAGTGCTCGCGGATTGCAGCGGCGAACTTTCGATACAGTGGGACCGTCCGCATTGCCCGGAAGATGCCGCCGGGACCGATTGTCGCCGCAACGGCACCGTAGATGCCGTAGTCCTCGGGAATATCGAGGTCGTGGACGAACGTCTCTGCCGGATTGTACTGCGTCGAGAGAATTACAACATCGGCGCCGGTCAGCGCCGCCTCGAGTGACTCGACGGCCTCGTAGGACCACTCCGAAGTTGGCTCGACATCGGCATCGCTGTGGACCCAGTTGCCGAATTCGGCGTTTCGCTGTGCGCTTTCGTAGTATTCGTCATACAGTCGGACCTGTCCGTTGAGGTCGGACTGCGCGAGGTCGCGGATCAGATTCGGTGCCCACTGGCGGCTGCCGCCACCGAGATAGGCAATCGTAATGTCGTCGGGGTCGATTGCCGTTTCCGCTGTGACTGCGTGCACTTGTTGTGACATCGTACGGAGGGAGCGTGAGCCATGCTGATAAATACCGGGGTACGAGTAACATCGCCCCATACTCCCGCGAGCGAGTGTTTTCTTGCTGTTTTGTCGAATCTGGAATCTGAAACTCGAGGATGCAGTGGATCAGTACGCTTATGGAATACTGACTGTGAGGGTCACGCATGCAGTACGAGAATCCAGTACTCCCTGGGTTTCACCCAGACCCGAGTATCTGCCGCGTTGGCTCTGACTACTACCTCGCGACGAGTTCGTTCGAGTACACACCCGGCATCCCGCTGTATCACAGTGAGAATCTGGTCGACTGGGATCCAATCGGTCACTGTCTCACTGCCGAGCAACTCGACCTCGAGGATGCAGCGCCCTCGAAAGGTATCTTCGCGCCGACGATTCGCCATCACGAGGGTACTTTCTACGTGGTGACGACGAACGTTTCGGCGGGCGGACACTTCGTCATCAGTGCGGATGAGCCAACCGGCGAGTGGGCCGATCCGCTCTGGATCGATGCGCCGGGAATCGATCCGGACCTGTTCTGGGACGACGACGGCACCGCCTACTTCACGTACCGCAGCGGCCCCGACGGCATCGAACAGGCCGAAATCGACCTCGAGACGGGCGAACTCGGCGAGTCCACACAGCTCTGTCGGCGTCTCGTCTCGGACTACACCGAAGCGCCACACCTCTACGAAGTCGATGGCACCTACTACCTGATCGTCGCGGAAGGTGGCACCCACACCCGGCACATGGTCTGTGCGGCCCGCGCTGACGATCCAACAGGACCGTTCGAACCCTGCCCCGACAATCCGATTCTGAGCCACCGCAGCGTCAGCGGTGCGTACAACCCAATCCAAGCAATCGGCCACGCCGACCTCGTCGAAGCCCACGACGGCTCGTGGTGGCTCGTCTGTCTCGGCATCCGCAAACACAGCGGCCACCCCGGCTGGCACCACCTCGGGCGCGAAACGTTCCTCGCCCCCGTCACCTGGGAGGACGGCTGGCCAGTCGTCAACGACGGCGAGCCACTCGAGGCCGAGATGTCCGTTCCCGACACGGCCCTCGAGACGGGCGAGACCCAGTCCTGGGAGACAACAGCGCCGTTCGACGGCGACGAACTCGGCCCGCTCTGGAACTATCGCTACGCACCCGAAACTGACCGGTACGTCCTCGAAGACGGATCGCTCACGCTCCATGGCGGTCCCGCATCGCTCGATGACCGCGAATCGACGTTTGTCGGCCGCCGCCAGCAACACTTCGACTGTCAGGTCGAAACCGAACTCGTGTTTGACCCGGACGCAGACGACGAAGCCGGCCTCACAGCGATGTACGACGAATCCCATCACCACGAGATCGGCCTGACGCGCCGAGATGGCGAGCGTGTCGTTGTCTGCCGGGCAACGGTTGGTGACATAAGTGAACAACTCGGTTCCGTTCGCGTCCCAGAGGGGACAGTGACCCTCCGCCTCGAGGCCACACAGGACGAGTATCGCTGGACCGTCGAGACGCCGTCCGGAACCGAACACCTTGCGACGACCGTTCCGAAGTACCTCGCGACAGAGGTCGCGGGCGGCTTTACTGGGGTCTATTTCGGACTGTATGCGACAGGCAACGGATCTGCATGTAAGCGGGGCGCTCGGTTCGACTCGTTTGCGTATCGCTCACTGGAATAACGAGCCACGAAAAGCCACATAGCGGAAACCGGCGTTTCAGTCGGTGACAACCGAGACGATCCCATCGAAGTTGAGGATAACACCCTGTGCGGTATCCCCGAAAATCGCCTTCCCGGTCGGCGAGCGCTGTCGACCGGCGATGAAGATGTGATCACAGTCGTACTCGGTTGCTGCAGCGACGATCCGCTGGGCTTCCGGTTCGCCATCGAGAACGACACAGATCGGCTCGTACTCGACCTCGAGTCCATCGAGTTCCTCTTTGGCGATATCTCGAGCGAACTGCCGGCCGCTTTCGTTGATATCCATCGCGGGATACGACGTGCCTTCGACGTCGGCAATCGTCGACATCGTCTCGAGGTCAGCCTCGTACTCGTCTTTATCCATCGTCACGAGCAAGACGAGCGAGCCGTCGACGCCGGCTGCGAGCTCACCCGCTTCTCGAACTAATCGTCTGGCACCATCCGCTGAGTCGACTACAACGAGTGCGCGATCCATACCTCACCCTCTCACTCACTCAAAATAAACATTGTCCCGCGTCTTACCGATTGTTGCGTCAACTGCTGCGATACAGCCGAAACGGTGGGTGTGCCTTAGAAGCTGTCGTAGACGGTCTTTTCGATGGTGTAGAAGTCGATGCCTGCGTCGCCTTGCTCGCGCCAGGTCTCACTCGAGGACTGTTTGAAGCCACCGAATGGGACGTGGAGTTCGAGGCCGGTCGTCTTGTCGTTGATCTTCGCGACACCGGCTTCGATCTCGTCGACGAAGCGCTCGGCTTCCGTGTGGTCGTTCGTTACGATACTCGAGGACAGCCCGTAATCGACGTCGTTTGCCGTCTCGAGGGCCTCCTCGAAGTCCTCGACTTCGATGACGGCGAGCACTGGCCCGAAGACTTCCTCTTGGGCGATACGATAGTCGTTATCGACGTCAGTAAACACGGTTGGCTCGACGAAGTGGCCCTCGTCGAATTCGTCGGGTTGGCCGCCGCCGGTTGCGAGCGTTGCGCCTTCGTTTTCAGCGACTTCGATATAGTCGAGTGTGCCCTCGAGTTCCCTCTCGTTGACCTGTGGGCCCATGTCGGAGTCCTCGCCGGGGCCGATCTCGATGGATTCGGCTTCTGCGACGATGGCGTCGACGAACTCGTCGTAGACATCGGTATGGACGACTGCGCGCGAGGTTGCGGTACAGGACTGGCCGGTGGTTCCGAACGCGCCGTTGGCGATGATTCCGGCAGCCTCCTCGACGTCTGCGGTGTCGCTGACGACCGTTGGGTTCTTCCCGCCGAGTTCGGTCTGGACGCGCTTGCCGTCGTCCGTCGCTTTGTCGTAGATCATGTGGCCAACCTGCCCAGAGCCAGTAAAGGACACGGCATCGACGTCGTCGTGGACGACGAGTTCGTTCCCGACCGTGCTACCGGGGCCGACGACGACGTTTGCGACGCCGTCAGGGAGGCCGGCCTCGTCGAGCGCTTTGAAGATCTCGAGGGCGACGCCGGGTGCGACCTTTGCGGGCTTGAGGACGAGCGTGTTCCCCGTCGCAAGTGCAGGTGCGACTTTCCAGGCCGGAATCGCGATTGGGTAGTTCCACGGCGTGATCAGTGCGGCGACACCGACTGGTTCGTTTTTCGTGTAGAGATTCGTTCGTGGGCCGCTTGCGCTTTTGACCGAGCCACCCATATCGCGGGTTTTCTCGGCGTAGTAGTAGAAGATATCAATCGCACGCTGGACCTCGCCGCCGGCTTCGGCCTGGGTTTTGCCCTCCTCGGCGATCAACAGGTCGGTAATCTCGTCTTTTCGATCCGCAAGAATCGTTGCTGCCTCGCGCAGGATGGCCCCACGCTGTGGCGCTGGCGTGTTTGCCCACTCGTCTTCGGCGGCCGAAGCGGCCTCGACGGCGGCAGTTGCATCGTCGACATCCGCTTCATGATACGTTGCGACCGTTTCGGACGGTGCTGCCGGATTCGCCGTCTCGAAGGTTTCGTCGCTCTCGGTCCACTCTCCGTCAATGTAGTTGTAGTACTCCGCGGCCATAGCTGAACTATCGGCGTGTAGGTATACGATTCTTGTGATTAGGACCAATATCGTTCCGACAGCCACGGACGGCAGCGAGTTGGCTGATGCTGCCCGACAGTCAGCGTGTCGACTCCCTGTCCGGTCGAAACGCGTCGCTGACTGTTGGCCGGTCGTATGCGGTAATAGGGTAGTGTTCCCTCCGTCGCCTGTCGGTTTCGAGACACACACTCGAGGGATCCGAATAATTTATCACCCATGATTGTTTCTCCACAGACGAATGTCAAAGAGTGACAATCGAATCCGGACTCTGTCGTCTCGGAATGGAACGGATAAGAACAAGTACACTCAGTTTATGTCGCGGCGACAAATGCTGGCCGCACAAGGGGCTGTGGGTGCCGCTGCATTAGCTGGCTGTATGGGTGGCGACAGCGATGAAGACCTGCTCGAGGGCACTGGTCTGGAACCGGTTCTCGACGATGTCGATTACAACGAGGACTACGAGGACGAGTTCGAAGTCCTGTATCCATCGGCAGATCTCAACCCGGTCGATGATGACTATATTTTCAATCCGTACCATCCGCGGTGGAACGCCGGCGACCTCGGACAGGAGTTCGGTTTCGAATACCTCGCGGTGTATCACACCGAACGCGGCGAGTACGTGCCACGAATCGCCGAGGACTGGTCAATTGACCCTGACACGCTCCGAACCGAAGTCACCCTCTCGGAGGACTACGGCTGGTCGACAGGCGAATCCATCACCGCACATGACTTCGTCACGGGGTACAAGATAGATGGATACATGGGTCTCGGAATGGAGAACTTCGTCGATATCGAGACCGGAGTCTATGCCGAGGACGACTATACGCTCGTCATTGAACCTCGAGACGAGTATACTGACATGGAAGAGGAGTTGTGGGTCGGCGAATGGGCCGAGATGATCCTGCAGGTCTCCGAGGCCCAGTACGGCCACTTCGTCGAGGAGTTCGAAGACGCAACGACCGATGAGGAGATCGAAAGCGTTCAACAGAGTCTGCTGGAGTACGACGTCAGTTGGGACGAAGTCCTGTATTCTGGCCCCTGGATCTTCGTCGAGGCGAACGAGGAGTTCGCCGATCAGATTCCGAATCCAGAACACCCAATCGCACAAGACTGGGAGTTTTTCCAGCGGATTGGCATCTACGTGGACGAAGAGGGAATCCAATCCGGTGAAGTCGACTGGGGAGACGACAGTCCGGACCTCGACGACGTCCCCAGTATGTACGGCGAAGGACCGTTGCCGTACGACGGACAGTCGTTTGCACTGATCTTCGGGACCGAAGACGAGTACATCCGCGACTATCCCGAAGTGCGCCAGGCTATCGCCCATGCCATCGACATTCCATTCCTCACTGAGACCGCCGCCACGGAAGGGACAGGGTACGACGAGTACTCCACCGGAATCGACTCCCTCTACGTCGAGGACTACGTCGAAACGGACGCCCTCGAGGCAATGTCGAACTACGGGCCAGAAGATACCGACAGAGCCGCGGAACTGCTCGAGGATGTTGGTTTTGAACACGACGGCGACGAGTGGCTGACTCCTGACGGCGACACGTGGACGCTCAACTTCCCAGTCGGTGATTGGTTCGATACTCACTCGGAGATGATCTCCAACAACCTCTCCGAGTTCGGCATCGACATGGACTTCTACGTCGAGGAATTCCCAACGTGGCAGGCAGAAACCCAACAGAACCACGACTACGACATGACCGTCCACCTCAACTACGGGATGGCCCGTGACTACCACCCATACGCCGACTTCGATGCGGTGTTCAACGACAACAACATGGGTCTGTTCACCGAGCGAACTGGCATGATCGAGGAGGAAGTCGAAGTGCCTGAAGTTGGAAACCCCGACGGCGACATGGTCACGTTCGACATTCCCGAGGAACTCGAAGCAATGTCGACGGCCGATTCCGAGGAGGAAGTCATCTCGCATGCGACGAACCTCGCCTGGGTTCACAATCAGTTGCTGCCAGCCGCCGTCTGCTTCCCCTGGGGCGGCGGACACTACTGGGTCAACACCGAAGACTGGGACTTCGACGTCGAGAGCGACGACTGGCTGACCTCGAATCGCCTCACCCACTACCTGCTCCAGAACGGACTCGAGCGAGTCTGATCTCACACTGGCTGGGTCGTCTGAGCGCTGTCTCATACTGCCGGACAAAACGAGCGACAGATTTTCGACCGAACGGCTGGTCGAAAATCTGTACTGACTGTTGTTCGGTAGGATCACTCTCTGCTCGCTGAGAAGCGAGCGTTCCATTTTCACTGTCAGTTATAGTAGCCAACCAAAGTCAGTGCACACCCATTCACACGGCGGGAGCGCGGTTCGGAGCGAACAAAGTGCGCGAGAATCGCGGAAACACGAATAGTGCGAGACCAGCGGTCTCGCATACCATGCGAACGGCGCTTCGCGCCGTGAGCAGACGGAGAGCGAAGCGAGCCGTGAGCTGTGCGATTGATGTGTAAACCGCTTCAGATGTTACTATAAAACTAAGGTCATTGATCGAGAAGAAGGCTATCAGAACATGCGCTACTACCAGCTTCGCGAGGAGGGAACACCACATCTCGCTGTTGAAACTGACGAGACACTATACGATCTCACAGCTGCGCGACCACAACTCCAGACATTTGAGGGACTTCTCGAGACTGCGGCGATCACGGATGACGCCATCGAGACGCTCACCGAGGGATTGCTCGAGGACGCAGCGGTTCGTTCGATGGACGTCCTCGAGAACGGAGCCGTCACAGCGCCGATTTCCTCAGGCGAGATTTGGGCTGCGGGTGTCACCTATCGAATCAGCGAAGAAGCCCGCCAGGCTGAGAGCGAGACACCGGATATGTACATCGACGTCTACGAGAGCGACCGCCCGGAAGTCTTTTTCAAAGCAACGCCGGAGCGAACCGTTGGACCGAAAGCGCCAGTCGGGATTCGCGCTGACTCCGAATGGGACGTCCCAGAGCCGGAACTCGGTGTCGTGCTTGCTGGCGAAGACATCGTCGGCTACACTGTCGGGAACGACATGAGTAGTCGCTCGATAGAAGGGGAAAACCCACTGTATCTCCCACAGGCGAAAGTCTACGACAAGTGCTGTGCAATCGGCCCTGGCATTCGTTCGGCTGACTCTATCGAGGACCCACACGACCTCGAGATGTGGATGACGATCAGCCGCGACGGCGAGGTGCTGTACGACGACTCGACGAACACCGGCAAGATGGTCCGATCCGTCGAGGAACTCGTTGACTGCTATACGGCACACAACGCCGTTCCAGATGTCTCCGTCCTGCTGACCGGCACCTCGCTCGTTCCCGACGAGGACTTTACACTCGAGGAAGGCGACGAAATCGAAATCGGGCTCGAGGATATCGGGACGCTCTCGAACACCGTTGTTGAGGTCTGAGCGACGCACTGTTGGACTCTGAGGGAGGACACAGTCGCCGAGACCTACAACTGAATTTCGTCTACGAGTAGTCTTGTTCTGCGCTATCTCCACGTAGTGGTTGTAAAGGAAACGCAATTCGCCAGCACAGAACAATCTATATGTGTGTTCAAACCATGCATACGCGTATGCCAGAACCGAAACATCCCGTCCGGACGGTCGACAGAACCTTCGAGATTCTTGAAATTATCCAAGAACTCGATGGAGCCGGAATCTCCGAGATCGCCGAACAGGTCGATATCGGCAAGAGCGCAGTCCACAACCACCTGACGACGCTCGCCAATCGCGAGTACGTCGACAAAGACGGCGACGAGTACCACATTGGTCTCTCGTTTCTGGGGCTTGGCGCGTACGCACGCAACCGCACGCCAATCTACGATACGGCCCAGAAGGAAGTCGATAAACTGGCCGATGAAACCGGCGAACTCGTCAATTTACTCGTCGAGAAAAACGGTCGTGGCATCTATCTCTACCAGGCGAAAGGAGAGAACGCGGTCGAACTTGACACCCACGAAGGCAAGCGCGTCCCGCTTCACTGTACGGGACTCGGGAAGGCAATTCTTGGCTTCCGACCGGACGAACAGGTCGAGCAAATCGTCGAGGAGTACGGACTGCCACCGGTGACGAACAAGACGATTACGGACCGAGAGGAGTTCTTCGCCGAACTTGAGGAGGTCCACCAACAGCGTTACGCTGTCGACCGCGAGGAACGACTCAACGGACTGCGATGTATCGCGGCACCGATCACGGACGACAACGACGAGAGTATCGCTGCCGTCAGCGTCTCCTGTCCCGTCCACCGCGTCGGTGACGAACGGTTCTACGACGACCTGCCAGAGGCAGTCCTCGGGACCGCGAACGTCATCGAACTCGAGCACAACTACTCCTGATCGGAGTGCTGGTTTTCAGTGGGCAGGCAGTTTGGCCAGTGAGGGGACGGTGTGGAACACGATTCAATTTTGCTTGCCAGACAGGCGGTACTCGAGAACGCGATCACAGCAATACTCGACCGAGGGCGGGCGAGTACATCACTCTCGAGACGGGTTCTCTCCTGTCGGGTGCCAGCCAGTCTATGAGTGAGATCCGGACAGACACTCCATGAAAGGAACAATTATAGTGTGTGTTGATAACACGCATCTATGGTGAACGTCGCGTTTATCGGCGCTGGTAGTCTCACATTCACGCAAACGCTCGTTCGGGATATCCTCTCGTTTGCCGAGTTACAGGAAACGACGGTCGCATTGATGGATATCGACGCTGAGCGCCTCGAACGAATCGAGGCTGCGACGAACGCGCTGATCGATGAACATGACCTCCCTGCAACGGTTGAGGCAACGACTGACCGACGTGAGGCACTAACCGATGCAGACTACGTCATCACGACGATTCAGGTCGGTGGCGTCAAACCGGTCGAACACGAAGTCGAAATCCCACAGCGCTACGGCATCAACCAGTCCGTCGGCGACACGCTCGGCCCCGGCGGCGTTTTCCGGGCACAGCGGACAATTCCGACGATGCTCGAGATTGCCCGCGACATGGAAGAGCTGTGCCCCGACGCACCGCTCTTACAGCACACCAACCCGATGGCGATGGTCTGTTGGGCGCTCGAGCGCGAAACGGAAATTGACGTCTACGGAATCTGTCACAGTGTTCGCGGGACGGCACACGACATTGCGAACTACGTCGACGTCCCCGTCGAGGACCTCGAGTACTGGGTCGCCGGTATCAACCACATGGCCTGGTTCCTCAACCTCGAATACGAGGGAGAAGACCTCTATCCCGACCTCTACGAGGCGATGGACGACGACGAAATCTACGCCGAAGACGTCGTTCGCTTCGACGTGATGGATCACTTCGGCGCGTTCATCACCGAGTCGAGTCACCACCTGAGCGAGTACTTGCCGTACTTCCGACATACACAGGACGAGATCGACCATCTCGTCGAGCGGAGTGCCTACGATCCCGACGAAACCGAGTTCGAATACTCGCCCGTGTGTTGGATGCCGACCGGCGAGTACCTCGAGCACTGGCGCGCACGGGATCCAGCCGACGCATTCGACCTCGACGAGATCGATCTCTCGCTCGAGCGCTCGGGCGAGTACGCCGCCCGAATTATCCACTCCATTGAGACGGACGAAGTGCGCCGGATGAATCTCAACGTGCCGAACGACGGCCGACTGATCACGAACCTGCCCGACGATGCGCTCGTCGAGGTGCCATGTCTCGTCGATGGAACCGGGGTTCGCCCCTGCAGCGTCGGTAATCTCCCGCCGCAGTTGGCCGCGCTCAATCGCACGAACGTCAACGTACAATCGCTGGCCGTCGACGCCGCTGTTGGGGCTGACGAGGACGCGCTGCGGCGTGCGGTCAAACTCGATCCGCTGACCAGCGCTGTCTGTACGCTCGAGGAAACCGACGACCTGGTCGACGACCTACTCGAGGCGAACGCCGAGTACCTGCCAGCGTTTGAGTGAACGCGAAAAATCGAGTTCGACTATTACTCGAGGCTGATACGCGAGCGGAACTCGGGGACGCCACTGGGGCCGACATCAGGGACGCGGAACAGAGCACCTGCGCCGTCGCCTTCCGCCTCGCGGTCGTTGTCAGTGAGTGCAGTCGTCAGGTACAGGTCTTCGTACGCCGGTCCGCCGAAGGTCGCCGAGGATACTTTCCGTGCTGGGAGATCGATCTCCTCGAGCACCTCGCCGTCGGGGCTGTAGCGGACGACGCGGCCGCCGTCCCAGCGGGCCGACCAGATATCGCCGGTTTCGTCGACGGTCATTCCATCCGGAATGCCGTCGTCGGTCGGCACGTCGACGAACGACCGCTGGTTCGACAGTTCGCCGGTCTCGCGGTCGTAATCGAACGCGTAGATGACGTGTTCCTCGGATTCGGTGAAGTAGAACGTCTCGAGGTCGTCGGTAAAGCCCATGCCGTTGGGGATGTCGACGTCTTCGACGACGAGCGTCACGCTGCCGTCGGGGTCGAGGCGATAGAGGTCGCCGAGTTCGTCCTCGCCGGGCATCGTCCCGCAGAAAACGCGGCCTTCGGGGTCGGCGATGACGTCGTTAAAGCGGGTGTCGGCGTCGTCGACTTCGGCGACCGGTTCGGCCTCGTCCGCGCCGGGCTCGAGGCGGCTGACGGTGCCGTGGGTGAACAACAAGAGCGCGCCGTCTTCTTCGATGGTGTAGCCGCCGAGAGGCGCCCCAGCAGTTTCGTAGACGAGGTCGTACTCGTCGGTCTCGGGATCGTACGCAAAGAGCTTGCCGTTGGGGATGTCGACCCAGTACACCAGTTCTTCCTCGGGATGCCACAGCGGCCCTTCGCCGGTGTGAGCGGTCGTGTCCGCGACGCGTTCGTAGCGTGTCATAGCTAATCGTTCCGCGCGTCCGTACTTGAATCTAGTTTTCCTGTCGTCTCGAGCGGACACTCCCTGTTACAACTCGAGGAGGAATCAATCCGTAACCTCTCGAGTTCACAGGTATTTTGTTCAGTGATATAGTTGGGTCTTCAAGGACGAACTCGAGAGGGAACGTCTCTTCTTCCAGACACCCAGATACAAACAAATAGGAGTATATAGTAGATATATTTGAATTAGTGGGGTAATAGGGGCAATTACGCCCTTTACCAATTCTTTTCTCTCCGAATGTCAACCACCAACTGTTCTGTCAAACATCATAGTTTATCTCCTACCTATTCGAAGTATAGCTACACAATCTCTTATTTAGACAGAGACGATCACTGGAGAGCTATCGAACAAAAAGAGCGAGTCAGTGATCGTCGACGACGGGACTACAGCGTGTCCAAAATCCCAAGCACGCGCTCTTCGGCATCTCGATCCGGCCCATTCTCGAGGCCGTCACGATCACTCTCGAGGTGATCCTCGACGGTGCGTGCCATCGCCTCCTCGAGCGGAGTCGATTCCCAGCCGAGGGCCTCGAGTTTGGCTGTCGACAGGATGTGCGGGTAGTCCCGATAGAGAACGTAGTCGTCGGGCGAGATCCCGCCAGCCTCGAGTTCGCGTGGGCCAGCGTGGACGACGTCGACGCTCGTGTCTAACTGGGCAGCGATCAGTTCGAGCATCTCCTCAAGCGTAACGAGTCGCTGGTCGCCGGTGTTGTACACCTCGCCGGGGTCGCCGCGTTCGGCAATGATTCGCAGCGCGCTCGCAACGTCCTCGACGTAGACACGGTGCCAGACGTTCGTGCCGTCGCCCGGGATGACAACGCGGTCGAAGCGATTAACGCGGTCGATCCAGAAATCCAGCCGTTCGGAGTAGTCGTGTGGCCCGTAGACGATTGGCGGGCGAACGGCCATCGCGTTGACCCCCTCACCTGCTGCGGCGGCGATTGCGCGGTCTCCCTCGGCTTTGCGCTTGCCGTAGGTCGCCTGTGAGTCGTCGGTCGCTTCCTCGGTCGTACAGGACTCGAGTGGCGTCTCGTCTTCGCGTTTTGGGATCTCCTCGCGCCCGTAGGCCGCGCCGCTCGAGATGTAGACATAGGCCTCGCAGTCGGCGAAAATCGTCGTCGCCGCGCGAACATCTCGCGGGTAGTAGGCGACACAGTCGAAGACAGCATCCGGGTCAGCGGTCATCGCCGCGGCCTCGAGTGCGGAGTCGTTCGTCCGGTCGCCTTCGATATGGCCGACGCGGTCGTCGTCCGCGAACGGATTGTCGTGGTTCCCGCGATTGAAGATCGTTACGTCGTAGTCGGCCTCGAGTAATTCGGAGACGAGATGGCGACCAATAAAGCGCGTGCCGCCGATAACGAGTGCGCTGTCCATACTCGCTCGTCGTCGCTGTGGGGGAAAACGATGACGATGGCACTGCCACAATAGATCGAACGCAATCAACAGTCTCCTCGTAGGTACCTCAGATCACTCAAAAAAGCGCGTGAGCGTGTGACTGTCGTGGCTTAGTCGTCGCTCGCCGCGTAACTGGTCGAGTCAGCCTCGACGACGGATTCTGGGACACCGGGCAGTTCCTCGCGAACGTCGTCGCTTCCCTGCTCGGTGATCGCTTCGTAGTACGCTTCCGGCATGACCTTCACGAACGCCTCGAGTGCCTGCTCCCAGTTTGCGAGCAGTTCCTGCCCGCGGTCGGAGTCCGTGTAGGCGACGTGGTTCTCGACGAGTCGGCGCAGCATTGCTTCGTCTGCGTCCTCGAGTTCGTCGTGCAGCGAGACCATTCCCGTGTTCGCCTTCGCCTCGAGTTCGTTCTCGGGGTCGTAGACGTAGGCGACGCCGCCGGACATCCCCGCGGCAAAGTTCGTGCCCGTCTCGCCGAGGACGGCGACGACACCGCCAGTCATGTACTCACAACCGTGGTCGCCGACGCCCTCGATGACGGCTTTCGCACCGGAGTTCCGAACGGCGAATCGCTCGCCCGCGACGCCGTTGACGTACAGTTGGCCGTCAGTCGCGCCGTAGAGCGCCACGTTGCCGATGGCGACGTTTTCGGTCGGATCGTAGGCGGCCGCCTCAGGCGTTCGGATCGCGAGTTTGCCACCCGAGAGGCCTTTTCCGACGTAGTCGTTCGCGCTGCCCTCGAGGTGCATCGAGACACCGCTTGCGAGGAACGCGCCAAAGCTCTGTCCTGCGGTTCCCTCGAGGTCGACCGTAATGGTGTCCTCGGGGAGGCCGGGTTCGCCGTAGCGGCTGGTGATACGGTTCGAGAGCATCGCGCCGACGGTCCGGTCAACGTTCGACACCTCGGTCTCGAGGGTGACCGGTTCCTCGGTCTCGATGGCGTCTGCTGCAGCCTCGATCAGGTCGCGGTCGAGTTGGTCCTCGAGTTCGTGATCCTGGTCTCGGATCTTGCGCCGGACGTCACCGCCGGGGTCGGCGATGACGGCAGAGAGGTCGACCGTGCGCGCTTTCGGATGCTCGATATCGTCGCGCTGGTCCAGCACTTCGACGTGGCCGATCATCTCGTCAATAGTTTCGAAGCCGAGTTCGGCCATGATCTCGCGCAGTTCCTGTGCGATAAACGTCATGTAGTTGATGACGTGTTCGGGTTCGCCGGGGAACCGTTTCCGGAGGTCCTCGCGCTGGGTCGCGACACCAACTGGGCAGGTGTTTTTGTGACACTGCCGGGCCATCACACAACCCGATGTGACGAGCGAGGCAGTCCCGAAGATGTACTCCTCGGCACCCAGCAGTGCGGCGACGGCGACGTCGCGGCCGGTCTTCATGCCACCGTCTGCGGAGACACGGATACGGTCGCGAAGCCCGGTCTGACAGAGCATCTGGTTCGCTTCGGCGAGGCCGAGTTCCCAGGGGAGGCCGGCGCTCTTGATCGAGGTTCGGGGTGAGGCACCCGTCCCGCCGGAGTGACCCGAAATGTGGACCACGTCGGCGTTTGCTTTCGCGACGCCGGCGGCAACCGTACCGATGCCGGCCTCGGAGACGAGTTTGACGTTGATGTCTGCCTCCTCGTTCGCCGCCTTCAGGTCGAAGATCAGCTGTTTGAGGTCCTCGATGGAGTAGATGTCGTGCAGTGGCGGTGGCGAGATGAGGCCGACGCCCGGCGTCGATTTGCGGACGTGAGCAATCATCTCGTTTACCTTCTCACCGGGAAGATGGCCACCTTCGCCGGGCTTGCTTCCTTGGGCCATCTTGATCTGGAGTTCGTCCGCACTCGAGAGGTAGGTACTCGTGACGCCGAAGCGGCCCGAGGCCACCTGTTTGACGTTACACTCCTTTTCGGTGCCAAAGCGTTCCGGTGGCTCGCCACCCTCGCCCGAGTTGGATTTGCCGCCGATGCGGTTCATCGCAATCGAGTTGTTTTCGTGTGCTTCCGGGGAGAGCGAGCCGAGACTCATCGCGGCCGTCGAGAAGCGCTCGACGATGTCTTTGATCGGCTCGACATCGTCGACTGGGATCGACTCGCGGTCCGAATCGAACTCGAGGAGGCCACGAAGGGTCTGGAGATTCTGTTGCTGATCGTTGATCAGTTCGGCGAACTCCTGATAGCGCTCGTAGTCGTTCGCACGGACGGCCTGCTGGAGCGTGCCGACGGTGTCCGGGTTCCACTGGTGGTGAATCCCATCAGAGCGGTGTTCGAACTCGCCGTGGCGGTCGAGCGTCGGTTTCTCTTCGGTATCGACGAACGCCTGCTGGTGACGTTCGCGAACGTCTTCTTCGATCTCAGCGAGGCCGATTCCCTCCGTGCGGTTCTCGGTTCCCTCGAAGTATTCTGCGACGAGACCCGAGTCAAGCCCGACAGCTTCGAAGATCTGGGCACCCTGGTAGCTCTCGACGGTCGAAATCCCCATCTTGGCCATGATCTTCAACAGGCCGTCTTCGACAGCGCCGACATAGGCGTCGATAGCGACCTCGGTTTCGGCCCCGTCGGGACCGGCGGTGATGTCGTCGATTGTCTGGTACGCCAGGTACGGGTTGACTGCGCCCGCGCCGTAGCCAACGAGGGTCGCGAAATGATGGACCGTGCGCGGGTCTGCGGATTCGACGACCAGTCCGACGTGATTTCGCAGGCCGTTTCGGACGAGGTGATGATGGATACCACCCGTCGCGAGCAGACTCGGGATCGCTGCGCGATCCTCGTCGACGCCGCGGTCAGAGAGGACGATCACGTCATGGCCGCCGTCTTCGATAGCCTCGACGACGTCCTCGCGGACGCGCTCGAGTGCGGCCTCGAGATCCGAGCCGAGTTCCTCGCTGGTTGGCTCGTAGGTGATATCGATGGTCGCGGCGGTGATGCCGTTTGCATCGCACTCCCGAATGGACTCGAGTTCACCGTCGGTCAGGATGGGTGAGTCAAGGACGAGTTGGCGGGCATGCTCGGGCGATTCGGTGAGCAGGTTGCGCTGGAAGCCGAGTCGAGACTCCATCGACGTGACGAGTTCCTCGCGGATGTAGTCGAGCGGCGGGTTCGTCACCTGCGCGAACAGCTGTCTAAAGTACGAGAACAGGGGTCGGTTAAACTCCGTCAGCACCGACAGCGGCGTGTCATCGCCCATCGAGCCGACGGGGTCTTTCCCCTTCGTCGTCATCGGCTCGATCATGTTCTCGAGTTCGTCGTGCGTGTAGCCAAACGCCGTCTGCTGGTCACGCAGATTCTCAACCGACTGCTGGGGGGCACTCGAGTCGGTCGTCCGTACGTCCTCGAGTGAGACCTGTTCTTCGGCGACCCACTCGCCGTAGCGGTCGTCGGTGAGGTCGTCGAAGACCTCGTCGTCCGGAATCACGCGCCCTTCCTCGGGGTCGGCGAGGAACAGTTGACCGGGCTGGAGTCGACCGCGCTCTTCGATATCTTCTGGATCTGGCTCGAGCGCGCCGGCCTCGCTTGCCATGATGAGTTTGTTGTCGGTCGTCACGTCGTACCGACACGGGCGCAGGCCGTTGCGGTCGAGAACAGCACCGACGCGTTCGCCGTCGGTTGCCGCGACGAGTGCGGGGCCGTCCCACGGCTCGACGAGCGAGGCGTGAAAGTCGTACCAGTCCTTTCGGTCTGGGTCCATCGCATCGTTGCCGCGCCAGGCTTCGGGGACGAGCATTCGCAGCGCGTGTTCGAGGTCCCGTCCGTCCTGCATCAAGAGTTCGAGGGCGTTGTCGACGCTTGCGGTATCGGATTGCTCCGGATCGTCGATGATCGGCTTGACGGCCTCGAGGTCGGAGAGCACCTCGCTCTCGATGTCAGTCTCGCGGGCGCGCATCCAGTTGATGTTGCCCTGAATCGTGTTGAACTCGCCGTTGTGGATGATGTTCCGGTATGGGTGGGCGAGGTGCCAGGCTCCGAGCGTGTTCGTCGAGAAGCGCTCGTGAACCATGACGAAGTTCGATTCGACGCGTTCATCGGTCAGATCAGGGTAGTAGGACGGAACCTGTTCCCCCTTGAGCAGGCCCTTGTAGACGAGCGTCTTCGAGTCGAGCGAGACGACGTAGAACCGTTCTTTGTTGTCGATGTCGGCACCTTCGACGGCGTTCTCGAGTGCGCGTCGAGCGACGTACAGTCGTCGGTCGAAATCGTCCTCGGAGAGGTCGTCGCCGTCCGCCGGTGCGACGACAAGCTGTCGAACGTCCGGTTCGGAGTCGACCGCCGTCGCGCCGAGATCCTCGTTTTCCGTGGGGACGTCTCGCCACTCGAGGACTTCGAGATCGTACGTCTCGAGGGTCGATTCAGCAAGATCGACGAGTTCTGTGCGGGCCGTCTCGTCTTGTGGCAAAAAGAGCGATCCGACGGCGTAGGTATCCGGCAGGGACGTCTCGAGAACATCTGCGAAGAACGCGTGTGGCGTCTGCAGCATGATTCCGGCTCCGTCGCCGGTGTTTTTCTCCGCGCCTGTGGTTCCGCGGTGTTCGAGATTCTTGAGTAGATCGAGACCGTCAGCGACGACGCTGTGTCCAGATCCCCCATCGAGATCCATGACGACGCCGACGCCGCAGTTCGACCGTTCGTCCTCGGGGTCGGCAAGCCCCGGGGAACGCTCGGTGGATGACGCTCCGTGTGGCT
This sequence comes from Natronolimnobius baerhuensis, assembly GCF_002177135.1. NCBI lineage: Archaea > Methanobacteriati > Methanobacteriota > Halobacteria > Halobacteriales > Natrialbaceae > Natronolimnobius > Natronolimnobius baerhuensis. The sequence continues at coordinate 767,538 of NZ_MWPH01000002.1, forward strand.
GTGACATACCATCACTTGCGAGAACACCTATATGAGGCTACCCCATAATGACTAAGTGTATTATAGACACATATTAACGTATATAATGCATATGCAGACAATTTATATTCATGGATGATTACGTTTACAGTGGCGTACCACTCGAGCGCATTCTTGGATACGACAGGGCAATCTCGAGTGGCGTCGCTACGAACGTCTACAAAACTCGGCGACTCGACTGCGTTTACCGCTCAGAAAAGGTATTGTCAGAGGCACGTAGTGTTCACCCACCAAAGTGAACACCACAGCTATACATTCATCTCCATTGGTAAGGAATCTCGGGCTAAAGAGTTAGGTCACACCAATCGACACGACCGCTGGTGATAACGGGTACTTGGTTCTCGAGGGTTCTACGTTCCGTTTCGGTCTCAGACGCCCATACGTGCTCGTGGGACAACCACTCAATCAGGTGACAGCGTCGGGCGATAGCAAAATGGAACCGCCGACTCGCTGTCTGCAATCGAACCGAGAGTCCGATCAGTAACTTTTCGCGAAGTACGCGATTTCGTCTGCTGGATCGCCACAGACACCACACTCGTCGTGGTCGGGTTCAGGAACCTCGCCCGATGATTCGCCGCCTTCGTCCTCGAGTGGTTGCATGACGATTTCGGCGGCAATCTTCTCTTTGATGACTTCCTCGCAGGCCTCGTCACCGCACCACGGCGTTTTCACGTAGCCGCCGTGCTGGCCAATCGTCCCGAGAATCTCCTCGGGGCTGTGGGCTTCGCGAATGTTCTCCTCGAGATTTGTCTCGGCCGTCTCGTACAGTTTGTCGAAGATTTCTGCGAGATGGTCGTCGACGGCGTCGACGATTTCGTCGCGGTCCTCGACGGATTCGTCGTTGTCAGGCCGGTGGACGAGCGTGACTTCCTCGTCTTCGACCTCGTAGGGACCGATTTCGAGGCGCAACGGGACGCCGTTCAACTCGTGTTCGTTGAACTTGAAGCCGGGGTTGCGCTCGTCGCGGTCGTCGAGTTCGACGCGGAAGCCAGCCTCCTCGAGGTCGTCGGCGATGGACTGGGAGTACTCGAGGACGTCCTCCTTCGTATCTTCCTGCCAGATGGGGACGATGACGACCTGCGTGGGCGCGATGGTTGGCGGGAGCACGAGTCCCTGATCGTCCGAGTGGGTCATGATGAGTGCGCCGAGTGCGCGCCAGGAGAGGCCCCACGAGGTAGTGTAGGCCGTCTGCTCCTCCTCGTCCTCGTCGACGAAGGTGATGTCGAACGCCTCGGCGAAGCTCTGGCCGAGGTGGTGGCTGGTGCCGCCCTGGACGGACTTGCCGTCAGGCATGAGCGCCTCGACGGTCGTCGTCGTGTCCGCGCCGGGGAACTTGTCGTGGTCTGGCTTCTTGCCGCGCAGGACCGGGATCGCGAGCACCTCCTCGTAGACCTTCTCGTACTGGCCGAGACGGGTCCAGACCTCCGACCACGCGCCCTCGTCGCTCGCGTGGGCAGTGTGGCCTTCCTGCCACATGAATTCCTTCGTTCGGAAGAAGGGCTTGGTCTCGGTGGCCTCCCACCGAACCACCGAACACCACTGGTTCAGCCGCAGCGGCAGGTCGCGGTGGCTGCGCGTCCAGTCGGCCATAAACGGCGCGATGATCGACTCACTCGTCGGCCGGACGGCGAGTCGCTCCTCGAGTTCGTCGTGGCCGCCCTGGGTCACCCAGGCGACTTCGGGATCGAAGCCTTCGACGATGTCCTTCTCGCGCTCGAGGAAGGACTCGGGGATGAACATCGGGAAGTAGACGTTGTCGACGCCGGTTTCCTTGAACCAGCCGTCGAGGGCGTCCTGAATGCGTTCCCAGAGTGCATAGCCGCGCGGCTTCGTGACGATAAAGCCGCCCATTGGCGCGTAATCGGCGATGTCGGCCTTCTGGACGACTTCGGCGTACCAGTCGCCGGGTTTGTGCGATTTCGACTCGGTGATCCCGAGTTCCTGACTCTCGTCGCTCATACATCGACTCACTGCCACCGCGGGCTTAAACGATACGAAGGGCCGACGCGCCTCGAGGTCAGCCGGCTCGATCTCAAGGCCGACTTCCTCGCGCTTCCCGGACGGCACACTCTCGCGGCGTTTCTCGATCAACAGGGCCTCATCGGCTCTGCTGTCGGGGTCCGCCGAGTCGGCAGCAGCATCGGGGCTCGAGCGCAGCGGAAAACAGAGCGTCGCCTCGATCTGGTATGGTGATTCGAGTGGACGACAATAAGAGCCAGCGTTCGGTGCGCTATCGTTTGTGGAGTATCCGGGTGGTGCCCCCTACAACCCCGTCAGTCCTCCTCCAACGCTCGTGACTCGAGGCCGGAGACATCGCCGTACTCGTCGGGTGCACAGCCGAGCGAGCGATGCGGGCAGTGCTGGCAGTGTGGGCCAGGATTTGTCTCGAGGCTCGGATCGTCGACGGCGGTGAGCGTCTCGCGGACGGTCGTCCACGTGGGCAGTTCGTCGGGGTCGAACAGCACCACGCGCGGCCCGTCCGTCTCGCCGACGTAGACGTAGCCAACTGCGGCAACCGGCTCGTCGAAGCGCTGCTCGCAGGCTCGAGCGTACAGCGAGAGCTGGACCGCGTCTGCGGGGTCGATTCGGTCGGCCGTCGCCTTGTAATCGAGCACGGCGAGCCCGCCCGCCCACTGCGTGGCCTGCTCGCCAGTCGCGCCCGCCTCGGATGGCAGCCGGCGAATTGAGTCGATGTAGCCGATGACGTCGCCGTCGACGCCGTCGACCGCCGACAGCGAGAACGGCACCTCCGCCGCGAGGTGGTCCCAGTCCGCGACCGGCTGTTCGAAGCCGGGTGCGTCCGCCTCGAAGTAGCGCTCGATACACGCGTGGACGGCCTCGCGATGCTCGAGCAGGTCCCGTGCGGTGAGGTGGCGAGTTGCGGCGTCGGTCCACGCCGACTGCGTGTGATAGTCGCGATAGAACGCCTCCTCGGCGACATCGTGGAAGACGGTGCCAACGAGTCTGGAGTCGCCGCTCGAGTGGGTCACTGAGTCCTGGACACTGGACAGCGAACGCGCCTGCGGGTCGTCGAGCGCCCGCACGACGTGGTCGAGATAGTGCTTTCGCGGGCAGCTCTCGTAGGTGTCCATCGCGCTGTAGCTGTGGCGCATCGCGACGGGGAGTTCGGTCGCACTCGAGAGCGCCTCGACCGGGAATCGGACGGTGTCAGGCGACAACGCGCCGGCTCGGCGGCCATAGGGCAGCGCATTCTCGAGAGCGGGTTCGTCGCCGTAGCTGGCCGCATCGGCCGCCGGGAGTAGGGTTCCAGAGCGCAGGAGTCGCCCGAGTTCGTGGACGGTATTGATTGCGTCACGGGTCTCAAGCGGCTCGACTGTTCGGTCGTCGTAGTCGGCGTAGTAGGTGATCGAACCCGGCGTCACGTCGGCGGCGTGTGCGAGGTCGTCCGTCCGGTCGACGACGGTCTCGGGATAGGTCGCTCGAACTCGCTCGAAGCTCTCGCACAGCGACGCCCACAGGTCCATGCGTTGGCCGGCGGTCGACCACTCGATGTCGTCCGCGAGACAGGCGTCCGCCCTCGAGACGCCCAGTTCCGTCTCGTCGCCGTCGTACTCGTAGTCCGAGCCGAAGACGAACAGGTGATTCTCCGCCCGCGTCAGCGCGACGTGGAGCACGCGCCACTCCTCCGCGACCGTCTCGCTCGCGAGGTCGGCACACAGCGGCGACTCGATGTCGTCCGCGAGCGTCGCGGCGAGCAGCCGTTCTCGAGCCCGTCTGGCGTAGTCGCCGTCGACACACCACTCCTCGTCCGAGAGATAGGGAACGAGCACGGTATCGAACTCGAGGCCCTTCGCCTGGTGGACGGTCATCACGTCCACCGAGTCGGTCGAGTGGGTGCCGCGGGTCCGCTCGCTGCCGCCGCCACGGAGCGCTCCCTCGAGGGCGTCGACGAACGCCGCCGTGAGCGTACTGACGACGGATTCGGGGTCGTAGGCCTCGACGAATCGGTCGAGCCGGTCGAGTTGGGCGCGCTCGTCACTCGTGAGGAACCACTCGAGGCGAGTCAGTTCGCGGAATCGGCGGATGAACCCCGACAGCGGGTAGACGTTGCGCAGACGCTCGAGGGATGCGAGGTGTTCGCGCGCCTGCTCGAGTTGGGCTGGGTTCTCGAGGGTCTCCGGGTCGACATCGAAGACCGCATCGTAGAGCGATCCGTCCCGGCGCTGGAGCGTCTGGAGGTCGGTCTCGCCCAGTCGGTAGCGATAGAGCAACACCCGTCGAAGGTGGGCGTCGGCGTCGCGGTCGACGAGCACGCGCAAATACGACAGCAGCGTCTGGATCCCGGGCGAAATCTCACCGCGGGGCGACCCCGAAATTTCGTAGGGGATCTGGCGCTCGCGCAACTCCTCGGCGATGGCCTGTGCGTGGCGATTCGTGCGGACGATCACCGCGAGATCCTCGAGGCTGCGCTGTGGGACGTTCTCGGCAGCGCCGTTGAGCAGCCTCGAGACGGTCGTCCCGACCTGGCTGGCCGTCGATTCCGGAATCTCGTCGCTCTCGATTTTGACGACGCGGTCGGAGAGCGTCTCGTCGGCTGCGTACTCGCCAGTCTCGCGCCCGACCTCGCGCAGCGTCTTCGAGGATTGGGGACCGTACTCGCAGTGATTCGTCAAGTCGAGAATCTCTTGGCGCGACCGGAAGTTGAGTTCGAGTGCAATCGCCTCGTGATCGTCGTACTGCGTCTCGAGGCGGTCCAGTCCCTCGCGGTCGGTACCGCGCCAGCCGTAGATCGCCTGATCTTTGTCACCGATGGCGAGCAGGTTCGGCCGGTCCGGGCCGCTCGTCAGTTCGGTGATCAACGAGAACTGCGTCTCGTCGGTGTCCTGAAACTCGTCGCAGTAGACCTGCGTCCACTGGCCGGTGATCTCGTCGGCAATCGCCTCGTCCTCGAGGAGGGTCGTCGCCGTCCGGACCAGTTCGTCGAAATCGAGCGCCCGCTGTTCCTCGAGGGCGTCGTGGTAATCCGCATACACCGCCGCGTAATGGCGAGCGAGCCGAAGGAACTCGACGTAGTGTTTCAGCCGCCCGAACGGGCTCTGCTCGAGGCGATTCGTCTGCTGTCGCCAGATTTCGTTGCCAAACAGCGCCCGCGGGAGCTGTTTCGTGGTGGGGTCCTCGAGCGAGAGCGCCTCGATGGTGTTCGTCACACACTGCTGGAGCACCCGCAGATACTGGGCGACGTCGTCAACGACCGCGTCCTCGCGGAACGCTTCGGGCGACTCCGCGACCTTCTCGCGGCAGTACTCGAGGAGTTTGCCGTAGCCGACGAGTGCCTCCTGGGCCGACTCGAGGTGACTCTCTTGTGAGAAGAATCGGAGCGCTTCGTTGTCGAAGGAGAGGTCGCCGGCCCGCTGCTCGAGCCAGAGGACGAACTCGGTACAGAGTTCGATTGTTCGAACGTCGGGCAGGCCCGCCTCGAGATGGGCCGGCGTCACGTCCTCCTGGCTCATCCGCCGGATGAAGTCGTCGACGGCGCTCGTGAGATCCGTCCTCGAGCCGTCGTGGGCCGTTGCGGCCGCGAAGTCGTAGTCGTTCGTCGCGAGGAGTCGGCCGACGATTCGGCGGCGTTTGCGCTCGGTGACGACGTCGAACTCCGGCGAGTAGCCGAGGTAGTAGGCGTACTCACGAACGAGGCGATGGCAGAACGAGTGGTAGGTGTAGACATCGATAGCCGCCGCGGTCTCGGGGTCGAGTCGCTCGGCGACGGCGTCGCGGATGCTCCCTGCGGCCTCGTTCGCGAACGTCAACACGAGGATGTCATCCGGGTCGACCGCGCCGGACTCGATGGCGTGCTCGATGCGCAACAGCATCGTCGTCGTTTTGCCGGTCCCTGCCCCTGCGTCGACCGAGATACAGGCCGCGTTGCTCTCGATGACCGCCGGCTGGTTTCCTTTCGGCTCGAGGTCGTCGCGGATCTTGGCGTCCTCGAGACGCCCACCTCCGGTTTCATCCGGTTCACCCATCGAATCGTACCTCCTCGGCGATGTACTCCTGACAGCAGGCGGTGTAGGCACAGTCCGGACAGGACTCACTCGCGATGCGATCCCAGCGGTCGGACGGGTCGAACGCGCCCGAGACGAGCCGGGACGCGAGCGATTCGAGGCGGCTATCGACGGTTGTGTTTCGGTGTTCGAGTGTCATGCCGAAGGTGTGATGATCGACGTAGGCGTCGGTGAGGTCGACCGGCTCGAGGCTCGTCTCGACCGTTTCTCGCACCCAGTTGACCGACGTGTGTTCGCGGTCGGCGAGTGGAATCTGGACGTAGCGACAGGTTCGATCCTCGAGGCCGAGTCGGTCACACAGCGAGCGGAGGCCGGCGAGGACGACGCTGGTTTCGAACAGCGCGCCGATTGGATCGGGGTCGAACGTCTCCATCTCGGGATCGAAGTGATCGACGAACGATTCGGCGACGCGCTCCCAGTCGTCGCGATACCGCAGGAAGCCAAGCGGCCGAACCGAGGGCACGAACCGGACGCCGACGACCGACGAGCCGTCGCCGTAAACGTAATCGACAGTCGCCTCGAGCGTGGCCGTCTCCTGTAATTGCTCGCCGAAAGAGACCGAACTCGAGAGCGTGAGATCCGGGCCGACGAGATCCGCGAGCGGGTCGGCCTCCTTGTCAGTCGCGGCGAGCAGCTGACGCAGGCCGGCGGCGTGGGTGGGGCCGACCGCCTCGACGTAGGCCTCGACCGTGGCCTCGAGCACCTGCCGTTCGTGGCGACGCTGTGCGCGCGAGTGAAATCGCTCGTCGTGGCGCTCCCAGCGCGTGGCGAGTGCCTCGAGCGCGCGGTCGGCGAGCGTCTCCCGGTCGATCTCGCCCGTTTGTTGGGCAGTCTGCTCGAGCGTCGTACAGAGTGCGCGCCGGAGGAGGGCGACGCGCTCGTCGGGGCCGTCGTCGTCGCTGTCGTCGAAGCCGTGGACGTGGGCGAACTCGTACCGGCGGGGACAGTGGAGATACGTGCGAAGGCCGTCGGCCGACAGCGTTGCCGGCGTGGTTCCGTCTTCGTCCGAATCTGCGTTCTCAGTCATTCCGAACCACCTCCCCGGCCGCGAACTCGAACTGCGAGCGGACGGCATCCGCGAGGTCGTCGTCGATATCGCCCGTCTCGAGGACGACGGCGATCTCCTCGAACAGTTCTTCCGTTTCGGCCAGATCGGCGTTTCCACCCGTACTCGCCTCCCGAAGGACGCGCTCGAGTTCGGCACGGGGCTGGTCGAGCAGCGTCTCGAGGGCGTTCGTCTTCCCGTGAATCGCCGCGCCCGTGTGTGCGTCGACGGCCTCGAGAACGAGGCTCGGAACCGACTCGAGCAGTTTGAGATAGCGCGAGTCGTCGTAGGTTCGACGCAGGCCGCCGGCCCCGCGTTCGTACGAACAGCAGTACAGGTGGCTCGTCGCCGCGCGGGTTCCGAGCGCGAGTCGTCGCCGCGCTCGCTGGGCGTGATACGTCTCGAAGGGGTCGCCAGCGATTCGGTCCGCGACCGGCGTCGGCTGGCCGTCCTCGAGCGGGCCGAACGTGGACTCGATGGTCGCCGAATCGGGTGCGGTGACCGCCGGGTACGCCTCCAGTTCGCGGAGCCACGCGCTCGGAAACAGCTGTGTGAGGAACTGCTCGCCTGGATACGTGTTGTCGATCAGATCCAGCAGGAAGACCGTCTCGTAGGTGTCGTATTTGAGGTCGTCGACTGGACAGACCGTCACTCCGCCGGTCGGCGGCTGTGTCTCGACAGCGTGGACGTAGGGCGCGTCGTACTGGATCGTCCGGCGCAGCATCCGATTCAACCCATCCCAGTCCGGGCCGACGAGGTCGGTCTCCTCGACGAACGCCGCAATCTCGAGGACGCGACGCACACTGGCGTACTGCTCGCGGGCGTCGACCCAGTCCTCGTCTGCGGCGATACGCCCTTTCAGATCGGTGCGGACGATCCACTCGGCCAGCGACTGGGAGACGCTCGCGTCGGTACAGTCCTCGAGCAGCGTCGGTGAAAACTCGGGCACGCGAGCGCGAAGGCGCTCGAGCGAGGTGGTGTAGCGCTGACTCGAGTGGTCGTGTCGCTGCTCGCTCTCTGCGGGTTCGGGACCGCCACGAGCGCGCTCGCGCTGGACGGTGACGAACGCGTAAAGTTCGTTCACTGCCGGATCCTCCGCGAGCGAGGGCGTCCCAATCGTCGCCGTCGGCACGCCAGCGTCGCGAAGCCGGCGTCGCGTCTCGGGCACGCGCTCGATTCCGGGGACTGCAACCGCGAACGCGTCGAACCCCCAGTCGTGGCGACCCGCGAGCGACTGGATCTCCGTTGCGACCGCCCGAACCTGTTCGCGGGACGTGCCCGCTCGAATGCGACGCGCTCGAGCGACCGGCTCGGAGTCCGGTGAGTCGTCCACCGAATCGGCCGGTGGCGTCTCCCCCGTCGCAAGAACCCGCGTAATCGCGCGATGGGGTGGCTCGGCACTCATCTCGGCGTCCTCGAGTGCGGCCGGCTCGAGCGCCTCGACCTCGAGTCCGGGACCGACGTGGTCGTCGATCCGCCCCGGCTCGACGCGCGTTCGCTCGACGCTCGCGTGGTGCTCGCCGAAACAGACGAGTTCTGCGTCACCGGAAATCGCCGCGAGATACCAGCGGTCGAGCTGTCGGTACTCCTCGAACTCGACTGCAAGCACCGCATCGTAGGACGACGTAACTCGATCCCGGAGTCCGTCGGCGTTGTCCTCGAGTAACTCGACTGCCCGGGGAATCACGTCGGCCCGCTCGACGTAGCCGCGGTCTTCGAGTTCCGCGTGAAACCGGTCGTTCATCGCGTACAGAAACTCGAGACACTCGCGTGGCTCACTGGGAGTCTGCGGGGCCGTCTCCGCACCGTCCTCGAACCCGGCGAGTCGACGCCGCTGGCGCGTCGCCTCGAGCAGCAGTTGCCCCACGTCGCGGGCGAAACTCTCGTGGGCCGACGCCCGCTCGAGATAGGCGGGCACGTCACGGCTCGCGCCGTCGATCACCAGCGAAATCAGTTCGATTCGCTCTTCGTACTCGAGGCGGTCGAGCGTCGGGTCGTACGCCTCGAGCGTCTTCGAGGCGTGTTCGGGCAGCGACTCGAGACGTGGCGACTGGGGCGTGCCGTCGGTCAGTTCGACGGCTGCAAGCGCCTCTCGAAGGGACTCGAGACCCGACGGATGGCGCTTGAGCACCAGGACATTTCGCGGGCCGTACTCACCGGCCAGTCGCGCGTATCGGCGAGCGACTGCCGCGAGGAGCGTTGGTCCCGGAACGGGTTCAGTGAGGAGGGTACAGGTCCCATCGAGACCGCCAGTCGGAGGCGACATCAGTATGACTCTCTTCTAGGCCAGTTCGTACATAAATGTGCGCCGCACGACGAAACCGGCCCGCCGTGCCATCTTCGCCAATTCTTAGTACTCCTACGCGCCATGTGAACGTATGGAAGACATCTTCGTTGCACGAGTTATGTCCGCCTCGCTCGAGACCGTCACGTCCGACACCCTCGTCGAGGATGCCGGCCAGGTAATGCTCGAGAAAGACATCGGCTCCGTCGTCGTCATCGCCGAAGACAACGAACTCGAGGGAATCCTGACGACGACGGACTTCGTCGATATCGTCGCACAGAGTCATCCGAAAGCCGAGACGACAGTCGAACGCTACATGACCGAAGACGTTGTCACGGTTTCGGCACAGGATAGCATCCGTGATGCGGCCGATCTGATGGTCGAACACGGCTTCAAGCACCTGCCGGTCGTCGACGAGGACGAGGGAGTCATCGGCATGATTACGACGACCGATCTGGCGTCGTACGTCTCGCGCATTCAGTCGCCAAGCCCCGAGTAACGAAGCCCAACTGGGACGATAGCGTTGCGTTCAAACGGCTCTTCTCGCGTCACTCCATCTCGTCGCCCTCGGTATCGGTCATCCAGCGAACGGTCTCGTCCAGTCGATCCCGAAGCGTCCGCGCCTCGGCCGGCGTCAGTTCGACATCGGCGTGTCCCGCCCCGTAGTCACTCGCCATCACATCGATACTCAGGCCGATCCGCGTACTGTCCGCCGACACCGGTCTGACCGCAATATCCGCTCGATTCGGATACTCTCGGGGCGGGCCGATCTCGAGGTCCTCCTCGCCGCGACTGACCCCGATCCGAACTCGCTCCGCCCACTCGAGGTCGAACGAATCCGTCGGGTCGTCATCGGCATCAGAAACGCCCTCGAGATGTGATCCATCTCCTCGATCCCGCTCCTCGAGTTGATCAGTATCGTCAGCCATATGCTCTCTGCTAGCTAGCCACTCACTTGGCTGTTCGTATCACTAGCCCAAGATGAGCGCTCGGCCATCAGGAAGCTTATGCCGATTCGGTCGCCAGCACTCGCCAGTCTATGAGTAACCAGCCGCCGTCCCCGCCCTCCCCCTCCGGACCGTCGCCCGCGATGCCGAGCGAACCCACGACCGACACTGACGAGCAGGTGCTCGTGACGACAACCCAACTCGAGGCCGCACTCGAGTCCCACCTCTCCGTCTCGCTCGGCTCCGATACGCTCGAGACAGTGTTAGTCGAACTCGACCGCGCCGGCTACGTCGAGTGGATCGCGATTACGGACACCGGCGACTACGTCTGGGACCTCGCTGACTCGCCTGAACAGATTAGTGAGGCGATTGCGACCGGCATTGCGAATCGACTCGAGGGCTGGGTTCGCTCGCAGCTCCGATAAGTGGCTATTTGTGTACTCGAGTGAATTCGAGGAGCAACCGGCTGTACACAGCGAACTCGACGCGACGAAGTTGATAACTCCATCCTCGAGTTTCTACACGAACTCGAGATCGGCGATGTATTCGACGACGTCCAGGGCGATCACGCCGGGTCGGAGTCCGGCGCTGATTCGTGCCAGGAGGATGTCGATGAGTTCGTCGTGCGTGTACTTCAACAAGCGAAGCGTCTCCGCACTCGAGAAGCGAGATTTCACGCGGCCGTTTAGCTGGTGATTCGCGAAAAAGTCGTCTTCGTCAATCGTAATCGCAATGATCGTCACGTTCGGCAGGTCACCCAGCCCGAGCAGCAGGGTTTCGTCCTCGAGGACGTCGACCTCGTCGAGAATCGCGACGATGTGGTCGTCGGTATTCCGAAACTCGTCGATAAACCGCCCTGCGCCGGTGCCGTCTCTCGAGAGGTGGTTCCCGATCCCCGAGTCTTGGGCGAGGCCGTGCAAGACGTCAGTCTTCGCCGAGCCCGACATGCAGTTCCAGTACGCACGCCGCACACCGAACGATTCCTGTCGTAGCTTCCGCACGACGTACTTCGCGAGCGTGGTCTTTCCTGAGCCCGAGGGTCCGAAAATCAGCGTGTGGTCGCTGCTATGTCCGTTCGTAATCGGGTCCAACACTGCAGCGATTTGGCTGATTTGCCCGTCTCGGTGCTCGAGATCCTGGGGTAAATAGGTCGTCTCGAGGGCTCGAGCGTCCGTGATCATACATAGCCTGCAGTAACACTCAGGTAATAAAACTAGATGGTCAAGAAAGGTTCTGTGGGCTGGTATGCACAAATCTATCTGTATAATCAGAAGGAAGAGAGCATGAGACGTTTTCTATGACACGCTCAAATTTGGGAAATAATAGAATTATTTGGCAGAGAGGTTGAGAGAGTTAGGGCGCCATCTCGACAAAGTCGTCGTAGAAGTCGAAGTCCTCAGAAGTCACCGTAGTTTCAGTATCATCATCATCAATGATGGCAACAGCAGTTACTGTTCCATTGAAGACAGCATCACTGTCAACAAATTCACTGTCATCAGGATCGTCGGTTCCAGCGACGAAATCGTTATCACTGTTACTGACACCATCCTGTTCTGAATAGTCGAATTCAATTAAGCTCCCGACTTCATCAATTTCATGAACATCTCCCTGCTCATCGCCGGGGACATCACTCCTGATCTCAATCCTATCGGCGTTGCCCATAGAAGTAACTGACGCCACTACATTATGCTCAGTCTCGTCAACTTCAAGCGAGACACCCGCTTGTGCTTCTTCACCTACGGAACCACCAAGATCTAACACGAACGCCGCGATCACGGCCGCGAGAATGACTGTTATCGCGACCATGAGGATTACCCCAATCACCGGTGAAACAGCACGCTCCTCCTCACTACCTACCAAGATGTTCTTATATTTTCCAATGTTCATGGCGAATAGCCTTCAAAATCGAAGTCGGCACTTCCAACCTGCGTTTCAGTACCGTCATCTGTGATAATGGCAACAGCAGTTACAGTACCAGAAACATCGGCTTCATTCTCAAGACCATCATCAGGTTCTAATGTGAGAGTTTCACCCGCTTCTATTAGATGGTCGCCACTATAATCGACGTTTTCTCCTCGTACGTCGATTTCATCGGAGTTTCCCATTGAAGTGACCTGGATTTGAATCTTATGATCAGACTCATCTACCTCAATCGATACACCAGCCTGTGCTTCTTCACCTATAGATCCACCAAGATCCAGCACGAACGCCGCAATCACAGCCGCGAGAATGACGGTTATCGCGACCATCAAGATCACGCCGATAACTGGCGATACTGCCCGTTCCTCATCGTTGCCGATGAGTTTCTTACCGTATTTTTCGATATCCATTGTATGCACGCACCCCTGAACGGTCGGAAGAGTTATTTCTCGAGGTCTGAAACCCGAGAGTGACGCCAGTGGGGGATTGAAACCGCAGCCCCTGTGCGTCCTCTTCCTTTCCGTTTCCTTTGGTGCTGATACGTACCAGACAACCGGGAATACTTATAGATAAGGGATCGTGTCTGTCTGGATATCTGAAAACGCTTTCACCAATGATAATCAGGCGTGGGTAGAACACCTACAGCACCCGCTTGAAGCAGCGCAGTCTTGCGATTTCATAGTTTGGCGTCTCTGGAGAAATTATTATTGCCCTTCGAAAAAAGAATTTGATATGAACGACCAGGATGGGCTGGTGGATCGGCGCGCGCTGGCGCGCACCTACGACGGTGGGGCATACGAGGACGGGTGGGCCGCCGTGCTCGACTACCAGGCGGTGATGCGCTACGCCAGCGAACACCCAACCAAAGGCTCCTACGCCGTCTCGAGTGCGTTGGAAATTCCTCGCAGCCGAATCCGGCCGTGGATCGACGGGGACAGCCGACCAGACGCAGTCCGGGCGCTCGAGGCCGCAGAGAAATACGGCTGGCTCGAGGCCACCTACGGTGATACGGAGTTCGTCGTTCTCAATACGCTCGCCGCGAACGTCTTTTCCGGCGGATCGATCACTACCGAGAACTACCAGCCGTCGTTCGCACTGAACATCAACGGCGAAGACTCGCACGTGATCGACGTCCTGGACGCCGCCGATCTCGACTACCAGCTCGCCCATCGTGATGACGACGGCCGCGCAACTGAGGTTCGCCCCTCCGAAGACGACCCCGTTCTCGGTCGGGTGCTCACAGTTCTCGGTGCGCCAGTCGGCCCAAAGGCTCACGTCGATGACTTCTCGCTGCCGTGGTATCTCGAGGATGCACCGCACGAAACCCGCAAGATGTTCGTACTCGCGTACGTCGCAAATCGAACCTTGCACCAGCCAACCAAGCGAACCGTCCAAATTCAAGAAGAGCAGCCCCAGTCCTACCGCGACGAGTTAGCGGCACTTATCCAAGATGTCGCCGGAGAACGAGTTACGTCGGGCGAGCGCATGGTGACGATCTCGGCCGATGCCGCCAGGTCACTCGGAATCCGACCACGGAACTGACCACCGTCGGGCCGGACTCTTCGCCCGCCGCCACATATCGAGCAATTTCAGCGTCCACGTTCCATCACCTTCGTATTTGACATGGGCGTGATGTTCGCCCTCGAGCGTCCCGTCGTCGTCCAGGAGTTCCTCGAGTTGAAGATCGTCTTTTGGAAGGGTAACTCCGGTCGATCCACCGCCGACGTGTTGCAGTTTTCGAATGGCCATATTCGGCGGGCAACCTACTACCTATTGTAGTTAACGACTATCCAAATAGCTGAGATATTAGATGGGGCGGATTGACCGCTTCCTCGTTGCAAATGGCAACGAGAGACTACATGTTCGGGAATATCAACCAGATATAACGGCGCGCGAGGCGCGTACGCACTCGGGGTGAGTCGGCGTGCTCGCTGACCAACTCCGCTATCTCTCAGGAGTCGGTCGATTCGGTCTCGTCAGGGTAGCCTACGAACTTCGCCGCGATTACGAGCGCGGTGTCTTCTCGAGGCAGACGGTCACGATGGTCGGCTGCCTTCTCGCCGGTGGCCCGATCTTGCTCTATACCGGCGCAGTTGGGCTGACGATTGTGTCGGTCGGGCTCGCAGCCTGGATGACCTACACAGTCGCTCGAGCAGATCGGCGCTGGCGAGCCCACCACCCAGACCCATGAATCGGAGCAAGCGAGCGAATCACTTCGGGACGATCTGCGAGAAGCGCATGGCGCGGAAACGTCGGTTCAAACTCGCCCGCTGCAGCTGGCACGATGCGACGTTCCAGAACGGCACACCCGTCGAGATTAAGAGCACCATGCTCGAGCACAGCAACGGTCAGCCGGGGAATTTCAAGGTCTATCGGGCCTATCACGACAAGCTACGGCGAAACGACGGCTGGTACTGTTTCGTCGTCTACCGGCCACACGGCCGCTCGGGGTTGACTGTCGTCAAAGACAAAATGGTTCGAGCGTGCGATCTCCCGCTGCTCCGGTGGCACGGGGGCGGCGATCACCGCGACACCGAGCAGGCGAAAATCGCAATCGGCGACGTCTTCTGAGTCAGTCGTCTTCGCCGTCTTCGTCGTCGCTATCCTCCTCGAGTTCAGAAATTGCTTCCTCGACGTCTTCTGGAGTGGCTTCATCAATCCCCATCTTGTCACCCATATTCTATTAGTGGTTTTAAATGTTCTTGATTAGAACAGCAATTGCGTTTTGAACGGTTCCATAGTCCGGTGCCTTCGCGTCGATCTACTCCCGGTCGACCGTCACCGTCTGGTCGACCTCGAAACTCGTCACTCGAGTACTGAGCGTCTCGGCCATCTCCTGGCGCTGCTCGTGCGTGAGGTCGTCGCGCTCGAGGACGACGAGAACGTACCAGCCATTCGCGTCGACCAGGCGCTCGTGGTTCTCGCGCCGAATCCACCACCGACCGGCGCGGCGGTCGTACGTTTCGTAGCAGGATTTGGCTTCGGCGACCTCGCCAGCCGTCGCGATCACGCCGACCTGCTCGCCGATCACGTCCTGAACAAACTCGAGATCGTGCCATTCGGCACGGTCGTCGTCGACGCGCTCGAGCGGCCATCGGTCGCAGGCGGCTGTCTCAACGAAGTGACCGCGTTCGCGGTTCTCGGCGACTGTCATCGGTCACCGTCACCTCGGGAAAGCCGATCAGCGAGTGAGCGCCACGTTCCGCGAAGACGGTCCCGCCGAGTCACCTGCCAGGAATTATCGGTCTCAATATCATCGTATCGGAGCGGCAGTCGCGGGCAGTCGTGCCCCTCAAGACACTCGTCGTGTTTCCAGCCGACCCAGATCACGCACTGTGGGCAGTACCACGGCGATTCCGTTCGGTCCCGACCGTTGCGACTCATCGGGAATCACCGTCCGATTTGACTGTTTCGC
The DNA here is from genome assembly GCF_002177135.1 of Natronolimnobius baerhuensis. NCBI lineage: Archaea > Methanobacteriati > Methanobacteriota > Halobacteria > Halobacteriales > Natrialbaceae > Natronolimnobius > Natronolimnobius baerhuensis. The sequence goes on from NZ_MWPH01000002.1 coordinate 783,211, forward strand.
GGTCGGCCAACCGAATCGCCGCAATACCGTGCTCGACACTACACGCGGTGATCGTCGCTGTGAACTGTATCCCAGGTGTCTCGACGGTCACACGCTTGCACCGCCAGATGCCAGTGAAATCGAATCCCTCGCTGACCGCAGCCGCAACCTCAACGTGCACGATCACATCGTCGTCGATCCGATCAATCTGGAACGCAGGGACTCGAGCACCATCGATTCGAACTGGAACGTGCTGCTCGCTCGAGTCGGTGCCACCGTCGGTTCGAATCTCGCTATCGTCGTCGGAACCGTGATCAGTATCCAGCTGTAGTGAGCGGATATATATTTCACAAGAGAAATCACTATGGGAAAAACGATTGTAACAAAAGATGGCTGCAACCTCACCAGAAGACGAGATCGAAATGTCGATAGAATTGCCAGAGCCGCTTACTGGAGTGAAACTTCTACTCTTTGGACTCCAGCTATCAATAATAGGAATCGCGGTATCGGAATTGTCGATACTGATTCCAATCGGCCTATTCGTTTCTGTGATTGGCCTTTCAGCAGAATAATCGAAAAGGGATCGCTCAGTACCGTACTGTAGCGTGGCCACCGTCTGCCCGAACTTCCCGTTCCTCGAGCGCACGACGAACGTCGACGTCGCTCGCTTGGTGGGCTGGATGGGCGATGGGCGTTCGACTCCAGACGTGATACAGGCGACTGGCCCGGACGAACTCAGACATCGGACTCACCCCCTTGGTGGCCGTTGGCCGTCTCTGGGTCTGGAATCTCGAGCGCTTTCCCAGCTGCAGATCCTCGAGTCAGTCGGCGGTAGGAATCGCAGTCAGGGCAGCGGTGAACCCGGTTCTGATTGTCACCGTAGACACGGCTGAATTGGTCGCTGACGTGATTCCCGCAGTTCTGACACGTCGACAGAGTGAGTGACACACCGAAGGTGGTACTCACGCCGACCACCCCCGTTTTCCTTCGAAATAATCGCCGGACGGCGTACACCCGGATTCGAAGCCGTTTGTCCTTCGATTTTCAAAGGGGGTTTGTACGCGCGTCTGTTCGGTGCATAATTCAGTGTCAGTCGCGACAGACGCGACTAACTGGACACTTCGAGACGTGTCAAAAGTCGAATGGACTCGCTGGGATTGAGTAAACCCGAAGGGTTTGCGATGTTCGGCGAGTTCACTGATCGAGGTGAGCAAAACGAACCGAGAGAAGTGGACTCGCTGGGATTTGAACCCAAGGGAAGACGGTTGCTCGCTTCGCTCGCACTGCGACTTCCAGGGCTTCAAAACCCAACTTCGACGACTATTTGCACCGCTCGAGAACGTGCTCGCGGCGCAAAATAGTGGACTCGCTGGGATTTGAACCCAGGGCCTCTTCCTTGCGAAGGAAGCGATCTACCACTGATCTACGAGCCCGCAGCTGATTCTAACCGGCGGTATCTATTTGTAGCTTGTGTTTCGCCAGCACAGCGTGAGAATCGCTTCGCGTCGGCTCAGGGTGTTGGCTGGCTGGGTGCAGATTGCGTGCCATCGTTGAGTACTCGAGCGCGGCCAGCGAGGAGTCCGAGCAGGAAGCCAGTGAAGTGTGCGATGAGTGCGACACCGGGTGCTGCAGTTGCGAGGGTGATTGCGATTGCAAAGCCGAGAAAGACGACCCAGGCGAGCCACTGCGGGAGCTGTATTACGGAGGCGATGCCTGAGGAGAAGCGGTTGCCAGCGAGCAGATAGCCCATGAGTGCGAACACGGCACCACTCGCACCGAGGACGCCACCAGTTGCCGGAAACGTCGGGATGGCAACGACCGGTAGCAGCGCTGCAACGACGGATGAAACGACCGCGAGCAGTGCTGACACTACGATTTCGGAGATGCCAGCGAGTGCGCCCATGACGAGGAAAAACACGTGAAATCGAATACGCGTCGTCGCTCGAGCGATGGGCCAGCCGAAGATGACGAGTGCGATACTGTTCGAGAGGAGGTGGCCGACATTGCCATGGGCGTAGACGCTCGTCACGACCGTCCAGGGACGGTCTGCAATCGGTGGCGAGAGGACGAACAACGTTCCCATGAGCCCGACAGCTTCGGCAATCCACTGGCTGATAAAGACAACGACAAAAATGAGCAGTAATTCGAAGACCGGGCTGGGAGCACGCTCCGACATAGGATAGCGCTAGCTATGGTGACGAGCTACAAAAGTGTACTACCGGAGTGAGTGTCGCCACTCGAGTATGACTGACTTGGATCGGTTCAAAAAGGCGTGTTTCTCGAAACGAATCGAAATCGGGGTGAGGACTTAGTCCTCGAGAACGATCTCGATTGAGACGTCGTTTGGCACCTGAATGCGCATGAGCTGGCGGAGTGCGCGTTCGTCGGCGTCCAGATCGATCAGGCGCTTGTGGACGCGCATCTCCCAGTGCTCCCACGTCGCGGTGCCTTCGCCGTCAGGCGACTTCCGGGTCGGCACCTCGAGGGTCTTGGTCGGGAGCGGAATCGGACCGCTGAGGTTGACGCCGGTGTTGTTCGCAATCTCGCGGACGTCGTCACAGATGTCGTCAAGGTCGTCTGGACTCGTACCAGCGAGTCGAACGCGTGCCTGCTGCATCTATTTCTCGTTGACCTCGAGAACCTTCCCGGCCGCGATGGTCTGACCCATGTCACGGATTGCGAAGCTCCCGAGTTCTGGAATTTCGCTGGATGGCTCGATGCTGAGAGGCTTTTGTGGTCGGATGGTGACCACTGCAGCGTCACCAGACTGGATGAAGTCTGGGTTCTCCTCGGCGACTTCGCCGCTTGCTGGGTCCATTTTCTTGTCGATGGACTCAATCGTACAGGCGACCTGCGAGGTGTGTGCGTGGAAGACCGGGGTGTAGCCGGCCGTGATCACGGATGGGTGCTGCATGACGACGACCTGTGCCTGGAACGTCTCGGCGACGCTTGGTGGGTCGTCGGCTGGGCCACAGACGTCACCGCGGCGGATGTCGTCCTTACCGATGCCACGGACGTTGAATCCAACGTTGTCACCGGGTTCTGCCTTTGGCACCTCTTCGTGGTGCATTTCGATTGTCTTGACCTCGCCGCCAACGTCGCTTGGCTGGAAGGAGACGTTGTCGCCGATGTTCATGACACCAGTTTCGATACGTCCGACTGGGACGGTACCGATACCGGAGATCGTGTAGACGTCCTGAATTGGGAGTCGGAGTGGTGCGTCCGTTGGTGGCTCTGGGGCTGGCAGGCTGTTGAGTGCCTCGAGCAGCGTTTCGCCGTCGTACCACGGCGTCTCGTCGGAGGCTTCGGCGATGTTGTCGCCTTCGAACGCCGAGATCGGGATGAACGAGGCGTCCTCGGTGTTGAACTGAACCTGTTTGAGCAGTTGGGTAACCTCTTCGACGACGTCATCGTAGGTCGACTCTTTGTAGTCGACGATGTCCATCTTGTTGACGCCAACGATGAGTTCGTCGATACCGAGGGTCCGAGCCAGGAACACGTGCTCCTGGGTCTGGGGCGCGACACCGTCGTCAGCAGCGACGACGAGGACGGCGTTGTCCGCCTGGGATGCGCCCGTGATCATGTTCTTGACGAAGTCGCGGTGACCAGGACAGTCGACGATGGTAAACTCGTACTCGTCGGTCGAGAACTCCTGGTGGGCGATGTCGATGGTGACACCACGCTCTCGCTCTTCGGCGAGGTTGTCCATCACGTAGGCGAATTCGAATCCGCCCTTGCCCTTCTCTTCTGCTTCTTCGCGGTGCTGTTCGATAACGTGCTCGGGAACGCTCCCCGTCTCGTAGAGGAGTCGGCCCACGAGCGTACTTTTGCCGTGGTCAACGTGACCGATAACGGCCAGATTCTGGTGTTGTTCGCTCATTGTTGTAGCTCACGCGCAAGGCGCTTATATCGGTCTTGTTCGCCCGTTGCGGTTAAAACCATTTCGAAAGCGTATTCAGATGATCCCGACGCTTGCTTGCGGTTTGTGTAACATCCACACGGTTTTCGAACGCACGTCCACCTGCTGTCGTTCGAGACGAATGGGATCACCGTACCGTGACGAACGACTCGAGAGACAAAGCCGTTGTCGAGAATCATCGGCGGGAAATACACGAAACGAAAACAGTCGTCGATTGCTACAACTCGGGCAGCCGACCGACGTCTGACAGCACCGCCGTCGCCGTCTCAGGACCGCCAGCACCACGCCCGCTCGAGTGGAGCGAGCCGGCGTTTTTGGTCTCGATCTGGACGATGTTTCGCGTGCCAGTCACAGCGAGGGCACTATTTTCTGGAACCAGACGCGGCCCGACGCGGACGCCCTCGCGGGTTGCCTCGCCGATGAGTCGGATTGTCTGACCGTCTTCGGCCGCGAGGTCGAGTGCGCTGCCGGGGACGTTCTGGATGCCGTCGACCGTGGCATCCTCGAGTGCGAAACCGCCCTCCGAAAGAACGTTCGCGAGGATAACGAACTTGAGTGCGGCGTCGGTGCCGTCGACGTCGAAGGTCGGATCGGCTTCCGCGACGCCGAGATCCTGGGCCTCCGCGAGGACGTGTTCGTAATCCAGCCCTTCAGCGGCCATCCGGGTGAGAATGAAGTTCGCGGTGCCGTTCAAGACGCCGCGAACTGCGGTAACTGCCTGTGGCGTCGAGTCCTCAATCGTCGAAAGCACGGGAATTGCGCCGCCAACGGTCGCTTCGAAGCGGATCGAACCGGCGCTGTCAGCCTCGAGCGCGCGCAGTTCTTCGTAGCGTTCGGCGACGGGACCCTTGTTCGCGAGGACGACGTGGCGGTCGGCCTCGAGTGCGCGCTTGACGTGTGAAAACCCGGGTTCGGCGTCGTCGAGCGTGGTTGGCGTCGCCTCGACGAGCACGTCGTAGTCGGTGTCGAAGACGGTCTCCGGGTCGTCTTCGCCGACCTGCCCGCCACTGAGTTTCGCCTCGAGCGCGCTGTCGACGTCGATACCCGACGAATCGACCGTGGCACTGCTCGAGTCTGCGAGCGCGACGACCTCGTGACCGTACTCGCTGGCGAGGTCCGCGACCGAGCGGCCGACATCGCCAGCGCCGAGGATTGCGAGTCGCATTAGGCCTCACCTCCGGGGAGTGGCTCGACGACGGTAAAGTCCTTGTCGGCACCAATCGAGCGAATCGTTGCGAGCGTATCATCGATGTCGGCAGAGTCGATGGCGAGTCGCACGCGGGCGCTCGAAACTGGTTCAGTGCCTTCCGGCGCGGACAGCGAGAGATCGAGAACGGCAGCGCTTGCGTCCTCCTGAATGCGATTGAGCGTATTCGAAAGATCCGTGTCGATGAGGTGACCAACCAGCACGACGCTGATCTCTTCACCGTAGCGGTTCGCGCCGGCCTGGATGATGTTTACGCCGGCATCACGAAGCGCCTCGACGATTCCCTCGAAGCGATCCGGTGGGCACTCGAGGTCGACCTCGACGGGGATGTGCCCGCGCGGGGTCATATTACCACGCTCGTGGTGAATACTCAGTAGATTGCCGCCGTTGTCAGCGATTGGCGAGAGCGCGCGGAGTAACTCGCCGGGTTCGTCAACTAACTCGAGGCGGACGGTGTACGTTCGAACGCCGCCGTCGGTTTCGGCTTCTGCGTCGCCGTCTGCGGTGGCGTCGCCGTCAGTTTCGGCGTCACCGTCGACGACTGGCTCATCGACCACAACTGTCACCCCCAGCATCGGCTTGTGGGTGTTTCCACGTCCTCATTGTCACTAACTCCGTAATTGACGCGTAAAAGCATATAGGCGTTCCCAAAACTAACCGGCCCTGTCAACGTGACTCACAACAGGCAACCCGGTGGCTCTCGAGTCATTCGACACAACGCCAAAATCGGCTGTACCCACACTAGAGGTGGTCTTTCCCCGGATTTGAGGATCCCCAGTCACCGCGGCCACCTTCAGTTCGGTCAACACCCATGATCGATTCAGGCTGGTCCGGGCCACCGAGGCTGTCTCGAGCGTCCGGTATCCTGACAGTGACCTCGTCGATTTCGGGCCACTGAATCAGTGCCGACTCGATATTTCCCGTCGTGACGTCGCCGACTGAGCAGCCTGAACAACCCCCGCCGAGTTCGATGATGACCTCTCCGCTTTCGGGGTCGGCCTCTCGAACCGCGCTCGTCCCGCCGTGCATCTGGATGATTGGCATCTCACGGCTGAGCCAGGCCTCGACACGCTCGCGCAGCGACGCATCGTCATCGGAATCAGTCATTGTCTGGCCTAGGGACTCGAGCGCCGAATAGGTTTGGTCCTGCGCTCGCGTCTCCGATGATTAATCGTCCGACGCGCCCCACCGTGGACGCCTACGGAAAACGAGTTGGGTGTGGGACAGAACGGGCGTGACGTACCGCTACGACAGGCCGAAGGAGGTCACTGCCTTTCGATATTAGTTCTTACGCGCGCCCTGTGTCCGGTCGGTGCCGTCAGTATCCGTGTCGCTGTCTGCCTCGAGCGGTACATCGTCAGCGTTTGTCTTACTGTCAGCCGTTGGAAACTCATCGCTGCTGTCGTCCGCCTTCGTCAACTTCTTTGCGAGGAGTTCGGACATCGGATCCAGTGAGACGTAGATCCGTGCAGCAAGGATCGCAAGCGGCGGCAGCGCAAGCGCGAGGAACACAATATCGTACGTCCAGCCAGCGTTTCCAAGGCCGAGCGGATTCTCGAGTAGCGGGACGAGTAGCTGTGCGAGTCCGCGGTGGGCAACGAGGACGGCGACCAGCACGATGAACAGGTGTGTAATCGATGCAACGTCGTCGACGACGTTTTCCGGGCCGTCAACCGTCGAGCGAACGAGTCCCGCGAGCGCAGGCGCGAGATACAACAGAAGACCAACGACCAGTACAGTCGCGATTGCGCCAACAAGGGCGGCGAACGTCACCGGTGTCCCGGGGATGAACCGACCAACACCGGGAAGCATCGAGACGAGCCACAGCAACCAGACCAGCGCCACCGTCGCGAGGACGAGCTTTCCGACTGACTGGACGGTATCGGTATCGACCGCATCGGGGAACGTGAATCGATTGGCAGACATGGTGTACTCGCCACTGGGGCCTCCCCCATCATATAAGTCAACTGTCCTTCAACTCTGTTTGTTTCGTTTTTCGACGTTTTAGGAACTTATCTGCAGTATAAACGCCGACCAGCACACAGCCTGCGCGGAGATCACCCCACTGCGGAGTCGCGAGTCCAGACAGAACGGTAGCTCTTTGAGGGCCCCTCTCCACGCTGGGAGTATGACCACGCTCGGACTGGTGGTCGCTGAATTCAACCGGCCGATCACCGAGCAGATGGAGCAGGCTGCCCTCGAGGCTGCCAGCGACGCCGATGTCGAGGTGTATGAGGTGGTGCACGTCCCAGGCGCGTACGATGCGCCCCTGGCTGCTGACCGACTCGCACGCCGCGATGGCGTCGACGCGGTGGTCGTCATCGGGACGGTCATCACCGGCGACACTGACCACGATCAGGTGATCACCGATGCGGCTGCACAGCGACTCTCCGATGTCAGTCTCGAGCGTGACACCCCCGTCACGCTCGGCGTGACGGGTCCCGGTATGTCCGCCGCCGAAGCGCGTGAACGCGTCGAGAACGCAGCGAAAGCCGTTACCGGCGCGATTGACCTTGTAACCGAACTACCGGCTTCCACTCCGGAAACGGAGTCAGATCCAGATCAGCAATGACGATGGAATTCACCGACCGCCTGACCCGAGTTGAACCGTCTGCAACCCTCGCAATTTCTGCGCTCGCAACCGAACTCGAGAACGACGGCGCGGACGTCGTCGACCTCTCGGTCGGCGAACCCGACTTCCCGACGCCACAGAACATCATCGACGCCGGTCAGGACGCCATGGACGCCGGCCATACCGGCTACACCACCTCCGCGGGGATCATCGACCTGCGCGAAGCGATTTCCGAGAAACTGGCCGACGACGGCCTCGAGCACGGTCCTGACGAAATCATCGTCACGCCCGGCGCGAAACAGGCGCTCTATGAGATCATCCAAGCCCTAATCAGCGACGGCGACGAGGTCGCCCTCCTCGACCCCGCGTGGGTCTCCTACGAGGCGATGGTCAAAATGGCCGGCGGCGACCTCACTCGTGTCGACCTCTCCGAACACGAGTTCCAGCTCGAGCCCGCACTCGACGACCTCGCCGACGCAGTATCGGACGACACCGAACTGCTGATCGTCAACTCGCCATCGAACCCGACTGGCGCGGTCTACTCCGACGCCGCACTCGAGGGCGTGCGCGATCTGGCTGTCGAACACGACATCACCGTCATCTCCGACGAGATTTACAAGGAGATTACCTACGGCGTCGAGCCGACCAGCCTCGGCACCTTCGACGGCATGGCCGACCGCACGATCACCGTCAACGGCTTCTCGAAAGCCTACTCGATGACCGGCTGGCGGCTCGGCTACTTCGCCGGCCCCGAAGAACTGATCGACCAAGCCGGCAAACTCCACAGCCACTCGGTCTCCTCTGCAGTGAACTTCGTCCAGCACGCCGGAATCGAAGCCCTCGAGAACACCGACGACGCCGTCGAGGAAATGACCGAAGCCTTCGCACAGCGACGCGAACTCGTCGTCGACCTGCTCGCCGAGCACGACGTCGACGTTGCCGTCCCCGAGGGTGCGTTCTACATGATGCTCCCTGTCGACGACGACGATCAGGCCTGGTGTGAAGGCGCAATCGAAGACGCCCACGTCGCGACCGTCCCGGGTAGTGCGTTCGGAACGCCCGGCTACGCGCGAATCTCGTATGCTGCAAGCGAAGAGCGACTCGAGGAAGGCATCGAGCGACTGGCCGACGAAGGCTACCTGTAATCCATTTCCGCTGTTTTCGTTCTGTTCCGAACCCGCTCAGCGATGCATCTCGGATTCGTTCGCGTTCGAGTTTCGCATCCTCGAGTTTATAGCCGATAGCGCGGCCAACGCCCGCATGGACTGCCCGACCTGCGGGAAATCACTCAGTACCGAACAGGGAATGCGCCAGCACCATACGAAAGTTCACGACGAGTCGCTTCCAAACCGGACCTGTAGTGGTTGTGGGACGGCGTTCTACGATCCGAAAGCGCGCCTCGAGTTCTGTGACGACTGTAACCCGAACGCGGGCGAGCACAACGGAAACTGGTCGGATGCAAAAGAATCAGCGGCGTGCAACCGCTGTGGATCGGATTTCGAGTACTATCCGTCGGACAAGGATGGCGTGTACTGTTCGGACTGTGTCGAGGCGGCACTCGGGTTACTTCCGGAGAATCCATCGGAGAGAGGTGAGCGAGTTACCGTCGAGTGCGGGCACTGCGGGTCGGAACTCGAGGTTCGTCCCGCAAAACTCGAGCAGCGAGAGCGCGGTTGTTTCTGTACGCTCGAGTGCTACGGCGAGTGGCTCTCGGAGAACGTCGTCGGTCCCGATCATCACCAGTGGGAAGGCGGCGCCATCGACTACGGCCAGCGCTGGTGGCGAATCCGGCGACAGGCACTCGAGCGCGACGGCTACGAGTGCCAGCAGTGTGGCGTCGGTGCGGACGAGTTGGGGCAGAATCCGGATGTGCATCATCTCGAGCCCGTTCGGTCGTTCGACCAACCCGCGGATGCGCACACGATGGATAACGTCATCACGCTCTGTCGGCGCTGTCATCGCCATGCTGAGGCGGGGTCGATAGCGGTTTCGCCTCGAGACGAAAAGTAACACTATTGTGCGGGGATGCGCTATCTATCGATGACGCCCGACGGAGTCCCGTGGCGGTGAGTAAATCCGATGGATTTACGAACTACACGGGGCTTCAAACGGAGTGAGAAGTCCCGTGGTGTAGTGGCCAATCATATGGGCCTTTGGACGTAATCGGTTTCGGCCGTTTACGGAAGACAGCCCATGACGGCGGTTCGAATCCGCCCGGGACTATGTAAAATATTTTATATTTTCTGAACTAGATAGATCTCCCCTCGAGCAGCAACTGTCCTCGACAAGCCGACCCCAGTACACAAGTAAACTCGAGTCTGTAAAGTTCGAACCTGCTCGAGATGAGAGAGAATACGAGGTCTCTACTGTCGTTTAAGAGTTCTCCGTGCCTGCGCGACGTACGTGTTCGTTTTCCAACTTCGGGCGTCGCTCATCGTCGATAACAGGGCGGTTGCGTCTGCTGGAGCAAGGTGTTCGTTGCGAACTAATGCGGTCAAGAGCGTCGGTGTTGTTACGAGTCGAGTATCTGCTAAAGAGGCGTGAATAAGAGCGAGTTTGTTGAATTCGTCACAGAGAAATTGCCTCGCCTCGAGGTTATTGGCCAGTGAAACCGCGGCGTTCTCGCCATCGTCAAGCGGAAAGTCCTCATCGAGCGTTACGGGTCGTACGTTGAACGCCGACAGACGGTCAAGAACGGCCTGCGAAGCGTTTCCCGAAGGGTCATCGTACGCTGCAGTTTCTTCTAATTCTGTGACCACCTGTTCGGGGATACAAATCTGGTGGGTGTCAAGAAGAATACTGAGAGGCGTCTGTGCATGCGCTTCAACGGTTCCAAGACTCACAAGAGCGGAGGTGTCTGCGACGAGTAGCGCCATCTATGAGTTCGCCAACTCCTCTGCAGTCTCGTCGACGAACTCGTCACGTAATTGGTTCTTTAGGACGCGAAAGTTTGCAGCTTCTTCGTGTCCGACGAGTTCTTTTACTTCTTGAAACGTGATGTCGTCACCATAGTATGCCTCCGCAATCTCTTGCTTACTGTCGTCATCGTGAGATGCATCCCGGAGGTACTCACGCAATGCGTTGGTAAGGATGTCTGTGCGGTCAGTCTCGAGGACGGTTGCGAGTGCATCTGCCCGGTCGACTAACCCCTGGGGAGCACGGAACTGAACCCGCTTTTTGCCTTCGGAACTCATATGTGTACATTGTGAGTGTCGTTGGTTAACTCTTTCTACGTGCTTACCCTGTCGGTCACGTAAGAGAACTCGAGCGCACAGAAGTTCAACGACAACAAAGAGCGGGAAACTTATCCGGCCAGCCACCGGAGTACAAGGGGGTATGAACGATTTACGCACGGGATTGAGTTATGGGGACGTGTTGCTGGTTCCGAATCGCTCGCCGGTCGACAGTCGGAGCGATGTCGACCTCGAGACGCAGTTGACGCCATCGATTTCGCTCGAGACGCCGCTGGTGTCGGCGGCGATGGATACGGTGACCGAAGCTGAACTTGCACTCGAACTCTCGAGGGCGGGCGGGATTGGTGTGTTACATCGGTTTCTCACGCCTGCGGAGCAAGCCGAGCAAGTTGGGCAGGTCCGCGCGGCGGGCGAGCAGGTGGCTGCTGCGGTCGGAATTAACGAAGACTACGTGGCTCGCAGCGAGGCCGTCGTCGAGGCTGGCGTAGACGCGCTCGTTATCGACGTAGCACACGGGCACTTAGAGCGGACGCTCGAGGCCGTCGAAACTCTCGCTGGGGCGTTTCCGGACACCGACCTGATCGCGGGCAACGTCGCGACGCCCGCGGGGGTCGAGGATCTCGCGGCGGCGGGTGCAGACTGCGTGAAGGTCGGTATCGGCCCCGGTTCGCACTGCACGACGCGGAAGGTGGCGGGGTCGGGCGTGCCGCAGTTGACGGCCGTCGACGACTGTGCGGACGCGGCCGAGGGCCTCGAGGTCACGATCTGTGCCGACGGCGGCATTCGAACCTCCGGCGACGCGGTCAAGGCGTTGATGGCGGGCGCGGACACTGTCATGCTCGGCAGTCTCTTCGCCGGGACGGAAGAGGCTCCGGGCGCAGTCGTCGAGGTCGAGGGGACGCGGTACAAACGCTCGAGGGGGATGGCGACGACGACGGCGGCGAAAAAGCGAGACGACAAGGAGGCGGATGTCCGCGCCGACGAGGGCGTCGAGGCGCTGACGCCGTACAAGGGACCGGTCGCAGACGTGGTCGGAGAATTCTGTGCCGGGATTCAGTCGGGCCTCTCGTACTGCGGCGGGCACACGATTCCAGCCGCCCGGCAAAAAGCCGAATTCATCCGCGTCGCCCCAAGCGCGAAAGCGCGCGAAGGGTATCACGCCGACCAGGACTGGGAGGGCGTCAGCGTCGACAGCGAGGCGGTGTCGGTCGACGTCGAATCGGCGGGAACAGACGCCGACGCCGCACTCGAGGGCGACGACTGAACGCGAGGCGTCCGGCGGTTTGGAGTCTCGCTGTCCGATTGGGAATGCTTAAACAGAGACGCCGAGAACGGACGCGCAATGACAACGCTACAGACGCCAGGACCGACGTTGGGCGTCGTTGGCGGGGGACAGCTCGGGCGGATGCTCGCCGAGGCGGCCGCGCCGCTCGGCGTCGAAGTCGTCGTGCTCGATCCGACGCCGGACTGCCCGGCGGCCCCGGTTGCACGAGACCAGATCGTCGCCGAGTTCGACGACGAAGCGGGGATTCGTGAACTCGCACAGCGAGCCGATGCACTCACGTTCGAAATCGAACTCGCGGATCAGGATGTCCTCGAGCGCGTCAGCGAGGACTCGGGGACACCGGTCCATCCGAAACCTGCGACACTCGAGACGATCCACGACAAACTCGTCCAGAAGCGCGAACTCGAGGCCGCAGGCGTTCCGGTGCCGCCGTTTCGGGGAGTCGATGACGCCGACGATATCCGCGATGCCATCGAGGACTATGGCGCGCCGGTGATGCTCAAGGCTCGCACGGGCGGCTACGACGGGCGCGGGAACGTCCCTGTCGAGTCGAAAGCAGCAGCCGAGGAGGCCCTCGAGTCGGTTGCCGGTCCCGCGATGGTCGAGGCGTTCGTCGAGTTCGAGCGCGAGGTGTCGGTGATCGCCGTGAAAGGCTACGACGAGATCGCGTCGTTCCCAATTGGGGAGAACATCCACGTCGACGAGATTCTGCGGGAGACAGTTGTCCCCGCACGCTCGAGCGACGCCGCGGCTGAACGCGCCCGCGAAGTCGCGGCGGACGTCCTCGAGGTCATGGATGGCCGTGGCGTGTACGGCATCGAGTTGTTCGAAACGACAGACGGCGAGATGCTGTTGAACGAGATCGCCCCGCGCCCGCACAATTCGGGCCACTGGACCATCGAGGGGGCTCACAGTTCGCAGTTCGAACAGCACGTCCGCGCCGTTCTGGGCTGGCCGCTGGCGGCGACCCAATTGCGGAATCCGACCGTCTCGGTGAACCTGCTGGGCGACGTCAACGAGCCACAGGGCGCGGCACTCCACGGTGTCGAACAGATTCACGAGACGCCCGCCGCACACCTGCACTGGTACGGCAAGCGCGAGGCCCGGCCGCTGCGGAAGATGGGTCACGTCACCGTTTGCGCGCGTGATGACGAGACGACTGTCGAGGAGTTACTCGAGACCGCGCGCAACCTCGAGGAGCGCGTTACCTTCCAGTCCTGATCGACTGCTCCGTTCTCGGGCTGTTACGACCCTTTGAAGTCTGTCGCCCGCACAGCGTTCGGTATGAGCGACACCATTAGCGATCTGATCGACCGCCTGCACCGCGAAGCAGCCCTCGAGCGTCCCGACGCGGACACACCCGATGTTGGCATCGTGATGGGCAGCGATTCGGACCTCGAGACGATGATGACCGGCGGGAAACGCCGCGGTGCATACGACGCGTTCGTCGACGAACTTGGGTTTGCTGAGCAGACCGACTACGAGGACGCGCCCGCAGAGCGCTTTACGTTCGAAACCTACGTCACCTCCGCACACCGCACGCCGGATCTGATGACCGCGTACGCGGAGACGGCCGAAGACCGCGGCCTCGAGGTTATCATCGCGGGCGCGGGCGGGAAGTCCGCAGATCTGCCGAACATGACGGCGTCGATTGCGTACCCGCTGCCAGTAATTGGCGTCCCAGTTCAGGAGAAGTCAGTCGATAGCGTGATTGGGATGCCAACGGGCGCGCCGATGGTCGCCGTCGACGCTGGCAAATCCTTTAATGCGGCATTATCCGCGGCCCAGATTCTCGCTCGCCAGCACGAACCCGTTCGGGAACGACTGGTCGACTACCACGAGGCGCTTCGCGAGGACGTTGGTGTCGTATCTCGAGCACTTCACGACGGCGGAACACCGGCGTATCGAGACGAGAACTAGGTTCGTCGCTGCTCGAGCAGCACGTCTCGTCTGGGGCGTTTTTGGATGGCCAGTTACGATGCCATATTCTTCCCTACAACAAATTGAGACGCTTCTGAGAAAGTCGCAGTTTCGCTCGTGGCTGACGACGTATGCGATACGTTCTCGAGCACGAGAGCAGTCCACACAGGCCACTCAGACGTGTTCATCTGATTGTTTCGACTCGAGTAAACCGAAATTACCTGTTTTTCCAGTATTTGAAGACCTATGCATGATATTAGGATGATTATTCACAAGGTTCTGTGTGTGCTGAATCCTCGGTGTGGCCCGTCGTACCCCGGAAATCGAACAATCAACCCTTATGTGCGTGCGGTTTGAACCTCCGAACGTTACGGAGATGAACGACTGGATAGCTATCGGGGCGCTGGCGTTTGTGGGACTGTTGATACCGCTTGGAATGATGGCGGTATCGTACCTCCTGCGGCCGAGTGTTCCCGAAACGAGTAAACGTGCCACCTACGAGAGTGGCGAAGTTCCGACCGGCGGAACCCGTGTCCGAGTTAACATCCAGTACTACATGGTTGCGCTTTTGTTCCTCGTTTTCGATATCGAGACCGTCCTGCTGTTCCCGTGGGCGGTCGTGTATCTGGATGCAGTCGAATCGGATGCCATTTCGCTGTTCGAGATCCTCGGGCCGATGGTCGGATTCGTCGCCATCTTGTTCGTTGGACTCGCGTGGGCGTGGCGCAACGGCGCAGTACAGTGGGCACAGACACAACAGCAGGTGGACGCCGCCGAACGTAATCGATCATGAATAGCGACGAACCACGGCAAACAATTCACGGCAGCACTGCACCGTCGACGGACACCCGCGACGCCCGGATCGGCGAGGGTGTCGACGACCGATTCAACTCGAAACTTCGGGAGGCCTTCGGCGCGTCGCCGTTTATCCTCACCAAGTTCGACGAGTTCATGAACTGGGTTCGCGGGAACTCAATGTTCATGCTACAGTTCGGGATCGCCTGCTGTAGCATCGAAATGATTCACACGTACGCGATCAAACACGACGTCGACCGCTACGGGGCCGGTGTCCCTCGCGCCTCGCCGCGACAGGCCGACGTCATGATCGTCCCCGGCACAATCGTCTCGAAGTTCGGGCCGCGCATGAAGCGCGTCTACGACCAGATGCCCGAACCGAAATTCGTCGTCGGGATGGGATCCTGTACGATCTCTGGTGGCCCCTTCCAGGAAGGCTACAACGTCGTCAAGGGCGCCGAGGAGATCATCCCAATCGACATCCACGTCCCAGGCTGTCCGCCTCGCCCGGAGGCACTCGTCTACGGCATCCTCAAACTGCAAGAACGAATCCAGAACGGCGAAGCGTCCCCCGTCGTCGTCAAACCCTACGAACTCGAGGAGTTCGGCGACTTGCCGGAGGACGAACTCATACAGAAACTCGCAAGCGAGATCGACGAGGATGACCTCGTCATGCGCTACAACTGGGCTGATTCACCATGAGTACCGGCATCGAACGCCAGACCGGACCAGTCGACGAAGACGCACTCGAGGCGCTGATCGGCGAGCGAGCGATTGGGCGTGACGACCATCTGAACGCGCCGGCGTTCGTCATCAACCCGGATCAGGTCCAGAGCGTGCTCTCGGATCTCAAAGAGCAGGCTGGCTACGACCACCTCTCGTGTGTCACGGCACAGGACTACGCTGATCGGTACGAGTCGATCTATCATCTGAAGAAGTACGCCGATCCGACCGACGAGGTCAGCATCGTCGTCCCGACGACGAAGACAGATCCGATCAGCCAAAGTGCCGAACCGGTGTTCCGGACGGCCGACTGGCACGAACGCGAAGCGTACGATCTGGTCGGCATCGAGTACGACGACCATCCGGATCTGCGCCGCATCCTCTTGCCTGAAACCTGGCAGGGACACCCGCTTTCTGACGATTACGACCAGACGAAGCCACAGGTCGTTACGCTCTCGGAACACGAGAACCCGATTGCGGCTGACCACCACGATCAGGAGTCGGATACGATGTTCCTGAACATCGGGCCGCACCACCCGGCGACCCACGGCGTGCTCCACGTCAAAACCGTCCTCGACGGCGAGACAATCGCCCACATCGAGCCGGACATCGGCTACCTCCATCGCTGTGAGGAGCAGATGTGCCAGCAGGGGACCTACCGTCACCAGATCATGCCGTACCCGGACCGCTGGGACTACGTCTCGGCCGGCATCCTGAACGAGTGGGCCTACGCACGCGCGGTCGAGGATCTCGCAGACGTCGAGGTCCCCGAATACGCACAGATCATCCGTACCCTGAGTGCTGAACTGTGTCGGATCGCCTCGCACATGCTCGCGCTCGGGACGTTCGCACTGGACGTCTACGGCGAGTTCACCGCTGTCTTCCAGTACACGTTCCGCGACCGGGAGGTCGTCCAGGATATTCTCGAGGATCTCACCGGCCAGCGGATGATGTTCAACTACTTCCGCGTCGGTGGGGTCGCCTGGGACCTGCCAGAACCCCGCGAGGAGTTCTTCGAGAAGACGCGTGACTTCCTCGACGAACTCCCCGCGAAGGTCGCGGAGTACAACGACATGGTCACCTCGAACGAGATCTTCCAGACCCGGTGTATCGACACCGGCGTGCTGGAACCCGAGGTCGCCAAAAACTACGGCTGTACCGGCCCGGTCGCTCGCGGCTCCGGCGTCGACTACGACCTCCGCCGTGACGACCCCTACGGCTACTACGAGGAACTCGAGTGGGACGTTATCACCCGCGATGGCTGTGACAACTACGCTCGCGTCCTCTGTCGCATGGAAGAGGTCGAAGAGTCGGCCAAAATCATCGAGCAGTGTCTCGACTTGCTCGAGGAGTGGCCTGAAGACGAGCGTGACGTGCAGGCGAACGTGCCGCGCACCCTCAAGCCAGACGCTGATACCGAAGTCTATCGTGCAGTCGAGGGTGCAAAGGGTGAACTCGGGATCTATATGCGCTCGGACGGGACGGACAAGCCCGGCCGATTCAAGATCCGGAGTCCGTGCTTCTCGAACCTCCAGTCGCTGGCGGAGATGTCGACTGGAGAGTACATTCCAGACCTGATCGCCTCGCTCGGCAGCCTGGATATCGTGCTCGGAGAGGTGGATCGATGAACGCGGCGACAGCGCTGCCGGTCGTTCCACTGCAAAACGACACGGTGTTGCTGCCTGAACGCCTCGGTGATCTCACCGGTCTCTCGGAGTTCGGCGTCGCCGGCGAGTTGGTTGCAGCGTTCCTCGCTGCCTTTCTCGTTGGCAATATCATGCTCGCGATGACCGGCGTCGCCGGGCCGTGGGCAAAACGGAAGATTACGGCCGCCTTTACGGACCGAATTGCGGTTGACCACCTTGGTCCGGCCGGGATCTTCATCATCGTTGCAGACGCTGTTCGGCTCCTCTCGAAGGAGATCATTATCCCGGAAGATGCAGATCGGCCAGCCTACGACCTCGCCCCAATCGTCATCGCGGGGTCGGCGCTGCTCGGCTTTGCCGTGATTCCGATGGGAAGCGGCGTTCATCTTGCGGACCCCGAAGTTGGACTCGCGTTTGTCTTCGCGGTCGCTGGCATCGCCTCAATCGGCCTGGCGATGGCTGGCTACGCATCCGGGAACAAGTACTCGATGCTCGGTGGCCTGCGCGCGGTCGCACAAAACATCGCCTACGAGATTCCGCTGGTCGTCACCGGCCTCTCGGTCGTGCTCTTTGCAGGCTCGCTGCGTATGAGCGAGATCGTCGCCGTCCAGAACGAGACGGTTCTGTTTACGATTCCCGGCCTCGAGTGGGCGGTGCCAGCGTGGTTCGCCCTCGTCAATCCGTTCGCGTTCGTGCTGTTCCTGATCGCAAACTTCGCGGAAGTCGGCCGGAATCCGTTCGACATGCCCGAAGCACCGGCGGAACTCATTGCAGGGTATCAGACGGAGTACTCATCTGTGTACTTCGTGCTCGTCTATCTCGGCGAGTTCCTGCATATCTTCCTCGGTGGGGCGATCATTACGACGATCTTCCTCGGCGGCCCGGCTGGCCCGGGTCCTGAGGCGCTTGGAATCGTCTGGTTCATCCTCAAAATCTGGGCGGTCTTCTTCCTGACCCAGTGGATGCGCTCGGCGATTCCCCGCGTCCGTATCGACCACCTGATCGAAATCGGCTGGAAGGGACTGCTCGTTCTTTCCTTCGCGAATCTGTTCCTGACGGCAGCTATCGTCGGGGTGATTGCATGATTGGACTCCTCAAATCGATGGCGACGACGATGAAACACGCACTGGATGGCTCTACCTTCACGGTGGAGTATCCAGACACCGCACCGGACGTTTCGCCGCGCTTTCGCGGCGTCCACAAGTGGAGTCAGGAACGGTGCATCTGGTGTCGTCAGTGTGAGAACGTCTGTCCGAACGACACGATTCAGATCGTGATGGACGACAAGCGAAACGGCGAACAGTACAACCTCCACATTGGACAGTGCATTTACTGTCGGCTCTGTGAGGAAGTCTGTCCGACCGATGCCATCCTGCTCACCCAGAACTTCGAGTTCACCGGCGACACCAAACAGGACCTCGTCTACAACAAAGAGCAACTGAAGACGGTTCCATGGTACAAAGATATCGACCCACTCGAGTCACGCGAACCTGACCGGGGAGCGTGGATCGGCGACGGAGAAGGGGAGGTCGATTATCAGTGATGGGACGCTCGTTCCCACGGTCAAACGGGCATCTTTGCACACGTCAACAATGACATATGAGCTACTCGCGTTCGCGCTGTTTGCGTCCGTCACGCTCGCCAGCGCGCTGGGTGTGGTCCTGTTACAGGATCCATGGCACTCGGCGCTCATGCTCGGCGTTGCGCTGATGAGCATCGCGGTTCATTTCGTGATGCTGGCGGCGGAGTTCGTCGCCATGATGCAGATTCTCGTCTACGTTGGCGGGGTTCTCATCCTCATCACGTTCGCCGTGATGCTCACCCAGCGCGATGAGACGGACGACGGCGTGGATTCCGATGAGGTGGTACAGACATGACGCGGCGACCGAAGCTTCGACTCGGCTCGACACTTGCACCGGGCATCCTCGCAGTGGGACTGTTCGCGCTGATGGCGCTGATCGTTTTGAACACACCATTCGGTACGATGCCCGATGCAGCGTTCGAGGTCGACTCAATCACCGCCGCAATCGGCTACGCGCTGTTCGATCTCGGGCCGCTGCAGGAAACGGACGGCGTCTCCGGCACCGAGCCGTTCCTCGCTGCGTTCTTGTTGATCGCGCTCACGCTCGATGCGGCACTCGATGCCTCGCTCGTCCTCGCAAAACGTGAGGAATCGGGCGAGCCGGTTGCCGCCCTTGCAAGTCGTGGCTCCGACGCAGGTGACGCCACGGACGGAGGTGCAGACTGATGACGGTCGGGATCGAGTACTACGTGCTCCTGTCGATGGCGCTGTTCTCGATTGGCCTCTTTGGCGTCCTAACACGCCGGAACGCACTGTTGTTCCTGATGTCAGTCGAGCTCATGCTGAACGCGGCGAACATCAATCTGGTCGCCTTTGCGTTCTATCACGGCAATCTGTCGGGGCAGGTGTTTGCGCTGTTTGCGATGGCGCTTGCTGCCGCGGAGGTTGCGGTTGGACTCGGCATCATCCTGGTGTTGTATCGCAACTTCCGTGACGTCGACGTCACGGTTCCGACGACGATGAGGTGGTAAGATGGAAGGTGTATTTGATTTCGCTCCGGCGATTGCACTGTTCCCGCTCGTGGCGTTCGTCGTCGCGCTGGCCTTTGGCAAGCATATGCCAAAGAAGGGCGCGCTGGCGGGCATCATCGCGACGGCAGGCTCGCTCGTACTGTCGGTGTTGATGCTTGCGGCCGTCGCGATTGGTGAAGAGGGGTACTATCACGAAACGCTCTACGAGTGGACCGCAGGTGAGGCGGCGAGTCAGGTCGGTGCCGAGGGGATTTCGTTCACCTTTGGCATCCTGATCGACCCGCTGGCGGCGTTGATGCTCGTCATCGTCTCGCTCGTTGCGTTCCTCGTGCACGTCTTCAGCCTCGGCTACATGAACGACGAGGGCGAAACTGGCCTGCCGCGATACTACGCCGGGCTCGGCCTCTTTACGTTCAGCATGCTCGCGTTCGTCTACGCGGACAACCTGCTGATGGCCTTCATGTTCTTCGAACTCGTGGGCCTGTGTTCGTTCCTGCTGATCGGCTTCTGGTTCCGCACGCGCTCGGCCCCGTCGGCCGCGAAGAAGGCGTTTCTGGTCACCCGCTTCGGTGACTACTTCTTCCTGGTTGGGGTCGTCGCCATCGCAGCCACGTTCGGCACGCTCCAGTTCGCCGGCGACGACTCGTTCGTCGTGGCCGCCCAGACAGCTATCGACGGCGGCGATGAACTGTTCGGCTTCGACGCCCAGACGTGGGTGACGATCACCGGATTGCTCGTACTGGGTGGTGTGATGGGTAAATCCGCTCAGTTCCCACTGCACACCTGGCTGCCCGACGCAATGGAAGGTCCAACCACCGTTTCCGCACTGATTCACGCGGCGACGATGGTCGCAGCCGGTGTCTACCTCGTCGCGCGGATGTTCGGCTACTACGCACTCAGCCCGACAACCCTCGCGATTATCGCGTTCATCGGTGGCTTCACAGCACTGTTCGCCGCCACGATGGGCGTCGTCAAAGACGACATCAAACAGGTACTGGCGTACTCGACGATTTCCCAGTACGGGTTCATGATGCTCGGTCTCGGCGTCGGCGGCTACGTCGCCGGGGTCTTCCACCTCATGAACCACGCCTTCTTCAAGGCCTTGCTGTTCCTGGGTGCCGGTGCCGTCATCGTCATCATGCACCACGAACAGGACATGTGGAAGATGGGCGGGCTCAAGGACAAAGCGCCCGTCACCTACTACACGTTCCTCGCGGGCGCACTCGCACTCGCGGGCATCATCCCGTTCTCGGGCTTCTGGTCCAAGGACGAAATCCTGTACGACGCCCTGATCGTCGGCCTCGAAGAACCCGTGATTATGGCCGCCTACGCGATGGGTCTCGTCGCCGTCTTCTTTACCGGCTTCTACACCTTCCGGATGGTCTTCTTGACCTTCCACGGTGAGCCGCGATCCGAGACGGCCGAGAACCCACATCCCGTCGGCTGGTCGATCAAAGCACCGCTGATCGTACTTGGCGTCCTCGCGCTCGTCGCGGGTGCGGCAAACCTCGCGCCGGTCGCTAAACTCGCCAACGTCGACATTACGTTCCTCCAGAGTTGGCTGGAAGGTGGCGTCGGCGACGCGACGTACGCCGCCTACTCGGAGACACTCTTCAGCGGTGACGATCCGGTCTACAACACCGACTACATCGGCACGGAAGAGACCACGGTCCTGGTCGCGGCTGGGCTCTCCTTGCTGCTTGCCTTCTCCGGCGCTGGCGTGGCCTGGAAACTCTACAACGTTCCAGAGCCCGTCCGCCACAAAGAGCGACTCGGCAGCGTTCGCGAAACGCTCGAGTCGAACTACTACCAGGACGAGTACCAGGTCTGGCTCGCAGAGGGCCTGACGTTGCCGCTCGCTCGAGCGGCGGATCGGTTCGACCAGACGGCAATTGACGGCGTCGTCAACGGGACGTCGACGGCGAGCCTGCTGGGGAGCGAACGGATGACTCGGTTGCAGACCGGACTCGTGACGAACTACGCGGCCCTGCTCGTAGCCGGCTTTATCGGCTTACTGCTTCTCCTCGGCATTAGTGGGGGGTGGTTCCTATGATGATTGAAGCACTGATTGGAGTGGCACTACTCGGCGCGCTCGTGACGTTCCTCGCGCCGAATCGTATCGCGGGGAAACTAGCGTTTGCGATCAGCCTGGTGCCTGCTGCACTCAGCCTGTGGATGTTCACGGCGTTCGACGGCAGCGGCAACGCCTTGCTCGATGGCGAACTCGCCTTCGAGTCCCAGTTAGAGTGGATCCAACTCGCGGACTACTCGATTTCGTGGTTCGTCGGGCTGGACGGCATTAGCCTGCCGCTGGTCGTGCTGACGACGGTGCTGACGTCGCTTGCGATCATGAGTTCGTGGACGCCGATTGACGAGCGCGAATCCCAGTTCTACGGGCTCGTGCTCTTTATCGAGGCGAATCTGATCGGCGTCTTCACGGCGCTTGACTTCTTCGTCTGGTTCATCTTCTGGGAGGCAGTCCTGATCCCGATGTATCTGCTGATCGGGATCTGGGGCGGCCCGCGCCGGAAGTACGCGGCGATCAAGTTCTTCGTCTACACGAACGTCGCCTCGCTCGTGATGTTCGGTGCGTTCATCGCGCTCGTGTTCGGACTCGACGTCTCGAGCTTTGCGCTGCCGGAGATCACGGATGCGATGCTCAACGGCGGTCCCGATGGCTTCCTCGGCGTTGATGGTACGACGCTCGCGTCGGTCGTCTTCGTCGCGATGTTCCTCGGATTCGCCGTGAAGGTGCCAATCGTGCCGTTCCACACCTGGCTGCCTGACGCTCACGTCGAGGCACCGACGCCCGCGTCGGTGCTGCTTGCCGGTGTGTTGCTGAAGATGGGGACCTACGCACTGCTCCGATTCAACTTCACGATGTTCCCAACGGAGATCATCGAACCGTTCGTGATCCCGATTGCCACAATCGCGGTCATCAGCGTCATCTACGGCGCGATGCTCGCACTCGCACAGACGGACCTCAAACGGATCGTCGCCTACTCCTCCGTGTCGTCGATGGGCTACGTCATCCTCGGCCTGATCGCGTTCACGCAGTTCGGCGTCGGCGGCGCAACGTTCCAGATGGTCTCACACGGCCTCATTTCGGGGCTGATGTTCATGGCCGTCGGCGTGATCTACAACGCCACCCACACCCGGATGGTCACCGATATGTCCGGGATGGCAGACCGCATGCCGGTCGCCGTCGGCATCCTCATCGCCGGCGCCTTCGGTTACATGGGACTGCCGCTGATGAGCGGGTTCGCCGCCGAGTACTTCATCTTCTTCGGCGCGTTCGGCTCGGACCTGCTCACCTACGCGCCGATCTTTACGGCACTGGCGATGTTCGGCATCGTCATCGTCGCTGGCTACCTGCTGTTTGCACTCCAGCGCGCCGTCTTCGGCCCGTATCACCTAGAAACCGACTACGAAGTCAGTCGCGCCCCACTGCACGATGTCGCCCCGATGTTCGTCTTGCTCGGGCTCATCATCGCCCTGGGTGTCGCGCCTGATCTGATCTTCGAGATGATTACCGACGCAGTCGATCCGCTCCTCGAGAGCGCAACCGGAGGTGAACTGTAATGGCGGTGTTCGACCTGCCCGCGTGGGCCGGCCTCGCACCGGCACTGATCCTCGCAGGGACGGCGATATTCCTGTTCCTCCTCGACAGTCTCTCGCGGCGGTCGATGAGCCGCGAGATACTCGCGGGAACGGCGACCGCCGGCGCGCTCGCGTCGCTCGGCGTTGCCGTCTGGTTTACCGTCGCCGGCGTCGGCGCGCCCGGCATGGAGAACGGACACGGCGTTATCACGCTGTTCGACGGCGGGAACGCCTTCGTCGGCGACGGCCTGTTCGTCGTCGACCAGCTCGCGCTGTTCTTCATGATCATCGTCGCGGTCGTCACCGCGCTGGTGGCCGTCGCGAGCTACGACTACATGGACGGCCACGCTCACCAGGCAGAGTACTACTCACTGCTGGTGCTTGCGGCGACCGGGATGTCGCTGATGGCGGCCGCCAACAGCCTCGTGACGATCTTCATCGCACTCGAGTTGGCGAGCCTGCCGTCGTACGCGCTCGTCTCGATTCTGAAGGACAATCGCGGCAGCGTCGAAGGTGGTTTGAAGTACTTCCTGATCGGCGCGGTGTCCTCGGCGATTTTCCTCTACGGAATTTCGCTGGTCTACGGCGCAACCGGCGTCATGCAACTCGACTTGATTGCCGACGAACTCGCCGGCGGCGACGTTGATCCGTACGGCGGCCTGCTGGGACTTGGTATCCTGATGCTGATCGGTGGCTTCGCGTTCAAGACCGCGAGCGTTCCGTTCCACTTCTGGGCACCCGAGGCCTACGAGGGCGCGCCGGCACCGATTTCGGCGTTCCTCTCCTCGGCCTCGAAGGCAGCCGGCTTCGTGATCGCGTTCCGCGTGTTCACGACCGCGTTCCCACTCGAGATCACGGGTGACGTCATCGGTGTCGACTGGACGCTCGCCTTTATCGTGCTCGCGATTGTGACGATGACAGTCGGGAACTTCGCTGCGGCAACCCAGCAAAACGTCAAGCGGATGCTCGCGTACTCCTCGATTGGCCACGCCGGCTACGCCCTGATCGGCCTCGCCGGACTGACGGCCGACGGGGGCGAACTCGTCATGGGTGCGGCAATGATGCACCTGCTGGTCTATGGCTTCATGAACACCGGTGCATTCCTGTTCGTCGCCCTCGCGGAGTACTGGGGCGTCGGGCGCACGTTCGAGGACTACAACGGCCTCGCACGACAGGCACCACTCGCCTGTGTGGCACTGGCCGTGTTCATGTTCAGTCTGGCCGGAATCCCGCCGTTTGGCGGCTTCTGGAGCAAGTACTTCCTCTTTACCGGCGCACTCGAGGCAGGATTGCTCGTCGTCGCCGCCGCACTGGTGGTCAACAGCGCACTCTCGCTGTACTACTACTCGCGGCTGGTCAAGGCGGTCTGGATCGAAGACCCAGTCGTCGACCGTGATTCGCTGGGACAGCCAACGGGGCTGTACGCCGCCATCATCTTCGCGGCCGTCATGACGGTCTTGTTGTTGCCCGGCTTCGGACCGGTCGTTGACGTCGCAATCGACGCGGCTGCAGCGATCATCTGATCGCCAGTCGCCTGTTGTTCGTTCGCACTGCTGATTTTGTGTCTCTGCGTTCGCACCTGAGCCATCGCATCGAGAAAGCGCAACCCGGTAGTTTTTACCCGACGGCGTTGCAAGCGGCGGTACATGGTTTTCCGGCTCGTACTCGGGTGCGGGACTGTCGGTCGCCAGGTCGTCGAACGGCTCGAGGCCGCAGCAGACAGTGATGATCGGCTGCTGGTCATTACGACCGACGAGAGCGTCGTTGAGGCGCTTCGCGATGAGAGTATTCCCGCACGGTCTGGTGATCCCACCGCGAGCGACGTCCTCGACGCACTCGAGTCGCCGGATGTGCTCTTCGTCGGCGGTGATCGAACCGACACGAATCGGGTGATCCTCGAGCGTGCCCGCGCGACGTTCCCGGGGGCGTCTATCGTCGCCTACGCGGGTGGCAATTCAGCGAGTCACGACCGGCGGGCGTTCGACGAGTATGCTGATGCAGTCGTCGATGCTGAGGGTGCACTCGTCGAACAGGTACTGGCCGAAACGGCGAGTCCACAGGCCAACACCGCCATCGGACTTCGCTATCATCTGCGCACAATTGACGGCCCGCTCGCGGTCGTCATGCACGACAATCCGGATCCTGATGCGATTGCGAGTGCCGTTGCACTCGTAGATATTGCCGAATCCATGGGTCTCGAGGCCGAGGCCTGTTACTTCGGGGAAATTTCCCATCAGGAGAACCGGGCGATGGTCAACTTGCTCGACCTCTCCCTTCGTAACCTGTCCCCGGCGGACTCACTCGAGGCGTATGGCTCGTTTGCATTGATTGACCACTCGCGGCCGGGGATCAACGACGGGTTGCCGACCGACCTCGAGGTGGATGTCGTCATTGACCACCACCCGCCGAGAGGGCCGGTTCCGGGGACGTTCGTCGAACTCCGCGAGCAAGTCGGGGCAACGAGTACGATTTTGACGGAGTACCTCGAGCAGTTCGATCTACCGTTCGACCGGGCGACAGCGACGGCCCTGTTGTACGGCATTCGGATCGATACGAGCGATTTCACGCGGGAAGTCGCCCCGGCGGATTTCCGTGCGGCATCGGTGCTGTGGCCCTATGCGGATACATCGTTGCTCGATCAGATCGAACAGCCGACAATCGAAGGCGACACACTCGAGACGATTGCGCGAGCAATCAAGAACCGCGAACAGCGAGGGGCGGTTGCTGTCGCAAGCGTTGGGCAACTCAGTAGCCGGGATGCTCTTCCACAGGCGGCAGACCAGTTACTCGCGATGGACGGCGTCGATACGACGCTCGTCTTTGGCTTTCGCGACGAGATGGCGTTTTGCTCGGCGCGCTCGCGGGCGACCGATATCGACCTCGGCGAGACGCTTCGCGATGCGTTCGACCGAATCGGAAGCGCAGGCGGCCACGCCGATATGGCCGGCGCACAACTCGAGATTGGCATTCTCGCCAGTGCTGATGACGAGGACGAGGTTGAATCGATTGTCAGCGTCGTCGAGGAAGTCATCACGAACCGCTTTTTCGAGGCAATCCGGACGCACCCGGGCACGCCGGTTGGGACCTATAGCCAGACCAGCGAGTGGTTGTTCACGCTCGAGGACTGATCGTACCAACTGAAACGATTTCCACACTGATCGTAACCGATCCTGCGATCAGGTGTGCAGTGACTTTCAACAGCGACTATCGGTTGCTCAATTTCATCTCTTTGATCACGACAGAAAGTGTCTAAGCACGGTACTTATCCGGGCAGAAGGCTTCAACGTGTATATGTGTGAACGGGACGGGGCTTCTGAACGGTCCTTCTGGGGAGAGACGGACGATATCGAGGCCCGCAAGCACTATCGCAGCCTCATCAATACGATTGACGACGGCATGTATCGACTCGACGCTGAGAATTGCCTCGTCTCGGTCAACGACACCCTCCTCGAGACAACCGGGTACACACGTACGGAACTGCTCGGAGAGCACGTATCCGTGCTTTTCGGAGACAACAGTGCGACGATCAGCCAGGAAATCGACCGTCTGCGAGCGACCGCCGCCGCCGACAGCACGGTCCTTGAGGTCACCATCGAGACCGCCGAGGGGGAACGGATTCGTTGTGACGTTCGGGTGAACGTACTCGAGACGGGTGAGACCACACAGGAAACAGTCGGACTCGTTCGCGAAGTTGATGACCGCGAACAGGCGAAAACGGACGCCACTGAAGCGACCTTTCGTCGACTGTTCGAGAACGTGCCCGGCAACTATCTCATCGTCCAACCTGACGACTACGAAATCGTCGCCGTAAGCGATGCGTATCTGGACGCGACGATGACCGAGCGAGCGGAGATGATAGGGAAGACCCTGTTCGAAATCTTCCCGAACAACCCCGACGATCCGGCCGAGGGTACTGGAAACCTGCGCGAGTCTCTCGATAGGGTCGCAGAGACTGGGGAAGCGGACACCATGTCGGTGACGCACTATCCGATCCCTGACCGCGAGTCCGGAAGCAACGAGTTCGAGGAGCGGTGGTGGACTCCGATCAATTCGCCGGTGTTTGATACGACTGGTGAACTCGATTATATCGTACACAGCGTTGAGGACATCACTCCAATCGTCCAAGAGCTCCAGGCGGAGGGCGAGCAGGAACTGCTACAGGATCCAGACACGGCGGATTCGCGGCTCGCATCTGACATCGTACTGCGTGGCCAGGAGTTGCTCCAAGAGGCAAAGCAAGAGGCGTACGAACAACTGCGCCAGAGCGAAGAACGCTTTCGCGCACTGGTTACCACCACGTCTGACGTGGTATTCAGTACGAACGCGGATTGGAGCGAGATGCACAGTTTGGAGGGGTCGGATTTCCTCGCTGACACCGACGAGCAAGAGCCGTCATGGGTTGAACAGTACGTTCCACCCGAAGACCAGCCACAGGTTCAAGATGTCATTGACGAAGCCATTCGCACGAAACGCAGCCTCGAGCTAGAACACCGAGTCGTTCGTGAAGACGGCACCGTCGCCTGGATCGTCTTGCGTGCCACACCGCTCGTGGATTCCGATGGCGAACTCACTGGATGGTTGGGTGCGGCGAACGACGTCACCGAGCGGGTCGAACGCGAGCGCTATCTCGAGGATGCCAAAGAGCGACTGGAGGCGGCGGCCGAAGCCGGCGCTGTTGGAACCTGGGAGTGGCATATTCCCGATGATCGAATGGTCACGAGTGCGTCGTTCGCCACGAAGTTCGGAATCGATCCCGACGCGGCTGCCGAGGGAGTCTCACTGGAGGAGTTCATCTCGGCTATCCACGATGAGGACCGCGAGCGAGTCAGACAGCAGATCGAGGACGCCATCGACTCTGGCGAGGAGTACGAAGCAGAGTACCGGGTGTGGGACGCTGACGGCGAACTTCGGTGGGTCGTCGCGCGCGGTCACGTCGAATGTGACGACGACGGAAATCCAGTCACGTTCCCCGGTGCACTGGCTGATATCACCGAGCGCAAGCGCTTCGAGCGACAACTTGCAGAATCCAACAAGCGCCTCGAACAGTTCGCCTACGCCGCCTCACATGACTTACAAGAGCCGTTGCGGATGGTGACGAGCTATCTCAAGTTGATCGAGCGCCGCTACGCGGACGAGTTTGACGAGGACGGCGAGGAATTCCTCGAGTTTGCCATCGACGGTGCCGACCGGATGCGCAACATGATCGAAGGACTGCTCGTGTATTCGCGGGTCGAAACGCATGGTGATCCCTTCGAGCCGGTCGATCTGGACGCCGTTCTCGCGGATGTTCGCCGGGACCTCGAGATGAAAATCGACGAGAGCGATGCCACAATCACGGCCGAGTCGCTCCCTCGTGTTGAAGGCGATCCAGGGCAGTTGCGTCAGGTATTCCAGAACCTGCTGTCGAACGCAATCGAGTACAGCGACGACGGCCAGCCACGGGTAGCGATTTCGGGTGTGCAGAACGGATCCGAGGTACTCGTCTCGGTCTCCGACAATGGAATCGGCATCGACCCAGATAACAGAGACCGTGTCTTCGAACTATTCCAGAGCCTACACGCCCAAGACGAACACTCGGGGACGGGGATCGGCCTCGCGCTCTGTAAGCGCATTGTCGAGCGTCACGGCGGTCGAGCGAGCGAAGCGAACTCGAGCTCGGCAGGCTCGCGAAGCGAGTCTGTCGGCGGCGATATCTGGGTCGAGTCCGAACCGGGCGAGGGGTCGACGTTCTCGTTTACGCTCCCCGCTGCACGCGATGACACTCCGTGAATTCACTCGATAGTCGCCACTAACTGTCTGTGGCTCCGATACCAGTACTTTTGCGCCCGGGCCTGTTAGGGTGTGTATGGAAGAGGTCGTATCAGATGGGCGAAAACCACGAGTAGAAGAGTACATGACGCGCGACGTGGTGACGGTCTCGCCCGATGCGACCGTCGGCGACGTCGCGGCCAGAATCGCCGAGAGTGACAAACACAGCGGCTTTCCAGTCTGTGAGCGCCGCCGCGTCGAGGGCTTTGTCAGCGCCCGCGATCTCCTGTTAGCCGACGACAACGACCCGATTTTCAGGGTGATGACGACCGATTTACTCGTTGCCCATCCCGAGATGAAAGTGACCGAAGCAGCACGTGTTATTCTCCGGTCTGGCATCCAGAAACTCCCTGTCGTCGACGACGCGGGCAACCTCGTCGGCATCATCTCGAACGCCGACGTGATCCGCAGCCAGATCGAACGCGCCACGCCCGAAAAGGTGGGCAAACTCATGCGCACGCTCGAGCAGATTCACGATATTTCACTCGAGCAGTCCCGTCGGACGGTGCCACTGCCTGAACTGACGCCGACACAGGGGCGCGTCTACGCCGACGAACTCGAAGGGAGACAGTACGAACTCGAGCGTGGACTGGCCGAACCGCTCGTCGTCATCGACAACGCTGGCTCGTTGCTGTTGGCAGATGGCCACCATCGCGTCCTCGCAGCGGATCGCCTCAAAATCGACGAGATGGACGCCTACGTGATCGTCATCGACTCGCCGGTCGACCTTGGAATGGCCAGAACGGCGAAAAAGGAAGGTCTCGAGTCGATTGCAGATATCGACGTTGTCGATTACGCACGGCATCCGCTCGTCCAGACGACGAAGCGACTGCAATCACCGGAGTAATCTCGAGACCGCCACGACTGGCAGTCTGGCGGTGCGTATCCAGCATCCGAGAGTGCTGGCTGTACAGTTATCCGTCGCGATGAAGTAGCCGGTTCGATGACTGAAACTGGCGCTGGACCATCTGCGGAGTCGAAACGCGTCCTTCTCGCGGGCGCAAGCGGCCGAACGGGCATCGAACTCCTCTCTGTCTTGCGACCGACCGACCTGACTGTCCGCGGGACCACCCGCTCGTATGCGACCGTCGAAACCCTCGAGCGCCACGGCGCAGACGAGGTGGTCGTCGCTGACTTTTTCGAACCGCGCGATG
Source organism: Natronolimnobius baerhuensis (assembly GCF_002177135.1). Taxonomy (NCBI): domain Archaea; kingdom Methanobacteriati; phylum Methanobacteriota; class Halobacteria; order Halobacteriales; family Natrialbaceae; genus Natronolimnobius; species Natronolimnobius baerhuensis. The sequence continues at coordinate 813,566 of NZ_MWPH01000002.1, forward strand.
CCGTGACTGCTGTCGAGGACTGCGATATCGTCTACTGTACAGTTGGGACGCCGCCAAGCTATCGACACGTTACCGGCAGCAAACTGGTCGACCGAACCGGTGTCATCAACCTCGTGACGGCTGCGCTGGCATCCGACGTCTCGCATTTCGTCTTCGAGAGCGCAATCGGCGTCGGCAGCTCGAAACGCGGCCTTTCGCTTCCGGCCCGCCTCCTCATCCGGGGCTCACTGCGAGCGAAACAGGATGCTGAGAGCGCGCTCCGGCGATCCGGCCTGTCGTATACAATCGTCCGGCCGGGCACACTCACCGACGCACCCCCGCGGGGCGACCTCGTCGTCGGCGAGGGCGGCGACTCCGTCGCCGGATCGATCCCACGGGCCGACGTCGCACGGATCATGGCCGCTGCGCCGTTTACCCCCGCCGCACACAATCGCACACTCGAGGCCGTCAGCCGTGCTGGCCTCTCGGAAACGCCGCGCAACCTCGCCGATATCGACTGGGCATTCGACAAAGTCGACGTCGACCTCGAGCACCCACGCACCTAACTCGACATCCCCGTCCGAAAATCGCCGTACTCGAGGCGATTCCAATTTCTCGGGGGAACGTTTATCCCGATAATGGTCGATAATTTCAGTTGTTATGAGTGACGACCCCGACAGTGACGCCGACGGAGAACTCGAGGCACGACTCGAGGAACAGGACGCGTTCGATCCGCCCGAGTCGTTCGTCGAACAGGCGAACGTCAGGGACGAGGAAATCTACGAGACGTTCGAAGAGGAGTGGCCCGAGTGCTGGGAACAGGCAGCCGACCTGCTGTCGTGGGACAGTGAGTATGACACCGTCCTCGAGGATGACGACGAGCCGTTCTACGAGTGGTTTACGGGCGGAGAGTTGAATGCGTCCGCGAACTGTTTGGATCGTCACGTCGAGGATGGCGCGAAAAATCGTGCGGCGATCCAGTGGGAGGGTGAACTGGGCGAGACGCGCACGTACACCTACGGCGAGTTACTGAACGAAGTCGAAGCCTTCGCAGCAAGTCTTCGGGACCTTGGCGTCGAAGAAGACGACGTTGTGACGCTGTACATGCCGATGATCCCCGAGTTGCCGATTGCGATGCTCGCGTGTGCGCGAATTGGCGCGCCACACAGCGTCGTCTTTGCGGGCTTCTCCGCGGATGCACTCGCGACGCGGATGAACGCCGCCGAGAGTGAGTATCTCGTTACCTGCGACGGCTACTATCGCCGCGGCGATGCCCTGAACCACAAAGAAAAGGCAGACAAGGGTCTGCGTGGGGTCGACCACGACGTGACGAGCGTTGTCGTCGACCGGCTTGGCGACGAACTCACGCACTTCCTCGGCAGTAACGCCCACGACTACGGCGACCTCGTCGAGGAGCACGCGGGCGCATCTGTTGAGCCAGTCTCTCGTGACGCAGAAGACATGCTGTTCCTGATGTACACGTCGGGGACGACAGGCGAGCCGAAAGGCGTCAAACACACCACGGGCGGGTACCTCTCCTATGCGGCCTGGACGAGCCACGCTGTTCTCGACATCAAACCCGAAGACACCTACTGGTGTGCGGCCGATATCGGCTGGATCACTGGCCATTCCTACATCGTCTACGGGCCGCTCGCGCTGGGAACAACGACGATGATGTACGAGGGCACGCCGGATTACCCCGAGCGCGACCGTCTCTGGGAGATCATCGAGCGCAATCGCGTCGATATCTTCTACACCGCTCCAACCGCAATCCGCTCGTTCATGAAGTGGGGCGAGCAGTTCCCCGCCGAACACGACCTGTCCTCGCTGCGCCTCCTTGGCACCGTCGGCGAGCCAATCAATCCGCGCGCATGGAAGTGGTACTACACGCACATCGGCAACGAGGAGTGCCCCATCGTCGACACCTGGTGGCAGACCGAAACCGGCGGCATGATGATCACGACGCTGCCGGCGCTCACCACGATGAAACCCGGCACTGCAGGGCCGCCGCTACCGGGCATCGACGCACAGGTCGTCGACGCAGCAGGCCAGGAAGTCGAGGCCGGCAAAGCGGGCTACGTCACAGTCAATAAGCCGTGGCCGGGCATGCTCCGAACGCTGTACAACAATGACGACCGATTCCTCGAGGAGTACTGGCAGGAGTACTCCGACCCCGATAGCGACGAGTGGGTCTACTTCCCCGAAGACGGTGCGAAGATCGACGACGACGGCTACATTACGATCTTGGGCCGCGTCGACGACGTGATCAACGTCTCCGGGCACCGCCTCGGAACCATGGAGATCGAATCGGCCGTCGTCGGCGTCTCCGGCGTCGCCGAAGCCGCCGTCGTCGGCGGCGACCACGACGTCAAAGGCGAAGCCGTCTACACCTACGTCATCTTAGAGGACGGCCAAGAGGCAACCGAGTCCATGCGCGAGCGAATCGTCGAATCAGTCGAAGACGGCATCGGCCCGATTGCTCGCCCCGAGAGCGTGGTCTTCACGCCCGAACTACCCAAAACCCGCTCGGGTAAGATTATGCGCCGCCTCCTCGAGGATATCGCAAGCGGCAACGATCTGGGCGACACGTCGACGCTTCGCAATCCCGAGGTCGTCGACGAAATCGCAGGCCACGTCGACGACGAGTAACCTCGCGTCTTGGGCTTACTCGAGTTCGAACTCGTCCGAACGCTCGAGCATTGAGACGGTATAAAAGACGAGCGCGAGCGTGACAAGAAAGGTCGCGCTGACGACCGCGCCATAGAGCGCGAACGACCCTGGTGAGATCGCGACCGGCATCGCGAGAATCGTTGTTTCCTCGAGGCCGGTCCACGCCTGCACCGCGTAGCCAGCGCCCGCACTCAGTGCAGTGACGGCGATGATTGCAGCGAGACCGTACCCAAGCAGTCGACGCTGGTCGCTCGAGGTGGGATCGGAGTCGGTCGTTGTGGACGTTCCGGGAGTCATTGGACTGTCTCAGACGTCGCGGTCGATCACGAACTCGGTAAACTCCCGAAGTTTGCGATCCGTCTCGTCATCAAGTGGAAGGGTATCGAGTTCTGCACACGCAGTCGCGGCGATATCGAGGGCGCGCTCGCGGGCGTACTCGACGCTGTCAGTCTCCTCGAGAATCGCCAGTGCCTCGAGAATGTCGTCCTCGGTGTTGGTGTCGGCCGACAGGATGTCCCGAAGCCGGTCTGCAGTTTCAGGGTTGCTTTCGGACAGCGCGTGGATGACCAGCAGCGTCTTTTTGCCCTCGCGAACGTCGTTGCCGAACTCCTTGCCGAAGTCGCCGGCGCGGCCAAGTGAGTTTTCGACGTCTAAGATGTCGTCGCCGATCTGGAACGCGACGGCGGTCAGTTCGGCGTAGGTGGCCAGTGCCTGCTCGACATCGGCAGGCTGATCCGTCAGGATAGCTGCGAGTCGGGCGACGATCCGGCCGAGACAGCCGGTTTTGCACGCACACATCTCGAGGTACTGGTCGGTCGTAATGTCGACCTCGTGTTCGTTGTGCCAGTAGATGTCCATCCCCTGGCCGAGGTGGGTGCGGTTGAGTTCGTCCATGAGCATCTCGTAGGCGGCGAGGCGTTGCTCGGCGGGGAGGTCGGCTTGCGTCTGGGTGAGCAACTTGAGCGGCAGGAAGTACATCGCGTTGCCGGCGTTTAAGGCAACGTCCTGATCGTAGATGTGATGCAATGCTGGTTCGCCCCGGCGTTTGGTCGCCTCGTCTTCGACGTCGTCGACGATGATCGTTCCGTTGTGCAAAACCTCGGGGATACAGGCGTAGTGCAGGTACTCTTCGGGATCTTCGCCGAAGCCCTCGACGAAGACCAAAAAGAGCACGGCACGCCAGCGTTTCCCGCCCCGGTCGAGCAGTTCCCAGAGCGGGTCAGAAAGCGCCCGCTGTATCCCTGCTGAGTCGTACTCGTACGTTGGCTCGCCGAAGAACGTCTCGAGGTGTTCGTCGTCGATCTCCCGTGGGACGAGGTCTGCAATCGCCTCGTCGACGGCCGGCCGCCATTCGGCAAGCGTCTCCCGCATACATCCTCCGAGAGCGACCGGGGTAAAAAAGATTCAGTTTGTCGTGTCGATTCTTGCCTGCCATGTTCGGCGAGTCGCCAGTGCGCATCGGCGCACAACCGTATGCTTTTGAGCGGGCCGTGTGAAAGACCGGCTATGGATGCCGCGTGGAGTGGGCGCGACGAGTTCGCCGTCGGTGTCGTCGATTGCGACGCACCCGAGAGCGACCACGCCAGCGCGGTTGCAACCCTCGTTTCCGGTACCGACTGTCCGCAGGGACTCGAGTGTATCCGTGGGAACCTCGAGACCCTGCAGGATGCCGACCTCGACCTGCTGATCGCCGAGGGCGAGGGCGCGCTGTCGGCGGTTGCACGTTCTCCGCTTTCCCGCCCCGTCCTGCCAGTTGGCGACGTCTCCGGCATCGAAACCGTCGCTCGCGAGTACGTCCCCGCCGTGCTTCCAGTCGTTTTTGACGGTGGCGCACGCGAAGTCACTCACCCCGTGCTTTCGGCTGAAATCGTTGACGGAGATGGGACCGCTCTCGGAATCGAACAGGCACTGTTCGACGTGACGCTCGTGACTGATGAACCCGCACGCATCTCGGAGTTCGCTGTCCGAAGCCGGGGCGATACCGTCGCCTCATTTCGCGCCGACGGCGTCGTCGTCTCGACACCTGCCGGCAGCCACGGCTACGCCAGCACACTCGAGGCTCCACAGCTGTCTGCGGCTATCGACGCCGTCGCTGTGACACCGATTGCTCCCTTCGTTACCAAAACCAGTCGGTGGGTGCTCCCCGACGACGGCGTCCGGCTTACCGTCGAACGCGACGAGGGGCCGATTCAGGTCGTCGCCGACGAGCAAGAATGCACGACGATTGCTGTCGATGGGGCTGTTACCGTTTCTGCGACGGACGCGCTCTCGACGCTTGCCGTTCCGGAGGACGCCCTCGAGTCGGACGCATAAGTGAGTGGGTGCCTCTCGAACCGATTGACAAAAAGCGATGGGCGCAGCGTGACGACAGGCCACCGCACGGACCAGCCGACGTTCTGGCGTTAGCTGTTATACGGCTCTTCGTCCCGGTGGTGGTTCGGGTTCGTATTCTCGAGGGCGTCGTTCTCGCGCTCGTCGGATTTGTGTTCGATATCCTGTCGGCGCTGTTCTTCCTGGTGCTCTTCGCGTGCTTCTTGTTCCTCCTCGGTGAGTTCCTCGTTGTCGTCCTCGTCGTCGTCCTTGTCGGTTTTCTCGTGCTCGAGTTCGACGTCTCGCCCGTGTTCGTCCTTGCCAGTCTCATCAGTGTTGTTAGACATAGTGATCCCATCTGGAGGTACCAGTGATCGCTCAAAAGGGGTTGGGCTTGCGAGGGTCGGCACTCGAGTATCACCGCTTTTACCAGGCGTCGCCGGATGCGAGGTCGATCTCCGAATCGCCTTTCTCGGAGGGACAGATATCGGCGAGCACGCAATCACTACAGTCGGGATTTTGCGCGCTGCAGGTTGCCCGGCCGTGGTCGATACAGAGGTGCGTAAACTGCTGCCAGTAGCCTTCAGGAACGATTGTCATCAGATCCTGTTCGATCTGTTCTGGATACTGTTCCTCGGTGAGGCCGAGTCGACGCGAGAGGCGTTGGACGTGCGTGTCAACGACGATTCCCTCGACGACGTCGTGGCCGTGCTGAAGCACCACGTTGGCCGTCTTCCGGCCGACGCCCGACAGTTCCGTCAGTTCGTCCATCGTGTCGGGGACCTCCCCGTCGTGCTCCTCGAGAATCAACTCACAGGAGGTGCGGATGTACTCCGCTTTGCTGTTGTAGTACGTGATCGAACTCAGGTCCTCAGCGAGTTCCTCCTGCGGTGCGTTCGCGTAGTCCTCCGCGCCGTCGTACTTCTCGAAGAGGTGTTCCGTCTCTTTGTTCACCCGTTCGTCGGTACACTGTGCCGAGAGGATCACCGCGATCAGCAACTCGAGGCGATTCGAATAGCGAAGCGAAATTGTCGAGTCGGGATAGGCCTCTTCGAGGCGGTCAATGACCGTTTCGGCTTGTTCCTCGCGCGTCTCGCGTGGGGTTCCCATAGGTGGATCATTGGATGGTCGGCGTTTCAGCGTTCGGATTCACGCTCTCTTCTTTGTGTCAAGATGCTGTACAGTATCGCGTTACTGAACAGATGCCGTGAGCTTTATACAATCATCACACCCGTGTCACGGTATGAAAGCGACGGCGATGGCCCACCCGATTCAGGGTCTCGTAAAATACCACGGGATGCGCGACGATATCGAACGACTGCCATACCACGACAGCATCAGTGTCTGTACGGCACCGAGTCACACGCGGACGACCGTCGAGTTCTCGATGGACTACGACGAGGACACCTTCGTCGTCGACGGCGAGGAACTCGAGGGCCGCGCGGCCGAACGGGTCGAGGCCGTCGTCGAGAAAGCGCGCTCGAAATCCGACGCCGCCCACACGGTGTATCCGGTGCGTCTCGAGAGCGAGAACAGTTTCCCGACGAACGTCGGGCTTGGCTCGTCGTCGTCGGGCTTTGCGGCCGCGGCGATGGCGCTCGCGGAGGCAGCGGAACTCGATGCCTCGAAACAGGAGATTTCGACGATTGCGCGCGTCGGCTCGGCGTCTGCGGCCCGTTCCGTCACGGGTGCGTTCTCGCAGTTGCATACGGGGATGAACGACGACGACTGCGTTTCCCGGCGAGTGCCGAGTAATCTCCACGAAGACATGAAGATCATCGTCGGGCTCGTGCCGTACCACAAAGAGACCGAGGATGCCCACGACGAGGCCGCCGACAGCCACATGTTCCAGGCGCGAAACGCCCACATCCACGGCCAGATCGCGAAGATGCGCGATGCGCTTCGGAACGACGAATTTGATTCGGTGTTCGAACTCGCCGAACACGACTCGCTCTCGCTCGCCGCGACAACGATGACCGGCCCCGAAGGCTGGGTCTACTGGCAGCCAGCGACGCTTGCCATCTTCAATCGCGTGCGCGAACTGCGCGAAGAAGAGGACATTCCGGTCTACTTCTCGACGGACACCGGCGCGAGCGTCTACGTCAACACCACCGAGGAACACGCCGAGCGCGTCGAAGAAGAGATTTCGGACTGTGGCGTCTCGACGACGATCTGGGACGTCGGCGGCCCCGCACGCCTGCTCGAGGACGAAGACGACCACCTGTTCTAATCGACAGTCGGTCGTTTTTCTGCTCGTTACCAGTCCAGCGATCCGCCGCTCTGGTACTCCGTGACCTGTGTCTCGAAGAAGTTCTTCTCTTTGTTCAGGTCGACCTGCTCGGACATCCACGGGAACGGATTCTCCGTCTCGTACTGTGTGGGCAAGTCGAGTTGCTCGAGTCGTCGATCCGCGATGTGTTCGACGTACTCTGCGAACTGCGCTGGTCCCATCCCGAGCATCTCGTCCGGGCAGGCTTCGGTGGCGTAGCGCTTCTCGAGTTCGACAGCCTCGGTGATGAGGTCGACCATGTCTTCGCCGAACTCGTCGGTCCAGACGTCGGGGTTTTCGGTGCGGATCTGCTCAACGAGGTCGACACCGAAGCCCACGTGGAGCGATTCATCGCGCAGGATGTACTCGAACTGCTGGCCGATGCCGACCATCTTGTTCTGGCGTTTCAGCCCGAGCATCATGGCGAAGCCGGCATAGAAGAAGATGCCCTCCATGATGACGTAGAAGCCGATCACGTCGCGCAGGAACTCGCGGAGATCTGCCTCGGTCTCGAGTGTAAAGTCTGGTTCAGTGATGACGCGGGTGAGGTCGACGACGTAGTCGTCTTTCGCTTCGATTGAGGGGATGCGGTCGTACATGCCGTACATGTAGTCGGGGTCGAAGCCGAGCGAGTCACAGCAGTAGATGAACGTATCTGTGTGAATCGCCTCCTCGTAGGCTTGCCGCAGGAGGTACTGTCGGCATTCGGGAGCGGTGACGTACTCGTAGAGTGCAAGGACGATGTTGTTCGCGGTCAGGGATTCGGCCGTCGAGAAAAAGCCGAGGTTCCACTCGACGAGGCGGCGCTCGTCGGCGGTGAGCGCGTCGCCTTCCCACTGGCGAACGTCGTCTTGCATCGGAATCTCCTCGGGCACCCAATTGTTCGCAACGCCGGCTTCGTAGTACTCGCGTGCCCAGTCGTAGTCGATTGGGAGGATCTTGTTCGGGTCGTGCTGGTCGTCGTTGTTGATGACTGGCATAGCTGTGATTAGAGCGTGTTTGTGTGCAGGTGATGCTACTGGCAGGCGTCGCAGGTCGGATCTTCGACGCGACAGAGTTCGCTGTCGTCGCCGCCGTCAGTCTTGACTGCGTCGTCCGTCTCCACCTCGTCCTCGCTCGAGCGGTGCTGCGTTTTCCCGTACTCGTCAAGGTCGAGGGTAGATTTCTCGATCTGGGAGGCCCCGAGCGTCCGGAGGTAGTAGGTGGTTTTGAGGCCGAGTTCCCAGGCCGTCTGGTAGATGTCGTCGAGCAGCGAGCCGTCGGTGCTGGGGAAGAAGACGTTGTGCGAGATCGACTGGTCGATCCACGTCTGGCGAACGGCGGTCAGGTGCAACTGGTGACGCGGGTCGATCTCGAACGCAGAGCGGTACAGTTCCTGAACATCATCTGGGATGGCGTCGATCTCCTGAATCGAGCCGTCGTGGAACTTGATGCGGTCGACCATCTCGTCGTCCCAGCGGTCGCGCTCGCGCAGGTCTTCGACGAGGCGGTCGTTGATCACGGTAAAGTCGCCGCTCATGTTCGATTTGACGTAGAGATTCGAGTACTGGGGCTCGATAGAGGGCGTCGTCCCGTTGATCGTCGAAATCGTCGCCGTCGGCGCAATCGCCATCGTATTCGAATTGCGCATGCCGTGTTCCTCGATGTGCTCGCGGACAACGTACCAGTCGAGAGTTTCCTCTCGGTCGGTCGGAATCTCGAGGCCGCGTTCCTCCTCGAGGACGTCGACGGTGTCCTGTGGGAGCAGGCCGCGATCCCACTTCGAGCCCTCGTAGGAGGGGTACGCGCCGCGCTCTTTCGCGAGTCTCGAGGAGTTGAGCAGGGCGTGATAGGAGACGAACTCCTGCCAGCGGTTCGCACGCTCGAGGGCGTCCTCGCTTGCCATCGGCGTGTCCGTGGCCATGAGCGCCTCGTGGAAGCCGAGGACGCCGAGTCCTATCGGGCGGTGGCGTTCGTTCGACGCGGCGGCTTCCTCGGTTGGGTAGAAACAGAGGTCGATGACGTTGTCGAGCATCCGCATCGCCGTCTCGATGGTGTCGGCGAGGTACTCGCGCTCGAGGCGGCCATCGTCGATATGTGTCTCGAGGTTGACGCTGCCTAAGTTACAGACGGCGTGTTCGTCCTGGCTCGTGTTGAGCGTGATCTCGGTACAGAGATTTGAGGAGTGGACGACGCCTTCGTGGTCCTGTGGCGAGCGGACGTTACACGGGTCTTTGAATGTGACCCAGGGGTGGCCGGTTTCGAACAGGCGGGTGAGCGTCTTGCGCCAGAGATCTTGGGCATCGACGCGTTCGTACTGGCGCAACTCGCCCTCGTCGGCCAGTTGCTCGTACTCGCGGTAGGTCTCGGCGAACGCCGCGCCGTAGGTTTCGTGGAGTTCGGGCACCTCGTCGGGCGAGAACAGCGTCCACTCGCCGCCCTCGCGAACCCGCTTCATGAATAGGTCCGGAATCCAGGCGGCCGTGTTCATATCCGGCGTGCGGCGGCGCTCGTCGCCTGTGTTTCGCTTCAGATCGATAAACGACGGGAAATCGAGGTGCCAGCACTCGAGGTAGCCACAGGCGGCCCCGCGGCGCTTGCCCGAGCGGTTGATCGCCGCGGTGACATCGTTCGAAATTCGAAGGAACGGCACCGTGCCGGTCGATTCGACGCCGGTCGAACTGATGAGCGAGCCCGACGCGCGGACGTTCGTCCAGTCGTTGCCGAGGCCGCCGCTCCACTTCGAGAGCTGGGCGTGGGACTGATAGGCGTCGAAAATGCCCTCGAGATCGTCCGGAATCGTCGTCAGATAACACGAGGAAAGCTGGGCGTGGGCCGTGCCGCTGTGAAAGAGCGTCGGCGAGGACGGCGTAAACTCGAGGCGGGAGAGGACGTCGTAGAACTCCTTCGTGCGTGCCTGTGGGTCGTCTTCCTCGAGTGCAAGCCCCATCGCGACGCGCATCCACATGGCCTGTGGGAGTTCCAGTCGCTCGCCGTCGGCCGTCTTGAGGAAGTAGCGCTGATACAGCGTATCGAGCGCCATGTATTCGAAGTGCTCGTCGCGCTCAGGTTCGAGATAGGATGCAAGCTCCTCGAGGTCGAACAGGTCGCCCATTCGGTCATCGAGGAGTCCGAGGTCGACGCCGCGGGCGATGTTCTCGCGGAAGGTGTCGCGATAGGCGCGGTCGAGGTCGAAGCCCTCGAGGTCCTCACCGATGACTTCGCGGTAGTACTGTTGGCGGAAGACGTTGGCGGCGACCTGTTTGTATTCGGGGTAGCGTTCGATGCGGGCGGTCAGGACGTGGAGGATTCCCTCGTAGATTTCGTCGTCGTCAGCGCCCTCGTAGAGGCTGCGTTCGGCTTCAGTGACGAGGTCGTCGACGGTGTCGTCGTCGAGGGTCGATTCGTGGTCGGTGCGTGCGCGATTCAGTACGGTTCGAATCGTGTTACTGAGCGTCGTCTGTGCGGTGTGACTCATGTGTTAGTCGAGTAGTGTCCGACTCCTGGCTGCCGGACGCATCGTCGTGTTCGGCCTCGAGGACGGCATCGAGTTCGCGCAGGAACTCCTCGGGGTCGGAAAAGGCCCGGTAGACCGAGACGAATCGGATGTAGGCGACTTTATCGACGGATCGGAGTTCCTGTGACGTGAGATCGCCGATGGCCGTCGCCGAGATGATCCGCGTGTCTCGGTCTCGGAGGCGCGTCTCGATTCGGTCGACAAGATCGGTGACGGTGTCGTCGTCGACCGGGCGCTTTTCGACTGCGCGTTCGATGCCGGCCCGGAGTTTAGACTGGGTGAAGGATTCGATGCGTCCGTCTCGTTTCTTTACCTGCAGGGTTTCCCACTCCGGTCGCTCGTAGGTGGTGAATCTGAACGAACAGCGTTGGCACTCGCGTCGGCGTCGAACGGTCATCGAGTCGGTCGTGCCCGTATCGACGACGCGTGTCCGGTCGTGGCTGCAATCTGGACAGTCCATAGATGTCTCTGTTCGTGCCCACAGGCGTTCAACCCCATATATCGGGGTGATGCTGTTCACCCCCAACTGTGCGGTGTCACTCCTTAAGCGTTACCAATAAAATTGTAATAGAACAAGTGAGCTTGATTAGCTGGCTGATAGAGACTATTCGTTTCAGCGACATGAACCGCTATACTGCTCGAGTCCCTATGTCAAATATGCACGTCGTCGTCCTCGGCGCGGGCTATGCGGGCCTGACGCTGACGCGCTTGCTCGAGGAGACACTCCCCGACACGGCCGAACTCACGCTGGTCAACGACGAACCCGACCACCTCGTCCAGCACGAACTCCATCGCGTGGTTCGCCGGCCGGAACTCGCTTCCGCGATCACCGTCTCGCTGCCCTCGGTCCTCGAGCGCGCCACGGTTCGCGTCTCCCACGTCGACGAAATTGACCGCGAAGCCCGGACGGTCTCGCTCTCAAGTGGCACACTCTCATATGACGTGGCCGCGATCTGTCTGGGCGCACAGACGGCCTACTACGGACTCGAGGGCGTCCGCGAACACGCCACCCCGCTCAAATCGCTCGCGGATGCAATGGCGATTCGCCAGCGCGCACTCGAGGTGTTCACCCAGCCGGACGGCCACATCGTTATTGGCGGTGCCGGGCTCTCCGGCGTCCAGACCGCGGGTGAACTGGCCGCACTCGCCCGCGAGGAGCGCGCAGACGTGACGATCACGCTGCTCGAGGCCCTCGAGTCCGTCGCGCCGGCGTTTCCCGACAACTTCCAGCGGGCCGTTCGGGATGCGCTCGAGGACCAGGGAATCGACGTTCGAACGGGGGCTGCCGTGCTCCGGGCCGATGCCGAATCAGTCGTCCTCGAGTCGGGCGAGCGCCTTCCGGCAGCACAGTTCGTCTGGACGGGCGGCATCCGCGGCTCGGACGCGCTCGCGGGCGAGCGACCCGCAGTCGAGAGCGACCTTCGACTCGACGACCGGACGTTCGCCCTCGGCGATGCGGCCGCCGTGACGGACGCCGACGACGAGCCGGTGCCGGCGAGCGCGCAGGCGGCGGTCCGCGAGGCGCGAACGGCTGCGACAGCGATTGCGCGCGTTGTGAGAGACGAACTCGAGGAGGCGACTGCGACCGACAGTGAGGAACACGTGACTGACGATGGCGAGGAGCAGACAGACCCGCCCGAGTCGTTTGCGTTCGACTCGCCCGGCTGGTTGGTCAGCGTCGGCGACGATGCGGTTGCACAACTCGGCCCCGCGGTCGTCACAGGCCGGACGGCGAAGGCGTTGAAAACGACCGTCGGACTGGGCTATCTCTCCGCGATTGGCGGCCTCGAGAACGCGACTGGCCGAGCGTATCGCGAGTTTATCGCGGATCGCGTTCGAGAGTGGAGCGAGCGCTGACGGCGTCGCTGCGAGGTGGGTGGAATGAATTTGAGGGTGAAAATCGATGGGTGACGTGGGTGATCCAGCGGGGCAGTGAGACGGTCCGATGTACCGTCTGCGGTTGTACCGGCAAATCGGGACATCAGACCGTATTACCACTCCGTCGCCAACGGGTTTTGCTATCCGGCGCTTACAGCACACTTGTCGACTCGACCTCGAGACACCTCTGTCCCCACGTTCCAGACACTCTCCGGTATGGGCGGACTACTGTGTATCGGGATGGGGTGTCTCGCCACTCGAGTGCAAGGCCTGTGTCTCACCCTGACTCACGTCCAGCGGTCCAGTCCGACCTGCGTGATGCTTTCCTCGATCCGTTCGAAACCGCGTTCGACTTCGCCAGCGTCGACGGCCCACTCGTCGGTGACGAACTCGCGGGCGGCTTCAAGGTCTGGATCGAGCGTCGTGTCGAACTCGTACTCGTCGGTCACGTTCGGGTCGCGAAACAGCTGGCGGACGCGGTCACCGTACTCCACGCTGTCGCCGCGGGCCTCGAGAACGCTCCAGAGGTCGCCGTGTTCCGTGATCTCCGTAATGGCCGTCTTCGGGCCGATTCCCCTGACGCCCTCGTTGAAGTCCGTCCCGATCAGGATGGCGGCGTCGATGAGTTGCTCGAGCGTGAGGTCGTGATGGGCGAGCGTCGCCTCGAGATCCATCAGTTCCGGATCGCCCTTGCTCGTCAGTTGGCGCAGGGTTCGGGGTGCACCGAAGAGCAAGGCATCGTAGTCCTCCGACCCGACGTAGTCGGCGTCGCCGCGGCGGACGATGTGGGCCGCTTGGGCTTCCCCTTCCGCGGGCGCTTCGACGATTGGCACGTCGAGCAAGCGAAGCAGTTCGCGGCTGGTCTCCTGAATCGTCGGCGTCAGGCGCTGGGTTCGCGACTCGAGTTGGGCGATGGCGACCTGATCGCCTTCTTCGCGAGCCTCCTCGAGTTGGTCTTCGTACGTTTGACGTTGTTCCCGGCGGGATTCGATCTCATCTGCCTTGAGTTCGGAGGGGCCGCCGTCGAAGACCATCACGGGCGTCACGTCGTTTTCGAAGAACTTCGGCAATCCCTGGACGATGCCGATGAGGTTTGCGACCTCGGTGCCATCGGCGGTGGTGTACTTCTCGCTCGAGGTCCATTTGACAGTGGTTGTCAGGTAGCGATAGAGCCAGTTGTGCGCGTCGACGGCGACGACGCCCTCGATATCGGCGAAGGGGACGTCTTCGATGACGGCGATATCGCGAAGTGCTGCGTTTCCCATTACAAACTTCTTGGGAGGGCTGGGATTTTATGATTGGCTTTGTCGCGGTTGGATCGGTCAGTGTACAGGGCTCACTCGAGTTCGCGTTGCGCTCGAGTGATTCAGACGCGACTCGGAGTTGTGAGACAGTGTTTTAACGGCGACTCGAGCGTTCACCAGTACAACTCTAAGCCACAACCCGTGGACACAATGGAATCCACATCCTCCCCAGCCGATTCGCTCGTGTCACGACACTCGCTCATCCCTCGCGAGTCCGCTCGCGACTCGCGCGTGCTCGCCGCGACCGTGCGCGCCGTCAGTTGGAATTCCGTCGCTCGCTAGGTGGGTCGTCGTATGCGCTCGAGATTGGTTTCGGTGGATGGGCGTTCTGGCGCGATTCGAGAAAGTCCACTTCCTCCGCCGATAACTCACGCTCACGGAACTCCTCGAGCCCTGCTTGGTACCGTTCCTGTGGGTCGTTTTCGCCGCCCTCGAGCGTCTCGGGCGGATACGCGAGCACCAGTTCGGCGATGCCCGTCGTCTCGCCGGTATAGGTAAATCCGGTTCGGTACAGCGCCTCGTAGGCGAAGGGATTGTTGACCGCGATTTTGAGGCGGTCGTAGCCGCGCTCTATCGCGCGATCACGGACCAGTCCGCAGAGTTTGGGGCCGATTCCGTCGCCACGGCGATCACGCGCGACAGTTACATACCGCAGCCACAGCGTGTTGTCGTCGGTCCGGTCCTCGTTGAACGCGACCGCGGCGACGACGTCGTCCGCGTACGCCTCGCCGGTGTGCTGGTCGTGTTCCGAATCGCTCGCAGCCGCTTTCTCTCGAGCGACGGCTTTCCCCGTGTTCGTCATGACGAACTTGCCGGCGTAGCTAAAACGCCTGTAGTCGAGTCGCAGTTTTGGGCCGTCGGGTGGCCAGCCGAGTACGTCGTACTCCACGGTCGCAGATGGCCGTCGACGCTCATAATCGCGGCGGTCGGTGTCACCGCTTCGATCTTCACACTGTGGAGTGCCGGGTCGGCTTTTTTCCACCAGTTCGTCGTAGACAGTGGCGATGTCCGACGATTCCGACACCGCCGACGATGAGACAGAACCCGACGACGAAATCGAACTCCTCGAGCGAGAGTTCGACGGCTCGCCCGCGCAGGCGGCGACGTGGCTTCGCGAACTCGCCGAGACGCTCGAGGCTGGCGGCGAACTCACAGTCTACGATGACGACGAGTCAGTGACCGTCTCGCTCCCGGACGAGGAACTCGAGTTCGAGGTCGAACTCGAGCGCGAACCGTCCGATGACGGCGACGAACTCGAACTGGAGATCGAACTCGAGTGGCTCGATCCCGACAGCGTCGACGCGGACGACTAGCTCGAGCGCCCGCTCAGAATCGGTTTCGCCACCGCTCGGTACGCACCATTTCGTCTTTCATCGCCGACCAGTGGGCGTTCGCGCGGCCCTCGCCGAGGCCGTCGGTCAGGACCGCCGCGACGACGCCGCGGCCGTCCGGCGTGGCGACGACCTCGCCCTCGTCGTATCTGGTGTCGCTCATACTGGGCCGTATGAGCACAGAGCCGGTAGTGTCGCTCCCATGACTCGCAAGTCTGTCTCTCTCGAGGGAGTAGCCACAGTTGGTTTCAGTGTCGGCTCCCGAAACCAGATCTGGTTATGGACGGTTCGTCAGGTACTCGAAAACCCGCCGTCGTAACTGAAACCCATTATCCGACACCCCAAGCTATTTTGTCGTGCCAGCTATCGTAGTATCTATGCCGATACAACGCCGCCGAGTCCTCGCGTCGACCGCGGGCGGGCTTGCGGCCGGACTCGCTGGATGCGTTGCTGGCGATGACGACGGTGCTGGCAGCGACGACGCCGGCGGGAGCGACGGGGCGAATAGCCCGGCAATCGTCGGCGAGGAACTCACGCTGACGACGACGACCAGCACCTACGATACGGGGCTGCTCGACGAACTCAACGCCGCCTTCGAGGAGCGCTACGGCGTGGCCGTGTTAACCGTCTCCGAGGGAACCGGGGCCGCTCTCGAGCACGCCCGCAACGGCGATTCGGACGTGGTGATGGTCCACGCGCGCGACCTCGAAGACGAGTTCATGGAGGACGGCTACGGCGTCAATCGCCGTGATCTCATGTTCAACGATTTCGTGATCGTCGGCGAGTCGGACGACCCGGCCGATATCGCTGGCGCGGACGACACTGAGGCCGCACTGTCTGCACTCGCCGAGACGGAATCGACGTTCGTCTCCCGTGGCGACAACTCCGGCACGCACACGAAAGAGCGCGACCTCTGGGAGCAGGCGGGACTGACCGTCGAGGAGTTCGGCGAGTGGTACGTCGACGGCGGCGGCGGCATGGGCGAAATTCTCAGCCAGACGAACCTGCAGGGCGGCTACACGCTGGCCGACCGCGCCACGTTCCTCGATATGCGGTCCGAACTCGACCTCGAGATCCACGTCGAAGGCCCGGTCGAGGACGGGCCCGAGGAACTCGTAAATCCCTACGGCCTCGTCGCGGTCAACCCGGCCGTTCACGACCACGTCGCGTACGACCTCGCGATGGCCTACATCGGCTTTCTGACGAGTCCCGAGGGACAGGCCATCATCGACGAGTACACGTCCAACGGCGAACGGCTCTTTTTCGCCGATGCACTCTCCGAGGACCCGAACTTCCAGCAGTACGTTCCCGAGGAGTGGGGCGGCTCACACAGAGACTAACGCCAGATAACGATGTTCTGTGAACCGACGATCCTATCGATGCTGACGCCGCTGTTTCTCGAGTTTCCCTACGAGGGCCACTACATTCGGAGTATCATCGTCGTCTCGCTGTACGTCAGCCTCGTCGCCGTCGGATTGAGCACGCTGTTCAGCCTGCCGGTCGCGCTCCTCGTGGGATTCAAAGACTTCCCCGGCAAGGCGTTGATCACGGCGATTATCAACACGGGGATGGGCTTTCCGAGCGTCGTCGTCGGCCTCGTCGTCCTCGTTGCGGTCTCGAATCAGGGACCACTCGGCTCGTTCGACCTCGTCTTTACCACCGAGGCGATGATCATCTCGCAGTTCATCCTCGCGACCCCAGTCATCACCGGCGTCAGCCTCGCCGCCGTCAGCAGCGTCGAACAGTCGGTCCGCGATGCAGCCTACGCGATGGGTGGGACGCGTACGGACGTTGCCCTCGTGACGATCAAAGAGGCGCGCTACGGAATCGCAACCGCCGTTCTCGCGGGCTTCGGCCGGGCGATCAGCGAGGTCGGCGGCGTCCTCATCGTCGGCGGCAACATTGCCAGTCCTGACGGAACCTCGGTGACGCGAACGCTCACGACCGCGATCCAACTCGAGGCGCGCCAGGGACGGTTCGAGACGGCGATGATCCTCGGTGGCATCCTGCTCGTGCTCGTGCTGGTCGTCAACGCCATCGTCGGGCGACTCGGCAACGGAAACGGAGGTGGCCGCTACGGATGACGCTCGAGGCACACTCCCTTGGACACGGGTACGGCGGTGAGGACGTTTTTGAGAGTCTCTCGCTGTCGGTTTCTCCCGGTGAAGTCGTCGCGATTATTGGTCCCTCGGGCGTCGGCAAGTCGACCCTGCTTCGACTGCTCGCGCTGTTTGACCGTCCCGACGAGGGGACGATCACGTACGATGGCGACTCCGTCTGGCAACTTCCGAAACAGCGCCGACTCGAGTACCGTCGGCGAATCGGGATGGTCTTTCAGGAGGCGAGTCTGTTCGATGCGAGCGTTCGCCGAAACGCCACCTACGGCCTTCGCGTGCGACAGTCGTGGGGTGACCGCCTTCGTCATGAACTGGCACGCCTCGTCAGCCGGCCGAACGGAACGAGCGCCGCCCTCGAGGCGCTTCGAACTGTCGGACTGGCCGACAACGCCGACCAAGACGCCGCGTCGCTCTCCGGCGGCGAAAAGCAACGCGTCGCGTTTGCCCGCGCGCTGGCCTACGAGCCGGACGTTCTCCTGCTCGATGAACCCACGTCGGATCTCGACCCGCGGAATACGGCGGTCATCGAAGACGCCATTCAGCAGGCCCGAAATCGGGGTATCGGCGTCGCTATCGCAACTCACGACATGCACCAGGCCGAGCGAATTGCAGACCGCGTCGCCGTCCTCCTCGACAACGAACTCATCGAAATTGGCTCCACAGAGATCGTCTTCGACGATCCAACTGATGATCGAACCCGGAAATTTATCGATGGCGAACTGGTATACTGAGTATTACTCGAGCGGGGCGACAGCCCCTCGAGCAGAGCTCCAATGAACGCGAACGTGCAGGTCGAACGGGAGTATGCGACGCGACTCGTCATCGGGAGCGTCACCATCGAGCAACGCGATATCGACATGCTCGCCGCAATCGACGAGTTCGGCTCGATGCACAAAGCCGCCGACGAACTCGGGCGGTCGTACGCCCGACTGCAAAACCGGATCGTCGAAATCGAGTCCGCCGTCGGCTCGATCACCGAACGCCGTCGCGGCGGCAGCGGTGGCGGCGGGACTGATCTCACCGAGACGGCGCACGACCTGCGCCGGCGCTTCGAGCGCCACGCCGTCGAACTCGACGGCGTCGCCCACGTCACCGAATCCGTCTTCACCGGACCCGTCCGCGACCGACAGGGCGAACTCGCGACGGTCGACACCGATATCGGGCCGATCCTTGCGCTCGTTCCTGACAGCGCAACCGACGTGCAAGTTACCGTTCGCTCCGATGCCGTCGTCTTGACCGACCCGGCGGACGCCCCTCGAGCCGACGGGACGAGCCTTCGGAACCAGTTTTCGGGCACCGTTTCCGGCCTCGAAGCTGGCGAGTCGATCACCAGCGTTACCGTTCGGCTCGCTGACAATGCCGCGATTCAGGCTCTGGTGACGAACGCGAGCGTGGACCGACTCGGCCTCGAGGCCGGGCGCGAGATTGCAGTGTCATTTAAAGCGACCGCAGCGAGGGCAATTGCGCTCGAGGGTGGTGAAACGGGTTCTGAGTGAGGTGTTGGTGCTCTCGAGGCGGTTACATGGTGTTTCACGACACGTGCGAAGTGATCGGTCTCTGCGTTTCTGAGTAGGAAATGGATAGCGGATTTTTATAAAGAGTGCGTGAACACTCATTGATATGTCAATCAGGCTCTTCTGGCGGGAGATACGTGACAATATTGGTGATGGTCTATCTACTGTCCAAGATGTTCGGTTTGAGCCTGATTCTGATACATTTGTAGCGATTTTGTCCGTAGTTTGCCTGTGGGGTATTTATTATTTCCAGTCAACAAGTGAATCAGTCGAATCTATTGTTCTGTTTTTGCTGGTTGGAAACCTCGCATTGACGATACTGTTTCCACTGTACTACGTGTGCTATGTTCGAAATGAACCCCTCTCGGAAGTTGGAATCACAAAAGAGGGGTGGAAACGAGCAGTCGTCGTATCAACCGTTGGCGCGCTTGTACTGGCACCAGGGTTGCTGTTTGTGGATGAGTCAGCTGTCGTACTAGTCCCTCACATACTCACGGTTGGATTGATGCTCTGGGAACCGCTTTTCGTCCATGGGTTTCTTCAGATTCGGTTTGAGCGGGCGTTCGGTCCCGTTCTTGGAATTGTCTTTGCAAGTGGAGGGTTCGTACTGTTTCACATTGGCGCAGTTGCACCGGCTGGGCTTGTGATGTTGGGACTAATTGGCCTTTTTCACGCAATACTATTTTGCGCATGTAATCGGAATCTCTTGGTACTCTGGCCGATATTGTGGGCAGTTGGTTCATCACAGGGAACGATTGATTCAGTTGTGTTCGGTTGGGAAGAGGCATCTGCGTACGTCGGTATTCTACTCATAGCCGGTGTCGCACTCTATGCTACTGCGAAAACTACGTCCACAAATAATGGTAACCTTCAGACATGAGTGCCGGGCTATCAACTACTACGATTTCTGTGGCTCAGGGGTTTGTTCTTGATAAGAAAGCGCGGACCGGGATTATGAACCACGCCCGAGAACCTGCTCACTGCGTTCGCAGAACCTCGGTCTGATTCAAATCCCTCGTCCGATTCCTGTCGCTCACGAGGTTGTTCGCGACAGGAATGCGCGGACCGGGATTTGAACCCGGGCCATGAGCTTGGAAGGCTCAGGTCCTACCACTAGACCATCCGCGCGCACTCTCCCGTTTTCGCTCGGTGTTTAAGGGTCTTCCTTTTTCGAGTCGGATCTTCTCGAGGACCTATCATTTTGGCGGCGACTGAGCGCCAGAAACCGTCGCATAGCAGTTCCCACTCGAGACCTCCCACTCAAGAATCTCAAGATCGCTCGCCTCGAGATCGGCCTCGAACTCCTCGGGCGCGTAGATGTGGTAGAATCGGTCGACTGGCTCGCCGCCGGGGAGCGTCCACTCGACGGTGGTGTCGAACCCGTCCTCGGCATCGAAGCGGTCGTGGGCGGTCGACCACGCACTGACGAGTGCGCGGCCATCGGGGGCGAGCACACGGGCGAGATCGTCGAGACTGGCCCGACGCGCTGCCCGCGTCGGCAGGTGGTGAAGCGTCGCGACGTAGACGGCGACGTCGACGGTGTTCGACGCGAGCGGGAGCGAGGCGGCGTCGCCCTGACAGAGTGCAACCGGGAACTCGCGCTCGGCAGATCGTTCGCGGGCTGTCTCGAGGAGGCCGCGGCTCACATCGAGGCCGATGACGGTCGCACAGTCGGGTGCGAGCAGTTCGGCGTGGCGGCAGTTGCCACAGCCGAGGTCGAGACCGACAGCGGTCGGTTCGGCCTGTGCTTGCCACTCCTCGACGAACGCGTCGACTTCGGGCCAGGCGTACTCGCGGGTCGATGCGAAGTGGGTCGCGATTCGGTCGTAGGTCTCGCGGACGCTGTCACGGGGCAGCGCCGCGGCGTCGTCTCGCTCTGTCGCTCGCTCGTTCGCACTCGCATCCTCGCCCTCGGGCATTAGCGATACTCGAGTGGCTGACTGCAAAAAGCGTTCGTCCTCGAGTCGCTCTCAGACGAGAACGGCAAATAGCAGGACCGAGAGGCCGATCATCGTCGCGGCGTGTTTCGCACCGGCTCGCAGGTCGCCGGAACTCAACTGTCCGGCGATGAGCCCGGACAGCAGGCCTTGGACGAGCGTCGCGTGATAGAACACCGTCGTGAACGTGTCGAGACCCTCGCCACCCAGTCCCTCGAGTCCGCCGACGCCAGCGGCAGCGTCCCCCATGTCGAGATCCGTCGGCAGGTTCGGGAGCAGATACGCCGCCAGCACGGCGATGATAAACAGGAAGACGAGAAACGAGATGTAGACGACGATCATGTACTCGACCATCGACTGCTTGCGCTCGCGTTTAAGCCGACGGTCGGCCGCAGCCTGTCGGGCGGCAATTCGTAACACGGTCGCGAGATTGTCACTTGCGTTCATCGCTTCCGTCAGAAGCGTCACGACCCGTGACGTTGCACGCGTTCGAACGCGTCGCTCGAAGCGCCCGAGCGCAGACTGGAGGTCGGCACCCCACTGCACGTCGGCCCAGATGCGGTCGAGTTCCTCGTCCAGCGGCCCCAAATCCGAGCCACGGACGTGATCAATCGACGAGACGATTGACATTCCGGCGTCGTTGACGCTTGCGAGGCGATCAAGCAGATCTGGCACCGCCGCCTCGATGGCCTCGAGTCGCCGTCGATGAAGTTCGTAGAAGATCGCAAAGACGGTCAGGACGAACAACGCGGCGATGGCGATGACGTCGTCGATGACGGTGACGTCGAAGCCGCTCTCAGTAAACGCCGCCGGGAGTCGCCAGGCGATGACACCGAGTGCAATCGGGATGGTGACGACGAGCGACAGCGTTGGCCGCTCGAGCAGCGTCGAAATTGGGCTGGTGAGTCGCTTGCGAATGTGTTTGAACCGCTGGTAGTACTGTACGCGCTCGATGTTTGCCTGGCCGTCGTGAGCGTGGGCCATCCCGCCGTCCGGCCGTGGACGGGGCTGTGTGGTGATGCCCGCTGTCGGCGAGTCGATGCCGACGCCTGACGCACTCGTCGTCGATTCCGTGGGACTGGCCGTCCCCGGCGTGATCGAATCGGTGACCATACTCAGGTAGACGACAAACGCAAGATTTCCGAACGGCAGGATCACGTAGATCAACGCCTGCAGTGGCTCGAGCGTGTCGCCAACGCTGATACCGATGACGACCAAAATCGTGATGAGAAACAGTGGACCAGCGACCAGGACGGTCACGTAAGCTTCGGCGAGCGTTCCAAGCATCTCCAGAGTCTGTTCTTGCTGGGATTCGGATTCTTCCTGAAAGTCGTGATACTTTCCCTCGAGAAACTCAGAGAGACTGTGGCCGCTCTGGAGGACGCTCACCAGGTTCTCGGTGAACTCCTGGAATTTCGAGCTTGCGGAGCGCCGGCCCATGGTCTGGAGGGCAGTGATGGCGTCCATGCCGAACGCGTCCATGTTCCGGACGGCAACGTCGAACTCGGTTGCGGCCTCGCCGTAGGTCGCTTCCTGCTGGGAGACAATGCGGACGATTTTGGGAAACTCCATGCCGCTTCTCGAGAGGGCGTACATGAACGCGACTGTCGAGGGGAGTGCGGTGTCGATTCGCCGGGCACGGCCGTCGGCGACGTAGGTGGGGTACCACCAGCGGAGCCAGTAGGTCCCAGCGCCGACGAGGGCACCGATGGTAAGACAGGAGACGACCAACAGGGCGGCCAGTTCACCAACGGAGAGCGTGGGAACGCCGCCAAGATTTGCGAGGAACCCGAGTGCGCTGGGAAGAGCCTCGCGCATGGTTTCGGGGTCGATTGCAAGGACGAGCAACAGGCCCCAGATTACGTAAATACCGAGGATCGAGCCAGCGAGTGCGACCAACAGGGCGTACAGAATCGTCGTTGCGCCGTACTCACGGTACGTTGTCGGAGTGTGTGCAGCATGGAGGGCTGCCTGGCGGTCCGGATGTTCGTGTTTGAACTCAGTGACGGTGTCTCCAAACAACTGAATCGAGACGCGAGTCAGCACCCGATCAACGCCCGTGTGGAGTTTCGCGCCAGCGATCAGTGACAGACAACAGAGCGCAACGACCAGCGGAACGGCACTGACGAGTGTCATCGATACAGTGACTCGCCCTCGTCAGCGTCAATGCCGCCATCAGCAGTTACGTCTCGTTCACTCTCGCTCTCGAGGCCGCTGTCATCGTCTGCGGTGCTGTCGTCCCCACCCGTCCCCTCACTCTCAGCCCCACTCTCATTCTGGCCCTCCTCGTCCGTCGTCCCGCTACTCCCTGCCACGTCGTCCGCCGTGTCAATCGTCTCGAGGACACTCTCACGGTCGACGTAGTACTCATTGACCAGCGCGGTAAAGCGCCGGTAGTCCGAGATGTCGTTCGCACAGAGATACTCAAGGAAGCGCTCACGGCGCTGAAGTTCGGTCAGGAGTTCTGCTCGCGACCAGCCGCGTTCTTCGCGGATCGTCTCGAGGACATGGCTCCCACTCGAGCGGAACTCGTCGGTGTCGCTGTCCCAGGTGTATGCCGTCGAGTAGTCGAGTTCGCCGGTTCGCTGGTCGATGCCCTCGATTTCGGCGAGAACCTTGTTTCGCCGGACTCGGCCGTCATTGAGGCGGGTGAGCGTCTGTACTGAGAGGATGTCGAGGCTCTGGACCATTGGCCGTGGAACGTTGATTGGCTCGTTCTCTAAGCGATTGATCACCGTCTGGACGGAGTCGGCGTGCATCGTCGAGTAGGTCGTGTGGCCGGTGTTCATCGCCTGAAAGAGGGTGATGGCTTCCTCGCCGCGGACCTCGCCAACGACGATGTATTCCGGGCGGTGACGAAGCGCCGACCGGAGCAGGTCGTACATCGTCACGTCCGTGCCTTCGTGAATCCGTTCGCGCGTGACGGATGAGAGCCAGTTGTCGTGATACAGTTGCAGTTCGCGGGTGTCCTCGATGGTCAACACCTTCGACCGGGGCGGGATGAACATCGAGATGGCGTTCATACTCGTTGTCTTCCCCGATGCGGTGCCGCCCGCAAAGAGCAGGCTCTTGTTGTGTTCGATGGCGAGCCAGAGGTAGGCCATTTGCTCGACGCTGAACGTCCCGTACTCGATGAGATCGACCGGCGTGAACGGCTCATCGGCGTACTTTCGGATCGTAAACGCAGAGCCACGTGGCGTCACCTCTCTGCCGAGAGCCAACTCGGCACGCGAACCATCCGGAAGTGTCGTCTCGACCATCGGATCGCCAATCGAGATGTGTCGCCCCGAGTGCTGGGCGAGTCGAACGACGAACTGATCGAGTTCTTCAGCCTCGAAGGAAACGTTCGTCTCGATGTCCGTATACCCCTCGTGATAGACGAAAATCGGCAACTTGTAGCCATCACACGAAATATCCTCCACGCGTGGATCGTGCATGATCGGATCCAACCGGCCGTAGCCGCGGAAATCCCGATGAATGTAGTAAAACAGCCGGTAGAACGTTTCCATCTCGATATCCGCACCATAGCGCTCGAGGTACTCCTGGACCGTCTCCTGTAAGATTCCCTCAACGTCGGCCCTGTCGTCGTGGTCTCGGTACAACAGGGGGTCGCGAACGTCCTCGAACAGCGTCTCGAGCAGCACTCGCTCGGTCTCAGTCAGTTGCGGTTCGACGACGTGATAGCGATGGTGGTTGCGCTCGGGGTCGTAGCCGATTGTGACGAACGAAAACGGCGCATCGACCCAGTAGCGCTCGACTTCCTCGAGGCCGTCGATACCGTCGAACTCAATCAGTGGCTCGTGAACGCTCGGGTCGTAGTCGGACACATCGATTGCTGACCCACGGAGCGTCTCGAGAACGCGTCTGATCGTTCGTTTGGCAGTCTCGAGTGTGGATTCGCTCGAGTTGCCTGTGTCAGCGTGTGGGCCGGTGTTGGGGGGAGAAGGGTCGGATGGCGGTGTGTCGGTGGCTGTGGTCGCTGTTGTGGTCGTCGTGGCTGAGTCGTCGCCAGTGTTCCCTTCATGATGTTCGGCCTCGTCTCGGGCAGCGCCAGTTGCTGTTGTCTCCGTCGATGACGCAGACTCAGTCTCAGTGTCACGCGTGTACTCGCGTTCACCGTCGGCGGCTGACGAACTCTCTGCACCGGTTTCAGCGTCGCCAGTCTCGTCATGTGGCTCGTCCGCGCCTGAGTCAGTGTGGTGTGCCATCGTAAAGAACGTCGGCGAACAGGCGACAGTATGTTCGTGGCATATCCTTACTGAATCATCTTAAATCAGACGGTTGATGATGTCTGCTTAGCTGATACATCGCCACACCGCTCAACTGTCGACGGAGTTCGGACCCGGACATATATCACATCTGAGTGGTTGTGCGTTACGTTCATACGGTGTGAGCGCTAATCGCTGCATACGGAATGAGGCGCGAGCACTTCACGCTAGATGTCGAAAATGTCGACTGGGTCGAAACAGATGGGGAGCCACGCAAACCCGCCGTAACAATCGAATTTACCGGCCCGTCGTCGCTGCTCCGCGAGCGTCTTACTGACCCCGATGGCACCGTTCTCGAGGCCAACGAGACGGACGTTGCACTCCGACTCCAAGAGCCACTCGGAACCGAGACTGCAGGCGTCGTCAGCGTCACGAACCGAGTCACAGGTGAGTTTATTCTCGAACTCAACGAAGACGCCGAGGACGTCCTGACGTTCATCCGCGCCGCTCGAGGGTACGGTGAGGACGCAACCGAAGACGACGGCCGCTACGACGTCGAAATTACGCTCGAGGACGAATCCGAGCCGTTCGTCTCCTACGACAAGCGGACGTTTCTCGTCTACGATGATGAAGGCAGTCTACTCCGCCAGCACAGTCTGATTCCAAGCGGCGTTGAACTGTGACTGTCTGTCTCGCTGTCAACCGACGCTGTTTCTGATCGTCCCGATGCTCCCAGCGTCCGGGAACGGACCGGCAACTATAAGTGTTTTAGGACGGCCTAAAGTAATACAAGCCGGTACGGTGGCTGCCGGCGGTCGATCATGTCGAACGGACAACTACTATCGCCTACGGCCGAAGCACAGACGCCGGAGCGTCCCACACCAACTGAGACTGTCCTCGAACTCGAGGACATTTCGAAACAGTACGGATCCGAGGAGGTTATTCCCGATCTCTCGCTGTCGGTTCACGACGGCGAAATTCTGACACTCCTTGGCCCATCCGGCTGTGGCAAGACCACAACGTTACGACTGATTGCTGGCCTCGAGCAGCCAAATGGTGGCTGTGTCCGACTCGATAACGAGGCGGTCGCCGGCGAGGGTCGTTTCGTTCCGCCGGAACGCCGCGGTGTCGGCGTTGTCTTTCAAGAATTTGCACTGTTCCCGCATCTCACGGCCCGCGAAAACATCGCTTTTGGGCTGCAAGAGTGGTCCAAGGCAGAACAGGACGCTCGCGTGACGGAGTTACTCGACCTCGTCGGCCTCGAGAATCAGGGCGACAGCCACCCCGAGGAACTCTCTGGTGGACAACAACAGCGTGTGGCGCTCGCGCGGTCGCTCGCGCCCGAACCGGAGATGCTGTTGCTCGATGAGCCGTTTTCGAATCTGGATGTCGACTTGCGCGTTGAGATGCGCGAGGAAGTGCGTCGAATTATCAAGGAAGCGGGTGTCACCGCGATTTCGGTCACGCACGATCAGGAAGAAGCACTCTCGATCTCGGATCGCGTCGCCGTCATGAACGACGGCGATATCGAACAGATCGGTACGCCCGAACACGTCTTCCAGCAGCCAAAATCCCGTTTTGTCGCAGGTTTCCTTGGTCACGCCAGTTTCCTCTCGGGTGACGTTCGTGGCGACGACGTCGAAACCGCTGTCGGCCGCGTGCTTCGGGATGATGTCAACGGCCTCGTCACCGAGTATGACGGCACCGATATCGACCTTCTCGTCCGTCCGGACGACGTGACTGCCGTCCCCGCGACAGATGTCGAATCGAACGGCCGCGTCGTCTATCGGCGCTATCTCGGCCCGACCGTCCTCTATCGCGTCGAACTCGATTCCGGCGAGACAATCGAGTGTATGCACAACCACTCGGATCAGATCGACCTCGACGAACGCGTCACCGTCCGCGTCACTGCCGACCATAATTTGGCGTGGTTCCCGGCCGGCCAACGCGACCGCACTGTTTCGACTGCTGACTGATCCGCTCTCGACCCCGACTACCGACTGATCGACCGCCGCGACTGTTCCTCACTCGAGTCCATTCCCTCTGCTAACACGTTGACTGGCAATACACCGCGGATTTGCGATGGATGCGCACACAATCCTTAAGCCGCGACCGTTCGTACACGTGGACATGCATAAAGACGAACTCCTCGAGCTCCACGAAGAACTCGTCATCATCATGGAGTATTTCGCTGACCGCGAGGAGGTGGATGCGGAGTTGTTCGAGCCGTATCGCCAGCTCGACGTTGACCCGTCACACGTCCACAAATCGAAAAGTGAGCACAAACACGCCGTGTTCGTCCTCGGTAATGCCCTCGCAAAGGGAATGAGCGAAGACGAGTTCTCGAGTGCCGGTCGAATCGGCAAGCGGATGAAAGAACTCGCCGACGACGCCGAGTCGAAGATTTAAGGGGCTGTCTCGTTCTCGAGGGCGTCGTAGCGTTGGTCTCGAGGCCGATATCGACGATCTGTCTTTCATTCACGGTGTATCGACACTAGGCGAAACGTATTTGTTTCAGTTACCGCTTGTTGAACTATGGAATCGCGCACGCAGGAGCGCGTCGAACAATGGGATTCTCGCCCGTTCAGTGGCGGTTACGATGGACTTTCGGATCTCGCTGATAGTGGATTCTCCGGGGCCGTTACGGCAGCAAGCACGTGGTTGTTTATGCTTAATGGCCGTATCGTGGGCGTCGTCGACGGTGCAATCGACGACTTCGAGGCCGCCTCCGGGACAACGTATCAGGCACCGCATCCATCGCTGCCGCTACTGTATGCGATGGACGAACAGGGTGGCGAGACGCGGGCACAGTACTATACGAACGAAACGTCGCTTGCAGAGGTGGATCAGACGCTGCAGGATGGCTCCTTTACTGGCTATATCGAACTGAGCGAAAACGTCCTCAGTGGCGACTACTACGCCGTCTACTACGGCGGCCGACGGATGGCTGCGGCCTATATCGGGAACGCCGAACGGTTGGTGACCGGTGATGAGGCGTTCGAAAAGGCCAACGACGAAGTCGGCATCTACGAAGTAATCGACGTTGAAATCACCGTCACTGATGTCCCCGGGAGCGACCCGGATACAGCGACCGAACCCGACTCGGAGCCGTCTCCCACTGGCACTGACCGCGACGCCACCTCGAGTGTAGCCGGCCTCGAGACCGACCCCGAACCGGAGCCAAGTGTCGACCCGACCGAGAGTGCCGTCGACCCAATCGACGTCTCGAGCGGTGACGCTGTATCGGTCGAAACGGATGCAACGGGACTCGAGGACCTCACCGCAACGGGTGAGGAGTCAGCCGATGGCGCGTCCAACGACGCCGACGACGCAGCCGGGATTACAACGGCCTACGACGAGACGGCGACGACGGAGTCCGCATCAGGGATCACCGACGTCGACGTCGATGTCGAGACCGGTTCTGACGCTGGCAACGCTGGTGCGGACGTTCCTGGCGACGAGACAGGAAAAGACGCCACGCAGGCGTCAGAGTCGAGCGCTGCCGAAGCCGACTCGGAGGCCCAATCCGGCTCTGGCCCTGATCCTGCAGACGTCGAAGCCGCAGCCGAGCAACTCGAACAAAACGATATCTCCTGGACTGACGACAAGAGCGGAGATGATGACAGCGTGGAGACGGCCGCCGAACCCGCCACAAGCGAGTCTGCCGAGCCATCGACAGACGTCGGCGATGTGGACGAACCCGATGCAGACTCGAGTACGGTCGCTTCGTCTCAATCCGCCGCTGACGCTGCGGACGCGACTGGGGCCGCTGTGACGACTGACGCGGCCGACACGGACGACGACGCAGACGATGACACTGCCGAGGGCGACGAAGACGACTCACAACTCGAGGAGCGCTTCGAGGAAGAAGAACAGTGGCGCGAGACACGCCAGATCCCGTCAATTGATCCGGATAACTCGGTGACGACGGAATCGACAGCGAAGACCCGCGCCCGAAATCGTCGCGCGCGACGCGCAGACTCGAACTCGAGTCAGTCAGCGTCCCAGTCCGATTCCAGTCCGAGCGCTGATGCGGCTGGCTCCTCCCGCCAGTCATCACAGACAGACACAGCTGAGTCACACCAGACAGACTCGACGCCCTCGCGTACACGCACGGAGACGACTTCCAACACGGGCCAGCGCTCGAGGAGCACCGACTCCGACCGGACGACTACGAGCGAGGCAACCGATACGGCAGCGTCACAGACGCCCACAGCCGAGCGAAACACCCGTCTCGAGCGCCTCACCGACCGAATTGAACGCCTCGAGGAACAACGAGAAGCCCTCGAGTCGAAGAACAAGGAACTCGTCTCCGAGCGCAACCGCCTGCGCACACAGAATCAGGAACTGTCAGACACGGTCAACCGACTCGAGGCCCGAATCGACGACCTCGAATCGAGTGCTGCCAGTGGAGACGACGCTGTCAGCGCCGCAACCGCTCTCTCGCCAGCCCAGGCACTCGCTGGCACGAATCTCTTCGTGCGCTACGCCTCGAAGAGCCAGCCCACACTCGAGATGGCTCACGACGGCGAGGCCGACCGCGACGAGGTCGCGACGAATCTCCGCCTCGAGCAACACACGGAGTTCGAGGCCGACAGTGTTGCTGTCGATGGCACGCCGTACGAGGAGTTCCTCGCTTCGACGATGGCCTATCAGTTCGTCGACTGGCTCACCGAGATGGCGCTGTACGAAATCCGTGACACTGGCAACGCGGGCGGTCTCGGTGACCTCTACGATGCGATCCCCCGAATCGACCGCGCCGAACTGAACGCGACGATTTCGCTCGCCGATGACGAGACCGACGACGTACCGGACGAACTCACGTTCGACGTCGTCGCATTCGACAAGATGGGCAACCCGCTCGTCCTCGCCACACTGAATGACTCACGCGAGCCAGTCACCGAGGACACGCTCGTCGAACTCGAGGAAGCGGCCTCTGCAGTCAAGGCGAATTATCCCGACCTCGCCGCCTCGATGGCCATCACCTCGAGTTACTTCGAACCCGGCGCACTCGAGGTCACAGAGCAGGCAACAAGCAGTGGATTCCTCAGCCGTGGCTCGAAACTGAGCTACGTCAACCTCTCTCGGAAGAGCGGCTACCACCTCTGTCTCGTCGAATCGCGCTCGGAAGGGTTCCACATGAACGTGCCCGAGCTGTAGCTCCTCGCGACACCCGCTGTCGATGGATTCTTTGCTTCATTTCTGCGTGTTCCAAGAGTGGCGACTGGACGGCGTCGGCTCGTGAGTGCCAGTCAGCGCGCTCACCGCGGTAGCAAAAAGCGAAAAGAGAAGTTACTGTCCCGCTGTCGCGGCGAACGCGAGCGACTCGAGTTCACAGCGGACTGCGGCGATGAGCGAATATCGCGTGTCTCTCGAGCGATTAGCCTTCGATTTCGGCGACGTCTTCGATCTTCATGCCGTCGAGTTTGTCGACGATGTCGTCGAGTTTGCCGTCGAGTTCGTCGACGAATTCGACGGTGCGCTCGGTCTTGATCGCACCCTGGCTCGAGGGCTCGATGAGGTTTTCTTCCTCGAGGACGCGAAGTGAGTAGCGTACCTTGTGGTGTGGGTAGCCTGTTTCGTTGGACATCTTGACGATCCCAATCGGTTCGTTTTCGATAACCATCTTCAGGACCTGCAGATGTCGTTCCAGCATATCGACTTCCTTCTCAAGTCGGTCTATCATGGCATTTGTTAACTTGTCTTTCCACCTTTTAAAGGTTACTCTCGAGAACGGACTAATCAACGAACAACATGATGCTCGTTTGTGCGAGTAGTTAACGATTCCGTTCGAGGAGGGTCGCACCGACGACTGGCGTACCCTCATGCGATTCGGAGTGGGTTGTGTGATGATCGACTCGCGCTCGAGGGAGAACTGTGTGATCTGGGCGGTACTGAGTGTCTCTCTGCAGTGTGTGGTGCTACCGTGTACCGTCTCTACGTGGGTGTTGGTGATGTCTGCAGTGGCCGGGATACCGTAATCTGTTTATCGACACGGCAAGAATCCGCCGCTGTTATGACCGTCACAATCGTCGGGTCGCAACTCGGCGACGAAGGTAAGGGTGGGGTCGTCGATCTCTACGGCGACGCTGCCGATGTCGTTGCCCGCTATCAGGGCGGCGACAACGCTGGACATACCGTCGTCCACGATGGCGAAAAGTACAAACTCTCGCTCGTGCCATCGGGTGCCGTTCGGGGGAAGATCGGTGTCCTTGGCAACGGCTGTGTAATCAACCCACGGACGCTGTTCGACGAAATTTCGACGCTCGAGGAGAAGGGACTCTCTCCCGACGTGCGGGTCGCCGAACGCGCCCACGTCATCCTGCCGTTCCACCGCGTTCTCGATGGCATCGAGGAGGATGTCAAAAGCGAGGACGACCAGGAAGTCGGGACGACTGGGCGGGGCATCGGGCCGACCTACGAGGACAAAGCGGGCCGCCGCGGCGTCCGCGTGGGCGACCTGCTCGATCCCGAGGTCCTCCGCGAGCGTCTCGAGTATGTCGTGCCCCAGAAACGGGCGCTCATCGAGGATGTCTACGGCGCAGACGTCTCGGACCTCGAGAATCCGGAGGCGTTTGACGTCGATGCACTCTTCGAGGAGTTTGCCGAAATTGGCGAGCGTCTCGCCGAGCAGGACATGACCGTCAACGCCAGCGCGTTCCTCACGGAGGCGATGGCCGAGGGCAAGACCGTCATGTTCGAGGGCGCACAGGGGACGATCATCGATATCGACCACGGGAACTATCCCTACGTCACGTCCTCGAACCCGACCGCGGGCGGCGCAGCGGTCGGCACGGGCCTGAGCCCGAACGTCATTGCTGATGGCGAAATCATCGGTATCGTCAAAGCCTACCTCACGCGCGTCGGCAGCGGCCCGCTCCCGACCGAACTCGGCGGCGTCGAAGGCGACACGCCAGGCTACGACGAGCAAGGCGACGGCGAGAACGAAGAACTCGCAACGTACATCCGCGAGGAAGGCGGCGAGTACGGGACTGTTACCGGCCGCCCACGCCGCGTCGGCTGGCTCGACATGCCAATGTTGCGCCACTCCGCGCGCGTCAACGGCTTCACTGGGCTCGCGGTCAACCACATCGACGTGCTTGCCGGGCTGGACGAAGTGAAAGTCGGCCACAGCTACGACCTCGATGGCGAGGAACTCGAGGCGATGCCCCCAACGACCGAGGAGTGGGGTCGCTGTGAGGCGAACCTCCGGACGTTCGACGGCTGGGAGGCAGTCGACTGGGCCGCCGTCGCGGCGGAGGGCTACGACGCCATCCCCGAGAACGCACGCGCGTATCTCGAGTACCTCAGTGACGAACTCGACGCACCAATCTATGCGGTTGGCGTCGGACCTGGGCGCGAGGAAACCGTCGTCGTCGAGAATCCATACGAGTAACGCGAAGAGTACGACCGAGTACCGCATGCGGGCCGCCCGCCACACTCGTCACGCGGCGCGTTCCCGAAACCTTTTGCTGGATGCGGCCAGCCTACGTAGTATGAAGGAGTCGTTGCTGGAGATCCTCCGCTGCCCGCTGGACAAACACGAGTTGGAACTCGAAGACGCAGAGTATGGCGATGACGATGAGGAAATCGTCTCGGGAACGCTCGTCTGTACCGAATGCGGCGAGCGCTACCCAATCGAGGATGGCATCCCGAACCTGCTCCCACCTGACATGCGCGAGGAAACCCCGGCCTGATCGACCGTGCCCGTCTCTCGGACCGAGGTCACCGTTCACGTCAACCGCGAGGCCACCGATACGCTCGAGACAGACATGCCTGCGCTCGAGGCTCGCGGGTCGTTTGCACTTCATCTGCAGGGACATGACACCCCTGCACACGTCCACTGTCGGCTCAACGGCGACAGACGCTTTTCCCAGATCGTCTCGATTGACGGGCCGAACTACTACGTCGAGGCCAATGATATGATTACCGTTCCTATCTCGGTCGCCGCGACCGATATCGACGGCTCACTCGAGGGCGAACTCGAGGTGCTGACAGGCTACGGATCCGAGTCAGTAACAATCGACGTGACCGTCAAACCGAAACCGGCCACCGTCGACATCGATGAATCGTTTTCGAAGCCGCGAGCCGAGACAACGACTGAGCAGTCGCCCCTCGAGCAGGCACTCGAGCGCGCCAGCGCAGTTGGCCTCGAGCCAGGCACACTCGCACTCGCTGCACTGGGTGTGCTCGCACTCGGTATCGGCGTCTCGACGGCGGCAACGATTGGCGGCCCGGCAGCAATGATCGCCTTGCTGGTCGTCGTCGGTGGCGTGACCACGGCGCTGGCACTGGTTCTCAGCTAAGAGTTACTCGGAGCGCTCTCGAGCGTCAAGTTCGCCGTCATCAAAGCGCTTCGCTCGCAGGTATCGCGCGCGATACCGATTTGCGCCGTCATTTACGTCGGCTTCGCGGATGTCATCAACCCGGCCGTCGGCGACCGCATCGATGAGATCCGCGAGCTGGTTCCACTCGCTCGTCGTCAACTCGAGTTCGTACGTTTTCTCGGTTTCAGACTCGAGGATCGCCCATTTACGGGCGGCAGCGACGACAAGCGAGCAGGGCTCTCGACACGGGAACGGGCCGTCGCCGCCTGCAGGCTCGAGATCGTCGCCTGCGTCGTACTCCCATTCGCGTCGGCGCAGACACTGTGAGTCGACACAGCAGGCTTCGGCCAGCCAGTTGAGTGCCTCGCGTGGCAACTCATCGATCACGTCGTAGATGCCGGTCTGGCGCGCGGCGGTATCGACCCAGTGGTCGACGTCCAGATTCCCACGCTGCTCGCGGTGCCAGTTGGCAATCGTCGCCGGGTAGATGAACCCGACGGTGTCGACCAGTTCCTGTCCCGAGAGGCCGGTGAATGCCCACCCTGAGCGAAGCGTCGGCGCGGTCTTGAGCGGGCGATAGCGGCCGTCTTCGTCGGTCGTCGCAATCTTGCGCGCGTCTCGTGGCTCATCGAGCACCTCGAGTTCCTCGAGCGCCGTGTCGGCGTCGTCGACGTGCCAGCAGTCATAAACGCGCTCGCCGTTCGGGTCGTCATTGTCAAGAAAGCGGGCAGTGATCGCCAGTTGCCCCCACTCGCGGTCGATGCCAGTCTCGAGAGCGGCGTCTCGCTCTGGGGGAGTGAGCGACTCATCGCCCGGTTCGGCTCCCTGCGTCTCATCAGTGGAACGCGGCGCGTGCTCACACCACCGCAAGAACGCACGGCGAGCAGTTCCCTCGCCGCCGGTGCGTACCTGCCAGTGATACCAGTTGCGAACGTATGGCTCGAGGTCGTCAAGACCAGTCAGTACGTCACGGAGAACGGCGGCCTCGAGTCCGTCGCGTTCGATAGTCGGCGTTGAGAGCGTGTAGGTCTCCTCACCATCGGACTCGAGTCGAATGCCATCGAACGCGACTGGGCCATCGTCTGCGTGCTCGAGGAGTGTGTCGACAGCAGTTTCGAGGGCAGTCATGAGTCAGTCACCGGCTTTCCGTTTGTCCGCGCGTGACTCGAGTCGGACTCGGGCGCTCCGGCGTCGTTGTGCGTTGTGTCCCGCCGAATGCGCTCGAGTGCATCACCAAGCGTTGCGCCCGCGTCGGAGGCACGCTCGAGGAGGACGTCCGCGAGGAGGGGTTCGGTGCCGACCGCGCCAGCGTACCAGATGCGGTGGCCGTCGACCGTACTTGGGACGTCCCAGCCGAGTCGGTAATCGTCAGTGAGGCCCATGTCTTCGGGAATGTCCTCCTGAGTATGGTAGCCGTCGGCGATAAAGAGCGGGACGACGACGATATCGTCGGTTTCGAAGTACTCCGTCACGTCGTCGACCTCGGGCTCCTCGTCCATGAACAGTGCCTGGACCGCGTCGAATCGGTCGCGCTCGCGGATGCGCTCGGTGTGGTACTCGATTGCCTTCGCGGAGTTTTCGTTCCGGTCGGTCCCGTGACCGACGACCGCGAGGCCAACCCCCTCGCCGACGTCGTGATCACCCGTCACCGTCTCAGCGCGCTGGACGATTACGTCCGTCATCGAATCGTGGGTGCCGACCGGCCCACAGTAGTGGACCGTCTTCTCGGCGTCGCCGACCTCGAGCGTTACCTCCGTTGCGCTCGTCCCGTCTGAATCCCATTTTTCGGGGTTCCAGCCCTCGAGTCGCAGTTCTCGAGGAATCACCTGCTCGGTGAAGTAGCCCTCGCTGATAAACAGCGGGACGACAAAGATTTCTTCGGACTCGAGGGTTCGGATGACCTCGCGAAAGTGTGGTTCTTCCTTCCAGAACGTTTCGCGAACCTCGTCGAACGCGCCCGTCTCGCGGACGGTATCTGCGTGAGCATAGGTCGGGTCCGAAGCATCCGGATTCAGGTGCGATCCGTGCGCCGCGATGACCAGCGCCTGCATACGACCCCGTTCGGACGCAGTCGGTTTATACCCACTGACGCCGCCAAATCTGACGCCCTCGAGGCGACCAGCGGGGAGCCTCCGTCACTCGAGTCCGAGCCAACGCCGGCTGCTGAGCCTGCAGACTAAGTGAAATTGGGGTTCGGGTTCAGACGTGGACACGGTTTTCATCGTCTTCGTCAGTGCTCGACGCTGAATTCGGCGCGAGCCTCACAGGTGGCTTCTTGTGCTCGCAGTTGTGCAACGGCAGTGTATGCGCCTGGCTGTGGATCCGGCCACTCGCCGTCGTAGGTCGCTGATTCTCCGGGTTCGAGTCGATCCGAACTGAGCAGTTGCATGAACGCCTGGCCCTCCGTAAAACGCCAGACCTCCTGCCCCCCATCGTAGACGATAAACTCGGCCGACGCGGCATCTGCAAACTGCACCTCGAGCGGCTCTGAGCCAGTGTTCGTGATGGTGAACACAAACTCGACGGGTGCCCCATCATCTTCCGTACGCCTCGTCTCGAGTGCTCCCTCGAGTGTCATACCATCCGTCCAACGGACCGCGGTAAGTCAGTTCCGGGGCGGCTCAGTCGGGTGTGTCGGGTACTCGAGACGCGCCATCTATGCCTGAGATTATCATGCACATATTTTATGTAGATAGCTGACCGAGACTGAATCGTCACCGGACGATAGCAAGGCTGGTGAACGGCTGGGCAACGCATCGCGTGTAACCACTCGAGGGACGAGCCACGCCTCCGCTGGATGGATTTCTACGGGGCGGAGCCGAGCACATTCTTGCGTGGCTCGCTTTTACACCCGTCACTGTATCCCGGTAGCGATATCCCGGTCTGGACCGAACATCGGCTGTGCAATGCGTTGGCTACGAGCCGAGCGGTCGCGGGTCGGCGCTGGTTCTCACTACCGCTGACGACGACGGCTTCGAGCGCCAGACACTCGAGGCGGGGACCAGCCTGTCCTATACGCTCGGAGAGCGCCACTGTGCGGGCGTCATCGACGGTGAGGAACACATCGCCTGTGACAGACCGTCAGCGCCCTACTGTGAATTCCATACGAGTACTTGGGTCTGTGCCCGCTGTACCGGCACTTGCCTGAAAGACGAGATGGACTGTTACGAGGACCACGCCGTCTATATCGCCGCGTTCGGCCCCGATACGTTCAAAGTCGGCGTCACCAAACTGTGGCGACTCGAGACCCGTCTCCGCGAGCAGGGAGCCGACCGCGCGGCCCACATCCACACAGTTTCGAACGGCCGTATCGCCCGCGAACTCGAGGCCGAACTCGCTACCCGACTCACGGATCGCGTGCGAACCGGCCCGAAAATCGCCTCGCTCGCAAGCCCAGTCGATCTCGAGGCCTGGGAGCGAACGCTCGAGTCACTCGAGACCGACGTTCTCGAACGATTCTCATTTGAATATGGACTCGACCTCGAGACACAGCCGGTCGCGGAGACGCTCGCGTCGGGCACCGTCGTCGGCGTCAAGGGCCGAGTGCTTGTGCTCGAGCGCGCCGGGACGACCTACGCCGTCGATATGCGCGACCTCGTGGGCTACGAACTGGCAGACGGAGCAACAGACCGCAGTTTGCAGTCGTCGCTTGGCTCGTTCGGGTAGCAGTGGAGAGTAGCATGCTGTTATCCGACAGAATATTGTACAAATACTGCATTTATGCTGGGGAAGCAGTTACTGAATCCGCCAGATACGCATCTGAAATATGTCGAAAGTGCCCCGCGGAATACAGCGTGCAAGTGTGGGACGGAGGGAGAGACGGTCTGTGATGAGTAGTGATGGACCAGGTAGCTATTCTACCCAATAGTCAACACTTGATCAGCGGTCGTAACAACGTCAAGAAGATCAGTCATAGTTGAGATTGGACAGATCTCACTCTCGTCACTATTCCGGATTTCTAAGCAGGTTCCACACGCCAGCAATTCACCGCCTGACTCAGCGAATGCTTCCATTCGCTCTCGCACATCAAACTGGTCATCCGTAATCTCCTCGGCTTCGACGCCGTCACCAAGCAAAAACACAGAGACATCCTTCCCGTCTTCCACTGCAGTGATTCCGAGACGCAAAGCGTTCCACGCACGTTCGGGGTCGCTGGTTTCGAGTACGATTCCTAACTTTTCTACGTCGTCACCGCCTACTGAGTCGGACATGTATTGTATAGTTGCCCCAATACTAAATAAGTCTGTTGCCTATTGACAGTCCCGTTGGTAACGTGTTCACAGAATCTCAATACCGTTGACAATCGATACTGGGGTACTGAATATGCGATCTGTGGGTAGTCCCAACGACCGTTAGCCGAGTTCGAGTTTTCGATCACCCGTCTCACCCCACTGCTCGAGTCGCTCATCCTCGACACCATAATCGATACTGTACGGCGTTTGCAGGTCCCAATTCGACGGCTGCAGACTCGCTCTCGCCTCGTCTGTGAACTGCCTGCTCACCGCTCGAGCGGCCTCGTCGTAGTCGTCGCCGCGGTGGAGGTACGACGAACTGGGGTCGAACACGTCGAGATGGGCATGAATCGCCGCTCGCTCGGCATCGACGGGCCAGACGTGGACGTGTGCCCAGCCGTCGCCGAGGCGTGGCCGCCGAACCGAGAGCGCTGGCTCGATCAATTCCTCACGGCGGTCGTCCCACGCTCGCGCTGGACTA
Source organism: Natronolimnobius baerhuensis (assembly GCF_002177135.1). NCBI lineage: Archaea > Methanobacteriati > Methanobacteriota > Halobacteria > Halobacteriales > Natrialbaceae > Natronolimnobius > Natronolimnobius baerhuensis. The sequence continues at coordinate 851,619 of NZ_MWPH01000002.1, forward strand.
TCCGGGAGCAGTTGCGTCCACTCGAGATTTGTGAGACCTGTAAATTCGGCTTCGATTGCGGCTATCGCCGGCTGGCTCCCGGGCACGCGAACGTGGACGTTGATCGGCATCGAGACGCGCCACTCGCCGTCGTCGTTGCGCTTGTAGACACACGTCGGATACTCTGTCTCGAGGTCGCGTTCGACGATGTCACTCGCGTCAGCCTCGGTCACGGTTTCAGCGCGCGCGGGGCGAGCGCTGGCACCAACTGCGACGGCGCTGCCGATCCCGGCAAGTGTCTCGCGTCTGGTCACGTCTCGAGCCATGTCGGGTTCCAGTCCGGCGTCTCTCGAAAGAAGGGTTCGGCCTGAGTGTTCCGGGGTCGATTACGGAAGAAGGAGTGAGCGAGTTGGCGCGACGCAAAGACAGGCGCGTCAGACCGCTTCGCCGATAGCAGCCGTCTGCTCTGCGACCTCGAGCAGGGTCGACCAAGTGTTCATCGCGGCGCGCAAGGCGATAACGTCAGTTGCAGTAATCTGAATGCAAATCGTCGAGTCGGCACGCTCGAGGGTAGTCTGTGAGCGTTCGTCGTCGATTTCGCCGATTTCGCGGGCGATGCTATCGGCGACGAGGTGGGCGCGAGCAGGAGTCTCGTACTCGAACTCGAGCGTCGCGTCGTGAGAAGACACCTTACTGGACGCCGACTTCCTTGACGTCACGGCTGCGTTCTTTCAGGAGGACGCGGTTTCCGCAGTACGGACAGCGGACGCCGCCGTACTCATCGAGCTGAACATCGCGTTTACAGCGGGAGCATTTGTAACTCATGCGTAGTGAGAGCGTCGTGAATTAGTCGTCTTCGCCGAGTGCGGCGCGAATCGAGCGCTTGACGGTTCGGCCGGCAGGGGTCTCTGGGCGGTAGGCACCGCCGGTGAAGACTTCGCCGGTCTCTTCGTTCTTCCAGATGCCGGTGCCGACGCGTGTGACGCTATCGCCGTCGACTTCTGCGCTCTGCATGTCGGCTTCGATCTCGCTGACACGGCGTCGGGCGACGCGGCCGTAGCGTGCGCCAAAGCGGCCTGCGCTCCCAACAGTTCCTTTCTGGGACATAGTAGCGCTATCTACCGTCAGCGGATTCTTAAACCTGTTGAGTCGTCGCTGTGGTGCTGGCTCCATCTCAGCGGCGCTTAGGCTGCCTGTTTGGCAACCGGACCAGTCAGTAACTCTCGGAAGACGAACGCGAGTGCAGCGAGATAGCCAACTGGCGCAAGTGGCGCAGCGAGTAGTCCCGTTGCGATGCCCGTCGTCGTGATGGCTGCGCGAACGAGGACTCCACTGATCGCAAGCAACGGAATCACGGCCAGGACGGCGTCTGGTCGCTCGAGCATAGCTAATTATATCTCATTACAGCCAGCCTCCTAAGGGCGGGACAACCAGCAGACAGTGTCTCTTCCATCGGCTCGTGACAATTCTTGCGTCGGCACCGTCAGCGAACTACTGAAAGTCCGACTCAGAGAGCACGTCGTTGAGATCGTCGCGGATGCGTTCGCCCATCTCGCGGTCGCGTGCGGTCGTCACGACGCGATTTTCCTGCACGCTCGAGCCGTCTCGCAAAAGCATGCGAACGTTGCCGCCATTGTCTGCGCGGGTGACTTTCGCGCGCATCCCGGACTGTGAACCCTTCCCGCCCGCGTCAATCGGGCCGGGGATAACCTTCTTGACGTGTGGATGGCCAGCGACGGCACGGATGGCACGCATGCCAGTGCGCCCCCCGATCAGCGTCGTGTGGCTGCCGCCGATTTTCTCTGCGGGTGGCGTCTCGACGACATCGAGTGCGCGCGTGCTTCGACGCTCGAGAACTGCCTGGACTGGCTCCTCGTCGTCGACGCGATAGAACGAGTGGTGAATGTCGTCTCGTACCGCCCGGATGATTGCTCGTTCGCCGCCTGCATACACTTCCTCGGGTCGCTTGCGTCGGATTTCGTCGCCGATCAACCCCGCGAAGTTCCGCAGTTCGACAACCTCGTTGTCGCCATCTTCCGGCATCGTCGTGATCGTCGTCTCACCGAGGACAGGGTCCGCATCGGCTCGTGGTCCGTGATCGTTCTCGTCGTCCTCACCTGCAAGCATCGTTAGCGTCGCCCGGTCGCGTCCCGCCTCGAGCACCACCGCCTCAGTGTTGCGTTCCCGACAGACCAGACAGAAGTCTCCGGGTTTCTCGAGTGGCGAGGCACAGTGGCGACACTTCATAGCGGGGGTTTTCGTCGCGCGTGTAAAACAAACCCGCTTTTGGTGCTCGCCGTGACCGCCGTCGGCATAGTCGTCCAGAACCCTCAAGACTCGCCCCGTCGTACGGATGGTCGATGCATCGGCGTCGACTCCTCGCGCTCGTGCCAGCGGGTCTCGTCTCGAGCGCTGGCTGTCTCGAGTACGTCACAAACGATAACGGCGAGGATATTACGGAACCTGGTGATGTCGACATCGTCTGGGACGACCTCGTTCGCGACGATCCCGGAACCGACGACGAGCGAGTGACAGTCTGGGGCGTCGTCAGAAATATCGGCGAGCGAACGCTGTACTACGTCGAAATCCGGGCGACCTTCTACGATGCGGAGGGTGAGGAACTCGAGAGCGTCATCGAGAACGTCGACGACGACGTCTCGACGGGTGAAGAGTGGGCATTCGAAGTCGAGTTTCCACACTTTGGTGAGCGAGCGGCCGAGGTCGAAACGTACGAACTCGAGCCGGCAACGGGTGTCTAACGAGCTCTGGTGGTGGCTCTGTAGTCCGACTCGAGTGGGCTGGGACGTGCGGATGCGAACGGAGACGACGCGTGTGTCGCTGGAGACAGGCGAAACCACGACGATCCGGCCATGACAGACCACGACGAGGGTGTGACGACGCTTGCACGCCAGGGCAGTATCACGTTTATCGGAAACGTGGTCAACGGCGTCTTCGGCTTTGCCATCGTCATGTTGATGACGCGGTTCGTCAGCCCCTCCGTCTACGGGCTGTTCGTCCTCGCAACCTCGGTTATTCTGTTCATGCAAGTGTTTGCGAACCTTGGCCTCCCGCTCGCAATCGACTATTTCGTCCCGCAGTACCTCGACGAGGGCGAACACGGGAAGGCAAAGGGCGTCATCGTCCAGGTGACGGCGACGGTGCTCGTGACGTCCTCGCTGGTCGCGTTCGCCATCGCAGCGGGCTCCGGCTTCATCGGCAATCTCTTTCAGGAGCCCGCGATGCAGATCGCGCTCTTGTTGCTGTCGGTCACGATTCCGATGCTCGCGATTTACAACGTCTTGCTCACCTCTTACTACAGCATCAAAAAGCTCCAGTACCGCGTCATCATGCGCGATCTGGTTCGACCGAGCGTCCGATTCGCCGTCACTGCTGGATTCTTGCTCGCCGGCTTTGGCCTGCTCGGACTCATCGGCGGCTACGTCATCGGCCTGTTCGTCGCGATCACCATCGGCACAGCCATCTTCGTCTCGAAAGCCTGGACCCTCCTGACGGCCGACCTCGAGTTGGTCGCACCGAAGCCGCTCGTGACCTACTCAGTGCCGCTGGCGATGACGAGCGTCGTCTTCGTTCTGATGGGCAATGTTGATTACTTCGTGCTCGGGTACTTCCTCGATTCGGACGACGTGGGCATCTACCGCGTCGGCTACATGCTCGGCTCCGGGTTGATGATCATCTTCAACTCGCTGTCACCGGTGTTCAAGCCCCTCATTGCGGAGACGAGAGACGATATCGATCTGGTCGAACAGCGGTTTCGGATCATGGCCCGCTGGATCGCGGGCATCACCTTGCCGATTACCATCATCCTCTCGCTGGGCGCGAGTTCCTACCTCGCCGTCCTCTATACGCCCCAGTACGCCGCAGCCAACCTCGTCGTCGTCCTCCTGTGTGGCGCATTCTTGTTCAACGTCACCTTCGGCGGCCCCGACGGCTCGCTCTTGCAGGGCATGGGCTACTCCCGCTTTGTCTTCGCCAACACCATTGTCCTCTTCGGTGCGAACTTCATCGTCTCGATCACGCTCGTGCCGATCTTCGGCATGGAAGGCGCAGCCATCGGCTCCGCGGTCGCACTCGTCCTCGTTGGGCTGCTCACGCTCGCCGAAATATACTATCTCGACGGCATCCATCCCTTTACCCGCGATTTCGCCAAAATCGTCGTCAGTGGCGTCCCCGCAACCGTTGCTGGCGCACCAGTCGTCTACCTCCTCGAGTCGGACCTCCTTGTCGTGGCCGCGCTCCCGGTGGTCGTCATCGGCGTCTACGTGCTCTCACTGATCGCGATGGATGCGTTCACCGAGGATGACGCACGCATGGCCGCCGAGTTCAGCCCAACACTCGAGAAGTGGTTACCGATTGGGTCCTGACTGCTCGCTAGTGCTCGCGGTCCGCCTCGAACTCCTCGATCCGATCCCGAATCTGTGCTGCCGTCTCGAGTTGGTCGTCGACGATAGCCGCCGTTTCTTCAGCGGACTCGAGGGCGGCTTCGGAGTGGGCGGCGTACTCCGCGGCGAGGGCGATCATTTCGTCGACGCTGTCGACTTGCTCGTCGTTCGCCGTCGCGATTTCTTCGATGCCTGTCGCGGCTTCGTCGACAACAGACGCGATCTCTTCGAAGGACTCGACGGCGTCCTCGATGTCCGAATTCGCCCGTCTGACGCGCTCGTTGGTCTCCTGAGCGGCGGCAACGGTTCGTGCGGTCTGGTTCTGGATCGTGTCGATTCGAGTCGTAATCTCGCTGGTGTGTTCTTTGGTCTCTTCGGCCAGCGACTGGACTTCGTTCGCGACGACGGCGAACCCATCGCCCGCCTCGCCCGCGTGGGCCGCCTCGATGTTCGCGTTCAGCGCGAGCAGGTTCGTCTGATCGGCCACGTCCCTGATCACGTCGACAATGTCGTCGATCTCTTTCATCCGGTTGCGAAGCGTCGTCGCGGTCTCCATCAGTTCGTCGACCGTTTTGACGACCTCCTCCATGCCCTCCTGGGTGTCGGCACTGGTCTCGAGGCCTGCCGTCGCGACCTCCTTTGACTCGTCGGCGGCGCTTGCAACCTCCTCGGCGCTGGCGGCGACTTCCTCCATCGTCGCGCCGTACTCCTGCAGTTCTGTCTGCATCTCGGTTGCCATCTCGACCTGTGTCGCCGCTCGCGACTCGAGGTCGTCCATCGTCTCGGCAATGTCCCGTGCGGTCGTCTCCTGTTCGGTTGCGAGCGTGCCGATTTCGGTCGATATCTGTTGTCTGGCGGCAGCAAGTTCTCGCTCAGTCTGGCGCAGGTCGGTCACATCGCGCATGACCGAAATCGCGCCCATGAGGTCTCCCTCATCGTCGTACATCGGCGCGTTCGAGCAGATCACTTCCCGGGTCTCCCCGTCGTGTGTCAGCACCTCGAGTTCGAGTTCTCGAATCGGTTCTTCAGTGGCGAACGCGCGCTCGATTGCGGTTTCTCGCGTGCCGTGGCTCTCATCGGTTCGGAACAGTTCCCACAGTTCCATTTCGGTCGCTTCGGCTGCTGTGACGCCAGTCAGCTCTGCCATTGCATCGTTGAACACCACGATCTCGCCATCCGCATCGATGGCGATGACGGGCGAGAGTATCTCCTCTAAGGCGTTCGTCCAGACAGCTTCGGCCTCGCTCTCGAGGTAGGTATCCATCGCGACCTGCATATCGAGATTCGTCACGCGAAGCACGGACAGGGCATCCTCGAGCGTCTCGTCGGCCCGCGCTGCGATTCGGTCGTGTGTCTCCGGCTCGAGGTCGTCTTCGATGTCCGCGAGAAATTGCGCAAAGAGTTCCGACAGCAGCCGCTCGTGATACTGCATGTACGAGCCGATATACTGCTTTGCCGGCATGTCGAGCATGCTGTGGAGTTTGCCGATGACCGCTCGCTGGCGAACGTAGTCGACTCCGTAGCCGGGGTCTGATCCCTCGTCGTAGGCGTACTCGCCCAGACTGCGAAGGTACTCGGCCTGCGTGCGCTCGAGTTGAACGAGCGTTCGATCAGAGCGGCCGAGGACAGTTTGCGTTTCCTCGTGCGCAGTCAGATGGTCGTAAAACTCGCCAGCAAAGTCGTCGGCGACGCGGTCGAACAGCGGCGTCAGCGCGGCGAGTCGGGCTTCGTCGTCCGCATCGAAGCCGATGAACTGCTTTCGCCACGCGATGTCGTCCGCGTCGAGATCGATCCCCTCGAGTAAGGCGTCCTCGTCGACGTCTCGGCGGAGGCCGAGACGCGACTGGGTCGGGCCGGATGGCGGCATTGGCACTACCTCGCTACCCGGTCGGTATAGTGATTGTGACTTCGGCCATTCGCGGCCACCATCGCGCATTCGCGGCCACCATCGCGCGACGCACGCGACGGGCAATCGCGCTCGAGCGCACGCACACCCGCGCTGTCGGGCGGTTTCTCGGCGAAAGGATTATCAGCATTTCAGCCGTAGCCGGCGACAATGAGAATCAAGCGTTCGCTGACTCGTCGGGTTGTCCCGGCTGTGCCAGCACCGACGACGGAGGCCTGCCCTCCCAGGGGTGAGTCGCCGTGGAACTGATTATCACCGAGAAGGAAAACGCCGCACGACGGATCGCAGACATCCTTTCGGGTGGGACGTACGACTCGAGTCGCGAGAACGGCGTCAACATCTACGAGTGGGGTGGCACGCGCTGCGTCGGGCTGTCGGGCCACGTCGTCGGCGTCGATTTCCCCTCCGAGTATTCGGACTGGCGCGACGTCGAACCGGTCGAACTGATCGACGCCAGCGTCGAGAAAAAAGCGACCAAAGAGAACATCGTCGCGACGTTGCGGATTCTCGCGCGCAAGGCGACGTCGGCGACGATTGCGACAGACTACGACCGCGAGGGCGAACTCATCGGCAAGGAGGCCTACGAGATCGTCCGCGAGGTCAACGACGAGGTTCCGATCTACCGAGTTCGGTTCTCCTCGATCACGGAAAACGAGGTGCAGGATGCCTTCAACAATCCCGATGAACTGGACTTCGACCTCGCGGCTGCGGGCGAAGCCCGCCAGATTATCGACCTCGTCTGGGGCGCTGCGCTCACCCGATTCCTCTCGCTTTCTGCCGGCCAACTCGGCAACGACTTCATCTCCGTTGGTCGGGTGCAGTCGCCGACGCTCAAACTGATCGTCGACCGCGAGCGCGAGATTCAGGCGTTCGATCCCGAATCCTACTGGGAGCTGTTTGCGGACCTGCACAAAGAGGAAACCAGCTTCGAATCCCAGTACTTCTACCGCGACGAGGACGACAACGAAGCCGAGCGCGTCTGGGAGGAAGCCACCGCCGAAGCGGTCTACGAGACGCTCTCCGAGCGCGATTGCGCGACCGTCGTCGACGTCAACCGCCGCACGCGGACCGACGACCCACCGACGCCGTTTAACACCACGCAGTTCATCCGCGCCGCAAGCTCACTCGGCTACTCCGCCCAGCGCGCGATGTCGATTGCCGAGGACCTCTACACCGCCGGCTATATCACCTACCCGCGAACCGACAACACCGTCTACCCCGATGATCTCGACCCCGAGGAACTGCTCGACGACTTCGTCGGCCATCCAACGCTCGGCGAGTCAGCCGAGGACCTCCTCGAGGCCGAGGAAATCGAGCCAACCGAAGGCGACGAGGAGACGACCGACCACCCGCCAATCCACCCGACCGGCGAAATCCCCGCACGCGGCGGCGACGTGAGCGACGACGAGTGGGAAGTCTACGAACTGGTCGTGCGCCGGTTCTACGCGACTGTCGCCGATCCGGCAATCTGGGAACACCTCAAAGTCGTCTCCGAAGTCGGGGACTGCCGGCTCAAGGCAAACGGCAAGCGCCTCGTCGAGGCCGGCTACCACGACGTCTACCCGTACTTCAACACCAGCGAGAACTACGTGCCCGACGTCGACGAGGGTGAGCAACTTGAGTTGACCGATGTCGAACTCGAGGCCAAAGAGACCCAGCCGCCGCGGCGCTACGGCCAGTCGCGGCTTATCGAGACCATGGAGGACATGGGGATCGGGACGAAATCGACGCGACACAACACCCTCGAGAAACTGTACGACCGGGGCTACATCGAGAGCGATCCGCCGCGGCCGACCAAGCTCGCGATGGCCGTCGTCGACGCCGCCGAGAACTACGCGGACCGCGTCGTCAGCGAGGGGATGACGGCCCAACTCGAGGCCGACATGGACGCCATCGCCAGCGGGGAGGCCGGACTCGAGGACGTGACCGACGAGTCCCGCGAGATGTTAGAAGAAATCTTTGCGAACCTCGCGGACTCTCGCGATGAGATCGGCGACCACCTCCGCAAGTCGCTCAAGGACGACAAACGGCTCGGTCCCTGCCCTGAATGTGGCGAGGACCTGCTTGTCCGGAACAGCCGCCACGGCTCGTACTTCATCGGCTGTGATGGCTATCCCGACTGTGAGAACACCCTGCCGCTTCCCTCGACGGGCAAGCCGCTCATTCTCGAGAGCGAGTGCGAAGACCACGGCCTGAACGAGGTGAAGATGCTCGCGGGCCGCCAGACGTTCGTCCACGGCTGTCCGCTCTGTAAGGCCGAAGATGCCGGCGAAGGCCCGGTTCTGGGTTCCTGTCCCGACTGCGGCGAGGAACACGACGGCGAACTCGCCGTCAAAACGCTCCAGAGCGGCTCCCGACTCGTCGGCTGTACGCGCTATCCCGACTGCGAGTACTCCCTGCCGCTTCCCCGACGCGGCGACATCGAAGTCACCGACGACCGGTGTGAGGAACACGACCTGCCCGAACTGCTGGTCCACAGCGGCGACGAGCCCTGGGAACTTGGCTGTCCGATCTGTAACTACCAGGAGTTCCAGGCCCGCGAAAGCGACTCCGGCTCGGATCTCGAGGCGCTCGAGGGCGTCGGCGCGAAAACTGTCGAAAAGCTCGTCGCGGCCGGCATCGAGAGTCTGAACGACCTGAGCGACGCGGATCCCGACGCCGTCGCCGAGAGTGTCGACGGCGTCAGCGCGGACCGGATTCGCAACTGGCAGGCCGAAGCCTGAGACGGACTGCTTTTTTGTAGGCGTCGTCAGTGCTCGTGCTCGTCTTCGTTTTCGTCGGGCACTGAGTCAGTTTCTTCGGCATCGTCGTTACCATCCGGGATTGCGTCTTCGTCAGCGTCAGCAGCCGAATCATCCTCGAGCAGGCGCTCGACGCTGCTGACGATCCGGTCGGCCTCGAGAACGCCCTCTGATTCCCACTGGACGGCGCCGGTGCTATCGATAACCATGAGGACCGGGTGGGTGACAACGTCGTACCGGTCCGTGAGTACGCGGCCGTCATCGTAGGCGAGCGTCCAGTCGCCGTCGTGGTCGACCCACCACTCCCGCAGTTGCTCGGGAGACTGCTGGCCCGTGACCGAGACGACGGTGAGTTCGTCGCCGTACTGGTCGCTGAGCCGTGTCTGTGCGTCGGCCATGTTTGGCATGAGCGACTGACAGCGCGAACAGACGGGCGAAAAGAACATCGCGAGCGTCAGCCCGTCGTTCGGAACCGTCAGCGTCTCCGCCTCGCTTCCGGGTGCCTCGAGCGTCTCGAGTTCGAACGGGCCGCTCGAGTCGGTGGTGTCGCCGTCGCTGTCGTTCTCAGCGGAGTCTGTCGCTGACTCGGATGGACTGTCGGCTCCCTCACCGAACGACAGTCCGCGCCAGAGCACGGCGGCGCTCCCGCCGAGGACGCCGACGCTTGCGACGCCAGCGAGCAATTCGCGGCGGTTCACGACGCCACCTCCGAAGGCAGACAGTGATTCTGGAACGGGATGGCCGCGCTCATACGACTCCTACACCGTCCAGCGAAAAGAGTCCCCGGGCAATCCACAAAGCATACGGTCCGGTCGTGACGAGCATCCGCGAGACATGATCCGAACGGTGAGTCGATGACCGAAGTCGAGAATCCGACGCCGCCGACCCACCGAGTGGGCTGGCTCCTCGCACAGGGCGTCTTCCTCCTCTGGCTCGCAAGCGTGCTGTATCTTTCCTATCGCGTGTTCGTCACTGGCCTCTCGCCCGCACAGCAACGGGCTGCTGATAGGTTCCCACAGGAGCCGATGGCGGCGCTCGCCGACCCGCTCGTTGCCGTCCTGTGTCTATCGGTCGTCGTCGGCGTCGGCATCGTCTGTTCGATCAGCTACTACGGATACAGGCAGTGGCGTGGCGCTCAGCGACGGCGACTCGAGCTCGAGCCAGATCTCGAGGTCGAAAACTGAGACGGATCGCTGTCGCTGACGAGCGCGACCGCGCGGTCGCTGTCCTTTTGCCCACTGAGTGCGGACTCGAGGCTGAGAACCGTGTCTGCCTCTCTCATCGCAACAGCCCTTGCGGGGGTCGTCTTCGGACTCGCAATCGCGGCTCCACCAGGGCCGATGAACGCCATTATCGCCGAGGAGAGCGTCATCCGCGGCTGGCTGGCAGGCTTCTGGGCCGGTGCCGGCGCGATGCTCGCGGACGTGCTCTTTTTCGTCCTGGTGCTCGCCGGCGTCGTCACCGTGATCGATCACGTGCCGGTTATTCGCCCGCTGCTCTATCTCGTCGGCGGTGTGCTCATGCTCTATTTCGCTATCGGAGCAATCAACGATGCGCGGTCTGCCTCCTCGTTCATCGGCGAGAACAACGGCTCCTCGAAGGGCTTTCGCAAAACGTTCGCGCTCTCGCTGACCAACCCCTACCAGATCGGTTTCTGGCTCACCGTCGGCGTCGGCTTGCTCGAGTCGGGGACGCTCGATGTCTTTGCACACGTTCCCACGGTCGGCGACTCGCTCAGCGGCACGCTGGTCGTCGAGACGGGCTCACCCGCGCTGATCGCCGGCTTTTTCGGCGGCATCGTGGTCTGGATCGTCGCCTACCCGGCTGCACTGGCCGCTGCCGGCCGCCGCGTCGATGCGCTCGCGCCGGTGATCGCTGCGCTCAGTGCCGTCGTCCTCGCCGGCTTTGGCGCAGTGTTTCTTGGCATTGGGGCACTCTCATTGCTCTAACGCACGGACGTTCCTGGGGCTAGTTGCTGCATATCTACTCACGAGTCCGATGAAAAATACGACGCTGTGTGGATGGGTGCTGTGTGAGAACGACTCTCCGGGGCCGTCTCAGCCCATCCCCGCAATCTCGTCCTCGAGCCACTCGCTGAACCACTTGACGCGTTTGAGTCGCTGGTGGGCGATTCCCTCAGCAGTGTCACTCTGGACGCGCGAGGCGGCGTCGTAGCCACGTTCGAGGACGCGCTCGACCATCTCGTTGCAATCCATGTGCGTCCGGGCTTCATAGCCCATCCGCAACAGCATGAGCGCGGTGCCGTTCGCACCGACTTTATCGAGCATGTCGGCCTCGATGAGACACTGCGTCTCGAGTGCGACGTCGTTTAAGTCGCCCTGATAGGAGTGGTGTTCAATCGCACGACACACTTGGGTGATGAACGATTCAGGGTACTCGACGCGGGAGTCAAGGTACTCGCGAGCGACGCGCGCGCCGGCTTCGGCGTGCAGTTCTTGGTCGGTCTCGAGTTTTGCGACGTCGTGAAAGAGGGCGGCGACGCGGGTGACGTCGACGTCTGCGCCTTCCTCGCGGGCGATCTCCTCAGAGAGTTCGACCACGTTGAGGATGTGGTTGTGCCGGTACTCCGCGGAGTGCCACGGATACCAGCGCATGCGCCCGCCTTCTTCTTCCTTCTCGACGCTAGCCGCGAGATACTCGAAGACGAACTGCTTCATCGCCTCGTATTCGGCGTCGGTGACCCTGGTTTCTTTTATCTCAACGCCCACGAAAGATCCCTCCGCAATAGACGAACGATAGTCATTGGGAGAATGTTCGGTCGTTTCGCTCTTTAGCCTTTGGTTCAGGGAACTTTCTCTCACGGATCGTGGCGGCTTATCAAACAATTGGCCTCTCGAGAGCCCGATCAGTATCAGCCGGTGCCCCAAGGATGACGGTTCTGGGGCGCAACCCGACGGGTATGACGGATCGTGTCTCACAGTCGGTTGCGGTCGTCACGGGCGGCGCACGCGGCATCGGCGAAGCGACCTGTCACCGCCTCGCCGAGGAAGGCGCAACGGTTGTCGTCGTCGACCGAGACGGCGACGAAGCACAGACAGTAGCCGACGAGATTACCGACGCGACAGGCCAGACAGCACTGGGACTCGAGGCTGACGTCGGCTCCGAGTCGGCGGTCGAATCGATGGCCGACGCAGTTGACTCGGCGTTCGGCCGCGTTGACATCCTCGTGAACAACGCGGCCATCCGCGTCGATCCAAAACCGGTTACCGAGGCGGACGAGGACAGCTGGGACCGCATCCTCGCGGTGAACCAGAAAGGCGTCGCATTTTGCTCCAAGCATCTGCTCCCGCTCATGGACGACGGCGGCGCGGTCGTCAACATCGCCTCAGTCGGCGCGGGGCTCGCTCGGCCCGACTGGGCGCAGTACGACTCGACCAAGGGAGCCATCGTCGCGATAACAAAGGATATGGCCTGCGATCATGCGAGCGACGGTATCCGCGTCAACGCCGTCTCGCCGGGCTGGGTCGTCACTGACTATCACCTCCCTGACGACGCCGAGGAGGCCGAGGCCATGCTCGAGGAGGAGACAACCCCGAATCCGGACGGGCCGGGGATACTGAAACGCGCGGCCGAACCTCGAGAAATCGCCGATGCGATTCTCTTTCTGGCTTCCGACGAGGCGTCGTTCATTACCGGCGAGAACCTCCTTGTCGACGGCGGTGCGACGGCGGTTGGAACGGGCCTCGAGTGGGAGGAGAATTTTGGGGACGCTGAAACATAGAACTAGTACACGGTCGGTAATCTAGCGCACCCGAGAAGCCTGCGCGCAGTACAGATGGTCTCTATTTCCTTCAAAATCGATTTCAGACTGGTCCAGCGCAAAATTATTGTGTGATTGGTGACAATATTCGTCTATGACCGAATGGATCGAAGTGACGACTGAGGACGGACCAAACGGAGGTGCCACCAAGCGCGTTCCAAAAGCGTGGGACGAATACAATCAACGAGCCAAACACGCTCTTCAGACGTTACGCGATCAATTCGGTGACAAGCCGGGATTTACTGGGTCTGGACTAGAAACGGGCGACCAAGCTATTGCTGGATACACCGTTTTTCAACCGGTGGTTCACGTTGAGGATGATCTTGCAGCAGAGATTCCCGACGAAATTGATGGGGTCCCAGTACGTATCGAACCACCGAAAGAAGAGGGTGTGGGGCTCGATTCGTTCTTTACGTCTTAGTTGCAGAATCGCTTTCCAATAGCCATCGTTCTGACCAGCGCATCCCACTACCAGTCAAGCTTCGTCAAACAACCCGGAGCGAAGCTCCGTGAGCTTGACGTCGGCTTACGCCTCGTCAAGCAACTCCTCACCGTCTTTCATATGCGCTGCGACCACGTCGAGGTCAACTTCCACGCCGAGGCCGGGTTCGTCCGGCACGTCGATCCGACCCGGCTCGAGAATGTCCTCCTCGACCACGTCGTTCCACCAGTCCACGTCGCGGGCGTGGTACTCGAGCGCGAGGAAGTTCGAGGCCGAGGCTCCGACGTGGGCGCTGGCCATCGTGCCAACGGGCGAGGCGACGTTGTGCAACGCGAGCGGGATGTAGTAGGCTTTCGCGAGGTTTGCGATCTTTTTCGTCTCGAGCATGCCGCCGTTTTTGGGCACGTCGGGGTGGATGATATCGAGGCCTTGATTCTCGACTAACTGGCGCGCGCCCTCGACCCGGTAGATGTTCTCGCCCGCGGCGATGGTGGTGTCCGTGTTGTGGGTGACGTACTCCTGGACGTCGTGATTTTCCGGCGGGACGGTGTCCTCGAGCCACCAGACGTCGTAGTCTTCGACGGCCGAGGCGAGTCGGCGGACAGTGTCGCCGGTCCAGCTCCAGTGACAGTCAAAGGCGATGTCCGCGCGGTCGCCGACGCGTTCGGTGACGGCCTCGACGATGGAAGCGCGGAAGTCGATTGCTCGAGCGTTCAGGTGCTTGTTTTTCGGGTCCTGAACGTGCTTGTCAGGACTGTCGAGATCGAACTTGATCGCGTCCCAGCCTTCGTCGACGACTGCTTCGGCCGCCCCAGCGTAGGCTTCGGGATCGTACGGATCCTCGTCAGACTCGTCGTCCATCGCGTCGTGGAGGTGGTCGCCCGCATGGACGTCGCAGTAGACGCGAACGTCTTCGCGGTGTTTCCCGCCGAGCAGTTGATGGGCGGGCACCTCGAGCAGTTTGCCGGCCAGATCGTGCAGCGCGAGGTCGATCCCCGAAATCGCGGTGACGCCGATACCGTTGATGCCGCCGCGGTAAGAGAGGTAGTCGAACAGTTCCGTACAGCGCGCGTCGATATCGACGGGATTCTTCCCGATGATGATGGGTTTGACCTCGTGGAGGTAGGCGTCCGCCCGCGGGCCGAGGACCATCTCACCGGTGCCGGTGACGCCTGCGTCCGTGTAGATGCGGACGAGCGTCCACTCGAAGGTCTCGCCGATTGTCGTCGTCTGGATATCTGTAATCGCGACGTCGCGGGGCGCACTCTCGTGTTCCATGTCACCCTCTGTCGGGTTCCAACATATAAATCGTCACATACCCGCACCTGTCGCCGTTTTCTCCGGGACAGAACAGTCCTACGGCTCACGAACCGATGCGAACTGGGGTTGTCGGCTACCGCTCGAGGCCGATCAGAGCGTCCCGTACCGATCCCAGACCTCGTAGACGCTGTCGCCGTCGCGGATGTCCGAGCGAACCTTGTTCTCCGTCTCGAGTTCGTCTTCAGCCTCGTCGATGACGTGCTCGAGGTCGTCTGGGTCGATGACGACGATGGATTCGTAGTCGGCGAAGACGACGTCGCCGGGGTTGATCGTTACGTCGTGGACCTCGACGGGGACGCCGTACTCCTGGAAGGCGACGCGACCGAACGACTCGATGGCGCTGTGGCCTTCCGCCCAGACGGGAAACTCGTGTTCTTCGATCAGTCGCGAATCCCGCGTTGGGCCGTCGATGAGCGCACCTTCCGCGCCGTTTTCTTGCACAATCGAACTCAGGAGTTCGCCCCAGAGGCCGACCTCCGTGTCTTTGGGCGCGGCCATCACGATGAAATCGCCGGGATCGGTCGCCTCGAGATAGTCGAAGAACTCAGAGCCTTCGTCTTCATCGTCATCGCCCTCTTTCTCGTAGCCAATTTCAACGCGCTGGGCGGGATGGGCAGTGCCGACTGTGGGCTCGCGCGACCACAGGGACTCGAGGCGCGTACAGGGAATCACGTTGTCTTTGATCCCCATTTCGTCGGTGACATCGTTTAGCAGGGCGCTGTGGAAATTCGTCAAGGTTTCACGCTGTTCACTGGTTACCATTGTCGTGCTCGGTGGCACCTTGTGCGCGGGGTATAAAATATCGGCTACCGGCACCGACCTCTGCCGGTTTCGCTTCGAGAGTGAGTACGATGTGAGTAAGTTTCCAGCCAGACAGTTTCGGCCGACACGGCCGCATTCGGTGGCTACTATATGCCGCGTGCTGACGTGGCTACCATGACACTCGAGCTCCCGACGCGATTCGAGCGAGACTGGGATCGGCCTGTTTCGGACGCCCCGCTGCGATTTGCCGTCATCGGTCTCGGTGGCTTCGCGCGCAACACCGCACTCCCCTGTATCGAGGAGTCGGACTACTGCGAGACAACCGCGGTCGTCAGCGGCTCGCCCGAAAAGGCCGCCGAGGTCGCGAGCGAGTTCGACGCCGAGCACGCGCTCACCTACGAGGAGTACGCCGACGGCGTCGGCAGCGAGGACTACGACGCGGTCTACGTCGTCACGCCGAACGCACTTCACCTCCCACACGTCGAGACTGCCGCCGACCTCGAGAAGGCCGTCCTCTGTGAGAAGCCACTCGAGGCGGATGCCGACCGCGCCGAGCGCCTGGTGGAGGTCTGTGAAGATGCGGGCGTCCCGCTGATGACTGCCTACCGGATGCAGGCCGCCCGCTCGATCCGCTGGATTCGCCGGCAGGTCGCGGACGGCCTCATCGGCGACCCCGTACAGATCCACGGGGAGTTCTCGTATCCGCTGCTCGCAAACGGCGGCGACCCGAATCAGTGGCGGATCGACCCCGACCTCTCGGGCGGGGCCGCCCTGATGGATATCGGCATCTATCCGATCAACACCGCCCGATACGTGCTCGACGCCGACCCCGTCGCCGCCCGCGGCACGACGCACAACCCCGACCCAGCCTTCGAGGGCGTTGACGAGCACGTCGCCGCGCAACTCGAGTTTCCCGATGCCGTCACGGCCTCGTGTACCGCGAGTTTCGGCGCATCGGTTGCGAGTCGATTCGCTATCACGGGCACCGAGGGCCGGATCGTCGTCGAATCCGTCTTCGGCGTCGACGACGCCTGCCACCTGACGATTGATGTCGATGGGAGCCACCTCGAGGGCACCGTGGCTGCTCCCCACGAGGTCAGCGAGGAGTTCGATTACTTCGCGACCGCGGTGCTGACGGAGATGGGTCTCGCACCCGACGGTCGACACGGGCTCACTGACGTCCAGATCGCTGAGGCGGTGTACGAGTCGGCCGAGGAGGGGACTCGAGTCGAGTTGTAGGTTCGATCACTCGGTCCAGAACGCTCGCTGTCGCTCCTCGATCTCTTGCAGGACCGCTGTAAGGACATCGCGCCAATCTTCGGGATGGGACGTATCGATCCCCGGGGTCGGTGCGTCGGGTCCCGGGTGGATGTGCTCACGAGCGTTGTGGTCTGATGGGTGGCGATCCCACCGATGATCGAACGTTCCTGCAGTGTGTTCTTCGTGATACTGGATCGTGAAATCGCCGTTTTTGAACCAGATGTATTCGACTCGAGCCGTCTCGACGGTGGGCGGGTAGAACGCCGATTCGTAGACACAGACCACACGATTCGGCGCGAACGCGGGGTGACTGTCGACGCGTTCAAACCGCTCGTTTGTCTCGAGTCGATCTGCAATCGTCTCTAATCGGTCGAAATCGACCGGTGCGCCGCTATCGTCGCGACCCCACGTGTCGTCGCTGCGCTCGGTCATACGGCTGTTCGTTCGTCGGTCGATGTTCCGGAATCAGCCATGAGCGCGCGCTCGAGGAGATCGATTCGGCGGCGGGTCGTCTGCCACGATGAAAGTTCTTCCCAGGCATCCGCAACTGGCTGGTCAGTCGCTGAGGCGTATTCGGTAATCGAGATGTCGCTCGGTGAGTCGACCCCGAACGTTACGGCGAACTCTTCGTCAGCCGCTCGTTCGGTTTCGAGCGCAGACAGGAGTTCATCGACCGTGTACTGGGTCTGGAGTTGCTGGACGCGACGCCAGCGAAGATAGCCGTCGTTTCGTTCGTACGTCGCCGGCGATTCGGTGACCTGCGTCACGATTCCCATCCGCTCGAACCAGTCCAGGTACTCCCGCGCCGCATCGACGCCGTGACCGGCGAGGTCGGCAATATCACCGACCGTCGCCGGGCTGTCTAGTCCGAGGACGGCGTCGAAGAAGTCGTCGCGCGTTCGCTCTCCGCGGACGAGATTTTGTGGGTCCGTCAGCGCGTCGAAATCAGGCGCCGACTCGCGCTCGTCGGCGTCCGCTTGCAGTTCCGGGTCCGGTTCTTCCATAGTCGGCTGTCGTCTTGCGACGGAATAAATCTTTAGCCAATGGAATATTCCGTACGAATCTGTAGACTCCGGAAAGGGCCGGTGACTCCCTCCTGCCTCCTCTCCTCTCTTCTTCGTTGCGGCCGCGGTAGCCGTCGGCTGCGAGATACCGAGCCGTCGTAATGAGTGACAGTTTTATCGATGACTATCGAGTTGAAAATGTGAAACGACGCGGATTGCTGCTCGGGCTGACTGCAGGTGCGGTCGGTCTGGCAGGCTGTACGTCGTCCGAGGACGAACCATCGCCGCTGGATGCGGCGGTCGAAATCACCGACGCGCTCTGTGACGAGACCGAAACCCGTACGGAGCTACATCGGGAGTCCGAGGGCAAGGTCGTTGCCGACGGCGTCGTCACGAACCTGGCGGCCGGGGAAGGTCTTCGGTCGATCCTGTTGACTCCGCAGGAGGACGAGCCAAACGAGGGACCACTGCTCTGTGTAATCGAGACAAGGGAACGGGCCGAAGACGGCGTCGACTGTGCGGGCAGCGTTTCCTACACCGCGGTGATCGAATTCGATCCGTCGCGGTACGCTGAGGTTGAGGTCTTGAACCGAGACGACGAGTACGCCGAGTCTATCGACCTGTAACCGCGTTCCTCATCGGTTTCGTTGCGACGACTGGTCAGTTATCATCCCAGATACTGCCGTCCGTTAACGTGAAACGGTCGGGCGGTGAACAGGGGCCTATGAGTACCGAACAGGAGGAGGCGTCGATCCGGTGTCTCGTCGCCAAAGTCGGACTCGACGGTCACGACCGGGGCGCACACGTCATCTCGAGGGCGTTTCGAGACGCCGGCTTCGAGGTCATCTACTCGGGACTGCACAACGCGCCCGAGGAGATCGTCCAGGCCGCGGTCCAAGAGGACGTCGACGTGCTCGGCATTTCGATCCTCTCCGGCGCACACGACACGCTCGTCCCGAAGATCATGGACGGCTTAGCGGAGTACGGCGCAAAGGAGGACACGCTCGTGCTCGTCGGCGGCGTCATCCCCGAGGAGGATCGTCCGGCGCTCGAGTCGGCGGGCGTCGCCCAGATTTTCGGCCCCGGAACGTCGATTGAAGAAACCATTTCGTTCGTCCGGGAGAACGCACCCGAGCGATGAGCGGCGCTAGCGACGCTGCCGGAGCGGGTGGCCACGAGGAGTTACTCGAGGACCTGCTTGCGGGCGAACACCGCGCACTGGCCCGCGTCATATCGAAGATCGAGGATCGCGCGCCGGGCTACCGGGACCTCGTTTCCGACCTCTACGCGCACACGGGCGGGGCGGACGTAATCGGGATCACGGGCAGCCCCGGTGCCGGGAAGTCGACGCTGGTGGACAAACTCGCAGAAACCTATCGCGACCGGGGCGAAACGGTCGGCATCATCGCGATTGACCCCTCTTCACCGTTTACTGGCGGTGCGGTGCTCGGCGACCGGATTCGAATGGCCTCGACTGTGGGCGATATGGACGTCTTCGTGCGGTCGATGAGCGCCCGCGGGACGCTTGGCGGCCTCTCGACTGCCACCGCGGACGCGGTCAAGGCGATGGATGCTTTCGGCAAGGACAAGGTAATCATCGAAACTGTCGGTGCTGGACAGAACGAGATCGATATCGTCCGCACCGCAGACACCGTCGCCGTCCTCGTCCCGCCGGGGTCGGGCGACGACATCCAGACGCTCAAAGCCGGGATCCTCGAGATCGCGGACGTGTTCGTGGTCAACAAGGCCGACCGCGACGGGGCCGACCGAACGGTCCAGGAACTCGAGGAGATGATCCATCTCGGCGAGGGCACGAGCACTGGCGGGACCGGACATCACGGCGTCGACGGAATGGCCGCGGCTGAGACCACGACCGACGCGGCCGACACTGGGAACTGGTCACCGCCAATCGTCGAAACCGTTGCGACGACCGGTGAGGGCATCGAGGCGTTTCTCGAGGAACTCGCGGCCCATCGGGGGTTCCTCGAGTCGACGGGGACCCGCACGGAACTGGCACGCAAGCGCCACGCCGAGGAGATCCGGACGCTTCTCCGGGCGGACGTCAACAGCCTTCTCGAGGCCGAACTCGAGCGCACGGGTGGGATTGATGCCCTCGCGGACGCCGTTCGAACGGGCGAGACCGACCCGTACTCGATTGCCGATGCCGTACTCGAGCCACTCGAGGCGTGTCTGGCGGAGGTCGACCTTAATCTCGAGCGCAGTAGTGAGACTGAGGGCGGGGGCGGGAGCGAGAGAGATATCAGTAATTCAACGCTCGGACGTGACGACCCCTCGCAGTGAGGGAGGACGCTGACTCGCGGACTGTCACGAGGTGACGCCGTTGAAACTCATGTTCAGACACACATCGAATGAAACAGCCAGTCAGTGAGGCCTGCGGACTGTGAAGTTGACCGGAATGTTTTTTCTTCAACTACGGACACGTCATACCATGTCCATCCCTCCCTCGTCCCGCCGGACGGTCCTCGGCACTCTCTCAACGCTCGCACTGGGGGCAATCGCTGGCTGCAATATGCCTTCGAGGAGTGGCGATGAAGAAGGGGCAGCCTACCGTAACTGGCTGTACGACCCCAGCGACTATATCGATGAGGAGATGCGGTCTGAAATGTGGTTCGAATCGCCGACAGAACTGGTGGCCGCCGAGGAATACCTCCACGACCGCGTGCGAGGGGAGTACGTGAATGGGTGGCTGAACAGAGGGCCCGACATGGCCACTGTCGAGTGGGCGATGTTTTATGCCGACCAATTAGTAAACGCGCCGTCTGTTCAGGCGTACGGTGGCTCATTCGATGCGAGCACTGCCAGAGAAACGACGGCAACCCACGGGGGTTCCGTTGACGACGCCGAGTCGCTCGGGTCCGTTAACGGGTATGAACTAGTCGCATACGACGAGGACCGATACGGCCTCTATAAAGACGGTGAAGCGGTCAACGTCGGTTTCGCTTCTGAAGACGTGGTTCGTGATCTCGTAGCCGAGCGAGCGGAGTCGCCGTTGGACCGTGCCGAGGGCGTCGAACAGCTCATTGACTGTATCGGGTTCGGAACAACCGCCTCGTTGAACGTCCAGACTGGGGACGACCTCGAGTTTACCGGGTCCGGTGTTGGGTATACGGTCGATGGCGAAACGACCGCCGTGCGGTTTGCCCACCTGAACGGGGAGATGTCTCTTGACCAACTCCGAGAGCTCGGCGACGACAGTGACGCACTCTCGTCGGTGACCGTCGATGAAGACGGGCCGGTCCGATGGCTGGAGGGGACAGTCGACACCGACCGTACCGCGCTTGATGGCACGATGTTCCACGTAGGCGAGGCTCCGTTCGAGTGAACGCGGGTACGCTGGTACGTATCCAACCCCGGTTACCAGAACGCGGACCACGAGTCGATGCCGCCTCGGCTACACTCCACGCTGGAGGAACGATCTACAGCCTTCGACGATCGACTTTTCGGTACGGCTCACGAGGTGTATACTGACCGCAGTTCTAAGGCCATCGCGGCCATACTAACTCGTATGAACGCCCGAACAGTCCTCGGTGCAGCGCTCGGAAGCGTTGGTGCAGCCGTCGTCGGCAATCGCCTGCTCACAAAGCGGGCGGGCGACCTCGAGAACCCGCTCGAGGGCGTCGAACGAACGTATCGCTGGCGCGGGATGGAGACACGATACACCGTTGCTGGCGATCCGAACGATCCGGATATGCTCTTGCTTCATGGCGTCCACGCGGGAGCGAGCAGCAACGAATTCAGCCCTGTGTTCGAGCGATTGGCCGAAGACTATCACGTGTTCGCCGTCGACCTACCCGGGTTTGGTCGCTCGAATCGCCCGCCGCTTGTCTACTCGCCGACGCTGTATGCGGAGTTCATCCGTGACTTCGCGGGCGACGTCACCGAGTCACCACTCGTCGTCGCCTCCTCACTGACCGGCGCGTTCGCCGTCGACGCTGCAGGCGACGCCGAACTCGAGTCCGAGTTTGCTCACCTCGTCCTGATCTGTCCGACCGGCGACACCGGCGATGAACGCCCGTGGCTGCGCACGCTCGTTCGCACGCCGATTCTCGGCACGACGCTGTTCAATCTGTTCGCGAGCAAACCGTCACTGCGCTATTTCTACGACCGAGATGGCTACTACGAGAGTGACCGCATCGACGCCGAAGAAATCGCCTACGCCTGGGATAGCGCCCACCAACCGGGCGCTCGGTACGCTCCCGCATCCTTTGCCGCCGGCACGCTCGACCCCGAGTTCGACCTCGCGACGGAACTGGCCGCCCTCGAGACGGACACGACGCTCGTCTGGGGACGTGATTCGGAACTCGTTCCGCTTCGAGACGGGCGGGACCTGGCCACGGCTGCGGATCTCGACCTGGTCGTCATCGACTACGCGACGCAGTTGCCACACGCCGAACACCCCGACCGGTTCGTCGAGTATCTGACGGCAGAACTCCTCGAGGCAGGCCCAGCGGGTGCGGACACGAGTTCGGACGAGTAACCGTCTCCTGCGCATAGGCACCGCTTGCGGTCATCGCTCGGAGCCAGCGCGATTCGGTAGTACGATCAGTCAGCGACGGCAACCTCGAGGTCGTCGCGGTCGACGGCCAGTCGGAACGTGGGGACGGTTCGGTACTCGACCTCGACGACGTCTTTCCGGCGGAGACTCTGGAGGCCCGAGCGGACGTCTTCAGCCGACGGATCGACATCGTAGGCCTCGCGGAGGCTGTGGAGCACGGAGACGACGCTCTCCGATTCCTCCTCGGGACCGGCGAGTACGTCGACGATCTGTGCCTGCAGTTCGGGGACGCGAATGCGCGAGGGCGCGCCGTCCGAGTCTGGATCGCTTTCGATTCCCGGTTCGACATCGACGAGATCGTTGGCCTCCGCGGTTGCGCGAATCAGGCTGTTGTCGTCGCGAAAGTAGTAGTCGCCGAGTTCGTTCTCGAGATACTGGTGGACCTCACTGCCGCTTTCGACCCCCCATCGGTCCTGTAGCTCGGAATTTTTCGTCGGCTGTAGCTCCACCACGTCTGCCAGGCGCCCTTTGGCCTCCTCCGAAAGCGTCATCGTCGCATCGTATGTGGATCCGGTACTTTTGCGTTGCGTCCCGCGTGTCGCCGATTAGTCACTCCCGACGAACGGCAACGGAATCGGCTCCGTCGACTCGAGGCTCTCTTCGACCTGCGTGTAGACGAGGATGGCCCCCATCGCTGCGAGGACGGTGCCGAAGATAAACGGTACGTGGAAGCCGTACTCGATCAGTGCGCCGGAGGAGAACGGCCCAATGGCGATGCCAAAGCCAAAGGCCATCGTCAACACGGAGAGTTTCGAGCCGGATTCGCCCTCGGGCGCGAGATCGCCGGCAAGCGCGAGTGCCGGGGCGAACACCATCGCGCCCGCGATCCCCTGAGCAAGCCGTGCGACAAACATCGACTCAGGAGTCAGGATGAAGCCTTGAACCAGCGTCGAGGGGACCAAGATGACCATCCCGGTGACGATGAACGGCCGGCGTCCAAACCGGTCGCAGGCTCGTCCGATTGGGGTCTGTAAGACGATCTGGGCGACGATAAACGCCGCAAACTGCAGGCCAAACCAGGTCGCCCCCTGCCCAAGACGTTCGTTGACCTGTGGCTGTATCGTCGCAAACAGGGCAATCGAGGCGGCCATACACAGCGAGGCGAGTCCGAGCGTGAAGATGGGATCGAAGACCTTCGACCCTGAGCGGTCCCAGACGTCAATCGAGAGGTCTGCGCCCGCGGTTGCGTTCGTCGTGTCGGGGTCCGTGATGAGGACGGTCACGAGCAGGTAGCTTAGACTGGCAGTGATTACGGCGATGTAGAAGGCGGCGTCGAAGCCGCTGATGGCCAATCCGCCGGGAAGCGTGTAGGGGCCGAGATTGACCACTGCGCCGGCGGCGACCGGGCCGGCCCCGAAGCCGACCAGCCGGAACGTGTTGTAGACGCCCATATTGCCGCCGCGGTCGCCCGTCGTCGCGAGTTCGTTCACCAGCGCGACCGACGCGGGGATGATAAACGAGACGCTGATCCCCTGCAAGCCGCGGATAACGACCAGCGAGAGGTAGCTTCCGGCGAAGACGTACGCAAGGTTCGTCACTGCCAGCCCGCCCAGCCCGATCAAAATAAACAGTTTTCGCCGCCCTGTTCGATCCGAGAGTCGGCCCGTCAACGGCTGAAAGCTGCTGTTGAGAAATCCAAACAGCGAAAGGATGATCCCGATGATCATCGACTCCGAGAGGCCGAACGTTTCCCCGCCGACGATCCCGCTCGTCACGTACAGCGGGATCACGATAATCAGAAACGAGTTCCCGATGCCATCGGCCATCCGTGCAAACGCCAGCGCGAGCACTCGCCGGTCGACAGCAAACTGCGCGATGGCCACTCGGAACAGCCGACTCGCCCAGCCAACCGGTGTTCGGAACCACTCGAGCAGTCGTCGCATCCATCCCTACTGCATCGTCGCACCCGTTTATACTTTCGAACCGAAACGTCGCTCTGGTGGACTGTCGCTCCCATCGTCAACGAGTTACAAGCCATCCGCTGTCGTAGCTCCGTCCATGTCCGAAATCAAACTGAGCCGCATCGAAACCGTCCTCGCCGACCTCGAGTACCCCGCAACGAACGACGAAGTTGCCAGCGAGTTTTCGGATACAACCCTGTTGCTCGCCGACGGCGAACGAAACCTCGGCACGCTCGTCGAACGCAGCGAGGCCAACCAGTTCGAGTCGACAGACGACCTCAAGACTGCGTTACATAACGTCTTACCGCGCGAGGCGGTCGGCGAGCCGTACCAGTCGGAAGGCGAGGGCTAGTGGCGATCCAGATTCGAGTGACAGGATGAGCAATTGCCGGATCGAATCAACTTCATACTCGAACCAACTGGGACGGACCAGTGTCTGTCCGACGGGAACGCCGGAAAATTGGTTCCCCAGACGATTTTCCTACTCGCCGATGGCGTAGACACCACCCGACTGGGTCGTCGCGATCACCGTTTCGTCGACGACAGCCGGCTGCGTGCCACTCGTCAGTTCAACGGAGTCGACACCGTCGACCTCCTCCCACGGGAGTCCGAACTCGCTATCGTGGGTCCAGATAGGTTCCCCGTTGTCGGGGTCAAGCGCCGTCACCTGTCCGAAGGTGTGCCGGTAGAGCACGTCAACTCCCATCGCGACCGCAGGCCCGAGTTCGTCAGTCCCGCTGACCCACCGCGACTCGCCCGTTTCGGCCTCGAGCGCGACGATACTGCTTGGATCCTGCTCGTCGTCGACAAGCTCGAGGGTATCCGAACTCGTTTCAGCGCTAACGCTGACGTAGACGGTATCGCCGTCGACGACGGGCGGTGCGTTCGACACGTGTGCCGCCTCGAGTTCGGGAGCGTCAAAGCGCCACTGTTCCTCGCCTGAGTCCCGACCGAGCGCGAGTAGCGGTCGTTCCCCCGATCCCGTACCGACGTAGAGGCGCTCGTCGTCGACTGCGGGGGAACTCATCGGCAAGCCGCCATCGCTGTCCCACTCGTCGTACACCCACTGGCGCTCGCCGGATTCGGCCTCGAGGGCAACGGCCCCCTGAAAGCTATCTTCCGGCTCGCCGTCCTCGTCGAATTCGATGATCTGTCCCACCGAGTACACCGTCTCATCTACGACAGCGGGCGTACTCCCCAGCCCGGCACCCGGTTCGCGCCACAGCTCGTCACCGGAATCGGCCTCGAGCGTCAGAATCGAGGTGCGAACGTCGGTCGAGACGTGGAGGCGGCCGTCGCTGACGGTACAGGCGGAGTGAATCCGCCCGTCGGCGTCGGCAGTCCATTCCTCGTCGCCGTCGGTCGTCACCGCGTGAACCGTGTCGGTGTCGGCGACGTAGATCGTGTCCTCGGCGATTGTCGGCGTGTAGTAGATGTCCTCGCCGACGGAGTACGTCCACAGTTCGTCGCCGGTCTCGAGATCGAGAGCGTACAGCGTGCCGTCAGCCGAGCCGGCGTAGACGACATCGTCGGCGACGACTGGTGCGGTCGTGATCGGCTCGGTATCGACGCTCCAGCGTTCATCGGGATCGCTTGGACCCTGAACGCTCGTTTTGCCGGTGTTGCCGTTGTTGTGGCCGAGTGAGAGCCAATCCTCGTGGTCGAACGTCTCGGTTTCTGCGGAACCGAGACACCCGGCAAGGGAGAGGGCGACGAGCCCACCGGTTAGTTGCAGGGCAGTTCGTCGACTAACCGTGGTCGTGGTCTCGCCCGGGGACCGTGTCGGGTTACTAACCATACAGACCGTTTATCACGTATCACCTTAACAGCTTTGCAAAAATCTGCAACATTCACATTCTGATCCGAATTATTCAAAATCGTCCGCTTTTGACTTGGATAATTATACACTAAAACAGTCTAACTGGTCGTCTCCGGCGCTCTCGACAGCGATCTAACTACTCATGCTTCTGTTGTGTCAGCCATCTCTGCGAACTCCTCCTCCCCTTCGCTCTACGCCCTCGAAAAGAAATTCTCTAAGCCCGAACCGTCTCTTCCCTCCCGACTCGAGACGTCGTTAATCCGCCTCGAGCGTGATCTCCGGCTCGACCATGCGGCCAAATCGGGCGACAACGTCCGTCTCGGCGCGGTCGTAGCCGTCTGCAAAGACCTCGAGGGTGTACTGGCCGGGATCATGTTCCAGTTCAAACTGCCCGTCAGTATCCACCCTTTCGATCATCGTTGAGGTGTCATCACGGAGTCGAACCATCGCGTCCGAGATTGGCTCATCATCTTCGTCTGTGATCGTCCCTGTAATGAGGCTGTTTTTTGAAATCGGCCGCGGTTCGCTCCCTAGTTCTACAACCGCTCGAACAGTCTTATTTGGTTCGACGTATACCTCTTCATAGCCATCTCCGAACCCATCGACGCCCTCTGCGTGAACCTCCCACCACCCTTCGGGAACGACAAACCCCCGCGTCCAGTAATCACCATCCGGAACCCATCCATCGGGTGCAATGGCACTATGCGTTTCACCGTTCCCAAAGAGCGTCACCCGCGACTCGAGCGTCGAGCCCCCGCCGGGTTCGACGATGGCGACCTCGATTTCGCCCTCCTCGGGTCCCCACTCGCGCTCGAGGTCGAAATTGACGCTGGTCGTGTCGCCCGCCTCGAGTTCGATCTCCTCGCTGTCGGCGACGTAGCCGCCTTCGTCGACCGTGACGGTGTAGGTGCCGGGCTCGAGTTCCTGTTCGTAGCGCCCGTTGCTCGCCGTCTCGGTCGACGTCTCCTCATCGAACGCGAGGGTGACGTCTCTGGCCGGGATATCGCCGTACCGGAGGCGACCCTCGACGAGCGCCATGCCGTCGGCTGGCTCGTCCGCGGTCGCGGTTGCTGTCGCGCCTGCAACAGCGAACAGCCCTGCGGTCGCGGCCGTTGAACGTCGAATGAACGTGCGACGATTTGCGTGCATGATAGCTGTCAAAGCATCTGCCTACCCCGGTATATCCTTTCTGAAAACAGTCGTTTCGGAGCGTGTTACTCTCGTTATCGGGAGATTAACGGATTACCCTGAGTATCAACAAAACTTATGACGTTCTACTGATCAGTTGGGGCAATGGATCGACGTTCCCTCCTGCTTTCCGCCGGCAGTGTTGGCGGTCTCCTCGGTCTCGGTGGCTACCACCAGCGGCGTCGCCTCCGCCGCTGGGACGACCGGGACGCCCTCCGGACTGCTCGCGACCGTGACCGGCCTACCCTCGATCCCGCAACAACGCTCACTGTTAGCGACGACCATCTCGAGGCTGCCCGTGCGGATCTTTCGGATCTCGTTGAGGACGTTCGAGACGCGTGGCCCGACTTCGATGACCAACTGGACGCCCTCCCACGCGAGGTTCAGCGAGCACAGTCGCAACTCGAGTCCGCTGAAGACGACCTCGCCGACGCCGACGACCGCCTTACAGACAGTGACGATCTCACGCCGCCCGAGCGACTCCAGTTACTCGATGAGTTTCGAAACGGATTGCGGAGTGCAGGTCAGGCGCTGGCGTTGACCCAGCTCGAGCGCGGTGAGCGAGACGTCGACGACGTCGTCGACGAACTCGAGGCCGCCGAAGCCGAGTACGAAGCCGTCGCTGGGGCAATCGACTACTACGCGGACGACCTTTCATGGGCCGTCGCCGCCTATGGCGAACTCGACGAGCGACTCGAGGACGTCCGCCGCGCAATCGGTTCGGGTCAGCGCGAACTCGAGCAAAACCACCTCAATCAACGACCGAACACTGATCCCGACGAAGAGTCCGAGTGGCGCAGGCTACAAGGTCTGGCACGGGCGTCCTCGCGTGTCTTCGCCGCCGACGCCATGTGTGAGGATATCGAACGCTTCGAAGCACAACTCCACGATGACGCCGATACCACGACCGACGCGGCCGATGCGCTCGAGGCGAGATACGAGGCACTCGAGGATGAGATCGAGACGCTCACTGAGGAGGTTGATTTCAGCTATGGCGACGGGCACGCAGCCTACGCACGCGACATGTGGACGCCGTTTGAATTTGACAGATCGGACGGCTCGGACGAGCGCCGCCGCGGTCGACTTGCCCTCGCAGTCCGCCTCATCGCTGAACGGTACGCAGTCGCACGCACGCTCGAGACATTCGCGGACACCCCATCCCCACGTCACCTCGACACTGACGACCCGCTGTACTCCTCGTTCGAGACGACTGGGGAGGACGTCCTCGAGGCTGCCCGTCGCGCTGACGACGCACTCGAGAACAGTCTCGCTGCTGACGGCGACCACCCGCTCGTTCATCACCTCTGTACCGTCGTTGTCGAGGATCGCGACTGGACCGACAGGCGACTCGAGCGCACCCTCGATGACATCAACGAGGACAGCGACGAGGAGTGGGCGATTGCACTCGAGCGACTCCGACTCGGCTATCTCGAGGTCGAGGCGTTCGTGACGGAACTGCCGGCCGTTCTCGAGGCGATTGAGAGCGAGTGACGGCGCTGCGACGGCAGCGACTCGAGGCTCGCTGGGAGCCACCAAACGGGTCGCTTAAGTCCGTCGGCCGACGTAGGCCGGATACTAATGGAATTTTGCGATGAGTGCGGTTCGATGATGAAAGCCGACGACGGCACCTGGGAGTGTGGCAGTTGCGGCTACACGAAACCGAAAGGCAACACCGAGCAGTACACCGTCACGGACGATCAGGAAGCCAGCGAGGTCATCGAGTCCTCCGGTGAAACGTCGCTGCCCGAAACGGATGCGCTCTGTCCTGAGTGTGGGAACGACCGCGCACACTGGTACATGCAACAGATCCGCTCGGCCGACGAATCCGAGACGCGCTTCTTTATCTGCACCGAGTGCGAGCACAAATGGCGCGAAGACGATAACTAGAACCGAACTTTTTCTCTGCGTGCGGTCGCTTCGCGACCACACTCGGAAAAACTTCGATGAAAAGCACTCCTCCTTCCCCTTCGGGTCAGTCGTCGGCCCGCAAGCAGCCTCGCGGCTGCTCGCGGTCGATAACGGTGTGACGGCCTGCCCTTCCCCGAGTTGCGGACGCCTCGTGATACTCGGCGTCCGCTCCCGGCCGATACGAAAACAGTAAATCGCTACTCGTTGCGCGCGAGCGTCAGATAGCCCGTATGACCCACGGGCGCGGTCGATGGTCTCGAGCCACGGTCATCGAACTGCATCTCGCGCTGGATGGTCTCTCGGGTGCGGATATTCGAGAGGCCGACCTCGCGGGCTGTCTCGACGACGGCGCGAGTCGACTCGATGAATGGGCTGTAGACCGCGACGAAGCCGCCCTCGACCAGTAGATCCGGTGCGTGGGCGATTGCCTCGTCGGCGTCGCCCGTATCGAGCGTCAGCACGTCGAACGACGACGACTCGAGCGCCTCGACATTCTCGAGGAGGTCGCCGGTTCGCACGTCGACAGTGTCAGAAACACCGCCGAGGTCCATGTTCTCGCGAGCGACATCCGCGAAGTCACCCTTTCGCTCGTAGGTGGTGACTTCGGCACCGGCACGCGCCATCATGGCCGCGAGGACGCCAGTTCCGGTGCCAGCGTCGAGTACGCGGTCGCCGCGGGCGATGCCGGTCTCGCCGATCACCAGCCCGATATCGCGCGGGACCATCGGCGCGCCCGTGCGCTCGAAGTGATGAAAGAGGTCCGGGCCGCGGAGTCGTCGGACCTGGAACTCCTCCTCGAGGTGCGTCTCGAGTGTTTGGCCGGGCTGGACGTCTTCTGGTACCTCGAGGACACCGAGGTCGGTGCCCATCTCCTCGCCGGGTTGGACGAGAAACTCGCGGTCGCCGCGGACGAGCAAGACGGGCACGCGGTCGCTTTCGCTCTCGCTCTCGAGGTCCGCAGCAGCGCTGTCGTCGCCGTCAGTATCGCGTCCCGTCACGTGCGGGATTACTCGAGGTCCTCGACCGCCGCGGCGAGGTCGCCGTCGTTGTCCTCGAGTGCGGCGCGGGCGTCGTCCTCGTTGACGCCGGCGCGGGTCGCGACGAGGTCGACATCCTCATCAGGGATCGAGGAGCCAGCGTCGTCGGCTGCGCTGTCTGTAGCGCCGCCGGCGGAGCCGGATTCGACTTCTGCTGGCGAGCCGATAACCTGGTAGGTTTCCTGGCCACGGGCGTCCATTTTCGTGACTTCGGCATCATCGAAGACGAGGTCGTACTCGTCGGTGCGGATGATGACCTCTTCGGCGTCGATATCCTCGACGTCGATGCCCATCTGTTCCATCATCTGTTCCATCTTGCGCGGGTTGAGTCCGCCGCCGCCTCCTCCGAACATACGCGACA
This sequence comes from Natronolimnobius baerhuensis, assembly GCF_002177135.1. NCBI lineage: Archaea > Methanobacteriati > Methanobacteriota > Halobacteria > Halobacteriales > Natrialbaceae > Natronolimnobius > Natronolimnobius baerhuensis. Next base: position 882,004 of record NZ_MWPH01000002.1, read on the forward strand.
CGTCGGGGTCGGCAACCTTTTACCCTGCGGTCTGGCTCGCAGACAGTTCGGGGTGTTGAGACAGTCAGAACAGGACGGCAATCCCGATAAGCGGGACGGCGACGTAGACGGCGTGATACAGGAGCGTCGAGGTCCCGACGTGGACGAAGTAGCGCCCGCTCGGATACGCACTCACTCCCGCAGGGATCGCAATCAGCCCGCGACTCCAGGGGATGACATTCGTCGTAAAGACGGCGATGCCACCGTACTGATGGAACCACTGTTCGACCCGCTGGAACGTCTCCGATTCCGGATCGAACGGCAAGAGCGGCAGCATCGACAGGATGTCTTCGCCGTAGCGTCTGCTTCCCGCGTAGATAACGCCTTGCCCGAGTACGTGGGCCGTCGTCACCAGCACGACGATAAGCGCAGCCCGCCAGTAGGTCGGCGTCATCACGGCGACGTACCCCGAGAGAAAGACACTCGTCGGAAACACCTTCCCGATGAGTGCGCCCTTCAGGACAAAGACGACGAACAGCGCCGGCAATCCGACGACGTGGACAACGGCGAGAGCGGACTCGAGGAAGGCGGTGGCTGTCGACATTGCTGGCTACGTGGTCTGGACGCTCACCGTGGTGGGAACGGCGCGGCCGGAGATGCGGGGCAGTCGGGGCGGGATACAGTCGACACTATCACAGGCGGGCTTATAAATCGCCGAGCGAAGTTTCCACGGTGGAAAGTCCACTCCAAATCTTTTAGCTGGCGATCCGTTTTGTGAATCTAATGCTGTTCGATGGGGCACTTGTCGAGTCGCTCGTGAACGCGATTCCCGTCTGGCTAGCGGTTGCGTTACTCGTTGTCTCGTTTCTCGGAAGCGTCTACGTCATTATTCCAGGACTTATCGCCGCCTCGCTGTTCGGAAATCGGACACGAACGATGACCTGGCCAGGGATCATCATCGGTGGCTACGGCCTCTTCGTGACGCTCAAACCGTTGTTTTCGGTTCCTCGACCCGCCGTTACGCCGCCGTTCAGTCCCGAACTGTTGCCCGCCGGACTGTCCGTACTGTACGACCTCGGCCTTGGATTCACCTCCTCGAGTTTTCCGAGTGGACACGCTATCGCTGTGACCGTGTTCTGGGGACTCGTCGCGGTTGACTCCTCAATTGGGTCCCGCCGACAGCGAGTAGCCGGCTGTCTGGGCGTTATCGCCCTCGTGGGCCTCTCGAGGGTCGCACTTGGTGTTCACTACCCCGGTGACGTGCTGGCTGGGATCGCCCTCGGGGGCGTCTATCTGGCTGGCACGCTCGTAATCCGTACGCGCGTGTCGAGACCGGTCCCAACGCTGCTGGCGCTGGGAAGTGCGCTCGCACTCGGTGGCGTACTCACTGGCCGTCCACAGGACGCGCTCGTCCTCTGTGGGGCCGCAGTTGCTGCCGGACTCGTCGCGCGGTACTATCCGGTCTCGAGGAAGCACTCTCCCAGCGCGATCTCATCGTAACTGCGCTCACACTGCGAGTTCCCCGTCGCCACACTACTGTGCTGGTGCGCCTTCGCGAACGAAGACTGCCACGCCGGTCTCGAACTCGCCGATTGCGGCGGCATCCAGTTCCGCCCGGCCGACTGCGATCAACTCGCCGCGCTCGTGGACAACGAGCACCTCATCGCCCGGCCGAATCTCGCTTCCGGCCTCGAGGACGAACTTCGAAAAGACGTTCTTCTCGTCGCGGACGAACGGTTCGCTTTCGTCGTCGATAACGACTCGGTAGGCAGGATACTCGAGGGCGTCGTCGAGGCGTCGACCGCCCTCGAGACCGAGGGTAAACCGGCCGTCAGTGCCGAAAGAGACGAGTCGACCCGCTTCGGCGTGAACTTGTCGTGGTCGGCCTGAAGAGGTGCGTTTGACCGTAAGCGAGTCGGTTTCCGCCTGAGGAAAGAGTGCGGCACCTGCACCTGCGCCAAACTGATAGTCTGCAATGGTCCGCAGCGCCGGCAGACCCGCGTTGCCGTTGGTGTCGTCAGTCATTAGTCTCGCTTTGGGATGGGGCGTCGAAAGCCCTTCGACCTGCTCGAGCGACGCCGTTTACGCGTTCAATCAAATATCATGAACTTTATATACTCAGACTGGATACGTGAGTATGAAATGGATCTGACACAGATCGCCCTCGGAGTTGGCCTCCTGGCGATCAGCGGGTTGGCGTTTCTTGGATCGTCGACGCTCGATCCGTCTCTTATTGCCGGTCTCACTGGGGCAGCACTGCTCGTTGGAACGGGTGCCGTATTGACTGTGACGGCTCGAGACGCGTGTCGGTCTCGAGGAGAGTAACGACAGGGGTGGGACCAGCCTACAGTAAGAACGTCTCGTGACGCTCACCTAGATCGAGAAACGAGTCCGCGGCTTCGATGAGTTCGTCTGCAGTCGAGGATTCAAACGCCATTACTTCGACGCGGACGCCTTCGTGGCGCAGGTGCGAACACAGTCGAGAGAAGTCACCGTCGCCCGTACAGAGGACGAGCGTATCGATGTGGTTTGCAAGCGTTACGGCGTCTAAACTCATCCCAACGTCCCAGTCCGCCTTTTTCGAGCCGTCAGCGAACGTTTTGATGTCCTTGATCTTCGTCTCGAAGCCGATATCCACCAGCGCATCGAAGAAACTCTCCTCTTCGGGCGAGTCCGCGCGGATAACGTAGGCAATCGCGCGCGTGAGTTTTCGATCCTGAACGCCTTTCTCGAGGAGCGACGAATAGTCGATATTTCGGCTGTGGAGGCTCTGTGCCGTGTGATAGAGATTTTGCGCGTCCACGAGCATGGCGACACGCTGGTCGGAATGAATCTCGGTCATAGCCACATGTGGTGTGTCCAGCAGTAAAAATGGGTATCGTTCAGTCGACGCGCTCGTCGACACCAGACTCGAGTGAAAAATCTGCGGCGTCGATTAGCTGCGGAGTTTCTCGATGCGCTTTTCGGTCGGTGGGTGCGTCGAGAAGATCTGCTGGAGGAAGCTCCGGTCAACGTTCAGAATGCACAGCGCGCTGACGTTGTCGTCGATGCGGGACTCGCGGCCTTCGGAGCCACGGGAAATCTTCTCGAGTGCGCGGGCGAGTGGTTCGCCGCTGCCGATGTACTGGCGTGCGTCGTCGTCGGCGACGTACTCGCGGTATCGCGAGATAGCCATCACGAAGATCATCGTCAGCATCTGGGCGACGACCGAACCTGCGTAGGCGACGAGGAAGTTGTTGTCGTCGCGAAGCAGGAAGAAGACCGCGTAGCTCACGATCATCCCGATGGATTGGCCGATAATCATCGTGATCGTATCACGGTTATCCAGATGGGCGAGTTCGTGGGCGATGACACCCTCGAGTTCGTCGCGGTCTAAGAGTCCAATGAGTTCGTTCGAGACGCAGACGACGCCGGCACCGCGGCGGCCAGTCGCGAAGGCGTTCGGAACGCCCATATCTTGGACGACGAGTTTGGGCTTGTCCATACCCATGTCTCGAGCGAGAGATTCGGTCATCTGGTGGATCTGGCGATACTGGCCTTCGTCTGGCATCTCTTCGGTGCCACGAAGGGCCATCCACTTGCCGATTTTGTACTGGGCTGCAGGGAGAAGAACGAGGCTGATCGCCAGTATTGGCAGGAGGCTAACCTGGAACATCTCACTGAAGACGAGCGCTGCGCCAAAGTACAGCGCAAAAAGGATGGTTCCGACGACTGCCATCCGAAGCTTAAGGCCGGTATTATTCATGTGCGGTGGGTAATTCGTATTCAAACCTATAAAGCTCGTGGGAAGCGGACACGGTGTGTGTCTTAGTAACACGCCCAACGTGTGGAGAAAATGGCGATTGGAGCGGTCAGAACGGGTGCTGATCGATCAACCCGAGCTGGCGCATGAAGCCGTACGCGTCGTCGTTGACGTACCGTTCAACGAGCATCCCGTCTTCGATGCGGTCGAACAGCATGCCGGTCACATCGATCTCGTTTCCGGTCGGGTCGACGCCCATCAGTTCGCGGTCGTGGATTCCGGTCGTTCGAAACCGCGTCGCAACCAGTTCGCTGTCATCGTCTGCGATCTGTGCGTCGATTTCCATACGAAACTCCGACACTGCACCGCGGAAGTTCTCGACGAGTTGGCGGTACTCCTCGGGTCCGCGCACCTCCTCGGCGACCATCGGGTTGTGATAGACGAACTCCTCGGCGACGAGTTCGTCGATTTCCTCGAGATCCTCGTCGTTCCAGACCGCCTCGATTTCGTGCTGAACAATGTCTCTGGGATCTACTTGCAACATCTCACTCACCGCTGTCCTACAGGCGTGCTCAGAAGATAATGGTTGTTCACGAATACTCTGAGCGACTGGAAAGCGCGACTGACAGGCGAGTTGCCCAGTTCACCCCCTCGTTTCGCTTGCACCAACTGCGCCAAGTCATAACGGCTAAGTTTCCGGCCGTTCGTTGCTCGAGTATGCGTCGCGTCGCTTCCCCACGTGTCGACCCCATCGTAAGCGACGCCGCTCGTTTTTCCGCCGTTTCGAAACGCCTGAAACGCAGCAACTGATGTGCTCAGTGCGGGCGTGGCACCCCGTTCCGGGCGCGATTCGGCGCGAGGACCGATCAACAACTACTACAGGCTGCTAACCGACACACCACCCACGAACGGTCGGCGGCCACCGACACCCACCACAACCATCATGAGTTCACCAATCGACTTCGAGGGCGTCTTTCCGGCGATGTGTACGCCCTTCGACGAGGACGAACGAATCGACTTCGAAACACTGCAGACGGATGCCCAGCGACTCGAGGCCGCCGGCGTCGACGGCCTCGTTCCCGTCGGCTCGACCGGCGAATCGGCCACGCTGACCCATGACGAACACGTCCGCGTCGTCGAGGCCGTCATCGAGGCCGTCGAGGACGTGCCCGTCATCGCGGGCACCGGCTCGAACAACACCCGCGAAGCGCTCGAGTTGTCCGAACGCGCGGCTGACGCAGGCGCTGACGGCTTGCTCCTCATTTCGCCGTACTACAACAAGCCCGAACAGCGCGGCCTGCTCGAGCACTTCCGAACGATTGCAGATGCCGTCGACGTGCCACAAATTGTCTACAACGTGCCCTCGAGAACGGGCCGGAATATCGAACCCGATACGGCCGTCGAACTTGCGAGCCACGAGAACATCGCGGGCTACAAGGCCGCAAGCGGCGACCTCGGTCAGATCGGCGAGATTGCCGAGCGGACGACCGACGAGGACTTTGCAGTGCTGTCGGGCGACGACGCGCTCACGCTGCCGATGATCTCGGTCGGCGCGACCGGCGCGATCAGCGTCGCGGCGAACATCGAACCCGAACGAACCTGCGCGATGGTCGGCGCGGCACTGGATGGCGACTACGCGCGCGCACAGAATTTGCACCACGAACTCGGCCCACTGTTCCGCGAACTGTTCGTCGAGACCAACCCGATCCCGGTCAAGGAAGCCATGCAGATCCGCGGCTACGGCCCGGCCCGCATGCGCCAACCGCTGTCCCGTCTGTCCGAAGCGTATCGTGACGACCTCGAGGCCGTGCTCGCGGATCTCGAGAATTCGTCGGCTGCGGTTGCGGACGTGGACGCGGCGGAGGACGACCGATGACGATTCGGATCGGCGTCACCGGCGCGACGGGCCGGATGGGCCAGGAAGTGATCGCCGCCGTCGCCGCGCACGACGACTGCGAGGTCGCGTTCGCGGTCAATCGCGACCCCGACGGCGCGACGGTCGATGGCATCGCCGTCGAACCCGCCGACGAGTTCGCGGACCTCGTCCACGAATACGAGCCAACGGCCGTGATCGATTTCACTGGCCCCGAGTCCGCCCTCGAGTACGCCCAGGCCTGTGCCAACGCGAGCGTCCCTTTCGTCACCGGCACGACCGGCTTCGACGACGACCAGCGCGAGCGACTCGAGGCGACGAGCGAAGCCGCCCCGCTCCTTCACGCGCCGAACTTCGCCCGTGGCGTCCAGGCGCTCGTCAACGTCGTCGGCGACGCCGTCCAAGATCTGGCGGGCTACGACGTGGAACTCGTCGAGACCCATCACAACCAGAAACGCGATGCGCCGAGCGGAACGGCAAACCGCTTGCTCGAGGAGATCGAAGCCAACGGAGACTTTAGTGACCGAAAACACGGCCGCGAAGGCTTCGATCCGCGCGAGGAAGACGAAATCGGCGTCCACGTCCTCCGAGCGGGGAACGTCACCGGCGAGCACGAAATCGTCATCGCGGACAACCACGAGGAGGTCCGGCTGACCCACCGCGCCGAGGATCGCGGGGTCTTCGCCGCCGGCGCGGTCGACGCCGCGGTCTGGCTCGCTGACTGCGAACCCGGCAGCTACGACTTTGCGGACGTCCTCGCCGAATAAGTCGGCGCGAATGGATGGAATTTTAGCCCTGCACCCGCCATCCTCGGACAGCTATGAGTACGCTCGAGACCGACATCGAGACGCTGTGGGAGCGCAAACAGAACGGCGAGGTCGACGCCCAGTCCGCCGGCGAGGACGAACACGCCACGCTCGAGGCGTTCCTGTCCGCGCTCGAGGACGGCGATATCCGCGCGGCCGAAAAGCGCGGTGGCGAGTGGGAAGCCAACGAGTGGGTCAAGCAGGGCATTTTGCTGAACTTCGGCCTGCGCGAGAATCGGGCCTTCGAGTACGGCGGCGTCGAGCACTACGACGTGCTCCCGCTCCGAGAGACCGAGGACCTGGGCGAACGGGGCACCCGAAACACGCCGAACGGGACGGCCGTCCGCCGCGGCGCGTACCTCGGGTCTGATTGCATCATGATGAGCCCGAGCTTCGTCAACATCGGCGCGTACGTCGGCGACGGCACGCTCGTCGACTCCTGTGACACGGTCGGTTCGTGCGCCCAGATCGGCGAGAACGTCAAACTCGGCGCGAACACGCTCATCGGCGGCGTGCTCGAGCCTGTCGAGTCCGCGCCGGTCATCGTTGAAGACAACGTCTCCCTCGGTGCCGGCTGTCGCGTCACCTCTGGATTCGTCGTCGGCGAGAACAGCATCGTCGGCGAGAACACCCTGCTGACGCCTCGAATTCCAGTCTACGACCTCGTCGAGGAAAAGGTCATCTACGGCGAACTGCCCGCAAACCGCCGTGCGTTCACGCGCTTCGTCGAATCCTCCGTCAGCGATCACGACCTCTTCGAGGGCGGCGCGTTCAAGCCCGCCGTCGTCGCGACCGATGTCGAAGAAGAGACGCTCGAGGCGACTGAGCGAGAAGACGCGCTGCGGGAGTAACGACCGCACGTTTGTTTCGGTCCAATATATTCCGTGCTGGTGAGTCGACGAGTCGTTACGCTGGCTCGTCGCGGAACCGTACGATGTCGGCGTCTACCTCGTCGAAATCGTCGTCGGCACCGACGAGAAGTGTCCCACCTACAGCGTCAGCTGTTGCAAGCGCATATGCATCGCCGAGTGCCATCGTGTACGCTTCTTTGAGGGCAGCTGCACTGTCCCAACACGCTCGCGGATCGGAGACTGTGACACCCAACTCTTCGAGACGCTCGAGGCTTGCTCGGACAGCCCCAGGACGGAATCCAACGCGAGAACCGACGTAGAGGACCTCCGTTTTCGTCACCGGACTGACGTATCCCTCGACCTCGCCGGACGCAACACGGTCGATCCACGCTTCGACAGTATCACTGCCTGGTTCGTCGTCCAAGTAGGCGATGAGCGGCTCCGTATCGAAGACAATCGTCTCAGTCATGGGTCCTCCGACTCGCTGGAAAAGCGCTCGACGAAATCATCCGCTCGCTGTTTATCACGGTCGCGTTCCTCGCGAAGAACTGCTGTTGCAGGCCGGTCCTCGTCGCCATCGCGCTCGAGACCGCGGAACTCGCGCATCGAACCCACTGGGTGAACGACGATTTCCCCGTCTTCGTTCTCAACGAATTTGACTCGTCCTGGTGCAGGAATTCCGTGTTTCTCCCGGAGTTGCTTCGGAATCGTCGCCTGTCCTTTTTCGGTGACAGAGACGATGCGCTCTTCGCCATTGGTATTACTCGACATAAGTAATACTTCTATTCCGAATTACTTAATTCTGTTTCTGGTTCGCTAACCGGGCGATGTCGACAAACTCGAGGACACTGGTGACGACATCATCTCCACACACTCTGCGACGGCGGACACACAACGTCGAACCCAAACGCTTGAATCCTCGCGGTCACTTGAAGCGGGTAATGACCGACAACGCCGAGTCACCGGCTGTCCGCCGGCTCGACGACTGGGACCTCGAGCGACTCGAGTCTCTCGCGACCGAGTACGAGACGCCACTGTACGTGATGGACTGCGACCGGGTGAAAGCGAACTATACCCGCTTTTCGAACGCGTTTCCGGACGCACACGTCATGTACGCCGCGAAGGCCCACACCGGGAAGGCGGTGCTCGAGGCTGTTCTCGAGGCCGGCGGTACCATCGAGTGTGCGGCCTGGGGGGAACTCCAGCGCTCGATTGAAGCAGGCGCGGACCCGAACGAACTGCAGTACACCGCCGTGAACCCGCCGGCGCACGACCTCGATTACGCCACAGAGTTGGGCGCAGAGAATCCGGAACTCACGATTACAATCGGTGCACTCGACACACTCGAGCGCCTCAACGAGCGCGGCTACGACGGCCGCATCGCGATCCGAATCAATCCGGGTATCGGGACGGGCCACCACGAGAAGGTCGCGACCGGCGCGGACGCGAAGTTCGGCATCCCCTACGAGCGCGTCCCCGAGGTCGCAGACCGCGTGCGCGAAGACTTCGAGTTGGTCGGCATCCACGCCCACGCCGGGAGTGGCGTTCTGACCGACGACCTCGAGGACCACTGCCGCGCAATCGAGCGCGTCGGCGACATGGCTCGCCGCGTCGGCGACGACGAACTGGAATTCGTCGACATCGGCGGCGGCTACGGCGTCCCGTATCGTGAGGACGAGGCGCCGCTGGACCTCGCGAAAACCTCGGACATGGTCCGCGACGCAGTGGGCGACCTTGAGGCCCAACTGAAACTCGAACCCGGCCGCTACATCGTCGCCGACGCGGGGCTGATCCTCACGGAGGTCAACACGATCAAGGAAGCCCCCGATACGACCGTCGTCGGCGTCGACGCCAGTCTCTCGACACTGATCCGGCCGGCGATGTTCGGGTCTTACCACCCGATGCTGAACGTCAGTGCGCCCGACCGCGAGCCGCTCGAGGTCACCGTCGGCGGTCCGGTCTGTACCAGCGCGGATGTCTTCGCCCACGACCGACCGATTGCACGACCGGAACGCAACGATATCCTCGCAATCGGCAACGCCGGCTCCTACGGCTACGAACTCGCGAATCAGTTCCACTCGCAGCCAAAGCCGGCCGAGGTCGTCCTCGAGGACGGCGAGGCTCGCATCGGCCGGCGACGGGAGACACTCGAGGATGTCACGCGACTCGAGCAGTAGCGGTCGCAATGGCGCTGCTGTTAGCGTCGAGACCGCGGGTACCGACAGCAATGAGGGAGAACACCGCGTTCGGGTTTGGTCACGACGCCGATTTACACCTGCTGACTTCGAGTTGAGTCAGGACAAGTTCAAGGACGTACTTGTCCTCCCGCCAGCCACGGCCGCCCAACTCTTCCCAGCGGATGCTACATCTGGATACGTTCGCGTGTCAGCACCTGAGAGCGAGTTAGCTGTACCGCTGTACGCGTTATCATTTTCCGACACCTACGACCCGGTTACTACGAGTTCCGAGGTTCCGGATGCGTATCTGCGCCGCAACGTTCGAGAACGGATTGATCGGCTCCCGGATGCCGACGGCTCTGTCCTCGAACTCGAACCGGTCGAAAATCCTGATTCTGGGCCGCTAACGGTTGTTCGCTTCTCGACTCGAACCGAAAGCACCCGTGACGGCGAATGTCGGGTTCATCCAACTGCCCTCGAGCGAATCGGCGCAACTGATGGCGACGATGTGGAGCTGTACACTCCAGTAACCGGTGGTCGATTACGAACGACTGTTCGTGCCGAGCCAGAACTCGATCCGACAGAGATATCACTCAGCACCCGATCACGGAAGTTACTGCGTGCTGAAATCGAATCACGAGCGACAGGTGCTGTCTCTCGAACGATACACCTTCGCTTACCGACTGAAACCGGTCCGACCGATGATGAACACGGACGCTTCTCTGGGCTTCGGAACCGGTTTCGGAACGGTGTTCACCGAGTGTTCGACGCTGCAGTTGGTTTTCACGAGATTCAACTGCGCGTAATGCTCGGCTTGAACGCCGATGAAGGGCGCAACAGTGCTCGCGTCAACCGTGAGACGATGCGAAGTCTTGGCATCGACGATGGTGATCGGGTCGACCTTATTGTCGATGGAGAGACACGGTCAGTGCGGTGTTATGAACTCTCAGCGGAAAGTCACCTCATCAAGACTGACGAGGATATCGACCCAACCGACGTTCAAGATCGTGTTATTCTGTTGCCAGCGACCGAACGCGAAGCGGCAGGGGCGCTCTGTGATGATGTCGTTCGGGTCCGGCGAAACACCAGACATGTCGCCGTGCGTCAGATTGTCCCGTCGATGTTCGGATTCTTGGGTGTCTTCGTTGGCGGACTCCAAGCGATCAATTTGACGGTCTCGCCAGCCTGGTATCCACACGCAATCGGATTTGTTCTCCTTCTCAGTATTGCGTCGATCTGGGTTGTCCTCTGGCCGGAGCGACAGCGCTGTCAGTGACGAATCAACCATTACACGTGACGTGCGTAATAGACCGTGTCGACGCCCGGTTTCCGATCATCTGGAAGCCGCTCGACACACTCGAAGGATAACTCCTCGAGAATCGCGATGTGTGCGTGATTCGTGCTCCAGGTTTTTGTTGCGACGTATGGGTGTCTGTGGCTGGCAGGAACGTTCTCCTCGAGGAGTGCCCGATAGAGTCGCGTTGCGATGCCGCGGTTTCGAAACCCCTCGTCCACAATGAGAATTTCGACGTGTGTCGCAGGAGTATATCCCTCGAGTGCATCAGCAGTCGTGAGTTCGTGAAACGAACTGAATCCGACCAGATCGTCGCCGTCGAACGCACCAAGCAGTGGTCGAGAGACACATCGGTCGACATAGCCGTCAATATCGGTGGAACCGCCTTCGTCATCTGAGCGAGAGACAGTCGCTCGGTTGGCACCCGTCAGCGGCGGGACGAACGACTCATCAGCATCGACCAGTAGCTGTCGGATCGCTGCTTGCTCGCGCTCGCGTGCTGATGCGTCCACAAACCTGATCGAGACCATTGCTTGGTCTAGCCAGTCGACGGCTATAATCGATACGATGGACAACCACATCCACTCTTCCGTCCACAGTGAGACGAAAGCGGACGCTTAAATCGATAGCATCTATAACCACTACACAACCCGTGTGGTCCGTCAGCAGTTGACTACACATCTAATCCAATTCAGATGACGCTCGATATCGCCCAGTTCCACGCCGACGCCGTCTCGACGCCCTCACACGAGGACGTGACCGAAATGCGCGAGCTACTGGTCGACACGCTCGAGGACGCCGGCCTCGAGTCCGAGGTCGATGATCTCGGAAACGTCCTCGCGCGTCGCGGTGCTGCAGACGCGACGGGTCCGCATATCGTCCTGAACACCCATATCGACACCGTCGCTCCGCACGTCCCCTACGAGCGCGAGGGCGACATCGTCCGCGGGCGCGGGGCCTGCGACGCGAAGGGACCGCTTGCCGCCCTTCTCGCCGCGTTTTTGCGCATCGAACCCGAGGCCGGGACACTGACCCTCGCGATCACCACCGACGAAGAGACGCTGATGACCGGTGCGGCGGAACTCGAGGAGACGCTGGCCCCCGCAGCCGACGGCTTCATCGTCGGCGAGCCAACCGATCTCGACGTCTGTATCGCCGCCCGCGGCCAGTGCGAGGGGACGATCACTATCGAGGGCGAGAGCGGCCACGCCGCGAAGGTGCCTGCCGACCGAAACGCCGTTTTCGGCCTCTCGAGCGTGCTCGAAGCCCTCCGGAGCTACGACGAGGCGGCCGGACCGGGCGCGGACGACGTGCTCGGCGAACCGAAACTGACGGCGACGATGCTCGAGGGCGGCGACGCGCCGAATCGCGTGCCCGACGCTGCGACGCTCACGTTCGACCGGCGCAGCGTCCCACCGGAGACGAGCGAGTCGTTCCGAGTGGATCTCGAGGACTCTCTCGAAGAGCGCGTTCCGGATGCGCTCGAGGTGTCAATCGACCTCATTCGCCCCGATACGCCGTTCCCGAAGGCATTCGTGACGGACTCGGACGACCCGCTGGTTCGAACGCTGGCGGACGAAAGCGGCGGCGAAGTCCGCCCGTTCGGCGCGGCCACCGAGGCTGGCTTTTTTGCGACCCACGCGCCGACTGTCGTCTTCGGCCCGGGCGTGCTCTCGGACGCGGAGGGTGGCGTTGCCCACGCCGAGCGAGAGTACGTTCGGCTCTCGGATATCGAGACGGCCGCGAATGTCCTCACAGACGCCATCGACGAGTTGGTATCGTAGCCTCGAGTGCTCGTCTCGGTCGGGACGACTGGAACACTCACAATCGCACACTGACGCTACTGCGATTCTTGATCCTCGTTTTCTTCAGCATCCGCGTTCCACACATGCAGTCCGTAGAGTCCAGCTAGCGCCGGTATGAGCGCTACAGCGAAAAAGAGAAGCAGAAACATCCTTTCAACCATTGTCTTGGTATACGACGATGGTTGAATATATGATAGTATGGGTTGCGAGGCGTCTGGGTAGCTCGTCTCGTCGTGCAGTGTGATCCCCGAACCGTTCTTTTGGCTCTGCCTCCGGCTACCGACGAAGGACACTGGAGGACACGTTATGAAGCGACTGTGGCTGTGCGATCAAGCCGGCACCCTTCCCAACCAACTCACTGAAGCCTTGAGTCGACACTCGGGGGCACTCAAAATCTGAGATAGAGAGTATTAACTTCTCTATACGTCGTCGACCAGTTCGTCCGCGACGCCCGTGTAGCCGGTCGGCGTCAGCGCGCGCAGTTCCTCGCGAACCGACTCGTCTACCTCGAGGTCGTCGAACAGCTCTCGGAAGTCCTCGAGCGTCACCGATTTCCCGCGCGTGAGGGCTTTGACTTGCTCGTAGGCGTCTTCCTGCCCCTCACGGCGGAGGATCGTCTGGACGGCCTCGCCGATGATTTCGGGGGTCGACTCGAGGTCGTCGCGCATGACGTGTTCGTTGGGGACGACCTTCGAGAGGCCGGCAGCGGCCTTGGTGTAGCCGATCAGGCAGTGAGCGAAGGCCGAGCCGATGTTGCGTTTGACGGTCGAATCGGAGAGGTCACGCTGTAGTCTCGAGGTGGTGACGTAATCGGCGAGGAACGTGAGATCCGAGTTGGCCTTCGAGAGGTTCCCTTCGCTGTTCTCGAAGTCGATTGGGTTGACCTTGTGAGGCATCGTCGAGGAGCCGGTTTCGCCTTCGACGGCTTCCTGACCGAGGTAGCGATCCGAGACGTAGAGCCACATATCCAGATCGAGGTCGAGCAGCACGTCGTTCGCGCCGCGGAAGGCGTCGAAGACGGCCGCGAGGTCGTCACACGGGTTGACCTGCGTCGTGAGTGGCTCGAACTCGAGGCCGAGTCCCTCGGTGACGAATTCGTTTGCGAACGCCTGCCAGTCGACATCGGGGTAGGCCGCGACGTGGGCGGCGTAGGTGCCGGATGCGCCGCCGAGTTTGCCGCGCAGGTCGTCGGCTGCTGCCGTGATGCGCCCCGTTGCACGCCCAAGTCGGGAGGCGTAGACGGCCATCTCTTTGCCGAAGGTAGTCGGTGTCGCGGGCTGGCCGTGCGTTCGCGCGAGCATCGGCAGATCGCGGTGCTCGCGGGCCATCTCGGCGAGGGTGTCCTGCAGGTCGTACAGTTCCGGCAGGAGCACCTCCGAGACGGCGTCACTGACGAGCAGCCGGTGGGCGAGGTTGTTCACGTCCTCGCTGGTCAGCCCGAAGTGGATCCAGGCCGAGGCGTTGCTATCCTCGTCGAGATGGTGCCGAATGAAGTACTCGACTGCCTTCACGTCGTGATTTGTCGCATCGAACTCAGCGTGGCCCTCCGTCTCGAGTTTTTTGACTAATTGGGCGTCCTCTTCGGCGAAGTGTTTGTACAGTCCGCGCAGGTGTTTGCGCTCCTCGAGGCCGATTTCTAGCGGCGTGGCCTCGAGGTCTGCGAGTGCGATCAGATATTCGACTTCGACGCGGACGCGAGCGCGCATAAGCGCGGCTTCGCTCGCGTACGGCGACAGCGGTGCGGTCCGGCCACTGTAGCGCCCGTCCAGCGGCGAGACGGCGTACAGTGCGTCAGTTTCGGTCATTGTGCGACCCTTTCCAGCGCGGTCCAAAAGCGTGTCGAAAGCCGGTTCCCGAAAGGGCCACGAGCGTGCACATCTCGAGCATCCTGTGGACTATTCTCGAGTGTGTAATACACGAACGTGAATACTTCGGGCCGAAAGACCGCAACGGCTTTCCCGTTCGCGGCTGGCCATGCTAGTATGACGCGAATCGCCGGGATGGCCGGCAACCGAGGGCGTAATCTGTTGAACATCGCCGACCGACAACCGGGCGGAGCCGACCTCGCCGTCGTACTGACGAACAGTGAGGACGCGCCAGTACTCGAGGCCGCAGCCGACCGCGGGATTCCGACCGAAGTCGTCCCACAGGGCAACATGAGCCGCAGCGAGCACGAGGAAGCTGTGCTCGAGGCCCTGTCGGACTACGAGTTTGACCTGGTCTGTCTGGACGGCTACATGCGTATTCTCTCGGAGACGTTCCTCGACGACGCGCCGACGACGCTGAACGTGCACCCCTCCTTGCTGCCCGCGTTCCCCGGCATGGACGCCTGGGGCGATGCACTCGAGGCGGATGTCTCGGTCACGGGCTGTACAGTCCACGTCGTGACGGACGCGACTGACGAGGATGGCGAGGTCCTCGAGAACGAAGTTGACGGCGGCCCAATCGTCACGCAGGAGCCGATTCCGGTCTACGAGGGCGACGACGCCGAGAGCCTGAAAGAGCGCGTCCTCTACGAGGGCGAGTTCCGCGCGTACCCGCGGGCGGTGAAGTGGTTCGCGGAGGGCGCAGTCGACGTGGATCTCGAGGCGGGCGAGGTCTCGGTCGATAGCGATGTCGCTACCGTGGGAGATGACGACCATGATGGGCTTCCGTCCCGTCGACTCGTCTCGAGCGACCGACTCGACACGCTCCGCTACGGGGAGAACCCGCATCAGGACGCGGCGGTCTACGCCGACTACACCTGTGACGAGGCGAGCGTTATCCACGCCGATCAGCTGAACGAGGGCGCGAAGGCACTCTCGTACAACAACTACAACGACGCCGACGGCGCGCTCAACCTCATCAAAGAGTTCGACGAGCCCGCGGCGGCAGTCATCAAACACACCAATCCCGCAGGCTGCGCGACAGCGGATTCGCTCGCCGAGGCCTACGAGAAGGCGCTCTCGACGGACCCGATGAGCGCCTTCGGCGGCATCGTCGCGCTCAACCGCGAGTGTGACGCCGCGACCGCCGAGCAGATCATCGACTCCTTCAAAGAGGTCGTCGTCGCCCCTGGCTACAGCGAGGACGCCCTCGAGGTCCTCTTCGAGAAGGATAACCTGCGTGTACTCGACGTTGGTGAACTGGGCGAGCGCACCGAACGGTTCACCGAGAAGCCGCTGGTCGGCGGTCGACTCGTTCAGGAGCGCGACCTGCAGTCGATTTCGGTCGACGACCTCGAGGTCGTTACCGACCGCGAACCCACCGAGGAGGAACTCGAGTCGATGACCTTCGCGTGGCAGACGCTCAAACACGTCAAATCGAACGGCATCCTCTTTGCAGACGGGACGGAGACGGTCGGCATCGGCATGGGACAGGTCTCTCGAGTCGACGCGGTCCGCCTCGCGGCGATGAAGGCCGACGAACACGCCGAGGGCAAGGACGCCGAGGGCGCAGTGATGGCTTCAGATGCCTTCTTCCCGTTCCCAGATGGTCTCGAGGAGGCCGCCGAGGCGGGCATCGAGGCGGTCGTCCAGCCCGGTGGCTCGGTCAACGACGACGACGTGATCGAAGCCGCGAACGAACACGACATCGCGATGGCGTTTACGGGACAGCGGTCGTTCCGTCACGATTAGCATCTGCGAACGAATGAAGTGAGTGAGCAGCTTTTTGGCCCAGATTTTTGCGTGAGGGTGAACGAAGTGAACCCGAGCGGAAAAAGGTGGATCAGCGATGGCGTTTACGGGACAGCGGTCGTTCAGACACGACTGAGCGAACGCGAAGTCGTTTTGAAACTTGAGAGACGAGCGACGCGACTCGAGAGTAAAAGACTCATTTCACCTACCCGAGGTGATTTTGGTGTGTCGATCCAAGGGTACTGTATGGACCGACGACAGTTTCTCGCAGCGGCAGGCGTTGGCGTCGCAGCGACGACAGCGGGTTGTACCGGGAACGTACTCAGCACGGATGACGAACCGGGGTCGGGTGCTGAAACCGGCAGCGTGACAGACCGAGAGATTACCGTCAGCGCGGAGGGCGACGTCGAGACGGACCCCGATGAGGCCGAACTCTCCATCGGCGTCGAATCACGCGGCGACAGTTCCCAAGCGGCGACTGACGAACTCGCCGCCGATGCCGAGCAACTGCGCGACGCACTCGAGGACCTCGAGATTCCGGAGGACAACGTCGAGGAGGGCCAGTACCGCGTCACCCCGGTACACAACCGTGACGACGACGTCGAGGAGTTCCGCGGCGTCCGCTCTTTCGACGTGACGCTCGAGGACACCAACCGGGTCGGCGAGGTCATCGACGCCGCGGTCGAAGCGGGCGCTGACAATATCGGCCGCGTCAACTTCACGTTGGCCGAGGAAACGCGCGACGACTTGCGAACCGACGCAATCGACGCCGCCCTCGAGCGTGCAGACAACGAAGCCGAACACGTTGCAACGAACCGTGGCGTCGAACTAACGGGCACGAACTCCGTCACGACGAGCGACGTTCGCGTTCACTCCGTCCGATACGATGCCGGTCAGGACATGCTCGCTGCAGACGACGCCGCCGCAACAGGGACGGAAATCGACGCCGATCCGGTGAGCGTGACTGCGAGCGTCAGCGTCAGTTACGGCTTTACGGACGCCTAACTCCGGGTTCAGCTCTCGAAAACGAACGAAACAAAAATTGGGACGGGTGCGGTCTCAGTCGTCGGCGGGAACGGCCGTCGTTGCTCGCGTATCGCCCATTGCGAGGACGTCATCAAAGAAGTCGAGGGTGTCCTCTGGGCCGGGGTTGGCTTCGGGGTGGTACTGGCGGGTGATGACGTCGTAGTCGACGCCGTCGATCCCTTCGGGCGTGTCGTCGTTGACGTTGATCTGGGTAATCTCGAGGTGTTCGCCGGGATCGGCGACGGTGTAGCCGTGGTTCTGCGTGGTCATGACGACCTTTCCGGACTCGAGGTCGAGCACTGGCTGGTTGACGCCGCGGTGGCCAAAGGTCATCTTCTCGGTGGTGCCGCCGAGGGCTTCGGCGACGATCTGCTGGCCGAGACAGATGCCGGCGACGGGCGTGTCCGCGACGAATTCCTCGACGAGGCTAATTGCCTGCTGGTAGTTCGTTGGGTCGCCGGGGCCGTTCGAGATAAAGAGAATGTCGGGAGAGACGGCCTCGACGTCGGCAACGCTTGCGTCGTACGGCAGGACGTGGACCTCGGCGTTGCGGGCGACCAGCGAGTCGACAATCGAGCCTTTCGCGCCACAGTCGACGAGGGCGACGGTTTCGCCGTCGTTGTCAGCGCCGTAGACTTCGGGTTCGTCGACGCTGACCTGTGCGCCGATGTCGGTGTGTTCGCTCATCCCCTTGCACTGCTCGAGTTGCTCGAGTGCGTCGTCTTCGGTGACGTCATCGCCGACGGCGATGCCGCATTTCATCGCCCCCTCGTCGCGGATGTCAGTGACGACTTCGCGGGTGTCGAGGTGGTCGACGGCTGGGACACCTTCTGCCTCGAGCCACTCGGCGACGTCTTCGGTGAGTTCCTTTGCGAGGACAGCGCGTGGGTGGATGCGGTCGTCCTCGAATCGTTCTTCTCGGACGCCGTAGTTGCCGATCAACGGGTACGAGAAGGTCAGAATCTGCTCCTCGTAGGATGGGTCGGTGAGACTCTCTTCGTAGCCGGTATATGCTGTGGTGAAAACCAGTTCCCCGCGAGCGGTGCCCGGAGCACGTCCACGACCCTCGATGACGTGGCCGCCTTCCAGTGCAACGTACGCTTCTGTCATTACGAACTACGTATTGATCCCACCAACATAAGTGTTGTCTTCGAAGCTCAATTACGAAATTCGTAATCGGTAAGTGCCCGCTCTCCGTATCGTCGCATCTCCATGGACGAGCTGGACCGACAGATCCTCGATATCCTCCGGCGAGACGCCCGGACGCCCTACACCGAGATCGCAGACGAAGTCGAAACGAGCGAGGGAACCGTCCGCAACCGCGTCGAACGTATGATGGACGATAACGTGATCGAACGCTTTACCATCTCGACCCGGACGGGCAACGTTCAGGCCATGCTCGAGATCGGCGTTGCGGTCGATGTAGACACCAAGGCTGTCTCCGAGCGAATGGCCGAGTGGGAAGAAGTCGACCGCGTCTGGATGGTCTCGGGCGAACAGGATATCGTCCTCGTCGTCGACGCCGCGGACACGCGCGGGGTAAATGATCTCATTACGAAAGCCCGCGATCAGGAGGAGGTCGTCAGCACGAAAACGCGGCTGATCCTCGAGAAACAGCTCGGGTGAGGGTTCTCGATGGAACAGGGGTCGCGAGTCGCCACCGCCACCTCACACGCCGTTTCGATATTCACAATTCGTCACGTCGCAGGCGCTCGATGAGCTCTGCACTGAGTGGCGGGAGCCAGGAGTCCTCTCGAGCAGCAATCTGTGTCAGTTCTGTCGGTGAACACGAAAGAGGGGAGTCAGGATGTTTTCGGCCGTGAATGCGACGGTAGCCACGCCGGAGGAGTTCATCAACTGGTCCGGTTTCGACTCGTGGTTCGACGCGGCCATCTCGAATCGCATCGACGACTGACTCGGGCGTGCAGTCGTCGGCGTCGATCAGGGTATAGGCTCGTCCAACTTCGAACGGGAAGTGTGCATCACTGCCGCCAACAATGGGAAGACCGGCCGCCTCAGCAATCCGTTCGACCAGGGGTTGCGTGCGGGGATGTTTGCCGTTGATTTCGATTGCGTCGAACGGCAGCTCCGCGAACCGAGTCGCTGCCACCTCGCTGTTGCGATACGGATGCGCGATGATCGCCGCACAGCCGCGGTCGTGTGCCATCTCGACGACTTCCATCGGCGTATGCTCGAGCGGGACGGTCTCGGTCGGCGGATCGGGACCGACCACGAGGACGTGGCCGTGTGTCGTCGAGATTTCGATGCCGGGAATGACCGAGACCGCGGTAGACGACGCCGGCGTGTAGTAGTCGTGATTCGTGGTGGCGACACCGTCGAGGCCGCGATAGCTGGCTGCGGCCGCGAGCAGCCGAGCACCGATGGGATCGAATCGGTCGCCCAACCGCCGATGCCCGTGGAAGAATCGGGTGTGTGCGTGCAGATCCACAGCGTACATACTAGCCCTTTGGTGACCCCACGTTGTGAAGCATACGCCGGGGTCGTCCTTTTTTGCTTCCCAGCCGTCTGCCTCGCTATGTCTGCGGGCGACGAGCAGTCGATTGATCGGTCTCGCATTCTCATCTCCAACCCCGTTAGCGGGTCCGGTGACCACGCTGAGACGATCTCCAGACGCGCAGCCGAGCACGGCTTTACGGTTCGCCACACTGCGCACGAAGGCGATGCCATGCGCCTCGCTCGAGAGGCAGCAGACTCGTCATCCGAGGCGCTCATCGCGGCGGCAGGCGGTGATGGCACCGTCAACGAGGTCGTCAACGGTATCGTCGCCGCTGACGCCCTCGAGTCGACGACGCTCGCCGTCGTTCCGAGCGGGACTGGGAACAATTTCGCGTCGAACATCGGTCTCGAGGGGCTCGAACACGCGTTTTCGGTGATCGAAGACGGACGACGCCGTCGGATCGACCTCGGGGTTGCAAACGACCGTGTGTTCGTCAACTCCTGTGTCGGTGGTGTGACTGCACAGGCGAGTGAGAAGACGTCCTCGGAGAGCAAAGCCAGGTTGGGAGTCCTCGCCTACGTGAAAGAGACACTCGATACGCTCGGCTCGTTCGACGGACTCCCGCTTCGGGTACGGACAGATGAGACAGACGAGGGGACTGCAGCGTGGGCGGGTACCGCGATGTTCGTCCTCGTCGGCAACTGTCGGCGATTCGGTGGCCGGCGAACCGCACAGGCGAACGTCGAAGACGGGCAGTTCGAAGTCACGATCATCGAAGACGCATCCATGAGTGAACTGCTCGGAAACGTCGCTCTCGAGGAATTGCTCGGTCGACCGCAGTCGTCGATTGTCCGATACCAGACGCCGTTTCTCACCCTCGAGAGTCGACACGGTGCCCTCGAGTACAGCCTCGATGGTGAACTGCTCGAGGCAGAGACGCTGTCGCTCGAGACGCGGCCGAATGCACTCACGGTCGCTGTCGGCGATAGCTATCAGCCGACTCCCGATGGGTCCGTGTGGCCGCTGCAGTGAGCCGAGGCGATACTGGTTTCAGGCCCCTCTCCGAGTATGCAGGTATGAGCGTACCACCGGACGACCTCGAGCACGAAAACGCGAAACAGGATGTCATCGCCGTCGATGCCGACGACACCGAACAGAGACTCGTCAATCGACTCGAAGCCCATACGGGCGATGGCATTCGACATCGGGCGTTCACCTCGCTCGTGTTCGACGGCGAGGGTAACATCTTGCTCGCCCAGCGCGCACCCGAGAAACGCCTCTGGGGGAGCTACTGGGACGGCACCGTTGCCTCCCACCCCGTCGAGGGCCAGAGCCAGGAGGAAGCGACGCGCCAGCGACTCGAGGAGGAACTGGGAATTACGCCGGATCAGTACGACGACGTGCGCCTGACTGATCGCTTCGAGTACAAGCGCTACTTCGAGAACGCCGGTGTCGAACACGAAGTCTGTGCGGTCCTGAAACTGACGCTGACGGATCGCAGCCTCGAGCCGGACCCCGAGGAGGTCGCTGGTCTCATGTGGGTACCGTACGAACGCCTGCACGAGAATCCGGAGTGGTATCGCCAACTGCGGCTCTGCCCGTGGTTCGAAATCGCAATGCGACGTGACGTTCAGCAGTAGCCGTTCTGCCGCGTCTGTTTCGGTTCCATACCAGTTGAGGGCGGGCTCGAGTCCACAAACTCGTATGACAACAGTTACCGAGGAACAAGGCTTATGGTACCCCCATCCGTAGCGTCGGGTGAGGACCGACAGAACCGGTCCGTGTGACGAAATGAGTTCCCAACCACCGGAAGCCGAGACGTACGACATCGACCTCTCGCGAGACGAACAGTGGATCGTTCATCACGCCCTCGTCAGCTACGCCGATGACCAGATCGATGACGGCGACACACCATCCTCGTGGGTGCTTGCAGCCCTCGAGACCGTCGAATTTGATGAGGAAAATACGTTTACCAGCTATCAGGCACGCCAACTCGAGACCGTCCTGAGCGACTACATCGAGCGCGAGGGAACACCGGCTGACGACGCCGCACATGGATCGGCTGTCATCGAGACGCTGACAGACCGCCTCGATCTCGAGGAGTGTGCCGACCTCGAGGCCGAGCAGTAACGACTCCAATTTTCGCGGAAAATCGTCCGTAGACAGTGCTTCCCAGTTGTTTTCAGGGCCGCGTCGTCGCCCAGACAGCAGTCACCGCGAGCAACACAGCCGGTGCGAGCGGGAGAATAATCAGTGCAAAGAGGTAGTCTGCGGGTGGGAGCAAGAGGATGGTCACCGGCGCAACAATGAACGCAAAGACGATAACGCCGATCAGCGTCCAGCCGCGCCAATCGAACTCACGGTTGACGGCAGCGGGATGGACCGGCCCGTCGTCTGGTGAGTCCCTATCACGATCATCGTCTCGAGGGCTTCCGTCATCGTCGAACGCTGACGGATCGTGGACGTATCCGCCGTCATCACTCGAGTTCGAAGTCACAGTTGCACTTTCGAGTCCGTGGTGATAGCACTCACGGTTCAGCCTGCGACGGCGGGTGACTGCGTCCGGTCGGTGAACCAGCCCGTCTGCTGGCGATTAGAGTTCGCTATCCGGGCGGACAACGACTTTGCCGAAGCCCTCGCGCTGTTCGACGATATCGTGTGCGCGTGCAGTGTCGCTCATCGGCACCACCTCGCGAATCGACGGCTCGAAGGTGCCGTCCCAGACCAGTTCCATCACGTCATCGACCTGTCCGGGGGAGCCCATCGTGGAGCCGATGATCTGGAGTTGGTTCCAGAAAATACGTGGGATATCCGTCTCGGGATTGCCGCCTGCGGTCCCGCCACAGGTGACGAGTCGGCCGTTCTTCGCGAGGCTCTTGATCGAATCGCGCCACGTGCCGGCCCCGATGTAGTCGACGACGACATCGACGCCGCGACCACCGGTCTCGCTGCGGACCCATTCCGCGAAGTTCTGTTGCTCGTAGTTCACGACGTGGTCTGCCCCGTGATCGCGGGCGTACTCGAGTTTTGCCTCGGTGCTGCCGGTTGCATAGACCTCTGCGCCAGCGTAGTCTGCGATCTGGACGGCAGCGTGGCCGACACCGCCACTCGCGCCGAGGACGAGGACCTTCTCGCCGGGTTCGATATCGGCGCGGTCGATCAACAGCCGCCAGGCGGTCTGGAAGACGAGCGACGTTGAGCCGGCAGTGACCCAGTCAACACCGTCAGGAACCGGTATCAGGTTGTCTTCTGGGACGGCGGTGTACTCCGAGTGAACGCCGGTGACGTGCTCGCCGAGCAGGTGGAAGTTGACACAGAGCGTCGGATCGCCGTCGCGACAGAACTCACAGTGGCCGCAACTAACGCCTGCGGTTACAGCAACCCGATCACCGGGTTCGAACTGCGTCACGTCGTCGCCGACTGCCTCGACGATCCCCGCTGCGTCACTCCCGGGAACATGGGGCATCTCGAGGTCGAGCGTCGGCAGTCCACGGCGGACCCAGATATCGAGGTGATTGAGCGCGCCGGCTTTGACGTCGACGAGCACGTCGTTGGGGCCGACGGTTGGGTCGGGATACTCGCCGTACTCGATCACGTCGGTGTCACCGTGTTCGGTGATCTTGACTGCCTGCATAGGCGAGACTGATGGTCACTCGAGCCATAACAGTTGGGCTCTCGGCGAACCACCGCGACCGGTTTTGCGCCGCTCTCGTGCTGTCTCCGAGGTGGGCACTGTTTTCCGCTCGGCAGTCAAAGGCGAGGTATGACCGGAGACGAGACGCCGAACGAGGGTGACTCGGACGCCGAGACTGCGTCACCGACAGCAACAGAGGACGCGTCCGAGGCTGCTGAGACGACGGCGACTGAGACGGACACGGAAACAGACGCAGACAGCAACTCGGAGTCAGCGTCACTCGAGGTTGGCGTCATCACCATCGCAGCGAATCGCTCGCTCGCCTCCGACGACGCGGGGACGGCAATCGAAACGGCTCTCGAGGAGGCCGGCCACAATCTCACGACGCGAGAGCACGTCGCCGCCGAGCACGACCGGGTTCAGTCTATTGTCTTGCGACTGATCGAGCGAGACGATGTTGACCTCGTCATCACTGCCGGTGCAACCAGTATCGAACCCGACGACGTCGTCATCGAAGCCGTCGACCCGCTGCTCGATAAGGAACTAACGGCCTTTCGCGAGTTGTTCACCATGTACGCTGCCGACCGAATTGGGACCCGCGTCGTTGCAATGCGAACGCTCGCCGGTGTTGCCGACGGAAAACCGGTCTTCTGTCTGCCCGGAAACCCAGACGCCACCGAACTGGCGACCGAGAAGGTCATCCTCCCCGAAGCCACACACTTGATCGACCTCGCTCGAGCGGACGACGCTGAAACCGAGTCGGCTGCCGAGCCAGCGCTCTCGGACGACGATGACAGCGAAGACACCACTAGCGAGGACGCAGACGAGACTGACACCAGTTCGTAGCGCGAGGCCGAAAAGCGACCAGCCATCGCTTAGTGGATCCAGTTCCAAGCGCGCATATGGACAAACAGCACCTCCGAGAGCAACTCTGGGACGACCTCGAGGACAGCGGTGAGGCACGATTTCCGTTTCCACCGCATGGTCGCATTCCGAACTTCGCGGGGGCGGATGCGGCTGCAGAGCGACTCGCGGAAACGACGGCCTGGGAACGCGCCGACGTCATCAAGGCGAATCCCGATGCCCCACAGCTGCCGGTTCGACGCGCAGCGCTGCGGGCTGGAAAGACGGTCTACATGGCAGTCCCCCGGCTCCGTGACGAACAATGTTTTCTACGGCTCGATCCCGCCGAAATCGACGATATCGACCACGCAACGACGGTCGGTGGCTCGGCTGAGGTTGGTGTTCCAGTTCATCCAGACGCAGTCGATCCTATCGACCTGATCGTCGCTGGCAGCGTTGTCGTCACGCCGGCCGGTGGCCGCATCGGGAAGGGCGAAGGCT
This sequence comes from Natronolimnobius baerhuensis, assembly GCF_002177135.1. Lineage (NCBI taxonomy): Archaea > Methanobacteriati > Methanobacteriota > Halobacteria > Halobacteriales > Natrialbaceae > Natronolimnobius > Natronolimnobius baerhuensis. Next base: position 906,610 of record NZ_MWPH01000002.1, read on the forward strand.
ACAGCGACCTCGAGTATGCGATTCTCAGCGAGTTCGACCTCGTCGATGATGAGACGGTGACGGTCACGACAGTTCACGAGATGCAAGTCACCGACGCGACGCTTTCGTTTTCCCCGCACGACGTCTTCATGGACCTGATCGTCACGCCCGAGCGCGTCCTCGAGACGACCCCGGACGCGGATCGGCCAGCGGGAATCGACTGGGACGAACTGGGCGATGACCAGCGTGCGGAGATTCCGATTTTAGAGACGCTCGAGTGAGTCTAAGACGGATCAGTAGGCGACGCTCTCGCTCTCGAGTGTAAAACAGCCCGGGACGCAAACACGTCCCGGATGCCAGAACCGCAAGGAACGACGCAGGCCGGTGCAGCAGCCCGCGTCGGAACGGTATGGCAATGTGGGGGGAAGGGTGCTGTGGTGGGATTGCTGGAAGTCACGGGAACAGGCAATATGCCACGGTGTGGCGGTTGCCCGTCGACCTCCATCCATCCCTATTCGGGGGACCCACTTGAACAGGGGAGACGGTATACCGGTCTTACGCCGAATTCTGCCGAATTTAACTCGGATTTAATTGGCTGATATCGCGAGCGAGACGGTTCACAAACCCAATACAGCCATTACAAACTACCGTCGGAAATAAAAGTGGTTGTTTCCCAGACAGTTCGAACGCGACTACTTAGCCGAGCAGTTCCTCAGCAACGAGTGCCGGATCGAGCAGTTTCGGATCGACCGCAAAATCGAGTTGTGCTTTCACGAACTCCGGACTCGACTCTCTCGAGTAGACAACGGTTCGGATGTCGTCGCTGAGATCACAGACGATTGGAATCGTCGTCGCCTGAGAGACGTCCGTCAGGACGTACAACTGCGCCTCGACGATGCCAGCCTCCTCTAACTGCGGCCGCGAGATAACGCCCTCGAGTCGAGCGACCTCGACGCCTTCGGCCTCGAGTGCGTCGGTGATGCCGTTGTCGTCAGCGCCGGCAACGACTGCGTTCGTGACCGCCATTATTCGTACTCGATTGTTGCTGGCGGTTTGTGCGTCACGTCGTAGACGACGCGGGCGACGTTGTCGTTCTGGCCGGTGATTCGGGACTGGATGCGCTGGAGGGTCTCCCAGTCGATCTCCTGGGCGCGGGCGGTCATCCCGTCACGCGATTCAACCGAGCGCACGGAGACGACCCAGCCGTGGACGCGGTTGTCGCCTTTGACACCCGTCGCCTTGCCGATGACGGCGGCGAGGGCTTGCCACGGCTCGTACTCCTCGAGTTCCTCCTCGACGACGTGACAGGCGTCGCGGGCGACCTCGAGTTTCTCGTCGGTGACTTCGCCGATGACGCGCACGGCGAGTCCGGGGCCGGGGAACGGCATCCGTTCGGCGACGAGTTCGTCGAGACCGAGGTGGCGTGCGACTTCCCGCACTTCGTCCTTGTAGAGGTCGCGAACGGGTTCGACGATGCCGTCGAAGTCGACGACATCGGGGAGGCCGCCGACGTTGTGGTGGGACTTGATCCCGCCTTCGCTCTCGATGCGGTCGGGGTAGATCGTCCCTTGCACGAGGTAGTCCGCGTCGGCGTCTGTGGCTTCGCGTTCGAACTCACGGATGAACTGCTCGCCGATGATCTTGCGCTTTTCCTCGGGGTCCGTGACGCCCTCGAGCGCCTCGAGGAAGCGATCTTTCGCGTCGACGATGCGCAGCGACTCCATGTAGTCGAACGTCTCCGCGATCTGGTCGGTTTCGCCTTTGCGCATCAGGCCGGTGTCGACGTAGACCGGCGTGAGTTGGTCGCCGATGGACTCGTATGCGAGTGCGGCGGCCACACTCGAGTCGACGCCGCCCGAGAGGGCGATGACGGCGTTCGAATCGCCGATTTCGTCTTCGATCTCTGCGACTGCCTCCGGGACGAACGTGTCTGTCTCTACCATTGGGGGTCACTCTCCTGTCGTCTCGGCGCAACTGCGTCCAAAATAGTGCTATCGAGCGTACTCGCCATGCCGACTTTCGGAACGGGACGGACAAAACGATTTTGAATTGGTAGTCGGCTGTGTCTCGAGGTGCGTTCGAGTGACGTGATGGCGTCCCGAATCGAGCCCGTCGCAGTTGACTCGAGACCGTCGCTAAAGCCGACACGACCGTTGTCAGCAACCCCGACGGCCTCGATGTGATCGCGGTTTGCATCGATTTCCCAACAATTATGAGACGTACCTTCGACCGTCTCTGATAATGAATCGGCGGACCGCTCTCGGGTGGCTCGGGGCTGGAACGGCCGCGGTTGGACTCGGAGGATACCACCAGCGCCGCCGCATAGGACGGTGGTCCGACCGCAACGCATTGCACGGGGCCCAGGAGATCGAGCATCCCACCGTCTCGGACGCCACGTCCCTCCGTCCGACGGAATCCCATCTCATCGATGCCCTCGAGGAACTCGCCGAGCGCGTCGAGGCGGCTCGAGAGCGGTGGCCGGACGGGGAGATCGAGGCCGACGAGGACGAACTGATGGCCCACTCCGGACGGCAATTCGAACGGGCGGACGCGACGCTCGAGGAGTACGAGGCCCAACGCGGCTCGTTTGGAGAGTTCTCGGCGGCGGAACGGCTCGACGTTCTCGGCGACCTTCGGGGTGCACTGGGTGGGGCGGAGCAGGCAATTACCCTGGCGGCGCTGCAGCGCGGCGAGCGCGATAGAGACGACATCAGTGCCGACCTCGAGGCGCTGCGCGAGGAGTACGAGGCCGTCCTCGAGGGCCTGTCGTACGTGGCACCCAACCTCTCGTGGGCCGCCACCGCGTACGGTGAGTTGGACGAGTGGCTGGACACCGCCCGCGGTTCGATCCGGATGGCCGAGCGATACGTTCACGGAGAGGGCAACCTCGACACCGTCGAACCGCAGTATTCGGCTGCTCGAGCGGCCAGCGCACGCGCTCGGCTCGATGATGCCGTCCGATTTCAGGACTCATTGGAAGCGAGCGCACGGGAGGAGGCGTCTGCGGGTTCGCTTGAATCGGACCTCGAGGACGCCTCCGAACGACTCGAAGAGCGAACGGAGACGGTCATCGAAAACGTCGAGTTTGAGACCGAGGACGGTGGGGACGAGATCGATGCCCACGCATACCGTATTTATATTTCCCACCTCCTCGAGCGTCACGACGGACCCACGGATGCGTTCGAGAAGGGCTTGCCCGCACTCGCAGTGCGTCGAGCGGTCGAACGCCACGCGTACGCACTCTCCCTCCCAGCGTTTGAGGACATCCCGTCCACGAGTGAACCTGACGTGACCGTCGAGTTCGACACGACAGGTGACGCCGTTCGCGATGCCAAAGCGCGTGCCTCGAGTGCGCTCGAGGATCGGATTCGTGCGGACGGGGACGATCAGCTCGTTCAGCACCTGTGTGCGATGCTTGTGGATCGGTTCGAGCGACAAGACCGGCGACTCGAGCGCCATCTCGAGGCGATCAACGAGGAGTCGGCGAGCGACTGGGCTCGCCAACTCGAACAGACTCGGCTTCGGTATCTCGAGATTGAAGAGTTGGCGACGGCGATTCCGGATGTGATGGCGGTCGTTACAGAGATCGACGACTAAGCGAGGCTTTTGACGTTTATATAGGGACTGTCTCTATACGTCTTCATAAGTGAGGAACGTTCTTCTATTCTTTCATAATGAACTGTTGTCTCACTTCTCTATTAATGGGACAATCGTCCAATTTTGAGCAAATATTATATATGGGTCTGTCGTAATGAATTGTATGAGTGATCAACTAATAGGAATAATATGGAATATGATTGTAGTCTCTGTGAGCGGTCTGTTCACAATCATAATAATGACCCATCTATGGAATTCCAGTGCGGCTCCGGAGCCCGGTGATCCGTTTTATGAGTTAATGGCTTCAACTGTTGAAGGAGCGATGATGGCTTTCGGACTATTGGGTTTGGTTAGCCTAATCGCCATACTCGCATGGACATGGTCAGAAGTACAATCGTTCTAACTGTCGCACCAATTCTTGGTGATGTGAGAGCCAGTCCAAAATCTAATTTCTATTTTTCAGGCTCTAATTTGTCGGCTTCAAGTTCTCCGTCGAGATAGGCATGCCCGCGGTTAGTGATCCGATAGTACCCACGGTCTTCATCAACTTTCTCGAGAAGATCGTGTTCGACCAAAACGGGAAGCCGTCGTTTCACAGTCGGGTGAGAGACACCGTGTATATTGTACGAGACTACCGCTGGAGGCATTGCGATCCCTGTTTCCTCGAAGAACTCGAGGATGGCGGGATCTGATTTAGTCATCCACGATACCAGCGGGCGCATTGGCCAGAGTCTCACACTTCGCCATCATAACTACGGGTGGCATAGCCGGACTCAATATCACTTGGCATCAGCTCTGATACTGTATGGGATCAAATTTATGTTCCATGCGTTCGTGAGTGAGAGTAACGGAAGCCAAAGAGACCCACTTGTCTGGGTTACGTGTTCGTCAAAACTGCGGACCCGGTGCTGCAACACCGGCCCGCGTGGCTTCCGTACTCAGGCTACGGACGCATGCAATCGCACGATACTGCGGAGAATAAAGCCTCCGCTCGAGAGTCGTATCGCCCGCACACACTCCCAACGCTCCGAACTGACGGCGGCCAGAACCCACCCGCCACGCCCGCGTTCACACTCACCCTCGAGTACACGACGATGGATGGCCGTCGCCAGCGCGTTACCTACGTTCCAGCCACGGACGCGGACGACGCGCGGCGGATCACCCACGAGCGAGACGACAGCAAGTGGCGAGAAACTAGTCGCCAACCCATCTCGAGGCTTGCGGTCCACCTGCAGAACCACGCCGGCGGATCGGGCGACTACTACGCCGGCCCGTAGCGCGTGATCCGCCCCGCCGATACGGCGATTCCAGACGACTCGAGGCTACACCTGCCGGAGCAACTCGGTCACGTCACTAAAACCGACCTCCTCGTTTCCGGCGAAATCGAAGTACTCGGGGTTGTCCTGCACCGTCTCGTCCTGCAGATGCTCGAAGAGGGTGGCCACGTCGTCGTGGGTGGTCTCGCCATCACCGGTGATATCGGTATACAGCCCGTCACCGTTCGGATCCGTCGGTGCGGACGCGCTGTTCCCAATCGGTTCGGGACCGTCGGTATCGACGGCCTCGAACGTCCAGCGCTGGTCGTCATCGCCGGTCCAGGACGACTGGATCACGTTCGCACTCGCTCCCTCGAGGGCGGCGATGTGCCCACTACAGGCATTCTCGAGACGGTACGTCCCATCGTCGTTCACGTGGAGATACCAGCGCTGGGTTGGGTGGCGGTGCCACGGCCACTGCTGGACGTTTGCTCCCTCGTCCGTATCGGCGGTTTCGACCTCGAGTGCCTGTTCACTCGCGGCGTTTTCCAGCAGGTACTCGCCGCCAGACAGGCGTGAGACGTGCCACTCGGCCGCGGAGTCGTCGCCGGTCGTCGTGACGACCGCACTCGCTCCGTCGTCGGGTCCGTCGACTGCGAGGGTCCCCCCGTCGGCGCTTACGATGCGATAGGTCCCATCTGCCACGGGTACAGATTGCTGGCCCAGATTCGGCACCGGAGCCGACAGGCTCGGCGTTTCGTCCCCGCCGATGATCGGCCAATCGTCTGCGGTCCAGTAGATACGGTCCAGGAACAGCTGTCTGGCGGGCGGCCACCCGTACACATCCGCGATCTCCGGCCCCTCGGTGTCGTAGGCGTGATAGCAGAACCAGTGGGTGCCGTCGTCGTCGACCGTCACGTCGCCGTGGCCCGGTGCAATGAAACGCTCGTTGTCTCCGAGGTGTGTCGAGCCCGCGTTCCACTCGTCGCGCTCGAGCAGTGGCGTCCCTTCGCGGTCGTAGTACGGGCCGAAGGGATTCTCTGCCCGTCCAACCTCGACCTCGTACGTGCTGTCGAATCCGTCACAGCAGTCCCCGGTCGCGGCGAACAGGTACCAGTAGCCCTCTCGGTAGAAGATGTTCGGCCCCTCGTAGGCGTCCCCGGCGACCTGCTGGAACGTCTCGGCCCGGAAGTCCCGGAGGTCGTCGGTGAGTTCCACGGCGTAGATGCCCCTGAAGTTAGCCCAGAAGAGGGACGGCTGTCCCTCGTACTCGACGAAGTAGGGGTCGATAGTGTTGCCGGGATAGGGGTGATCCGGGTTGGAGAGAATCTCCCCGTGGTCCGTGAAGGGGCCGTCGGGCGTGTCGGACGTGGCAACGCCGATGCCGGGGACCTCCTCGTCGTCATCGTCTCGCGGCCAGAGCGCGTAGAACAGCACCCACTCGCCGTCGTGGTAGTGGATATCCGGTGCCCAGACCGAGCCGTACAGCCAGCCGGGCCGAGAGTCGAACGCCTCGCCCTCGTACGTCCAGTCGACGAGGTCCGTCGAGGAAAGGATCGGGACCAATCGCTCGTCGGCATTGTCGGTATAGCTCATGTTCGAGGCGTACGCCCACCACGTCCCGTCGTCGTCGCGGTGGACGGCCGGGTCCGCAAAGTCCGGACCGTACAACGGGTTCTCGTAGGACAGTTCGTCGTCACTCGTCGCCAACGCGGACCCACTCGTGCCGGCCAGGCCGACCGCACCGAGTGTTCCAGCACCGATTGCTTGCAGCAGCCGTCGTCGCTCGAGCGCGTCGATTCCAGTCGGCCCCGTCATGTTAGATCGCCCTCATGAGAGCGATCACGTCCCTGAAACCGACGGTGCCGTTGTCGGCGAAATCGAAGTACTCGGCGTTGGTCTCGACGGCGTCGTCGTCGAGATTCGCAAGTAGCGTCTCGACATCGTCGTGGGTGGTCTCGCCGTCGCCGGTGATGTCGGTGTACAGCCCGTCGCCGTTCGGATCCGTCGGTGCGGACGCGCTGTCCCCAATCGGTGGCGGCCCCTCGTCGTCGGTGATCGCCGCGGCGAGGTCCTGGCCCAACGCCGAACTACTCATGTATGCGCCATGGTTTTCGACGGCATCGGTGACGTCGACGTCCATGTACGTGTTCGGCGTTGCTGCCGAGTCCGGTGCGCCCTCCGCTCCGAGCGCGGTATCGTCCGCGCCGCCAAAGTCCGGCCCGATGACGTCGTCGTTCTCGGAGTGGTAGTTCCGGACCTCGTCGGCCCGATTCGCGATGCCGTCGTACCAGTGGCCGCCCTCGGTCACCATCGAGCCGTCCGCAGCGATGCCAAGCGGCGCGACGGTATCGACGACGTAGCCCTCCTCGAGGGTGGCGAGGGCCTCGAGGACGACGCGGCCGCCAAGTGAGTGGCCGACGAGCCGAATCGACTCGACGCCCTCATCGACGGCAGTCTGGACGAGGTCGGCGAGTGCAGCGCCGGCGTCCGCTGCGTCTTCCAGTACTGCGACGGGGTCGGGGGTGCTGGCGTCGTACACGAAGGCGACGGTTTCGTCGGGCTCGTAGTCACCAGCGGCGAGGACGTCAGCGAGGGCTGCGGCCTGATCGGGTCCGGCATTGCTGCTCATCCACCCGTGTACGAAGACGAGCAGTTCGTCGACGACGGGCAGCGTCGCATCCGGCGACTCGCGGATGTCACGGACAGTGATGTCGTTTGACTGTGCAGCGACCGAACTGGCCGTTCCGGCACCGGTGGCGGCGAGGATGCTTGCACCGAGGCCACGGAGGACTGTTCGGCGCCGAGCGGATGTCTGTAACGCCGTCTCATTGTGCGCCATAATTCCAATAATTACGATAGTGAATATTAACGTTGGGATCAAATCATGTGACAGGCACAGCGCTCATCGAGTGTTGGCGGGTCCGCGAGCGAGTCACACCAATATCGACGGCGACTTGTCCGGGCCCCGTGGTGCGTGGTGAATCTAGCCGAGGCCCAAACTGTGTACAGTACCGCCAAAAACACGAATTTCCGCTGTCACTGACTGACAGCGTTCTGTCTCATACTATCGGACAGCAGTCGATAACAATTCTCGGCCCCCGTTCGGTCGAAACGCTGTGACTCGGTGTGTCCGACAGTCTCAGTCGTCGGCGTCGGCCACAGGGGCTTGCGTCGACAGCACCGCTTCGACGAGGCCCAGGAACGGCGGACTCGGCTGTCCGGGTCGGGACGTGTACTCGGGGTGGTACTGCGTGCCGAAGAAGTACGGATGATCCTCGAGTTCGAGAATCTCCATCCGATTTCCGGCGGTGCCCGAGAAGACCAGCGGTTCGTCCTCGAAGTCTTCGAAGTACTCGGGGTTGACTTCGTAGCGGTGACGGTGACGTTCCGTACACGAGGTGTCCTCGTAGAGGTCGTACGCCAGCGTCTCGGGTTCGATTACGGTCGTGTGCTCGCCAAGGCGCATCGTGCCGCCCATGTTCTCGACTTCGTACTGCTCGGGCAGGATGTCGATGACCGGATGGGGCGTGTCTGCTTCCATCTCCGCGGAGTGGGCGTCCTCGTAGCCCAACACGTTGCGGGCGTACTCGACGACGGCCATCTGGAAGCCAAGACAGAGTCCCAGGAAGGGCACGTCGTTCTCGCGGGCGTATCGAACTGCCTCGATCTTGCCTTCCGTGCCGCGCATCCCGAAGCCGCCGGGAACGATAATTCCGTCCATCCCCTCGAGTTGGCCGTCGTGACCGTCAGCCATCTCGTCGGCTGACACCCAGTGGACGTTCACGTCGACGCCGACCTCGAAGCCGGCGTGTTTCAGCGACTCGTGGATCGACATGTAGGCGTCCTCGAGATCGTACTTCCCGACGAGTGCGATGTCGATTGCGCCGTCTTTCTCGGTGGTGACGATCTCGCGCCAGCCGTTCGTGCGCTCGCCTTCCGGCAGGGCATCCTCGGCCATCCCGAACCGCTCTAAGACGTACTGGTCGAGACCTTCCTCTTCGACCATCAGCGGGACGTGATAGACGTCCTCGACGTCCGGGTTCGAGAACACCGCGTCAGTCGGAATGTCACAGAACAGCGCGATCTTCTCTTTGGTCTCGGGTTCGAGTTTGTCCTCGCAACGGCCGACGATCACGTCGGGCTGGAGTCCAATGGAGCGGACCTCCTTGACGCTGTGTTGGGTCGGTTTCGTCTTTTGCTCGCCGTTTTTCGAGTACGGCACGAGCGTGACGTGCGTAAAGAGAATGTCCTCGTCGTCTTCCTCGTGGGCGAACTGACGCAGCGCCTCGAGGTAGGGCATCCCTTCGATGTCACCGACAGTGCCGCCGACTTCGACGATACAGACGTCGGTTCCCTCGGCGGCCTCGCGGATGCGGCGTTTGATGTCGTTGGTGATGTGTGGGATGATCTGGACGGTCTTCCCGAGGTAGTCACCCGCGCGCTCTTTCTCGATGACGTGTTGGTACGTTTTCCCCGTCGTGATGTTGTGGTCCGAGGTCATATCGACGTCGAGGAACCGTTCGTAGTTCCCGAGGTCGAGGTCGACCTCACCGCCGTCTTTGAGGACGTAGACTTCACCGTGCTGGTACGGATTCATCGTCCCCGCGTCGACATTCAGGTACGGGTCGATCTTCACTGCGGTGACATCGAAGCCAGCGTTTTTGAGCAATCGACCGGTACTCGCGGCCGTAATCCCCTTGCCCAATCCCGACATTACGCCACCGGTGACGAAGATAAACTTGTTCCCCAGTGTGGGGTCATAATCAGTGTCCGATTCCGTCGGCATACCGAGTGTGCGCGCGACCAATTGAAAACGATTTCGGGACTCCGCCGCGTCCGACACACCCTGTCATTCGGGTTCGTGATACGTTTCTTGGGCCCCTTTTTTGCCTCGAGTCGGTATCCGTTCACACAGAGCCTATTCGGCCTGTGGTTCCGTATCCTGCACTTCGACGAGTTCAGCGTGCTCGAGTTGCTCCATCCCGCCCGAGAGTCGCCTGTATCGTTCGCCCCGGCAGCCCCGGATCGTCTGGCTCGCCCGACTCCTGTACCGACACAGCGGTCGCGCCATCGATCGTCACCTCGCGCCGTTGGATCGGATCGCCTTCGTACTCGACGGTCTCCCACGTCTCGAGGTCGAATTCATCAATGCTTTTCCCGAAGTATTCCTCCGGCTCTGGGTCGACCGCATCCTCGGTCTGGGACTCGCCGGTCGTCCGGTTGTCGTCGAACTGAACCTCCTCGTGTTTGTACTGTCGACAATGGACGAGCATATGCAATCCACCTCGAGCAGCGTGTTACTGCTTCCACTGGCAGGAGCCAGGGGGTATGGAGATGTATGCGCCGCTCACCCCGTGAATATATTACGTGTCGAGAGTGAAACACCACCACTGTGGTCTCCCGCGACGGCGCCCTTGTCGACGATACTGATATCGGCGATGACGATAGCAACGGCAATCGCGAGAGCATTCCCGGAGAGCCCGATATCGCGTTTCAGGCCGGTTTCGGCTTCTATCTCGGGCTTGTCGTCACTGCTGGCGTCATGGTTGCTGGCATACTTGCCAACGTCACGACTGGCGCGCTGTTCGGTCTGGTCCCCAGTACGCTGTTGATCGTCACCATCATCGGCCATTTCATCGCACGGCGTACCCGCGGCCTCCCTGAACGAATCGGCGGCAGTCTCCCCCGGCGAGTGGCGTCGTACCTGCCAGTGGCGGCCCTGGTCGCCGTTCCGAGCGGGCTTTCGCTCACGTCGACTGCCCCGTTCGGTCTCGAGGCGACCCCCCGTCTCGGGGCCGTTACAGCCACGTCCGGACTCGTCCTTGCTGCCACCGCCTACGGGTTGAACCGCCTGAGTCGGACGCGCTACGTCGATTCTCGAACCGACGACGAGCCAATTGCCAGCTGGGACTGGGTACGAGCAGGAATGTACTCGAGTGACACCATCTCGATGTTTGCCGGGCTATTCTTACTCATCTCTGGCCTTGCCATCGCGGCGAACGGAAGCCTCTTTGGGCTGTTCTGGGCAGGGTATGGCGGCTTTCTCGCACTCTCGAGTCAGTACGAGTCAGCGTCGTGGGCCGATCCGAGCGAACGCTGGAATCCTCCAGAAATTGCCGTCTACGACGCCGGTCTCGTCCTGAAAAATCGAACACTCCTCGAGTGGGACGCAATTTCAGACGTCCGCCTGACCGACGAGGAACTCGTGATCGAGCGCGAGAGATTCGCCCGCGACATTCGCTGCCATCGAGACGCAATCGACGACCCCGACGCGGTGCTCGAGGCCATTGAGCAGGCTCGAAATGGACAGGGCCAGTCACCCGCGGACACGTCGGGGACTGGCGAGCGAGACGTGTCCGATCACGGCGCAGACCCAGCATCGCAGGCTGGCTCTGACTCGACATTCGACACAGATTCAACGCGCGAGCGAACGTCCGAACGCGCCTAAAATAGTTCCGTACACCAATACCCGGTATATCCACGAGCGCTGCTCGAGCACTGTTGAGAGTTTTCAGCCGCGTCTTACTTGCCCCAGAAGGGGTCGCGACTGCGCTGCTTGTCGAGGAACATATTCAGCGCCTCGAGTTCGTCGGCGGGGATTTCGTCGGTCAGTTCCTGCTCTAAGATCTTCGCGTGTTTCTCGGGGATTTCGGTCCAGAGTTCGTCGTCTTCTTCGATCTGGCGGCCGACAGTCGGGCCGTCGATTGCGACCGAGACGCGATTGCCCACGCGGGCTTCGTCGACGTCCTCACCCTGTTCTTGAATCCCCTTGATCTGGCCGACGCGTTCTGGCTCGTTCGAGTCGAATTTGACGACGTTCGCGTTGTTCTGAATAGTGCCCGAATTCACCTCGACGCCGACGACTGCGGGGTCGTTCTGTCGGAAGGTGTGATCGGGCAGAATCCGGAACCGGGCCGGTCGGACGATATTATCGAGAATCGTATCCTGCTGGGCTTTCTCGAGGTCTTCGACGTACTCTTCGTACTCCTCGATGAGCTGATAGATGACCTGGTCGGTGAAGATTTTGACGTCGTCGCTTTCGGCGCGGCGCTCGGCATCCGAGAGCGTGTCGACGTTGAAGCCGAGAATCGCCTGCTGTTTGGAGTCTTCAGCGGTTGAGGCCACAGAAATATCCCGCGGTGCGACATCACCGACTTCTGCACGGACAATTGGGACCTCAGCTTCATCGAGCGCGTCGGCCATCGCCTCGAGACTGCCAAGCGTGTCGGCTTTGACGACGACACCTTCGTCGGCAGTGTCGACGGCGATATCTGCGAGTTCGGCGCGTACTTCGTGGACGACTTCGTCGAGGCTGCGATTGCGGACGACGCGAACCGGTGCGCCGGCCATCGCGTCGCCGAGGTCAGGTGCTGCAACCTTGATCCCGGCCGCTGCGCCGACTTCGTCAACTTTTTCGAATCGGCTCTCGGTTCGAATTTCAGCGAGCGGGCGAGGCTGGAGCAGGGCGCGGACTTCGGTGACGATTGGATCGTTCTGCCCGCCGACAACGACGGTATCATCCGCGCGGATCGTCCCGTCGTAGAGGACGATATCGACCGTCTTCCCGAACCCTTTCTCCTCTTTGACCTCGAGGACGGTGCCGACGCCCGGGCCGGTGACGTCGATTTCCATCTCTTCTTTCATGTAGCGCTGGGAGAGTCCCATCATGACCGCGAGCAGGTCCGGAACGCCCTCGCCGGTCATCGCAGAAACGGGGACGACACCGACGTTGCGCTGGAAGTTCTGGACCCGCCAGTAGAGGTCAGCGGAGAAGCCCTCATCCGAGAGATTCCCGATAATCTTGTAGAGACTCTCATCGAGGCGCGAACTCACGCGATCCGACTGGGCGTCGTAGGTCGCGTTGATCGGCATATCCTCGTTGACGTTCCAGCCCGGCACTGTGTCGATCTTGTTCGCCGCGACGATGAATGGGGTCTGGGAGCGTTTGAGGATGTCCAGTGCCTCGAGCGTCTGTGGCTGGAAGCCGTCGTTGACGTCGACGACGAGGATGGCGATGTCCGCAAGCGCGCCGCCGCGCGAGCGAAGCGTCGTAAAGGAGTGGTGGCCCGGCGTATCGATAAAGAGCAGTCCAGGGAGGTCGAAATCGTCGGGATCGACGAGGTCGCCCGCAATGGTAGAGATAATATCGAGCGGGACGGCTGTCGCCCCGATATGCTGGGTAATCGCGCCTGCTTCGCCCTCGATGACGGCCGAGCCGCGGATCTTATCGAGCAGACTCGTCTTTCCGTGATCGACGTGTCCGAGGACGGCAACGATTGGCGTTCGCAGGGATGTAGGATCCCGTGAATTCGACTCCGTATCAGTATCAGTGTCCGTATCCGACATGGTGAACCACCCGAGAAGGTCTTGCCTAGATCCTCCGCAGGGCAGTAGTTAAACCCATCGTCACGCATGTCTGGTAAGCGATATCGAACCGCTCACGCTACTCGAATTGATACGACGCAGGCACGACTCGAGTCATAACAGTGGTCCGGTCGCCGACTCGAGTCAGTACTCATCGAACACGCAGTGGTGGAACTCGCTACACTGGACCGCTGGAAGTCGGTGGCAATCCAATCGCAAGCGGGCGTGTAGTTTCACAGAGACTGTATCATAATCGACCGTCTCAGTCACGTTTGTGACCCCATGGTATTTAATACCGATTAGTAAATACGGGTATGCATGAGCGATATACTCGCTGAAAACCTCTCGGGGAAGTCCGTCATGGGTTCGGACGGAACCGAGCTTGGACTGCTCTACAACATCACGATGGATCTCAAATCCGGCGAACTGCACGATCTCATCATCGAGCCGGACGAAGCAATTTCGACCCGCGCCGTCGATTTCGATATCAACGACGCCGGTCGGTTTCTCGTCCCAGTGAGCCGCGTTCAGGCGGTTAAAGACTACATTGTCGTCCAGCGCTAACGGTATGTACGTTCTCGACTCCTCGGCTTTTATCCACGACTTTCACACGACAGAACAGACTGCAACAATCCCACTCGTCCGCGAGGAACTCGAGGACGAGAGCGCCTATCGCTACGATGCGATGGAGGGATCGGGAATGCACATCCACATTCCCAACGATGACACGACCGAGAAGGTCCGCCGCGCCGCGAAAGAGTCCGGCGACCTTGGCGTGCTCTCGGATACAGACATTCGGCTCATCGCCGCGAGTTTCGAACTCGACGCCACGCTCGTCACCGACGACTACGCGATGCAAAACGTCTCCGAAAAACTACACGTCGACGTCGAAGTCATCGCCCGCGACGGCATCGAAGAACAGCGCCAGTGGCACTACCAGTGTCAGGGCTGTGGTCGCGAGTTCGACGAAGAGAAGGATCGCTGTCCGATCTGTGGCTCGGATCTCGCACGCAAGAATCCCTCGTAACTGATCCTCACAGGCCACATTCTCGCCGCTGACGAACTGACACTCCCCATCTCGAGCCTTGCGTCAACGCCGCTCGAGGCACACCCCTCGAATGCAAGTGATGCAAGTGAACGCAAGCGCCGACTGAACTCGTCGGGTTATCCGTAGAGGAAGTAGAGGTTCGCGAAGAGAATCGCGTTGTAGACGCCGTGGACCAGCGCGGGGACGACCAGATTATCCGTTCGTTCGTAGATCGTCCCGAGCACGATTGAGAGGCCGAAAATCGTTCCGAGACTGGCGACGACCTGCCCCGGCCCGGCGGTCCAGTACGCCTGTGTGTGGACAATCGAGAAGATGACGCTCCCGACGACGACGGCACCGTAGCGCGAGAACGTGCCGTACAGTGCTTTCTGGATGACGTTACGGTACAGCAGTTCCTCGAACGGGCCGATGATCAGGATGGCCGCGGGAATCAACACGAGCAGGATTTCGGGGTTCTCCTGGGCCTGCTGGGTCGTACCGTGGTCTGCGCTCTCGACGCCCGTCGTCTGAAAGAGCATCGAAATCGCAAACAGTGCGCCAAAGAGGACGAACAGGCCGCCGACAGTCCAGGCAACGTCGCGCGCTGTCGGCACCTTGAGGTCGATAAACGACCAGTCATAGTCCATGACTGCGATGTATGCAATCGCGAGCCCACCCATGCCGAGGGCCATCCCGATCTGACTGATGAGGACGAGTTCGAACCGGGAAAGCGAGTCAGTGACAATGAAAACTGGCTGGGCGATCAGCAGTGTGGCAACCTGTGCAGCCAGCAGCCCACCAAACCCCACAATCGATAGCGTCGCCGTCTCGAGACTGCGCTCTTTCAACGCCCTAGGCGTCAGTCCGTAGAACGTCGCCATACTCACGCCGGCGGTCAGCCCGGCCGTGACGAAGCCCGCAAAGACGAGCGAGATCGACGTCTCGAGGCCGGGAACCGTCACTGAGGCGGCGACTCCTTGATTCATCGCATAACCCGAGAGGAGGACGACGCCGACGCTCGAGGCGAGTGCGGCCAGTGCGGCGAGCCGTCGCTCGAGAACGCTGTAGCGACTGCCAAGAAAGGCGAGAACGGCGATGACGGCGAAGGCGGCGGCTCCCCAGACGACGGGGTCCTCGAGGCCGCGCTGGATCGGGACGGCCATCGCGGCGAGGGTGACCGCCGAGAGTACGGCCCCGATGCCGGGGACGGCGCTGTGTCCGAACGGGGTCGCGTCGTCGACCCGTGCAGTCTCGGTCATACGTTGCCTTTCGGCTGGGACGTCATAGGCGCACCGCAATCGGTAGAGTCGATCAGACCGGGGCATGGTTCGATTTCCCTCGAGGTAACAGTCGTCGTCCTGGAAACCGAAACCGGAGCCGAAAACCGAAATTATTGTAGATCAGAACAGTATGCTATGCAGACATATCTGTCGCTCGAGTACGCGCATCCGGACAAGTTACCACCCGGACACGCAAACGAGGTGCGAACGCCGGCGACGCTCGTCGAGCACTTCCTGCGGGAGTATTCCGAACCCGGTGATCGAGTCATCGATCCGTTCGCGGGGTACGGAACAACACTGCGAGTCGCCGAACGGCTGGATCGAGAGCCCTGCGGAATCGAGTACGAATCCGACCGCGTCGCGTACATTGAGGACCAACTCGAGACCGCAGATGCCGTTCGTCACGGCGATGTCCTCGACCTCGAGGCGTCGTGGATGCCCGCCTGTGACTGTTGTTTCACCTCGCCGCCGTTCATGTGGAAAGCCGACGACCGAAACCCGTTCGAAAACTACGGCGGCGAGAGCACGTACGAGGCGTATCTCGTGGATATTGAAACGGCGTTCACTCGATTAGAATCGGTGTTACACCCGGACAGCGCAGTTATCATCGACGTTTCAAACATGAAACACGAGGGCGAAGTGACGACGCTGGCGTGGGATATCGCAGACCGCGTGGCGAACATGTTTCACTTCGAAGGCGAGACAGTCGTCACGTGGGACGATGACGGCGACAACGACCGCGACGGTACCTTCGGCTACGGCTACGATCACTCCTACTGTCTGGTCTTTCGAAACGCCGCCGAGTAACGTATCCCCGCCAAGTACCGCCTCGAGTGCGAACGAGCGGCCCTACCGCTCGATACGCAGTTCCGTCTTCTCAGCGACCGCGTCGGCCTCTTCGAAGTCCCCGCCGCCGAGTAACCCTCGAGTCGCCTTCTTCGCCCACTCGACGGCCGGCTGCTCGAACGTGTTGACGCCGTACAGTTCGCCCGCGAGCACGCAGGCCGCTTCCATCCCGTACAGAAAGCCGCCGAGTTCGTACTCGTCGACGCGCTCGAGTTCGATGCGGACGTTCGGTCGGCCCGCAGCGGCGAGGCTCGCCTCGGTCGCCTCGAACTCCGCGGCGAGGAGTTCGCCGAGTGTCGAATCGCCGAGATAGGCGAGATCATCGACCTCGGTGTCGGGAATCGCTCGATCCGACTGTTCCTGGGGCACGACGAAGGTGACGAGTTTGTCGCGCGGCCCCGCGCGATAGAGTTGGAGTTGGGAGTGCTGGTCGGTCACGCCGAGCGCTCGAGCGGGCGTCTGTCCGAGGTCGTCCTTGCCGAGGCTCTCGGCCCACAGCTGGGCGAACCACTCCGCGGAGGTCTCGAGCGACTCCGCGTAGGGCATCATCGCATTGATCGCTGCGCCGCGCTGGTCGAGCGCGTAACTCGTCGCGCCGTAGGCGTAGGCCGGACAGTCGAACAGCGAGCCCGTAAGCGTCTTGCGCTCGGCCGCTGCGCCCTCGAGCAGCGTGTCGATGTCGTGGCCACAGACTTCGGCGGCGACCAGTCCCACGGCAGAGAGCGCCGAGAAGCGGCCGGGAACGCCGTCGGGGACCTTCAGCGACGGCAGGTCGTGGCGATCCGAGAGGTCCCGAAGGGGACCCGACTCGCCGGTCGTGACGATTGTGCGCTCAGTCCAGTCGACGCCGGCGTCCTCGAACGCCTCGCGGACGACGAGGAAGTTCGCGAGCGTCTCCGCGGTGGTTCCAGAGCGCGAGACGACGTTGATCGCCGCGTTCTCGAGATCGATCCGCTCGAGGTGGCCTGTGACCCAGTCGGGGTCGACGTTGTCGAGATAGATGGCCTCGGTGTCGCTCTCGTCTGCGAGCGCGTCCGTGATCGTCGCCGCGCCGAGTGCGCTGCCGCCGATGCCGACCGTGATGAGCGCGTCGGCGTCCGTGACTGGCCCGACCGCCTGTCGAATATCGGCTGGATCGACGTTCTCTGGCAGATTCAGCGCCTCGTAGCCGTGTTCTGCGTGTTCCATTCCCGCTTCGATGCGTTCGTGTGCGTCGGCGACCTGTGCGTCCAGTCGCTCGAGGCGCTCTCTCGAGATGCCCGGCGACGCAACGGTGGCAAGCGCATTGCCGATATCGACGTTCATGCCAGAGTGCGCAACCGCCCGGAGTAAAGGCGTTCCGTCATCCGCTGGCCGGTTCGGCTGCGAGAGACGGGAGTCGCGACAGGTCGAAGTCGAAACCCCAAAACCCGAGCCTGGCCTACGAACGCATATGAGCGAAACAACGGGCACCTTCCTCGTCACCCACGCCGAACCCGACTCGGCTGTTGTCCGCGATGTCGACACCGCACAGGTCCACACCCTCGCGTCGAACCCTGGCCTCGAGTTACACGACGTCCTCGAGGCGACCGTCGCACCGGAGCCGCCACTCGAGGTTACCTGGGAGGTCGTCGACGTCGAGGAACGACGCACGGTTGAGGTGATCGACAGCGATCTCGAGCCGACCACGCACGAAAAGGAACTCGCGGCCGACGCCGAGGTCGGCGACCTGATTCAGGAAGAACGCGCCGGCACCGGCGAGATCCACATTTTCCGTGTGCCCGGAGATGACATCGAGGACGCCGCTACTGATGTGCTCGAGGATGAGGAAACCGTCGCACGTGCCGCACGACTCGAGGCCGTCCGCGTCGAGGTTCGGCGCTCGGCCGACGATGGCGTATTGAGTGTACGCTACCTGCCGGACTGATCGACCGTCTTAGGCGCGTTTCGGGCCGCCCTCGCTCTGGGCCTGCCAACTGCCGTCCATCTCGACGCTGTCCCTCGATTCGTACTCGAGCGTTGTCTCCTGATCGATCCAGGTCCCACCCTCGAGGCGTTCGACTCGCAGCGAGACGTCCATCGCGCTGCCACAGCAGCCGACATCGAGGAACTCCTCCCAGACGTCGCCGACGGCCACGTCGTCGTGTACTTTCAGGAGATAGGTTCGGAACGAGGACTTCTCGAGTTGGAACAGGCCCCACTCCGAGAGGTCTTCGGGATAGGAGACGACAACGCGGTCGGCGTGGTCCGTGCCGTCCGAGCCACTATCGGGCGCAGCCGAACGCGGGTCGGTGTGCTGGTCTGAGCCGTTCGTCATACGGTATGAGAGGAACTCGAGTGGCTTTAACCTGCGGTCGATGGGGTAGGATTCAGTCGAAAATATGCTGGTAGAATTGAGAAGGCTTACTTCGGCCGACTCCCTGTGGTGGGGTATATGGGGTATTTCGACGTACCGGAGATTGATTATACCCGGTACACCAACCGCCAGCTCGCGGCGGTACCACTCGCGGTCCTCGCAGTCGCGTTGCTCGTTCTGAGTGGGACGTTTTTACTCACTGGGACGCCGGTTCCACTCGGCATGGATTTTGCCGGCGGCGCAGAGTTGACGGTTCAGACGACGTCCTCGGAGTCTGAGATTCAGGGCGCGTTCGATATCGAGCCTGATTCGATCCAGTCTGTCCAGGCACCCGGCGTCGAGAACCAGTACAGCGTTCAGTTCGCTGGTATCGAGGATAACAACGTGATTCAGTCGTTGAGCAACCAGGCGGCGACGAATCTCGCACAAGATGGTGACACAGCGGTCGTCCAATCGCAGTCGACGGTTTCGCCAACCTTCGCCGAACAAACACAGCAGACGGCGCTACTCGGGATTGCCGTCGCGTTTCTGGGCATGAGCGTCATCGCGTTCTTGCTGTTCCGGACGTTCGTGCCGTCGATTGCAATCGTCCTCTCCGCGTTTTCGGATCTCGTGATTCCGCTCGCGTTCATGTCGCTGGCGAACATTTCGCTCTCGCTGGGGACGGTCGCCGCATTGTTAATGCTGATCGGATACTCAGTGGACTCTGATATCCTCTTGAACAACCACATCCTGCGCCGGCAGGGGGACTTCTATGAAAGTACCCACCGGGCGACCCGAACGGGTGTCACGATGACCGTCACGTCGATGGCAGCAATGCTCGTGATGGGCATCGCTGCAACGCTGTTCGGGGTTGAACTCCTGGCTTCGGTCGGTATCATCCTCTTTGTCGGCCTCGCGGCTGACCTGATGAACACCTACATGTTGAACCTGAGCCTGCTTCGCTGGTACAAATTCGAGGGGGTGCGATCATAATGGGAGCAAAAGCGTTCATCAAAGAGTACTGGCGGCTCCTCTTGCTCATCGTCTTCATCACTGCTGCAGCCATCGCACTGTTTTACCCCGGTGGGCTCATGGCCGACGACGCTGTCGTCGAAGACGATGCCATCGAGGAAACCATGACCAACCTCGAGTACGGGATCGACTTAGACGGCGGAACCCGAATTAGCGCGCCCATCACCGGCCTCGTCGCAGAAGATATCGACGCCGGCATCGTTGACGAAGACGGGTCGGTGGATCACGACCGAAGTAGCGCCCTCGAGGGTGCCATCTACGAGGAACTGGGTCTCGAGCCTGGCAACGCAAGCGTCATCGTTGCCAGTGACGGCACGGTTTCGGCCGAGATTTACACCGACGAGGTGAGTGAGGAGGACTTCGCCGCGATGTTACAAGCGCAGGGCGTCGACGTTGACGAAGATGACATTCGAAGCGGCGTCTCCGCACAGACGCGCGCACAGATGATCGATACAATTCAGGAGCGCGTCAACGAAGCCGGACTAACCGGCGGCACCGCCTACGAGGAAGACACGCTCGGCGAGGGCTACTATATCGTCACCGAAGTGCCCGACATGGACCCCGAGGAACTGCGAGAACTCCTTCAAGAGCGCGGAATCGTCGAGCTGCAGGCGTACTATCAGGAAGATGATGGATCCTACACGAGGGAACCAGTCCTGACCGGCGAGGAGATCGATACCGTAGACGCGCCGCGCTCGAGCGATGAAACTCGCGGCTACGAGGTGCCCATTGAGGTCGACGGAAGCGCAGCGCCCGGGTATCAAAATCGGCTGAACGAACTCGGTTTTACCAGCCACGGGCAGGGACAGTGTGACCTGAGTGGGCTTGGTGGCGAAGTCAACTTCCAGGGCGAATACGACCGCCCGCAGTTTTGTCTGATCACCGTCGTCGACGGAGAGGCTATCGACGCCCACAGCATGGGGCCGCGACTGGCCGATAACATGTACAGCGGCACCTGGGAGAACGACCCGAGCTTCTTCATGGGTGCGCCGGAACTCGATCAGGCCCAGTTGCTCTCGGTGAACCTCCGTGCTGGCTCGTTGCCCGCGCCGCTTGACTTCAGTCAGGAACAGACCCTCTCGGTCCAGCCGGCACTGGCGGATCAGTTCAAGCTCTACTCGCTGCTGATCGGCGGGCTCTCCGTGCTCGCAGTCAGTGGCATGGTCTTCCTGCGCTACCGGGACCCGAAGGTGGCCGTGCCGATGATTCTCACGGCTTCAGCGGAGGTGGTGATCCTGCTTGGCTTTGCGGCACTGATACGCATGCCGCTAGATCTCTCACACGTCGCCGGGTTTATCGCCGTCGTCGGGACGGGGGTGGATGACCTCATCATCATTGCCGACGAGGTGATGGACGAAGGCGAGGTGAGTTCCCAGCGGGTGTTCGAATCCCGCTTCCGGAAGGCGTTCTGGATCATCGGCGCGGCGGCGGCGACGACGATCATCGCGCTCTCGCCGCTTGCCGTCCTCAGTCTGGGCGACCTGCGCGGCTTTGCCATCATCACGATCCTCGGCGTGCTGATCGGCGTCCTCATCACTCGTCCGGCGTACGGGGACATCCTCCAGCGCCTGCTGACGGATCGGTAATTCGTAGCGTTCAGACTCTTTTCGCTGCGACACTGCGTTTGATCGGACCAACACAGCCACGGCATCGCTACGGCGGAATAATACTCACCAGCCCGACACTCTCGAGGGCAAGCCAGACGACGAACAGGCCATAGAGACCCAGCAAGGTCCAGGCTTCAGTCCGCGAGAGGAGCATATCTGTCCGAGCGATGGCGAAAAAGACGACCGTCGCGAAGATTAGAAACGCCATCATCGGGACGACGTGGGGGAACGCAATCGTGAGCGAACCGGCGACGAGGACCCCCGCGGGGATCGCAACCAGCAGGTCGAAAATATTGCTTCCGAGGACGTTCGCGAGGCTCACGCTCGCTCTGCCGTCGCGGGCAGCGGCGATGCTGACGAACGCGTCGGGGACGCTCGAGCCGGCAGCCACGACGGTCAGCCCCCAGAGGAACGCCGGCGTGCCGAAGGCGTCGCCGAGGCCAATCGCCGCTTGGACCAGCCCCTCGACGCCGACGATGATGACGACGAGTCCGACCGCGAACCAACCCCAGGTTCGAGCCAGCGGAATGTCGGTCCGTGCGCCGTCGTGGTCGCTAACATCGAGATACTGAACGAACAGGTACAGGGCGTACAATCCGAGCGGCACGAGTGCGAGTGGGCGGGTGATTTCTCCTTCAAGCAGGTCGCCCTCGAGCGGATAGTAGATAACGGCGAGCGAGAACGTCAACAGGAGGACGGCGACGGCGAGCATGTAGAACAGCGCCTCCTTGTACACCAAGTCGCGGTTCGTGTCCATGCGGCCGCCGACGAGGACCGACACAGCGGGGATGACAAGGAGGTTAAACACCGCCGAGCCGACGATGGCACCAATGCCCAGTTCGAACTCGCCGTAGCGCAGCGTCGCGATGATGACACTCGCCAGTTCCGGCATGCTCGAGCCGACGGCGGCGATGACCGCGCCCTGGACCACCGCCGGGACGCCGTAGCCCGCCGCGAGATCGTTGGCTGCAGCCTCGAGCCAGGTGCTCCCTTTCCAGACGACTCCGGTTGCGACGGTGGCGACGACGAGCAGCGTCAGGACCTCGAGCACGGCTCACAGTCCACCGTGAGCGCGTATAAAACCGGGCCGAGCAACAGAAGAGTAAGACGACTCAGAACTGCTCGAGGCCAGTCTGTTCGGCCGTCGCGAGCACGTCTTCGCAGGTCGACCACGACGTGCGGGCAAACGGCGGCAACGAGCCGTGCTCGTCGACGTAGCGCTCGAGAAACTCGCGCGTGGCCGAGTCGCTCGGATAGCCGCTGCCCACATCGCCGTACTCCTCGGCGATGGCCGCGACGTGGGCGTCGCGTTCGACTTTCGCGATGATGCTCGCCGCGCCGACGACCGGCGAGTCGTCGTCTGCGCCGTGGCGGGCGTCGATGTCGACCGCGAACGCTCCCTCGAGCGTTCGGTCGTAGGCCTCGCTCACCCGCCGGGCGAATCGCTCGGCGTCGGTGTCGCAGGCGTCACAGAGACCGGATACTGGCGTCTCGAGTGTGTCTCCCTCGAGTCCGGCGACCACATCGGCGATTGCTTCCGCGTGGGCGGCGACTGACAGCGAGTTCATGTCCGTCTCGGGGTCGTCGATCCGCGCGGGCGTGATTTCGGTGACACCGACGCGGATGCGCTCGTCTTTCCGGATCGCCGCCGCGAGTGCCTCGCGTCTGGCGGGTGTGAGTCGTTTCGAATCCGCGATTCCCTCGGGCAGCTGGGCGGGCTCGTCGACTGAGACGGCAGCGGCAAACATCGACCCGAAGACTGGCCCCTTTCCGGCTTCGTCGACGCCGAATGGCATACTTCGAGGTTGTGGGATGGCGGGATAACGATTGTGACTCTCGAGCGAGCGGAAAACGAAACTGCTGGCGGCTTACTCGTCGCCGTCGCGAGGCTCGTCGAGGAAGTACGCCTCGAGTTCGAACGGTTCGTCCTCGCCTTCGACACGGGTGACGTCGAGTGCGGTCACCTCGGCGTCGGTCTCGACCAGCCCGGCGAGACTCGGCTCCGTGCGGCCCTCGTCGCTGCTGATGAGTTCCTTGATGTAGAGACCGCCCTCGCCGTGGACGTAAACCTCGGCTGTCGTTGGCTCGAGCAATTCACCACCGATATCGTAGACCGTCCGCGTGCGGGTGAGACTCGCCCGCCGGTGGTCGACGCGCTGTGGGGTGTCCTGCTCGACGGTTGTTCCCTCGAGTTCCGAAAGCGCTGCCTCGAAGGTCTCCTCGTCGAGTGGCTCGGCGAACTCGACATCGGCGCGGTATTGCTTGCTCGCGTCGTGTTCTTTGACGCGTTCGACCATGTCGTAGGTCGCCAGTCGGAGGCCGTCGACTTCGACCGACCCAGCGGCGGCCTCGTTGATCTCCTCCTCGAGCGTTTCGGGGTCCGGATCGCGTCGCTTTGGGCGTTTGACCTCGAGGACGAACGGGCGGCCGGTCTCGAGCATGCGGGCGTCGACGTCCTCGCGGCCCGCGCCGTGGAATTTGCCTTCGTCGCCGTCCATCGCCTCGACGACGTGCGGGCGGACGACCTGCTCGACGCTGGTGTCGTATAGGTAGCCCGAGCCGCCGCAGTAGTCACAGGGCTCTTCACCGGTGTCTGCCAACTGGACGCCGCTGCCGCCACACTCCCGGCACGGCCACTCCGTCTGTGGAATATCGCGCTCGAGTTTCCGGTAGCGCCCGTAGACGAACGCCGGATTGATCTGGACGTCGACCGCGTGGCTCGTCACCGAGTCGTCGTCGACGGCCTCGAGCGGGTCGAACGCCTCGAGATCGATGATGACGAGGACGTCCGGGCGGTCGAAGTCGACGTCAGTGCCTGTCTTTGCGCCGACGCGGCGGCCGACCTCACGGTTGAATTCGCGCTTGAACGACTCGCCGACGTCGGGTTCGAGGTCGGCATCCTCGCGCAGGAGGCGTTCGTTCTCCTCGGCCAGCGGCGGGACGCGCGTCCCGACCTGGTAGGTCGCAAAGTCGACGCCCTCGAGAGCATCGACGATGGTGTCGGCGATGGCGTCGTAGGTGTCACAGTAGCCATCACAGACCCAACACTCCGCGGGTGGCGTGGGGTCGAAGTCGGTGTCGTCCTCGAGTGCAATCGTCGTTCGTAGCGCCCGGCCGCGCTCGGCGTTCGTCAGTCCGAAACTCCGCTCGGCGAAGGGGCGGCCGAGACAGGAGTCACAGATCGACCCGGTCGCAAGCAGCGCGCGGGCGTCGTCCGTAGTCATACCTCGAGCATCAGGGTGCTGGGGGTAACACGTTTTCCCTTCACCGGCCACAACGCCCGCGGTGTGTGAGCTTTCATCAGGCTGTCTCGAGCAGCAGGGTCTCCCCGGTGTTCAAATGGGTGGGGTCCTACCAGTCGGCTATGAACGACGCTCGAGTGCACCGTCGTCGGCTCCTCGCTGTCAGCGGTGCTGGCCTGCTGAGTGCTGTTGCGGGCTGTTCTGCCCCACGAGAATCCAGTTCGATTGAAGGCGGATCGACGCGAGAGATTGATCGCGACAATCTCGCGGATGGCTCGACATTTACTGACGTCTACGACTCGATTATCGACTCCGTCACACAGGTCCGCGTCTTCGGCATCAGCAACCCACTGACCGATGCTGAGGGCCGCGGCCAGGGATCGGGCTTTCTCTACGACGAGAACCACATCGTCACGAACGACCACGTCGTCGCCGGCGGCGAGGAAGTCGACCTCCAGTACATCAACGGCGATTGGACCGGCACCCGACTCGTTGGGACGGACCACTTCAGCGACCTCGCCGTCCTCGAGGTCGATCACGTGCCCGACGCGGCGACACCGCTCTCACTGTCCAACGAGCGCCCCGTCGTCGGCCAGGAAGTGCTCGCCATCGGCAATCCCTACGGCCTCGAGGGGTCGATGTCACAGGGAATCGTCAGCGGCATCGAACGCTCGGTCAACGCGCCGGATCGACGGTTTTCCTTCCCCGATGTCGTCCAGACCGATGCCGCGGTCAACCCGGGCAACAGCGGCGGTCCGCTCGTCGACCTCGATGGCAACGTCATCGGTGTCGTCCACGCGGGCGGCGGCAACAACATCGGCTTTGCCATCTCGGCTGCGCTGGCTGACCGTGTCATCCCCGGGCTGATCGCAGACGGCGAGTACAAACACTCCTATCTGGGAATCGGCCTCCTCTCGGTCGACCGGATCGTCGCCGAAGAAAACGATCTCGAGGCTGCAACCGGGATCGCCGTGACCGATATCGTCTCGGGCGGGCCAGCGGATGGCGTCTTGCAGGGTGCAACGGGCACTGTCGAACGCCGCGGCGAACCGATTCCCGTCGGTGGCGACGTGATCTTCGAAATCGACGGTGAGCCGATTCCGGACCGTCACGCACTCGCCACACACCTCGCACTCGAGACCAGTCCCGGCGAGACTATCGACATCCGACTCTGGCGGGACGGGACCGAGACGACGGAATCGCTGACACTCGATGCGCGAACGGTCAACTGATCGAATCCCTCACTCACGCAGCGCCTACCGGGCTCTAGTCACCGCCTTCGGAGCAGTCAACGGCCGTATCGGGCCGATACAGGTCAGTATTGATTGAGTTCTTTTTGACTGAATAATGCGAACCGAATTAGAGCAACGAATCATGATAATCGCTGCGAGCAGGGGTTAGCATCTCGATAACTATGCTCCTCTAGGCCATCGACTCAGATGGCGAACCCCCGCCTGTCTGCTATGTCACCGAACACCGACGCCACGGATGGATCGACCACACTCGAGTCGGCCACACCTGACCTGGTGAGTGTCACCGTCGAAAACGACGATGCACCCGACGAGTGTGCGATCTTTCCCGACGACGCAAGCGAGGACGAACTAATGACCAACTGGATCAGCGCGCAGAGCGACTCGTTCGTTGCCCTCGAGTCGATGCGCTAAGCCAATGCACCTGGGGAGCACTCTCACCGGCGTCGGCTTCTGGCTCGGAACCCTCCTGCCAGTCGCTTATCTCCCCGTCTTCATCAGTGGCATCGACTCACTGACCCGGCTGGGACTACTGTTCGGCCTCGTTACGGTCAACGTCCTCGCACTCGCAGTCGGCCAAGACTACTCTCCCGACTGCGACCGCACCCAGAACCGGGTGTGAGTGGCCCGACTCACAGTCTCGAGTCGGCTGTCACGACGACGGCGTCCAGACCTGTGCCTGCGGCGTGCCACAGTCTTCGCAGACGACCGCCTGATTGTCCTTGTACGTTCCTCGCTCGAGGTCGCCATCACACGACCCGCTCGGACACGTCCTGCCCTCGAGTATCGCCAGTAGCTGACTGTCTGTCTGGTCCGTTGTTGACTGCGATTTCGCCATACAGGGACAGCATACTGGCTCACCCGAAACGCTTGACCCTGGGTATGCAATGATTCCGAGGGAACATATCCGCGCTGACGGTGCTCGATGACGCAGTCCCTGACCTCGAGACCGGCGCGTCGCGACCCAGTGCGGCGCATCTGTGTGGACCATCGAAGTCGGCGGTGTACCGAGAACCGACTCACCGACCGTCGGCACATCCGCACGAAACCGTGGCGACTATCCCTGTGATCGTCAACGCTCGAGTATGCGCCAGTTCGTTCTACTCGGACACGACGTGCCCCTCAACGCCGACTTTGCACTCGATGACCTCGCCGGCGGTGCCGGCCGACTCGATGCACTTTGCCGCTCGATTACAGCCGCGTTCGTCACCTCTCACGGGATCCGCGAGGACGTCCGCGTCCATCTCGTCGTCCAGGATACGCTCACGATCACCTTCGACGGCCGTGACCTCCGCCGACTCAACCCGGATGAACGCTCCACCGCTGCACTGGTCCGGAACGCACTCGCACACCGCGAGGAAGCCATCGGCTCCCTGCCAGCCGAGCCAAGCCCCGGCGTCGAACTCTATCGGCGCGACTTCGAGGCCACCCTCGAGGCACTCGAGGGTGACGGGCCGATTGTCCAACTCCACGAAGACGGCGCTGCGATGGTCGACCTCGAGGCCGATGCGCTCGTGGACTCGATTTTCGTTCTGTCGGATCACCACGATTTCACCGAGAGTGAGGAGCAACTGCTGGCCGATGTCGTCGATCAGCGACTTCGACTCGGTCCCGAACTGCTACATGCAGATCAGGCGATCACCGTTGCCCACCACTATCTGGATACTGGTGGCTACGAGCAGCTCTAAGCTCCCAAAGCGTGTCTGTTCTCAGTTCCAGCCCCACAAACGTTAAGCGAATTGACGTTCTTGGTTCGGTTGCGGGCCGGTGGGGTAGCTTGGTATCCTTCGGCCTTCGGGTGGCCGTAACCGCAGTTCGAATCTGCGCCGGCCCATTTCTGCCCGCGAATTCTAACCGACGAGCGAAGCGAGTCGCGTTCGTGAGCGGGCAGAAATGGATCCAAGCAGATTCGAAGTAGACCAGACGCGCGCAGCGAAGTCGTTCGGAAGACACGAAGCGTCTTCCGTGATGACGAGAGAGCGACGCTCTCTCGAACCACGAGCACGTCTGGGCGTGGTTCGTAATCTACGCCGGCTATTGGACACGAATATCGCGTCCAGTGTTCTCCGACAGTTCGTGGCTGCTTTGCGGGGTAGTTTGCGTGACGGTTTCGCCCCGACTGTCGGCCAGCAACTGACTCGAGGACTCGCCATCACCACTCGAGTTAGAGGCGAGGGTGGGAGTTAATCAACGTATAGTAAGTTGTGAAATCCAAGATGGCTCTGGTAGTTAGGGAGAGTTTTGCAGATCGGAGAAAATAGAGTACTATAACCAGAATATATCAGTTAGTTCGAGGTAGGGCTGCGTTTTACGACCAATAAGAGCGGTGGAATCGTAGTACTATGTAGAAGTTGTTGTATGAGAAGCGCACCATCCGTCTACTGTTGGGAAATCGAATACCAACCATCAATAACAGATTTCATCGGATTTAACAACGTTTCAGAAACGTGAGGACGTGGCACACAGCATGACCAGTCAAATTACTATAAATTAGGAATTTCAGGGCAAATAAACAATAAGATCGTTTATCATACGTCTCCAATCGAACGGCCACCGGCACACGAAACTGCCGATGGGATTATGACTTCCCGACGCCTTCTGCAAGCCCCTTGACGATGTAACTCTGGAGCAAGAAGAAGACGATCAACATTGGGATCGTCGCGCCGAGTGCGCCCGCCATGAGCATATCCCAGTTGAGCGCGTACTGGCCGATCCACTCGGCCATTCCCGGCGGCAGCGTCTTGCGTGAGGAGTCATTGATCAGGACCAGTGCGAAGACGAACTCGTTCCACGCGAGCACCCACGTGAAAATCGCTGTCGTCGCGATTGCCGGTGCCGACAGCGGAAGCACGACCCGAACGACAGCACCGAACCTAGTACTCCCGTCGATCATCGCTGCTTCCTCGAGCGACTCGGGGAGGTTTTCATAGAACCCACGGAGCATCCAGATTGCAAACGGCAGGGTGAACGCGACGTAGGCGATCACGAGGCCCGTCAACGTGTTGAACAGCCCGAAGTCCCGGAAGACCAGGAACAGCGGGATTGCAAGCAGGATGGCGGGGAACATCTGCGTGATCAGCAAGAACGTTGCGACGGCTGTGCGACCGCGGTAGCGCAGGCGACCGATGCTGTATGCACCGAACGTACAGACGCCAACGCTCAGGATCGTTGCACCGACGCTGACGATCAGACTGTTCCGGAACCAGTACCGGAAGTCAGACTGGTACCACACCTGTCTGTACCCGGAGAGATCGACACCGGCAACCCACCCGACTGGATCACCAATGAACGACTCGAAGCCGGTTTGATTGAGCGAGACGACGAGCATCCAGAACACTGGGAACAACACGATAGCGATTAGCGACCACAACAGTGCGTGGAAGCCAATCCCCTTTACGCGCTGTGTTTGCTCGTAGTCCAGTGCGAGGAAGCCGTCTTTGGTTCGCTCGTCCGGAATGGAATCGGGCTGTGTATCTGTTGCCATGGTTACTTCCCTCCAACATCTTCGCGGTATAGTCGTAGGTAGATCAGCCCGTACGTCATCATGACGATGAGCATGACGACGGCGATTGCGCTGGCCAGTCCCATCTCACTCAGGTGGAACGCTCGTTCGTAGATGTACACTGGTAACACCATCGAGGTGTTGCCGGGGCCACCGCCGGTCATCACGTAAATCAACGTGAAGTGATTGAGTGTCCAGAGACTCATCAGCAGCGTCATCACGACCGCAATCGGCTGCAAGAACGGCATCGTGATGTGACGGAACTGATCGAGTTTCGTCGAGCCATCGACGCGTGCGGCTTCATACAGGTCGCCGGGAATCCCCTTCATGCCAGCCAGGAACGTCAGCATGAAGAACGGGAAGTTCCGCCAGACCCATGCAAGCATGATCGAGAACAGCGCATAGCGTGAGCTCGCGATCCACGGAAGCCCTTCGGTAATTCCGGTCATTCTGAGGAAGCCATTCAGCGGCCCCAACTCGAAGTTATACATCAAGCGCCAGTTCAGTGCAATCGAAATGAACGGCACTGCCCACGGAAGCAACAGCAACGTCGTCGCAACTGACCGGCCGCGGAAATCACGGTTGAGCAAGACCGCAAAGCCAAGCCCAATCAGGGCCATAACAACGACTGCGGCGAACGCCCAAACCAGTGTGTTCCGCATGACCACCCAGAACTCGGTCCAGCCGAGAATCGTTACGTAATGCTCAAGGCCGACAAATTCTGGGTCAGCGATGCCATCGTACTCGAAGAAGCTGAGGTAGATACCTCGAAAGAGGGGGTAGACACTTACCAGCCCAAGCGCAAGCAGCGATGGGAGTAAGAATAGCCATCCCCAAACGCTCTCTTTCGAAAACCAATGATAGTACTCCCGCGGGAGTTCGAAATTTCGGAGTTTGTCTGTCGTAGTTGCCATGTATGGTGACTGTGACTATGGAGGGTCCCGAAGACGGGGCGGAGATAGCGAGTTAGTCGTATGGGTTCCAGATCTGTGGCGTGTCGCCGTTGCCTTCGATCCAGTCGGTGAGTTCGTCCGGTGCGTCCTCGAGTTCAGGCATCTCGTCGTTCTGTGGGAGGTCGTAGTCGACTTCGCCACTGATCGTATCGCGGACGTGGTTTGCCTGATCGACAACCGCTTCCTGTGGGTCGCTGTCCGCGCCGAGGATTCCGGAGATAGCAACGGAATAAGCATCCATCTCGCCCTCGAGGTCGCCGAGGAATGGCGCACTCAGTTGAGGGCCGGTAATCCCATAGCGGGCGGTGTCTTCGGCCTGGTCGAGGCGGGCGTCGATCCACTCGTCGGGGATCTCCGTGTTGTTCTCGGTGAACGGTTGGATCTCCTCTTGGGCCTCTCGGACGGGAAGGAAGTTCGGTGCGGCTTCGGGGAAGTAGCCTTCCATGGTGTCCGGAAGCGTCATGTACTGGATGAACTCCATGGAGAGTTCGTCGTCGACGTCGTACTGCGTGTAATCCGATTCGAACGCCGAGAGACAACTGCCGCCCATGAAGGCAGTGTTTGTCCCCATCGGGCCTTCTGGAATCGGTGCGAGTTCGGTCACCTCGGCGATGTCCTCGCCCTGGCTGACCATCTCGTTTGCGGCGTCACCGCCGTTTAGCATCATTGCGACGTTTCCTTCGCGGTAGAGCTGTTCGGCGTCAGTGCCGTCCATGCCAGCCCAGCCGCCGGGTGCGATGTCCCACTCTTCCTGGAAGCTTGCCATCCAGAGATGGCTAAACAGCGACGTTGGCGAGTCGAGTTCGACCGACCACTCGTCGCCGTCGTGGTCGAAGAACTCGCCGCCGGACTGAACGGTTGCACCGTAGAGAATTTGCCCGGTTCCGGTGTCCTGTGCGGCACCGGAGACGAGACCGTTTTCGTCGGTTTCGTCTGTGACGTCGATAGCCGAATTGATCATCTCCTCCCACGTCTCGGGGATGCTGTCGTGGCCAGCCTCCTCGAGGAGGTCCATGTTCGCATAGAAGTTTCGCACTTCGATGAACCACGGGAAGCCCCACTTCTCGTCGTCGTACAGTCCCCAGTAGGATGGCGTGTCGTACCAGTCGTCGTGGTCTTCGTACAGTTCGGTGTTCGGTTGCACGACGCCGCTTGCACCGTAGTCGACGGCGTGCTCGTTGGCCATCTCACTGACGTTTGGCGTGTTCTGGCCCTGAATTGAGGACGTCCACTGCTCGAAGACCTGGTCCCACGTAATGACGTTCGTCGTGAGATTGACTTCCTCGTCGGAGTAGTCCTCGAACCCATCTGCGGTGTCTTCGATTGCAGCCGTTTCCTCTGGGATGTACCCTCGCATCGTCCACCAGAGGAAGTCACCTTCACCAGTTCCTTCGGTGTCGTCGCTTCCGAACCCATCGAGACAGCCAGCAAGTCCTGCAGTGGCACCCGCAGCCCCCATTGCACCGGCCGTCTCCATGAATCCACGCCTCGAGTAGTCCTCGGCGTCCGCGTCGGATTGAGACGGCGATGACTGGGCAACCGAGTCATCTGTCTCACTCTCGTTGGGCATGTTCGTTCCTGACATAGTTCTACTCACAAGATACCGAGGACGGTATAAATATCTTTGTGATTTATAACCTTCATTTGCTCAGGTGGCCCGTTATATGGGTAAGTCGGCTGGATTTGGCAGTGGTATGATGAAGAATACCGCGAGAAAGCAGGCGGGATTTGACCGGCCAAGTCTGTGTCGAGGGCAATCTTTTATTATGGTTCGGCCGAATCTATCGAACGATCATGGCGGTGCAAAACCTTTCGTCACAGAAAACGGGTATAGCTGGGGGGCTACTCGTCGCGTTCGTCGCCCTTGCAGCGATTGGTATCTGGTACATTTACGAACAGGCCTGGGGGCTCGTCTTTGAGCTTGCGTACATCCTGGGATTGCTGATTGTCTTTTTGATCATCGCTGACCAACTATTTATTCGATAGCCGCCAGACGAAAGGACTTATGAGACTCATTACTCACCACCAGAGAGATGCCGGAGCATAACGCGACGTCGATTGGCAGTTGGGAGCGACTCACTCCCGAGGAGACGAGACAGGGGATCCAAACAGCCGCCGCGGAGATGGGCGGACTCGTTCGGAGCACGCTTGGCCCAGTCGGTGTCGACAAGATGGTTGTCCGCCGAATGGACGACGACCGACTGCGCACGTTCGTCACGAACGATGGGGTCGCGATTTTAGAGGAGTTCGAAGGCGAGACTGACCACCCAATCGCAAACCAGTTTATCCATCTCGCAGAAGCCCACGAAGACGAACTGGGCGATGGGACCACCACGATGACCCTGCTCGCAAGCGAACTCGTGACCGCAGGTGTCGACCTCATCGAAGAGGGCGTTCCACCTGCAGCCGTCGTCGACGGGTTCTCAATCGGTGCCCAGCGAACCCTCGAGGTCTGGAACGAGATTGGCATCCCGCTTGCAGATACCGATCAGCCGATGACCCGCAGTTCCTTCGATGAATCCCGACTCGAGCAGATCGCCCACTGCGGGATGACCAACGGACGGACTGGCGAATGGCACCTCGAGGAACTGTCGAGCGACGTCGTCGAGGCAGTGCTTCGCGCGTGGGAGCCACAGCGCGGAACGGTCCATCTTGGCTACGTCTCAATCGAGGCAATTCCCGGCGGAGATGCCGGTGCCTCGGAGTTGATCCCTGGCACGCTCCACCCCTACGAGCCAATGGCCGGCGAGCAACACCTCCCAGTCGACGGGGGCATCCTCGTCATCGAAGGCTCACTCAAGCCACGGTCGATCCGGGCCAATGTCTCGATCAGCGGCGACTACAGCAACTCACTCGGCGGCCTCGGCGACGACGCCAGCGCAATCGCAGACGCACTTGCCCAGTCGAACGCCAGCGCCGTCTTCGTCGCCGATGATGTGACTGACGCAATCGCGACTGAACTCGCCGCCCGCGGAATCGTCTGCTTCCGAAACGTCAAGGAGTCGGATCTCGAGCGACTCTCGCGGGTGACTGGCGCAACGATCCGTGGTCCTGTCACGCCGACGGCCCCCGCATCCATCGACGACTGTGGCCGCGGAAATATCCGACTCCGCGACGCCGAAGGCGACAAAACCTGGCTCGAGGTGACTGCGCCCCCAGAATCCGAGCCACGAAGCGTCGGGCTGGTCGTTCGCGGCGGCACCGAAAGCGCAGCCGCCGAGACACGGCGGCGGATCAAAGTCGGCCTCAACGCGGTTCGCGCTGCGATTAAGCGGCCGGTTGCACTCCCCGGCGGTGGCGCAGCCGAACTCGAGGCGGCCCGTGCGGTCTCCGAACTCGCACCGAAATTCGATGGCCGCGAGCAACTCGCCATTGAACGGTTTGCCGAAATTCTCGAGTCATTGCCGCGGACGCTCGCGCGAAACGCAGCGCATGACCCAATCGATGCACTGACTGACCTACGCGCACGTCACGACGCTGGGCACGTGCGAGCGGGGATCGACGCGAACGGCCGACTCGTTGACGACGTTGTGGCCGAAAGCGATGCACTCGATGCCCAACTCGTTCGAACGAGTAGTCTGACACGCAGCATCGAGTTTGCGAACTCACTGTTGACGATTGATGGAGCCATTTTCAACACCGCCCCGCCGTTCGATCCTGAAGATCTGCCGACGCCTAGACGAGGAATGCGATAAGTACGCCGGCGAGCGTGACAGGCAACACGCTCGCAACACTTCGTTTTTCGTCGATTTCGTACAGGTGCTGAACGATTGGCAACATGAGGAAGCCGGTGATGATCCACCCGGCAGCCTTCAGAATCTGGACGACGTGCATCTGTGGTGTGTCGTGGACGAACGAGTAGGCAGTCGTCGCGAACTCGCTGAAGTCATCGCCGTTTTCGACAGCCACCTGTGCCCCTTCAGCCGGGGCAGTGACGGTCAGAATAATAACAGACCCAAGAAGGAAGATCGGAGCGAAAATCGCGGTCAGATAGCCCCCGAACTTGAACGTGTCAAACGCTAAATCGTGTTTCGAGGAGAAGAACCCGGCAATGACGCCGATCAGTCCGAAGTAGACGAACCACGAGAAAATGACGATAAACGTCCCAAAGAACAGACTCACCGCGAGTGCGGCCGGCCACCAGGTGAAAAAGTATCCCTCTGTGATGACAAATGGATCACTCATGTACTCGAAAACGCCTCGCGCAAGCGAGTGCAACGCAACGCCAAACAGCGCTGGAAGCCACCCATACTGTCGGACAACATCGATCATCGCCGAAATAGTGTCTGCACCCAGCAGTTCGCGCCATGGCTGAAGTATCGTCCAGTCCGACGTGCTGGAACTCGCGCGCTGGCTCATACTCGCACCTGCGCCCTATCGGCAAAAAAGATGGCGTTTAGTGGCGAGTTAGGCTGTCGGCGGTTCCTCCTGTTCCTCTCTGACGACGTGTTCGATATTTGCGCCAGTGTTCGCATCGAAGAGGTCCGCCTGCTCGAGGCTGAGGTCTAGATACACTTCGTGGGCGTCGGCCGAAATCGACTCGGGATCGATGAACGCCTTTCGTTCGGCGACTTCACCCTCCGGCGAGGCCTCGTCCTCGAGTGCAGCAGCATCACCCGAGACGAGGCTGTCGTCGTCTGTCTCGCTCTCGAGTGTGAAGTACAGAAGGTCACGTGCGCCAAGCGGTTCGATGATGTCAATGTATGCGTTGACGTGGTCCTCGCCGCTCGTTCGACTGACGTTGACGTGCTCAGGGCGGATGCCGAGTTTGAGATCCGTTGCGCCAACGGCTTCGATCTGTTGGGCACGCTCGGCATCGATTGGAATGTTGATGTCACCTGTCAGTCGACCGCCGTTGTCGGTCGCTTCGTACGTGACGTCGAAGATGTTCATCGATGGACTCCCGATGAACTGCGCGACGAACAGGTTGTGTGGGTCGTTGTAGACTTCACGCGGTGTACCGACCTGCTGTAGTTCACCGTGATTGAGAATCGCGATCCGGTCGGACATCGTCATCGCTTCCTCCTGATCGTGGGTCACGTAGATCGTCGTCGTATCGAGTTCCTTCTGGATGCGCTGGAGTTCCGTCCGCATGTGCTTGCGGAGTTTGGCGTCGAGATTCGACAGTGGCTCGTCAAAGAGGAACACTGCGGGTTCACGAACGATTGCCCGACCGGTCGCAACACGCTGTTGTTGGCCGCCCGAGAGCTGTTTCGGCCGATCATCGAGCAGTTCTGGAATTCCCATCAGTTCGGCGGCGTCCTCGACACGGTCGTAAATCGCCTCATCGGGCAGGTCAGTCGACCGCTTCAGCCCGAACGCCATGTTCTCGCGAACGCTGAGGTGCGGATACAGCGCGTAACTCTGGAACACCATCGCGATGTCGCGATGGCGAGGCGGGAGCATGTTGACGACCTCATCACCGATTGCAATTGTCCCCCCCGAAATGTCCTCGAGTCCCGCGACCATCCGAAGGAGCGTCGATTTCCCGGACCCACTCGGTCCGACCAGTGTGAGAAACTCACCACTTTGAATTGTCAGGTTGAAGTCCTCGACAGCGACAATATCACCATCGTACACCTTCGTCACGTTCTCGAAATTGATCGAACTCATTGGTACACACGTTCGAAAGCAAAAGATAATATTCTTTGGGGTGGGTTCCGATGGTAATTGACTCGAGTAAATCGACAGTGATCAACGACTGGAACCCGAGAACCGACGAAATCCCATATTCATCAGTACAGCATCACTTCTTCGCTAGCAAGCGCCGTCGACCTCACAGTCAGTCACAGTTGTTGTATACACTTATGTGTCAGGACACCGCACCACACAGTACCGATGAACGTTGGTGTACTTACGGCGCCCCTGTATGACCAGTCAGTCGAAGAAGCAATCGAATATTTAGACAGCATCGGCGTCGACGCCATCGAACTCGGCTGTGGTGGCTTCGTCGGCGACGAACACCTGAGCACGGACGCTCTGGACGACGAAGAGACCCAGGCCGAACTACTCGAGGCCGTCGACCAGTACGACATGGAGATTAGCGCACTGGCGACGCACAACAACCCGATTCACCCCGACGACGAGAAAGCTGCCGAAGATGACCAGCAACTTCGAGACGCTATTGCACTCGCTGGCCAACTCGATGTCGATGCAGTCACCTGTTTCTCCGGACTGCCCGGCGGGAGTCCGAACGACGAGACGCCGAACTGGATCACCGCCCCCTGGCCGCCCGAGCATCTCGAGGCACTCGAGTATCAGTGGGAGGTCGGTATCGACTACTGGAGCGAGATCAACGATCTCGCCGAGGAACACGACGTCGATATCGGGATCGAGATGCATCCAAACATGCTCGTGTACGAGCCTGACGGAATGCTCAAACTTCGCCGGGAAGCAGGCGACCGAATCGGGGCAAACTTCGATCCCTCACACCTGTACTGGCAGGGCATCGACGTGACCGAGGCAATTCGGATGCTCGGCGAGGAAGACGCAATTCATCACTTCCACGCCAAAGACACCAAGGTCTACGACGCCAACGCCCGCACGAAAGGCGTTCTCGACACCGCACCGTACACCGAGGAAGCCGACCGCTCGTGGCTGTTCCGCTCTATCGGCTACGGACACGGCGAAGAACACTGGAAAGACGTTGTTTCCACGCTCCGAATGGTCGGCTACGACGGCGCACTCTCAATCGAACACGAAGACTCGCTGACCAGCGGCCGCGAAGGTCTCGAGAAAGCAGTCGACGTGCTCTCTCGAGCCGTTTTCGAGACGGAACCCGGCGACGCCTACTGGGCCGAGTAGGGACGTCTACGCCACCTCGTTCCGGCCTCGAGTCCGGCACTCTATTCTCGTGACTCGAGTCACGAGTCGGAATCTATTTGCAGTGTGGCAATCGCCACATAGACAATCGATGACATACGACATTATCCAGGTCGGAACCGGCGGACAGGGCGGACGCTGGTGTACCGAGTATCTCCCGCCGAACGTCGAGAACGGGCGTCTCAACGTCGTCGCCGCAGTCGATACGGACGAATCGGCGCTGGCAAACGCCAAATCGGGGCTTGGATTGAGCGACGATCAGTGTTATACCGATGCCGAGACTGCCTTTCAGGAACAGGATGCCGACTGCTGTGCAATCGTCGTCCCACCCCAGTTCCACGAAGACATCGTTGATGCCGCACTCGCACACGACCTGCACATTCTCTCGGAGAAACCCATCGCGGACACGCTTGAGGCGGCCGTCCGAATCGCAAAAAAGGTCGAGCGCGCAGGCAAGAAAATGGGCGTGACGATGAGCCATCGGTTCGACCGCGATAAGACAACATTACGGCGGGAACTTCGGACAGGCAACCACGGTCCACTTGACTATCTGATGCTTCGGTTTACGTGTAATTGCCGCTCGTACGGGAGTTGGGGCGCGTTCCGGCACGATATCGAGGATACGCTCCTGATCGAAGGTGGTGTCCACCACCTCGATATTCTTGCCGACCTCGCAGACGCACGTTGTGAGACGATCTACGCCCAGACATGGCTCCCCGAGTGGGGCGAGTACGCTGGCGACGCACAGGCGCTCGTCAATATGACGTTCGAAAACGGGACACGAGCAGTGTACGAAGGCGCAAAGACGAACGCCGTCGCACTCAACGGCTGGGGGAACGAATACATCCGCGCCGAATGCCGTGACTCCACGCTCGTCCTCGACGAACGTGACCTCGAGCAGTACGAATACGATCCGGCCGCTGAACCACAGTTGACTGACGGCGCCGACGACAGTGCAGCCGATTCAATTGCGCTCTCGACTGATGGGCCATGGGCTAACACGTGGCTCATCGAGCAGTTCGTCGACTGGCTCGACGGTGGCGAGCCGATGGCGACGAACGTCCAAGACAATTTGCAGTCAATGGCACTCATCGAGGCCGCAATCCAGAGCAGTACCACCGGCGAGCCCGTGGCCGTGCAGGAACTACTCGAGGAGACGACCCGACGCGTTTCACTCGAGTAATTCGAGGGTGCTACCGGTGTTAGACGGTTTTTTGTGCCGATTTTATTATAGACGACAGAACAGTACAAGAGGGCTGCCAGGGACGATACAGGACTGAAAGAAAACAACAATTGTTGTGAATATTCAGGCAATAATAGTGGATGTACACTATGTAATCAGCAACTACTATTGTACTCAACAATTTTGGTGGGCGAGAGGCACGTTCTCGACAATTACGGGCATACTTCCGTAAATGCAGTGACTAAAACTGTACTGTTTTTTCGCAATCGTTTGTTGAAATCTGTGATTTGGTCTCATTGTCCATAGAATATATGCACTAGGTATGTCTCTGTTAAAAAGCACCCCCTCTCGAGTAAGTCAGATCCAACACAGAGGACGCATCCACAACTGAACACAGTTGGTTCGAGAGAGAACAGTGATGGGAACGCTCGACACAGACCGTCTGGATGGCTCACTGCGGTAAAAAAGCCATTCGACGAAGAGCGCACACTGAGAGTCGCCTCGAGAAGCAACGACTCAGTAAGGACATGCTACTGGAACGATAGGAGCCACTGCAAGTGATAGTGGCCACTGAAAGTCAGTGCACATCTGATCGCCAGACGGATTGGCGATTAGTATGTAAATCGGTTCAGTTGGTACGATAGTGCCAGAACGGAGTCTCGAGAGCGTTGTCTGTTAGTCGGTACGGGGTGCAATGACGTTGTCTGGTCGGATACGCAGAATCACTCGCTCGGTTTCAATCGGCATCTCGTAGGCCGACCCCGTGTATCGTCTCGCGAGTTCGTCGATATGATCACGGGCACCGTCGGTCGTAATCTCGGTTACTTCACCGATAACAGAGAGATACTCGTAGGGGTTTTCGGGATCGACCATACTCAGTCCGACTGCAGGGGTCGAACGGACGTTTTGCTCTTTCTGTCGACCGCGTTCTGTGTTGACCAATAGTCGATCTGCCTCCGGGTCGTAGTCGATCCAGACTGGCGTCACATGGGGTGCTCCACTTGGGGTTACCGTCCCAAAGTGGGCGAACGTTTCTTTCTCGAACAACTCGTGGAGGGAGTCGGGAATCGATGACATACTACAGCCATTGCGCTATGTCGTCTTTTGTCTAGGGGAGACCGCGTTCACTCACGGCTCACTTCGTTTACCGTCTGCTCACGGGCACGAGTGCCCGTTCGCTTTTCCGCGGTTCTCACTCACTACGTTCGCTCCGAACCGCGTACTCGTTCCGAACCGCGTCTCCCAAATCGCGCGCACGTGGTCACAGATCACGCAACCGAATCCCATCCTGAACAAGTCGGGCGTTTCGCTCCCGCTCGAGATGGGGAGCCAAGTCGTCGTGTTCGTACAACTGGGCGATGATATCGGCGTACAGCGTCCGCCACGTCAGGGCATAGACCGGCGATTGTCCCCATGCACGGAGTTCGGGGACGAGTTGGTCGTACGTCTCGTATCGGTCCTCGAAACGGTCGATTGCCTCGAGAACGCGACTGGCTGCCTCGCGGTCGTCATCGGCCGCAGCCACGGCCTGATTCAATTTTCGTTCCCAATCAGCAACAGCAGTCTGCATATCCGCTGCCGTCCCCGGTTCATCGTCTGGCAAGCGCTCGAGGAGTGGTTCTGGAACACCAAGTGAGAGTTCGTCCATACCTCACGTATCGGAGCCACTGATAAGAAACCTGCTGGCTCCGTGAGTATCCAATTTTATATCGCAATATAGAGTTTATTTGGACAGGGGACGAACAGAGTAGCAACCAGCATAAGACAGCATATGTGAGAGTCCGGAAATACAGAAAACCCGAACGACAGCGTATAGAGCACCACATTTATACCCGACAATCAAGTTGTCCATAGCAGTGAACATGGCTACGGCTGCTCCGGGAGGACAACCTCGATTACGTCCGACTCGAGGTGTCTACTGCGGTCACCACTCAGTCCCAGCGGGGACCAACCAGTCGTGGCGCAGGCACTCGAGTCCAACAGGGAGACCCGTAAACTGGACTCGAGCGGTCGAGGTAGCTCCACACCGTACTCGAGCCACAAGTCGACTGGGAACAGCGAGTAACGTGACTGGCAGGCAGCATACCCAACTGATGGGAGACGACTAATACGACTATGAATGCAGAATCCGGGACGGCAGAGGGAGCACAGATTTTGCTCGTTGAGGATAACCCGGGTGATGTTCGGCTCACGAAAGAGGCGTTCAAACAGGGACGCATCGAAAATGATCTCTATGTCGTCTCTGATGGGACTGAGGCGCTCGAATTTCTCACACAGGAACACGAATACAGCGATGCCCCACGGCCGGATCTGATCCTGCTCGATCT
Organism: Natronolimnobius baerhuensis; assembly: GCF_002177135.1. NCBI lineage: Archaea > Methanobacteriati > Methanobacteriota > Halobacteria > Halobacteriales > Natrialbaceae > Natronolimnobius > Natronolimnobius baerhuensis. The sequence continues at coordinate 947,197 of NZ_MWPH01000002.1, forward strand.
CAATCTCCCGCGAACTGACGGCGAAGAGGTACTCCTCGAGTTAAAGGCAGATCCAGAGTTGCGGTCGATTCCGGTCATCGTACTCACGAGTTCGCGTGCCGAAGAGGACATCGCACGGTCGTATGAACTACACGCGAATGCATACCTCACGAAACCGGTCGATCCGGACGAGTTCATCGAAACCGTTCGTGCGTTCGAGGAGTTCTGGTTTTCTGTCGTCCGGTTACCCCCAGAGGTCGAAAAGTAATGAGCAAAACAGACACAGACTCTCACTCAGCAGATGAGAAGAGTACAGACGGTGAGAACGAAACAAGTGACCTCGAGCCCGACGACACCACGGAGACCAGCGAGACGCTTCGAATCCTCCTGATCGAGGACAATCCCGGCGATGCGCGACTCATCGAGGAGATGCTCAAAGATACCGAAGAGCTTGCCCAGCGAGTACGCGGTGACGACGCTGCAAGTGGAACCCCAACGCTGACACACAAGTCGCGTCTCGAGGAGGGGCTTGCTGTCCTCACAGATACCGCAATCGACATCGTCTTGCTCGATTTGAACTTGCCCGACAGCAGTGGCCTCGAGACACTCGAATCAGTTCATGGCGAGAGTGACGAGACGCCGATTGTCGTGTTGACTGGGTTAAGAGACCAACAGGTCGGTGTGGAGGCGATTCAGCGCGGAGCCCAAGACTTCCTCGTCAAAGACGAAGTGACGAGTGAGTTGCTCGTGAGGACGATCCATCACGCAATCGAGCGCGCTCGCCAGGAACGCGAGCGACGACGCCAGCGCGAGCAACTCGAGTCGCTCAATCGCCTGAATCGGGTTGGTCACGACATTACGCAGGCGGTAATTACAACGGAAACGCGAGCGGAACTCGAACAGCGCGTCTGTGACCGACTCGCCGAATCGGACGCCTACCGCTTTGCCTGGATCGGTGGCGTCAATCCCGGAAGCGACCAGATCGTACCGAAAGCGGCCGCTGGCGTCGAAGATGGGTATCTCGAGACAGTCGATATCAGCGTCTCGGAGGACGAACCAAGCGGGCAAGGGCCAACCGGCACCGCGATTCGAACCGGTGACGTACAGGTTGCGAACAACATCCAGACCGATCCTGCGTACGAACCCTGGCGTGGGGCGGCAATCGAACGCGGATATAACTCCTCAGTCTCAATTCCAGTTGCACACGAAGATCTCGTCTACGGGGCGTTAAACATCTATGCAGTGGATGCAGACGCATTTAACGGACCCGAAACGACGATTCTCTCCAGAATTGGGGACACCATCGCACACGCCATCACGGCAATCGAGCGCCGCGATGCACTGGTCAGTGATGCCGTCATCGAACTCGAGTTTCGAGTCGAGGCGATGGCCGAGGAACTCGTTTCACTGTCGGCAACCGAATCGTGTACGATAAAACTCGAGCAACTCGTCCGGGGCGACGAGACACTGCTTGCCTACGGGTCGGCGACGGACGTCTCACAGGAGGCATTCGCGGAGGCAGTCGAAGACACCAACGGCATCGATGACGTTCGATTCCTCGCAGCCAAACGCGAGGCATTCGAGTTCGAACTCGTTGCACCCGCAGCTGTCTCCCTATTCGAAACAATCGCAACGCACGGCGGCCGTGTCGACTCCGCAACGATCAGCGACGGCGAGTTCCGCTTCGTCGTCGAACTCCCGCGCGGTCGAGACACCCGGCAGATGATCGAACTCCTCAAAGAGGACCACTCGGGCGTTACCTACCTCGCCCAGCGGACGGCCGAACGAAGCGACTCGACGAACGGCAACTCCACGAGCGTCCTCGAGGACGAACTCACCGAAAAGCAACGAGCAGCCCTCGAGACGGCGTACTTTGCGGGATACTTTGACTGGCCGCGCGAGAGTACCGGTGAAGAAATCGCTGAGCGCCTCGGGATTGCGCCTGCAACGTTCAACCAGCATCTGCGGACTGCCGAGCGAAAGTTTTTCGACGCGACGCTCGACGAGTAGTCGCTGTTGGGTATCGCAGATTTACCGTGTGTAGTGACTTTTCAGTGGTATCGGTCGAAGAGCAGCGGCGTACAGCGGGACGAGGGATAGCTCTGCGACGCTGCCAACTGCTGCCAGGTTTGGCACGGACTGTGCTGTTCTGTTGCTTGTTTACGGGGAAGACGTGAGGAACACCCGTTCGACGACTCAGTAGAAATAAAGTGTATGGTGCTATATGAAATAGATCTCGGCGAGCGATAGAGCGCGAACTCGAGGCCGAAGCCACACTCTGAGTCTGCAGTAGAGAGACCATACACTCGAGTAGGGAGATGATACACCGTGTGACGGATGTCTCCGACCGACTCACCTGCTCACAGCGTGTCCGGGAACGTGACTCGCGGCGCTAAAACAGATTACGTCTCTTCGACGTGGCGGATCTCGCAGGCGATACCGCGCGTACTCTCGGTCATTTCGCGGCCGAACATCTCTGCGCGGCCGATGGCGAACGCCTTCGGCCCTTCGACGATCACTTCGTCGCCGACACGAATGTCCTCGTCGGCGTCGACGACACCCGGCGCGAGCACGCTGCCGTGGGGGACGAAGCCGTCGATTTCGACGCGCTTCGTGGGAGCGTCGCTCTCGAGCCAGCGTTTTGCGCCCTCGAGCGTAAACGAGAGGGTGCCGTACTGGGGAACCATCGTCGCGAGTTGGGTGTCCTCGCGGTCGCGGACCTGAATCTTGGGGTAGCGACTCGTGGTCTGGATGTCTGCAAAGAGGTCGTCGCCAGCGCCGTCGCCGAGCAGGTAGTCCGCGATGGCGCGGACGGTGTTGTGCTCGCGCTCGCGTTTGGAGTATTTGAGTTCGCCCGACAGCGCCTCGCCGAGGTTCGCGAGTGACTCGTCGTCGGTCGGATGCTCGGCAACGGTGTAGGTGATATCGAGGTCGAGTGACTCCTCGACGCGGCCCACGATGTCGCGGTAGCCCTCTCCGGGAACGTGTGCGATAATCTTCGAGTACTCGTTGCGCTCGAGGTAGCGCTCAAGCACCGAACTCACGAACTGTTTTTCGTCTTCGGACCAGCGACCGGTGACGACGGTGTCGTAGTGTTGGGCCGGGTAGGTCGTCTCGAGTTCCTGTGGAACGACGCCGATGGGACTCGTCATCGAGACGAGGTGGGCGCGCCACTGGATAACATCGTGGAACTGGCGGTGGCTCTGGGACTCGCTGTAGGGTTTGGCGGCCGAGCAGGGGACGAGCACGAGCGGGTTATCGAATCGATTTCGGTACCGACTCGTCACGCGGTCGGCGTAGCGCTGGATCTCAACGCGCCGGAGCGTGTCTTCGGTCGCGGCCGAAATCTGCGAATCACGGAGGATCGGCGTTCGCTCCTCGAGATAACCCCACTGCGAATCCAGTTCGCGCATCGCGGCGGTGAGCCACTGATCCTGGCGGGCCTGTCCCTCGAGATAGTCTCGGAGTCGGCCGTCGCGGATGCGCCGGCGGACGATACCGAGTTCCGCCTGGAGGGCGTTTCGGTTGTGCTCGGCGCAGTCCTCGCGAGTGAACTCCTCGCGGGACTGCTGGCAGGCCGGACACGAGCAGGGCAGTTCCTCGAGATCCTCGAGGAAGTACGCCTCGTCGGTGGTGAGATAGCGGCCCTCGGTGCCCTTGATGACGGCGGCGGTCTCATCGAACAGGTCGACGCCAGCGTAGGCGAGCAACGCAACGTTTCGCGGGGTGGCAACACCGGAGAAATAGAGCGCGGTGTCGGCGGGAATCGATTCGCGGACGTTTACGACGGTTTCGACCAGCGCCGCGCCGTGGCCCATCGCAGACTGCACGTCAGAGACCGCATACGCATCGGTGCCGTGGTCCTCGGCCGTCTCGCTCGAGATGACGGCGACACTCGGGAACTCGACGTCCGGGTGCTCGACAGCGAACGACGCTTGGACTTCCTCGGCCGTACCACCGGGGAATCCGCGGTGGGGGAGGACGGTAAGCGTTGACTCGTCGCCCTCGGGAACGTCGCGGTCGGTGGCCCACAGCGAGCCCGCATCCTCGAGTATGTCGTCGACGAGCGCAGGGGTTGTCCGGGCGTCGGCGAGTCGCAACTCACCGATGCGCGCGGCCCCGTCGCGCTCGTGAACTTCGAAGTAGTCGGTCATACCAAAACTGGGTGCGGGCGCGTGAAAGAGGCTGTCGGTCGCCGGTCGCCCGACTCTTAGGCACGACCCTGAAACGCCGCGGTCGCGGACGTATGGCCACGGTTAAACGAGAGAATCTTTGCCTCGAGGGTGTCTCCAGCCTCGAGGTCGGCAGGGATGTCTTCGACAAAAACAACGAAGCCTTCGATCTTGCAGACGGCCTGTTGCTCGCCGGTGTGGTGTTCGGTGAACTCGTGGACGGCAACGGTATGAGTGTCGCCGATATCCACGGGCGGATCGCGTTGTTGGGCTTCCTGGTGGCGGGCTTGAGACTCGCGCTTGGCGGCGCTGGTCCCCCCGCCACGGAAACGTCGAACCAGCCACGTGAGGAATATGACGCCCACGATTGTACCAAGTACAAGTGAGGTGGTCCCGAGCATATGACTTGAATCAGGTGCCGCGGCCGTCTTTGCTGTTCTGGTCCGCCGACGTGACGGCGCTTGCGGGACGAATACCGCAGTAAACACGTCTGAAATGGTGACTATCGCCAATGGCCTTTTATGTACTCGAAGGGTGTGATGACCATGAACCAGACAGCCACCGGACTCGAGTCCATCACGGGAACTGCCGAACCAAAACTCAGTGTTGCGGTTATCACCGCAGTTGCGAACCGTCAGGGATGTGATCCGAGCGACTTACCACCACTGTACGATGCAATCGATCCGGATGCACTCGATGCAGTCTTCGACTCGACACGCGCGGATGGCGCGCGACAGGGCCGACTCTCGTTTACATACGATGGTCACGAAGTCGTCATCGACTCCGATGAGCAGACACAACTCATCATCGACGGGACCGTCGTCGGTGGAACACAGGCAACGATTGGGTCGGATTCGCCGGCCGGCTTCTGAGAATAGGCGTCAGTCTGGGCGTGAGACGGTATATTCGTTTGTGCAGGCGCTTACTCTGCAGTGAGGTCTATCAGCGCCACACTAGCAGGAACACACTCGAGCACACTTGCGGGCCAGCCACGATGCCCGAGCGTCATGTCGGTGTCGGGGTTGGCCTCGACAAGTCGGGCGACCCCCTCGGCTGCGGCCTCGAGTGCAGCTCGGTCGGTTCTGTCGGGCACTTCAGCAGTGAGCGGATAGCTTTTCGAGAGCGCGCGCGGGAACGGGCCAAACGGTGGTTCGACGCGCCAGGAGTCGTCGAACTCGTCGCTACTGGTGGGTTGGCCCTCCGTGAGGAACAGCGACTCCGGCACCGAGAGGCGCTCGAGACGCTGCTGATGGCGCACCACTTCGGGTCGGCGGGCGCTCTCCTGTGAGGTATAGAAGAAGGCACCCTTCGAGACGGGATCGGACTGCTCGAGTTGGGCGGCATGGTCGAGCAGGGCGCGGTAGCCGTCGAGCATGGTGGGGTGTGCGCGGGCGCGCTGTTCAACCAACTCGAGGAGGTTGCCGGCGCGAATCGCCTGCTTGATGCGGCGAATTTCCTCGAACGTGACGTGGAGGTTGTGAGCGGCGAGTTCCGTTTCCCGCGCGTCGTCGTCCAGCGCGCGCAGGTCGTCGGGCGAGTGCTCGGTACAGACGGGACACGAACAGGGCAGGTAGTCGAGGTCCTCGAGATGGCGCGTGCCGCGAACGGTCAGGTAGCGGTCATCGCGCGCGTAGAGCGCGTAGGCGGCGGAATCAAAGAGGTCACAGCCCATCGCGACGCCCAGCGCGAACATCATGGGGTGGCCGGCACCGAAGAGGTGGACGGGCGCATCGGCACCGAGTCCGCGTTTTGCGCCGGCGACGGCGTCGACCATGTCGTCGTAGCGATAGTCGTTCATCAGCGGGACGACCGCGCCAACGGGGAAGACGTCGAGGGCCGTCGCGTTCGCGTGACGGCCCGCCTCCTCGCGGAGGTCGGGGTAGGTCGAACCCTGTACCGGCGCGTTGACCAGCATCTCGCCCGTCTCGACGCCTTGGGCGCGCTCGAGTCGGTCCTGGGTCGTCGCCAGTTCGTCTTCGGCGCGCTCGCGGTGGACATCGGGCGGCGTCGGAATGTCGACGGGCGTCCCGATATCGGAGCCGATTGCGTGCTGGAACTCGAGGATTTCCTCGCTTGTGACGTCGATTTCGCCGTACTCGGAGAGTTGGAACGAGCCGGAGTCGGTCATGATCGCGCCGGGGAAATCGAGGACCTCGTGGAGGCCGTTCTCGAGGGCGCGTTCGCGGATGTCGTCGGTACTGTGGATGATGTAGGAGTTCGTGATGAGGATTTCAGCACCGAACTCCTCGGCCATTCGGCGGGGACTGAGGGTATCCAGATTTGGATTGATCACCGGCAGGAGAGCGGGCGTCTCGACGGTGACGCCGGCGCGCGGAACGGTCAACTCGCCGATCCGCCCGCCAGCATCGAGATCCCGAATTTCGAAGCACTCGCGCATTGGGTGGTGGTTGCGCCCACGAACGTAAGTCAGTGAAGATTCGTGATTTCGCCCCAGAATCGTCGCTGTGGCAACACGACTGCGATGTAGCGCGCGGAATAATGGCTCGATTTATCGGTACATGAATACGTGGCGGCCAACGCAAGCACAACGGCCACCCCCACTCGAGGAGCGGTTTCTCATGCGAGCACCGAGACACTCTCGGGATCCAAGGGGATGAAACACTGATTAGCGACCGTTCCAGAAGTTCTAACTGTGCTTGTTTCTGAGGTAACGCCGTAACAGTCTGCTCGTTTTAGTCCGGATCAGGCGATAGCTCAAGTCGCATGGCTTCACGACCGCAGCAACTCGGTGTCGTATTTGTCGCATTGTTCGTTGCACTCTCGAGCCCCGCGCTCGCAGGTGCAACCTCACAAACAGCAGCCGACGGACCAAGCGCAACGCTTCAAGACACGGAGGTAGAGACGCTCGAACTCGAGAATGTAACAGTCGAAGACGCGACCATTGAGGAACTGAACGTCGACGAACTTGACGTCGACCAGGATGAACTCGATGACGCGCTCGAAGCACACAACGGCGCTGATGACGCCGACGATGAAGACGCTGACGACGAAGACAACGATGTCGACGAGGCTGACGACGATGATAATGGCCTCGACGATGACGACGAGGCTGACGACAACGGCGTCGAAGATACAGATGACGCCGACGAGGTGACCATCTCGGACATCGAGATCGAACACCTCGAACTCGAGGATGTCTCCCTCGAGGACCTCGAAGTAAACGGTGACGACGTCGATGAGGCCGACGATGATGATAACGGCCTCGATGACGAGGACGACGCTGACGAAGACAACGGCGTTGACGAGGCCGACGATGACGAGGACGACGCTGACGACGAAGACAACGACGCTGACGATAACGGCGTCGACGATAACGACGAGGCTGACGACGAATTCGATCTGATTGACGAGGACGCTGACGAGCTCACCATCGAAGAGCTCACCATCGAAACGATGGACGTCGATCACCTGACTCTTGAGGAACTGACTGTCGAGGACGACGAGGCTGATGACGACAACGGCCTCGACGATGAGGACGAGGCTGACGACGACGATAACGACGTTGACGAGGCCGACGACGATGACGACGAGGCTGACGACAACGGCCTCGATGACGACGCAGACGCTGACGACGAGGACAACGGCGTTGACGACGCCGACGATGACGAGCACGACGACGCAGACGGTGAGCAGATCGACGAACTCACCATCGAGCAGTTCGATGTTGAGGAACTCACCGTCGAATCGATGACCATCGAATCACTCGAGGAGGCTGACGACGACGACGAGATGGCTGACGACGAAGATGATGCCGCTGCTGACGATGACGACAACGGCCTCGACGACGATGACGAGGCTGACGACAACGGCGTCGACGACGATGAAAACGACATGAACGACGAGGACGACGAAATGGACGATGACGAGATGACTGACGGCGAGACCGTCAGCGAACTCTCCGCCTCGTCGATCACCGTCACTGACGCAACCGCAGAATCGATCAGCGTTGACGACCTCTCCGACCTCGAGGACTACGACGCTGACGACGATGCAGATGCTGACGATGACGATGAGATGGACGACGACGATGATGACATGGATGACGACAACGATGAGGATGAGGATGAGGACGATGACGACAACGGCATCCTCTCCATCGGCATCCTGGGCTAACGACCAGTAGCCACACCACCAGCACTCGACTACCAGCCCGCACTCACCCCGTGTGGTCACGTGAGAACGGGCCAGTTCCGATTCGGTTTCTTTTTCGTCATGCTCGAGCAGCGACCGTGTTGGTGTCCCACGGACTCCAGCGACTGGACACGGACAGCCGCTGCGGCCGCTGTGGGTGCAACAGACAGTAATCTCATGTTCTCTGAGAGGAGCAATAACTGCGTAGCACTCGCAGGCAACACGTAGATTCTACTCGAAAAGAGCCTGACAATCGACGCTCAGACAAGGGGCGTTCAGGCGCGAATGAACCACTGATTAGCGAACTGTGCTGGCGCGCCAACTGCACTTTGTCTCGTGATAATTCTGTAACAGTCTACTCATTTTAGCCGGAACAGCGCAGTAGCTCTGAGCGCATGGTTTCACGATCCCAGCAACTCGGCGTCGTCTTCGTTGCACTGCTGGTTGCGCTCTCGAGCCCCGCGCTCGCCGGTGCAACAGTGCCAGCAGACGACGGAGACACGAGCACGAACGCAGCACTCGAGAACGTACAGGTCGACACACTCGAACTCGACCACGTCACGGTCGAAAACGCGACAATTGAGGAGTTGAACGTCGAGAACTTCGACGTTGACGACGAAGAACTCGAGGAGGAACTCGAGGAAGCGGATGACGACGACGCCAACGACAACGATGAAAACGATGCGGCAGACGACACTGACGCCGACGAGAACGACAACGGCGTCGATGACAACGACAACGGCGTCGATGACAACGACAACGGTGTCGACGCAAACGGCGAGCAGGTGTCGATCTCCGATATCGAAGTCGACCACCTCGAACTCGAGGACGTGATGATCGACGACCTCGAACTCGACGAGGACGAAATGGACGACGAGGAGATGAATGAGGACGAGATGGACGATGACGAGGCCGACGACGACAACGACGAGGCAGACGCCACCGATGAAGACAACGACGGTGACGAGGCTGACGACGAGGACAACGGCCTCGATGATGAAAACGACGCAGCCGGACAGGACCTGATAGAGGAAGACACTGGTGAACTCACCGTTCAGGACCTCACCATCGAGACGATGGACGTTGAGGAGATGACCATCGATGACCTCGAGATCGAAGACGATGACGGCATCGTCGATCAGATCGGCGACTTCTTCGATGGCCTGTTCAACGGTGACGAGGACGACGACACGAACGACAACGACGATGCGAACGACGCTGACGACAACGACAACGATGTCGCTGACGACGACAACGATGACACAGACGCCGATGACGAAGACAACGGCGAAACGCAGGAACTCGAGGAACTGACCATCGAGCAGTTCGACGTTGAAACGGTGACGATCAACGCGATGACCATCGAGTCACTCGAGGAAGCTGACGAGGACGACGACAACGACGACGCTGACGAGAACGATGCGAACGATGATGAGATGAACGACGACGAGGATGACGCCGGTGTTGATGACAACGATGAGATGGACGACGAAAACGATGACAACGGCGTTGACGAGAACGACGAGGAAGACACCGGCGAGACCGAGACCGTCTCGCAGGCCTCCGCAACGTCGATCACGATTGACGACGCGAACGCTGACACAGTGACCCTCGGCGACACGAGCGACCTCGAGGATCTCGCTGACGACGATACTGATGACGAAGACGAGGACGACACTGATGCGGACGATGACGACATGGACGACACGAACAACGACGACGACCAGCAGTCGATTGCCATCCTGAGCTAATCACGACGAGCGAGCACTCACTGCTCGAGTCGGTCCTTTTTCGACGGCCACTGGGTAGCCGAACTCAACCCCAGAGATCACTCGCCAGCGTCGGCGGCAAACAACTGGTAGTACGACAGCGCGAGCACGGTTCGTCCATCACGAATCGCACCCTCCCTGAGTGCCTCGAGCAACTCGTCAAAACCGACCGTCTGTGAGCGGATACTTTCGTTGTGATCGAGTTCCTGCTCGGCAGTCGGGCGACAGCCATGGGCGACGAAAAAGTGCATCACGGAGTCGGCGAATCCGTTTGCCGGTTCAACAGTGACCAGCGCCTCGAGGTGGTCGGCTTCGTGGCCGGTCTCTTCGGCGAGTTCGCGTCGAGCCGCGGCCTCGAGGTCGTCGTCATCGGGTTCGGTGCCGCCAACAGGGAGACCGCGGTTGACTCGAGAAACGGCCTGACGCCATTCGTCGATGCAGACGACGTCGCCGTCGGGCGTAAACGGGAGGATGCAGACACTTGCGGGTTCGGAGACGTAATCGAAGTCAGTCTCGGTACCGTCGGGGAGTCGAACGGACTCGTTAATAACATCGAAGCCGGGACAGGAGTAGGCTACGTCTCGATCTCGCGTTTCCCAGGCGAGCGGATCCGTTGGCATAGCGGCCCCTACGGGCGGGTTTTTAAAAAATACCGCGACACGTGGCGTCGAAGACCGCAAACCCGGGTGGGTATCGAGTGCCTCACTGTGGATATGAGGGCCTGTCGTCGCCATACGTGGTGCGTTCCGATTTTGGGGGTTTTCGTACCAGCTCTATAACAAAGCCACGAATCGATGAACGTTAGTTCTCAGAGGGTGATCCATGGATCAACTAACTGGATTCCAGCGTGACTTGCTGTACGTCATCGCCGGAAAAGAACGGCCGTCCGGACAGGAAATACTCGACGACATCAATCGGTACATCGACCAACCCGTTACACATGGGCGACTGTATCCGAATCTCGACACACTCGTCGAGACAGAACTTGTCGAAAAAGGACAACTCGACCGTCGAACGAATTACTACGCGCTGACGCCAAAGGGCCGACGCGTTCTCGAGCAGCGCCAGGAGTGGGTTGACCAGTACGTCGACGTCTAACGTCGCTCCTGGGCGCTAGTTCCGACCAATTATCTCGGACTCACAGACTCCATAGTGCGTCATATCGCAGTCTCAAGCCACTGCCGACTCGAGGCAGTTCACTTCTCACAGTGCAGCACTCAGACAGCGATTGGCTCGAGCAGCGAGTGACGGTGTCCGCGTTGTCCCGCTGTGACGACCCACCTGCAGATGAGCTGAGGGAAATGCTGGTCTGTTCCAGTCGAGGAGTGTAATCGCATGTCCTGTGCGTCGAGCCGACACGGTAACCGTACCGTGCTGTGCCCTCGATGTCAGAGTTCGGGCCAGCGGACAACGAGTGAGCACTCAGAGGATCCTGGGCAGGTCCAATGATATGAGAGAGGTAGTGGAAGTTACGACAGGACGCAGAGACACACCGTTTCGGGAGCGCTGTAAGGAGAGCCAACAGCACAGAAGTCTGCCCCTACCATCAGGGACGGCCCGCTGTAGGCAGCCACTTTTCGGACGGGAGACACTCTCACAAGCAGTACCGAGGCCGATAACAGTGCTATGCGATCAAGTATCGCGCCACATAGAGACACCCACGGCAAGCGAGACACCCACATCGCAAAAAAAGCGGTTGGTCACCGAAACGGGACAACGGCGTGTACTTGAGACGATCTTACCGATCAGTAGTCGTCGTGGTCGTCATCGTCGTAGTCGTCGTCATCGTAGTCATCGCCGTTGTCGTCATAGTCATCATCGTACTCGTCATCGTCGGGTTCGTCGTAGTCGTCGTCTGCATCGTAGTCGTCGTCAGTATCGTCGACGGGGTCATCCTCAACGGGCTCCTCGTCGACTTCGTCTTCCGCATCGTACTCGCCGTCGTCTTCGTGTTCGTCGTCTTCGTCGGTCACACCATCGAGGAGCGTGACAACGTCGAACGAGCGGTCGTCGGCCTCGTCGACATCGCCATCGCCGTCGACATCAGTTTCCGGCGGCTCGAGGTAGCCAATCGCGTAGACGGAGTACGCCTGCCAGGCCTCGACATCGACTTCGACGGAGGCGACCGGCTCGGCCTCGTCGTCATCGTAGTCGTTGTCATCGTCTTCGCCCGGTTCGATCATGTCGTCGTCACCAGCTTCACCTTCCGGATCGAGATCTGTTCCCTCCTGTGGTTCGGGGGCCTCGCCAGCAGGGTAGATATCGAGCGTGACCGGTCCGGCCATCGCGGCTGCGTAGCCCGATGGGATGGTGAACTCGAGATCGTCGAAGATGGGCATCAACGAGTCGCTGTCAACGATGTCGACAGCCGGCGCGTCCGGTGAGGCGTGGACAACTCGGATCTGTCCTGCATCCTCACCATCGACCGCTTCTTCGACCTCTTCCGGCGTTCGGTCAGCCAGCAGGAGGATCTCGAAGGTCCCCGTCTCGAGGCCCTCGTCCTCATCTTCGTCGTCGTAGTCGTCTTCGCCGTTGTAATCGTCTTCGTTCTCGTGTTCGGGCTCGTCGGTGTCCTCCTCGTAGTCGTCGTCCGCAGCCGCGTCGTCGTAGTCATCGTCTTCCTCGACGGCACCGAGTTCGCCGATTGCAGCGGCTGTATAGAAGCCATCCTCGACAGCGAACTGCTGCTGGATGACGACTGCGTCTGGGTCACCAGCCGCCGTGATCGTCAGTGAGTACGTCCCGGGCGCAATCTCGAGGTAGGGGGACACGTCATCGTACGCGACGTCAGCGAGGACACGCTGATCGTTGACGTATACGTCGACGTTCGGTGCGTCAGGCGAGAAGTGGGCCACGCGAAGTGCGCCCGTCTCCTCATCTTCGGGGACCGTCTCGGCGTCACGTTCATCGTCTTCGTGTTCGTTAACACCGAGTACTGTGCCGGACAGGGCAGAGCCTGCGCCGACGATACCGATTGTCTTGATTGTTGAGCGTCGTGAGAGAGTCATGCAGCACTCAGAAGAGAGACCGTTACCCGGAAAAACCGGGTAGTCAGTTTCAGTGAGTGTCGCTCTGGTTACTCAGTCCGACAGAGCGTAGAGTTGCCATACTAAATCGAAAGAGCATCCTACAGGCCCGTAGTGGCACCGAACGCCAGCAGAATCTGCCTCGAGCGAGAGACGACTGAAAGCTCCTACAGACCAACTCCGCTGGAGTGGAGACACTGCGACAAGAACGAGCTGAGAGCGAACACAGCTCAGATTTAGTACAGCACAGATTATTACCATCCACTATGGGAAGCATATATTCTGGGAAACGACGGACCAAACCAACCGTGCTGGACGGTCTCGGACTCGTCGCAATGGTGCTAGGCGCAGGATTACTGCTCGTATACGCGTTTGCACCTGCTGAAATCGTTCCAGGTAGCCAGCCAAATCCACCGGGCGGTGTTCAACCGGCTGTTCCATTCGTTGTGTATTGCAGCGGGATCGGTGGCCCGATGGTTCTCACATGGGGGATACTCACATATCGGTACCAAGCAAGCCGCCCATTGACTCCACGTCGAGCGCTTATTGCACCGGGTCTGAGCGTTCTCGGACTCGTTGCCGGAATCGGTCGATTCACGTATGAGTGGACGACCGATATGCCGTTCGAGGTAGTCGAGGCACAGCCGGGGGGATCAGATGCCAGTCGAACAGTCGACTGGCCGATGCACATGATCGTTCAGATGGACCTCGGAGCCGCTCATTTTGCCTCGCTTACTGCTAGTTCGATGGTCGTCATCGGTGCAATCGCAGCCCAACGGGGCTGGCGTCGTGCCGCCAAAAGTGCACTCGTGCCAGCCGCAATCCTCGGGTTCGACATTGCTTGGACAGCTGCCGTTCCGTCCGCACTCGAGAGTTCCGTTCTCACCGTGCTTCTCGGAGTTCCGTTCGCTGTCGGCTATGTGGCTACACGAACCGAGTAAGGCGGATTTTTAGCTCAGAGTTGTTGATTCCGGGCTGAGACTACAGCTGCCGCACTCACGTCGACTCCCCATCGACCGTTCCGTCCAAGAGAAGAGACTGGACGTCGCTACTGGTAGAAGTAGCCCGCCGACGCGACCACTTCGCTCGAGTCGTCATCCTCGATTTTCTCGATGGCGTCGACGAAGTCCTGATGGGTGATCTCCTCGCGTTCGTTGCGGATCGCGAACATGCCGGCTTCGGTCGCCAGGCTCTCGATTTCAGCGCCGGAGTAGCCCGTCGTATCGTCGGCCAGATCCGCAAAGTCCACCGCGTCGTTGACGTTCATCCCGCGCGTGTGGATCTCGAGGATCTGCTCGCGGCCGTCGCGGTCGGGTTCGGGGACCTCGATGAGGCGGTCGAAGCGACCGGGGCGCAAGATTGCGCGGTCGAGCATGTCGAAGCGGTTCGTGGCGGCGATGATGCGGATTTCGCCGCGGGCCTCGAAGCCGTCCATCTCCGAGAGGAGTTGCATCATCGTCCGCTGGACCTCGGCGTCGCCGGAGGTCTTCGACTCCGAGCGGGTGGTCGCGATGGCGTCGATCTCGTCGATGAAGATAATAGCTGGTTCGCGCTCGCGGGCCATCTCGAAGAGGTCGCGAACGAGTCTCGAGCCCTCGCCGATGAACTTGCGGACGAGTTCCGAGCCGGCCATCTTGATGAAGGTGGCGTCGGTCTTGTTCGCGACGGCTTTCGCGAGCATCGTCTTCCCGGTTCCGGGTGGGCCGTACAGCAGGACGCCACTCGGCGGTTCGATCCCAACCTCGTCGAAGATTTCGGGGTCGGTCAGTGGCTGTTCGACGGCTTCGCGGACCTCGCGGACCTGCTCGTCGATGCCACCGATGTCTTCGTAGCCGACTGCCGGCTTTTCGGTGATCTCCATCGACTGGGCGCGCGCGTCGGTCTCGGCGTTCAGGATGGTCTGAATCGCAAAGGAGTCGTTGACCGCGACGCGGTCACCGGGTTCGACTTCCTCGGCGATTCGCGGCGAGACATCCGTGAGCACCTCCTGGTTGTTGCCGTGTTGTTTGACGACGACCTCGTCGTTGTCCATGATGTCTTCGACCGTCGCGATGTACAGCGAGGAACTTTTCAGCGACTCGTTCTCGCGTTCGACACGGTCGACTTTCTCGCGAAGGCGCTTGCGGCGCTCTTCGGCATCGTCGAGTTGATCTTCCAGTTGGTCGTTGACGTCGACGATATCTTCGAAGTGGCCCCGAAGCGCCTCGAGCCGCTCGTCGTCGGGAAGCTCGGGGTCGATATCGCGATGTGGTCGGTCAGGGAGAGACGGGCTTCGAGACATCTTGTCGTACACGGGTAAGTCCCGGATCATAAATGTGCCTTTGGGTCCCGGATGGATTTCCACCCCAAAACTCAGTATTGTCCCGGTATACGTTCATTTAAACGAGACCATTCCAACAGGTGACACTGTAGGAATATGTTTTTATCTCGGTTCTAATACAATATATCAAATGGATTGTCCTCCATTCTCTCGTCGCATGATTCTGGCGGCAGTCTGCACCGTTGGTCTCGGTGGCTGTCTGGGCGGATCAGAACACGGCGCAACTGTCGCAGTCGCCAACGACGCAAGCAATCTCGAGGTCAGACAATCGACGGCCGAACTCGTCGGTCCGCCGTGTGCAACGGCAGAGTCACTGGTCGTGCCGACTGAAGCCGGACTCGCTCGGCTCGAGTTGATCACTCGCAGTGACGACTGTCACGATACTCATGAGTGACATTGATCGTGGTCGGCTTGGATTGTTCATCGGGACGGTAACCGTCCTCATGGCGGGATGGTTCGTCGGAACGCCACTGCTGATCGATCAGTGGGACGAAACACTGCATCCAGCGTTTTTTGGACGTATTCATATGTTCACGCCGATGGTCGCCGCGCTCGTAGTCTGTTTCGCCAGCGGGATCTCGCTCTCGACGGTCGGTCTTCGACTCGGTCGTGTACGTTGGCTCGGGATCGCTGTTGGAGTGGCCTTCTCGCTCGTCGTACTCATGATTCCGGTGGCGGTTGCCGTCCCGGGAATCGAATTCCAGTCGACGATCTATTACTATGAGTTGCCGTTTCCGTCTCTGCTGCCAGAGATCCCACCGGACCTTCTGACAGTCGGTACTGCTGTTGGAATCGTCGTGGTCACTGGCGTTACCATCCATGCGGTATTTGGGTTCGGTGAGGAATTCGGCTGGCGAGGGTATCTCTTGTGGGAACTCGCCCCGCTTGGATTCTGGCGAGCGTCGGTCGTCATTGGTACTGTCTGGGGACTGTGGCACGCACCGGTTGCGTTCACGACGTGGGGAATGGGTGTGATCGACGGGTGGCCGCTGCTCGCCTGGCTCCTCACGGGTATCGTGTTCTCACCAGTGTATACGTACGTCGTCGTTCGGGCGAAGTCAGTGCTGGCTGCAGCGCTCTTTCACGGTGTCTTCAACGCGACCACATCGCTGTTCGGTGCCGTCGTCTATACAGACCAGCTCGTGTTGGGAACTATCCTCCAGCCGGTCGGCGTCGCCGGACTCGTGACGTTCGGCGGAGCCGTCACCATCATCGCAATCTGCGGCCCGCCGGAACTCACCCGCGAGTTTGCACACTCCCCACGATCCAGTCAGAACCGGACGACGCCACCGACTGATACCGACGCGTAACACCGCCTCGAGGACACCGCATTGTCGAGTACGCGTTCACGACAGTGGGGAGGATATTACTCGAGCAGTGCCTCGAGTTCGTCTAACCGATCTCCGTAGGTCGCGAGCGCGCGGTCGATTGGCTCGGACGTGCTCATGTCGACGCCGGCGACCCGCAGGAGTTCGAGGGGATAGTCCCGCGAGCCCTGCCGGAGGAACTCGAGGTAGTCCTCGGCGGCGTCACGCTCGGGGTCGCTTCCGGGGCCATCGGGGAGGATGCCGTCGACGATGGCGAGTGCAGCCGAGATGCCGGTCGAGTACTGGTAGACGTAGAACGCCCGGTAGAAGTGCGGGATACGCATCCACTCGCGGGCAATGCGGTCGTCGACGACGGCCGGTTCGTAGTACTGCTCCTTGAGGTCGCCGTAGAGTTCGTCCAGTCGGTCAGCGGTGAGGGGTTCGCCTTCCTCCTCGAGTTCGTGTGCCTTGTGCTCGAACTCCGCAAAGAGGGTCTGGCGGTACAGCGTCGAGCGCACGCGCTCTAAGAACTCGTTGAGCACGTGTTTTTTGAACTCGGGATCTTCCACGGTGTCGAGCAGGTGATTCGTCAGCAGGGCCTCGTTGACCGTGCTGGCGACTTCGGCCACGAAAATCTCGTACCCCGAGTAGACGTAGGGCTGTTCCTCCTTCGTCAGTTCGGAGTGCATCGAGTGGCCCAGTTCGTGGGCCAGCGTGTACATCGAGGAGATGTCGTCCTGATAGTTCATCAGGATAAACGGCTGCGTGTCGTAGGTGCCGCCCGAATAGGCCCCGGACTGCTTACCCTGATTTTCGTAGACGTCGACCCACTGGGACTCGAGGCCCTCCGCAACGCGCGATTGGTACTCCTCGCCGAGTGGCTCGAGGGCGTCGACGATGTACTCGGTCGCTTGGTCGTACTCCACGTCGGGACCCTCATCGCCCGTCAGTGGCATGTAGAGGTCCCACATCTGAAGGTCGTCGACCTCGAGCGCCTGGCGTTTGAGGTCGGCGTGGTGGTGGAGTTTGTCGAGGTTGTCGTGGACCGTCTCGACCAGGGTGTCGTAGACGGAGACGGGGACGTTCGGGCCATCCAGTGCGGCTTCGCGCGCGGTGTCGTAGTTGCGCGCCTGCGCCGTCTTCACGTCGGCTTTGACGCTGTTCTTGTAGGCCGCGGCGACGGTGTTTCGCATGTCCGACCACTCGTCGAAGTAGCCCTCGTAGACGCGCTGGCGAAAGTCTCGGTCGGGTCGTTTCAGGAGGTTCGTGAAGTTGCTCTGGGTAATTTCGATTGCGTCTTCCTCGTCGTCTGCGGGTGCGTCGACCGTCGGAAATTCCATATCCGCGTTCGAGAGCATGGTGTAGACCTCGCCGGTCCCGCCCATGACCTCGCCCAAATCCGCGAGCAACTCCTCGACTTCGGACGAGCGCGTGTGCGGTTTCATCCGCAACACGTCGTCGACGTAGTGCTCGTAGGTCTCGAGGGTGGATTCCGATGCGACCATCTCGTCGAACTCCTCGCGCGTTAACTCCTGTAGTTCGGGTTCGATGAACGACGCCGCGGACTGGGCATCGGATCCGAGCGACTGCGCACGCGCGGTCAGCGCCTGATACTGCTGATTCGTCGTATCCTCGTCGCGGCGCATCCGCGCGTAGGCGGCCACGGTCGAGACTTCGCGCATGATGTCGTTTCGCAACTCGAGGACCTCGAGGAGCGTTTCGGCGTCGTCGGTGACCTGGCCCTCATAGCCGGCGAGTTCGTCGACGCGCTCCGCGACGGCGTCGTAGGCGGCTTCCCAGTCCTCATCGCTCGCGTAGATGCTCTCGAGATCCCAGGTATAGTCCTCGTCGATCTCGGAGCGGTCGGGTACGGAACTCATACACACGGTTTCGGAACGTAGGTGGTAAAGCGTGTCGAAGCCCCACACATTGTGGCCGAGCCTGCGATTTTTGCCGGCGGCTGTCGTTGAACGCGTATGGCAGACCACGGAAACGGCGGGCAGGCGAACGAAGACACACTCGAGCGCGCCCTCGGCCGCGCGTGGACGGACGACCGTGCCTGGAACCTGCTGACGAACCTGACCGAACTCCCGCATCGAATGGGCGGCTCGGCTGGCGAGCGCCGCGCGGCTGAATCCGTCCGGGCAGCCCTCGAGGACGCCGGACTCGCGGACGTGCAGGTTGACGAGTTTCCGATGCAGTGCTGGGAGCGCGGGTCGACGACGCTCACTGTTCTGGGCGGCGACGGATCTGACAGCACCACCTCGACAGCGGACGGAACGGACACGGCCCGCCTCGAGCGCGAATTCGACGCCCTCGCGCTCCCGTACTCGCCCGCCGCCAGCGTCGAGGGACCGCTCGTCGACGTCGGCTACGGCACCCCCAAGGAGATTGCTGCGGCCGATCTGCAGGATGCAATCGCCGTCGCGAGTACGACGACGCCGCCGGAACAGCGCTTCGTCCACCGCATGGAGACGTTCGGTCACGCCCTCGAGGCCGGTTCCACCGCGTTCATCTTCGCCAACCACGTTCCCGGTCAGTTACCGCCGACGGGCGCGCTGACGTTCAACACCGAAGCCGCCGCACCCGGTGTCGGCGTCAGCGCGGAAACGCACGACTGGCTCACGGAGTACGCCGAGCGCGGGACGCGCACACGAGTTCGGGTCGACGCCGAGACGACCGCAGGCTCGAGTCAGAACGTCCACGGAACTGTCGGCCCGGACACCGACGAGGAAGTCCTCGTCGTCGCCCACTACGACGGCCACGACATCTCCGAAGCCGCGCTGGACAACGGCTGTGGCATCGCGACCGCCGTCGCCGCGAGCGCGATCCTCGAGTCGATTGCGGACGACCTCGCGTGTCAGGTCCGGATCGCCGGCGTCGGCTGCGAGGAGATCGGTCTGTTGGGTGCCGAAGCCCTGGCCGAGGGAGCCGACCTCGAGTCGGTTCGAGCCGTGGTCAACGTCGATGGCGCAGGCCGCTTTCGCAATCTCCGGGCGCTGTCACACGGCTCCGAGTCGCTGGCCGACCTCGCGGCCGACGTGGCGAGCGATGCTGGCCAGCCGCTCGGACACGATCCGGATCCACATCCGTTCAGCGACCACTGGCCGTTCCTTCGGGCCGGGGTGCCGTCGCTACAACTGCACAGCGAACCACCCGAGGGCCGCGAACGCGGGCGTGGCTGGGGCCACACTACAGCCGACACGCGTGACAAAGTCGACCCGCGGAACCTGCGCGAGCACGCAATGCTGACGGCGCTGCTAGTGCGGGCACTGACGCGGGCCGAGATTCCGCGGACCGATGCGGACGAGCTGCGCGACCAGTTGCGAGAACAGGAGTACGAACCCGGCATGCGGGCAGCCGATATCTGGCCGCCAGGGTGGGACTGAGATCGGGTTTCAGTGTGCCTACCGCGGACGTTATGCCGGCTCGCTTCCGGCTCCGTCCGCTCCGTCCTGTGCGTCGGCGGTCTCGGTCACGCTCGGCAGGTTCGGATCGCGGTACGGGTTCCGACCATAGGCAGGCAGGTCGTCCTCGAGTTGCTCCTTCAGGACCCGCCGAAGCCGGTTGAGACTCGTCGTATCGAGCCCGTACGTTGCGGCGAGTTGCTTGAACCGTGACTCGTCGGTGATGTCGTGGGCACGGTACTGCGCGAAGAGGTCTTCCATCCGGTCGGCAGACAGCGCCTGCGCGTCGATATCGTCCAGCCCGAAATAGGCTCGGCGGTCGACATCGACCACGTGGCGAATCGCGACGAGCGCGACCTTCTCGATGGCGCGCTGGCTGCCAAACTCCGTCAGATCGATCTCGTCCATGACGCCGAGTGCGAGGTCGCGCTGCCACGGCGTCACCTCGAGTGCGTTACACAGTGCTTGCGTCGTCCGGAGTCGGTCGAGGTGGTGGGCGCGCTCGCTGTAGCCGGGCGTCGCCGCGTGCTGTTCGTCGTGGAGGCGGCGGACGCTCTCGGAGAGGTCCGCGTCGGGCGACTCCGCGCGGCCGATGACGGTCGCACTCGGCGTGACGATCCCCCACTGGCGGACCGTCGAGTCGCGCTGGACGTCCGCCCGGGAGAGCGACCCGGAGCCGGGCCGGGTCTCGAGGCGGCGCTCGCGCCCGTCGTCGTACTCGCCGCGTGGAGGCTGCTCGCGATTGTGCTCGCGGCCCGGACCGCGCGGACCGGGTTCGGGACCGTCGTCGTGCATCTTGGTACTCGCTCAGACAGGGAGACGGAAAAAGGCTCGCTCGTTTCTGTCGGCATCTGTCAGACGTGTTGCAAATCGAAGTCGATGAGCGCAGTCGCTCGACGGTAAGGTGACCCGCAAAAAGCCCTTCGTAGCTTCATCTTGTGACCAGAAGCACTTAAAGAACGTCAGGCAGGAGTCCGCTGGCGGTCGGCCGTACCTCGAGTCGACACCCTCGAAAACAGCGGGCAGAATCGCGAACGTCGTGACTATCGAACGCGGATTCTCGGAGAATTTCCCGTCATAACTTTATCTTGTGACCAGAGGTACGTAAAGAACTGCGGGATGTAGCCCACACAACCAACACGTGTATCTCATGCGTCACGAATGAGAGGTACATGACGACCGAGACGGAACGCCAGCGAGATCTGCTGTCGATGCTCGTTGCCATCCAGTTCACCCTGTTCATCATCCTGATCCCGTGGGCGTGGCCGCTGCTGGCCGTTCCAGTGCTCGTGACGATTCACGTGCTGCGCGCAGAGTACCACCGGCGACTGGCCGAACACGAATCAGGCTCTACAACTGGAGCGCCCTCATCCGCGACACAGAACCTCGAGTCCGACGACGACTCACTGACAGAGCAGTAACTCGAGAACGTATCGACTGGTCACGCACACTACCCGGAGAATATCCCGTCGTATCTATAGTAACAACTGCAACTATTTTCACACTGATCGCCGATCCTGCTCGCGGTTCACTGCGTTCGCCGCTCGCTTTTCCGCGGTTCTCGCTCACTTCGTTCACTCCGAACCGCGCATCCGTCTGGCGATCAGGTGTGCATTGACTTGCAGTGGCTACTATACTCCTTGTGACCAGAGGCACTTAAAGGAAAACCGCTTCGAGACCAAAACGAGTGCAGCGTTCCCACTGGGGAACGTGAATCCAGTAGAACCCGCCTTCCTGCTATATCTTCACCTTGTGACCAGAGACACTTAAAGGAAGATAGCCACCGGCTGTCACTGCACAGCAGCGATCAGGTCGTCGACGAACGCGTTCAACCGCTCCGGGTCGGGGCCCTCGAGTGCGTGAACCGCCGGATCGATCCGTTTCGGCGGGTGTGCGAACTCGCGGCCGACCTGATCGCCGGCGACTGCGCTCCCCTCACCGCGACGCTTTCGCTCGAGGAGGTCGCGGGCGCGGTCGATCCGGTCGGCCTCGAAGACCGCCGGGGCCTGTTCGTCCAGAAACATCTCGAAGTCGATCACCGGCAACTCGTGTGCGCCATCGTCGCCCGTTGCCGTGAGATAGTACGCGGACATCGCCGCGCGGGTGATCGTGAGGTTGCGCTTGACCGTTGGCTTCGTCTGCGTTTCCGAAAACCGCTCGTCGTCAGCGGCGATGGTCATGGTCTCCTCGCCGGTTCCGTCGTCATCGCAGGCGACGAGATAGCCGTCTGCCGTGCGCTCGAGGATGGGAAAGATCTCGTCGTCGCTGCGGACCAAGTGGTCCGAGAGGTACTTCCGGTAGTTGGTCGATGCGATGGCGCGCCAGTCGTGATACAGGTCGATTGGATTGTACGCGCGCGTCATGTACGCCTCGAGGTCGGTCGGATCGAACTGCGTTCGATACTGGACGGGGCTGCGAAGGAGATCGAGTGCGCTCTCGTTCGAGTCGGCGAGCAGAGAGGCGAAGGTCCGGACGCTCAGCCCCTGTAGTTCGATCTCGCCGCGGCTGTCGTCGATGGTCTCGGTGGTGCCGCCGAGATGGGCGTACTGCCGAAGGTCGTCGGGGACGAAGACGAACCCAACGTCGTAGTCGCTGTCAGGACTCGAGCCGTTCCAGGCGCGGCTGCCGCGGGCGACGGCGAGCGGGATTGCGATTTCGTGTGCCGCCTCGAGATCCGCGAGTGTGGCGTCGATACGTTCCCGAACGGCAGTCGAAACGGATGGCATGGCGATGGCTCGAAGTGAAACGGTCAGCGAGAAAATCCTGTCGTATCTACTCCTTGTGACGAGAGTGACTTAAAGAACGGCGGGCCTCGAGTCGACTCACGCGAACAGTTTGGAGACAGCGGCCGCTGTCACGAATGCGATATCGGTAGAACCCGTCTTCCTGCTATATCTTCACCTTGTGACCAGAAGCACTTAAACGAACGCCGATCTCGGCTGGCCTGTGGGACAGCGAACCACACGACCGGTATATTAATTGATGACTCGAGACCACACAATCGTATGTTCTCTTCGGTGGGTCGATTCACGGCGCGGTCGTCTCGATGGCAGCGACACAGGGGTTCCACCCTCCGGGTCGCTCGCAGCATTTCGCACACCGTTTGGAGTGGGTGAGACGTGACGGAGAGCCAGTTCGAGCCACCCGACCACGTCGACAACTCGCTGTGGCTGCTGGTCCGCCGGTACGCCCGGCCCCACGCGCTCCGGTACGTCCTCGCGGCAATCGGAACGCTGATCGCCCAGATCCCCCAGCGGCTGCCGGCGCTCGTCATCGGCGTCGCGCTGGATGCGATCCTCCTGCAGGACACGCCGTACGCGCTCCCGTTGCTTCCCGACGGCTGGATTCCCGAGACAACGACCGGTCAGGTCCAGTTCACTATCGGGTTGCTCGTCGCGGCCTACGTCCTCGACGGGACGATGACCTGGCTCGCCGGCCGACTCGAGGGGACGGCGCGGCTGCAGACGCTCCACGAGATTCGAGTCGACGCCTTCGATGCGGTCGTGGGCCACGAACGGTCGTTCTTCGACCGCCACCAGACTGGCGACGTCATGAGCGTCCTGAACAACGACGTCTCGAACATGAACCGCTTCGGGAGCAACGCCTACGAGGGAATCAGGCTCTCGGCGCAGATCCTCGTCGCCTTCGCGTTCATGCTCACGATCCACGTCCCGCTGGCCGCGCTACTGGCGCTCATGCCGCTGCTGCTGATCGGGCTCTGTCAGTGGTACACGACCCGCGTCGGGCCCCGCTACGAGCGAGTCCGCGAGAGCGTCGGCCGGGTGAACTCGCGACTCGAGGACAGTATCGAGGGCATCGCGACGGTCAAAGCCTTCGCGCGCGAGGACGCGGAACGGGATCGGCTCGAATCCGCCTCGCGGTCGTACCTCGATCGCAACTGGTCGGTGATCCGGCTGCGGCTTGTCTTCAGTCTCGCGAGCTGGGTGATCGTCTCGGGCGCGTTCATCGGCCTGTTCTCCCTCGGCGCGTATCTCGTCCTCGAGGGGACGCCAGCGTGGTTCGGCGGCTCGCTGACCGCCGGCGCGCTGTTGACGTTCCTGATGTACAGCCAGTCGTTCTACGCGCCGATCCGCCAGCTGATGCTCGACGTGCTGGACAGCTACGAGGATGCGCTGGCCTCGAGCAAGCGAATCACCTCGGTACTGGAAGGCGACCACCCCGACCGGAACGAGGGCCGGGAACTGACGGTCCTCGAGGGTCGCCTCGAGTACGAGGACGTCTCTTTCACCTACGAGGGGGCCGACGAGGAGACGCTAACCGACGTGAGTTTCGCGGCCGAGCCGGGATCGCTCGTCGGCGTCGTCGGTCCGACGGGTGCGGGAAAGTCGACGCTGACGAAGCTGCTCTTCCGGTTCTACGAGCCGGACCGTGGCGCGATCCGAATCGACGGCACCGACATCAGCGATGTCTCCCGCCGGAGCTTGCGCGAGCACCTCGGCTACGTCTCGCAGGACCCGTTCCTCTTCTACGGGACGGTGCGGGAGAACATCGTTTACGGAGTCCGTGAGTTCGACACTCGGGCTGACGCACCAGAGATCGACCACGCAGACGTCGTCGCCGCCGCGAAACTCGCGGGTGCCCACGAGTTCATCACCGACCTCGAGGATGGGTACGACACCCAGGTCGGCGAGCGCGGTGCAAGCCTCTCGGGCGGCCAGCGCCAGCGAATCGCCATCGCGCGGGCGCTGCTGAAAGACCCCGACGTCCTCGTGCTGGACGAGGCGACGAGTCACGTCGACAACGAGACCGAACGCCAGATCCAGCGAAGTATCGACGCGACGGCGGGCGAACAGACGACAATCGCGATTGCCCATCGACTGTCGACGGTTCGCAACGCCGACCAGATCCTCGTCGTCGACGACGGCGAGATCGTCGAGCGCGGCACCCACGACGAACTCGTCGAACAGGACGGCCTCTACGCCGATCTCTGGCGGGTACAGGTTGGCGACCTCGAGGCCGTCTCAGAGGCGTTCCTCGAGCGTGCCCGTGCCCGCTTTGGTGAGTCTGCGCAGCGGCGTGTCACAGAGGAAATCGAGACGACTGAGGAGGTGTCGCGATGAGCGACGACCCCGGCCGCGAGGGTGAAGGCGAAATCGCGGCCGCCGCCGACGAACGGTGGCCGCTGGTCGCCCTGTTGCGCGAACACGGTCGGGGCGACCTGAAGTGGCTCGGCCTCGGCAGCGCCACCTCTGCCGGCTCACAGTTTCTCTCGAACATCGACATGCTGATCATCGGGCTGGCGTTCGACGCGATGTTCAACGACGAGCCCTACGCGCTGTTCCTGGTGCCCGACGCCTGGATTCCGGCCGACCCGGCCGGACAGCTCCTGTTTACGGTCGCGCTGCTGGCAGGAATAAAGGTGATTGACATGGGCCTGGCCATCTTCTCGCTGTGGGCGCTGTTCCTGTTCGGCCAGCGAACCATCCACCGCATCCGAGTCGCCGTCTACGATGACGTCCAGCGCCTGGACGCCGGCTTCTTCGACGACCAGCGGACTGGCGAGGTGATGAGCGTGCTCAACAACGACGTCAACTCGCTAGAAGAGTCGCTGACGCAGGGGCCGAACCTCGCGGTCTTCGCGACGACGACCGTCGTCAGTTCACTGCTGTACATGCTGATCCTGAACTGGCAGTTAGCGCTGCTCTCGCTGGGGTTCGTCCCGATCATCGCCGTCGTCAACTGGTGGTTTAGTCGGCAACACGAGCAGCGCAACGACGAGGTCCGCGAGGAGACCGGCGTCGTCAACGCCCTGCTGGAGACGAACGTCAGCGGCGTCTCGACGGTCAAAGCCTTCGGTGGGGAGCGATACGAGACCGGCCGCGTCAGAGACGCTTCCGACGCCCAGCGAGAGGCCTCCTGGTACGCCCACGTGGTCGGCGTCCTCCACCAGCCGTCGATGCGGCTGCTCGCCGGCGCGGCGTTCGTCCTCACCCTGTTCGTCGGCACCGAGTGGGTCCTCGACGAGCGGTTCTGGCTCTTCGCCGGCACGATCACGGCCGGCGAACTCATTCCGTTTCTCTACTACACGCAGCAACTCGCGCAGCCGATGCGGTTTCTCGCCTGGGTGACCGGCCTCTACAAGGCCGGAAAGGCCGCCGCAAAGCGCGTCCTCGGGCTTCGGCGACTCTCCCCGCCGCGCGAGGACGGCGACCACGTCCTCGAGAATCCGCGTGGTGCGGTCGAATTCGACGACGTCACGTTCGGGTACGACGCCGACGAGGACACCGACCCGGTCATCCGAGACGTGTCCGTCGATGTCGAACCCGGCGAGACGGTCGGGCTGGTCGGCCACACGGGCGCAGGCAAATCGACGCTGCTGAAGCTCTTGCTGGCGTACTACGAGCCTGACGAAGGGCGAATTACGGTCGACGGTCACGACCTGCAGGACGTTTCGCGGTCGTCCTTACGCCAGTCGATTGGGTACGTGCGACAGGACCCGTTCCTGTTTTCGGGGACGGTGCGGGAGAACATCGCCTACGGGCTGGATGATCCCGCAGACGGCGACAGCACGGTCACCGACGACGAAATCGTGGCCGCCGCTCGAGAGGCAGGTGCCCACGCGTTCATCACGGAACTGGACGACGGCTACGACACCGAGGTCGGCCAGCGTGGCACTCGACTCTCGGGCGGCCAGCGCCAGCGCATCGCCCTGGCCCGCGTGTTGCTGACTGACCCCGCGATGTTCGTCTTCGACGAGGCGACCAGCCACGTCGACAACCGGACCGAAGTCCTGATTCAGCGGAGTCTCGACCGACTCACGGCCGAGAAGACGACGTTCGTCGTCGCCCACCGGCTCTCGACGGTGCGAAACGCAGATCGGATTCTCGTTCTCGACGACGGCGAGATCGGCGAACGCGGCACGCACGACGAACTGCTCGAGCGCGATGGAACCTACGCCGACCTCTGGAAGGTACAGGTTGGCGAACTCGAGGCCGACTGACGGCGAGCACTCGGACGAATAGCGCAGTCGCTCGAGAAAAGTGAAGACGTAATAGAACCGGTCTTCCTACTATATCTCTACCTTGTGACCAGAAGCACTTAAATGATGAGCGGAATCCGCCCTCGAGGAACGGAGTCACGCTCTCGAGTGGGGGCGCAAACGCAGCGCTGTCGAGTGCAGGTCGCGGAGAATGTCCGTCGTATCTACTCCTTGTGACGAGAGGTACTTAAAGGGAGTACGCAGGGAAGGGATAGTAGCCACTGCAGGTCAATGGCCACCTGATCGCAGACGAGTCGACGATCAGTGTGTGAATAGTCGCAGTTGGTATTATAGAGACGACTGAAACGCACCACAATGCTCTCGCTCTGAGCAAAAATGCCGTAGAATCCGTCTTCCTGTTATATCTTCACCTTGTGACCAGAGACACTTAAAGGAAGGTCGGGAGTGCAACGAACGACAGCGAGCGAGGTCGCCAACACAGTCGCTACTCGGAAAGAGAGACGCAGTAGAACCGGCGTTTTCCCGTCACAGCTTCACCTTGTGACCAGAGGCACTTAAACAACGACGAGAGATTGAACAGTCCTCGAGTGCGGAGCGACTCGTCTCGACTAGTGGACAACGACGGGCGTATCGCTCGAGGCGAGACCCCAACCCGCAGTGACCACGGGCGAAATTGTGTGTTCCGAAAGGCCTAATCGGACGCTGTCCTGAGTATCGCCAATGAGTCATCAGCTTCCGGACGTGCAGGCAACGTCGCCCGACGTGACCGTTGGCCTGAGTCAGGTCGGCGTGACCGGCGTCGAAAAGCTCGTCAAGATCGCCCGCGAGGACGACCGCCCAATCGTCCTCACTGCCGAATTCGAGGTCTTCGTCGACCTCCCCGCGTGGCGCAAAGGCGCGGACATGAGCCGCAACATGGAGGTCATCGACGAAATCCTCGAGGATGCGACCCGCGAGGAAGCCTACCGCGTCGAGGACGTCTGTGGCGACGCCGCCGAACGGCTCCTCGAGAAACACGACTACACTTCCACGGCGAAGGTCTCGATGGAGGCAGAGTTCATGCGCCGCGAGAAAACGCCCGCGAGCGACCGCGAGACCCAGCACACCGTCGATATCATCGCCTCCGCGACAGCGACCGACGAAGGCACGCGCGAGGAGATTGGCGCGGAAGTGACGGGGATGACCGTCTGTCCGTGCTCGCAGGGAATGTCAGCTGCGCGCGCGAAACAGACGCTCGAGGATCTGGGCGTCGAGGAGGAGACGATCACCGAGTTCTTAGACGAAGTCCCACAGCCGGGTCACTCCCAGCGCGGGCACGCGACGCTGACGGTCGAAGCAAGCGGTGATCCCGAGGTCGATCTGAACGACGTCATCGACATCGCGCGGGATTCGATGAGCGCGCGGATTTACAACCTCGCAAAGCGCCCGGACGAGGATCACATGACCTTCGATGCGCACTCGGACGCGAAGTTCGTCGAGGACTGTGTCCGCGCACTGGCTGACGGCGTCGTCGATGAGTTCGACCACCTCGCAGATGATGCGGTCATTACGATGAAACAGTCCAACGACGAGTCGATCCACCAGCACAATGCCCACGCAGAGCGTATCGTCGAGATGGAGACGCTGCGCGAGGAAGTCAACGGCGGCAACGACGGCGAGTAACGGCGCTCAAAACTGCAACGGCTCAGCCTCTTCCCACCGCGGGACGAACTCCTGATTGACGCTCGCGGCGAACTCCGGATCTTTCAGGTCGATCATGCCGAAGGCCTCGCCCGAAGAAAGCGGATTCGGTACCTGAATACAGATCTCGAGATCGTCGAGGATGTTGAACGAGCCCGTTACGTCGTCGTTCGTCCGCACGTCGAAATCGTCCCGCGCCTGCAGCGTCTCGCGATATCGCCGCCCCACCTTCTCCGAGAGCGAGGCAACCATCTCGCGCGTCATCAACACGTCAACGGACACGCCGCGGTCGAGTGCGTCCTCGAGTTGTGCCAGTACCTCTTCGCTGACGGCCTGCATGTCCCGTTCGGGGACCGGATCGGCAGCGACCATCACGATGTGGTTGTCCGCGGCTGCCAGTCGCTCGAGCAAGAGATCGGTCGTCTCCTCGGGGCCGACGGCGGCGGTCCAGAACTGGTCCTCGACGGGATCGGCCGCGTCGAGTTCGTCCGAGAGGTCGTCGACGATTGACTCGTACTGGTCGGCCTTTTCGTCGAGTTCGCGTTTCTTGTCCTCGAGCAGCCGATCCAGCGCGGTCGATGGCTCAACCGCGACGTACTTTTTCGGACGGCTCGCGGTCTGACTCCGCACGAGATTGTACTGTTCGATGCTGTTGAGCACGTCGTAGATCCGACCCATCGGCACGTCGCTCGCTCGCGACAACTCCTTGGCCGTTGTTGGCCCCGTACTCAACAGTGCACGATACGCTCGAGCCTCGTACTCCGAGAGCCCGAGGTCCCTAAGACTCGCCATAGTCCAAGCAACCGACTGGAGAAACATAAACGCTGTGGTGGTTTGCCCGAAAACGCAATCGGCGTCGTTCAGGCCTGTGTGCGCTCGAGCACAGCCTGGACGCGTTCGCTCAACTCAGCTGGAGTTTCAGCGAGGGCGGACTGGTCGTCGCCGCGTTCGACGCGGGCCGTACCGGCCTCGAGCGCGCTCGCGTTCGGGACGACGACTTTCTCGTGATCGGCCATCCGAAGCGCCGCGCGGTGGAGGTCCGAACCAGGCTGGTCGGCGACAGCAATCGTGAGCGGTCCCTCGAGGAGCCTCGAGACAGCCGTCGCGTAGTGGGCGATCTGGACGCCGAAACGGTCGCTTGCACCAGCGAACGCGGAAAGCGTCTCGCGGGCGTAATTGCGGTATCGCTCGGCGTCGATGTCGACACCGCCAACGTCCGCGTCCGCGAGTGCCGCGAGATCGATCAGCGCGTCCGCGAACGCGACGTTCGCATCGAGCGGCCGAAGTGGGCGCTCGAGCAAGCCTGCGCCGGTGCGAGGACCGTCGACGAACGAGTCGCCGTCGTGGAGTCGCTCGAGTGTCGCCTCGGCGACTGCGACGGCATCCTCGAGAACGCTTGGCTCGAGGACGCTTCCGGCCGTCGTGAGCGCGGCGAGCGTGCGGGCCTGCGTGATCAGCAGCGGCGTCGGCTCGCTGTCGTCGGTCGCAGTCTCGTACTGGTGAGCCACAACGCCGTCCGCGAGCAGGTCCTCGCGGAGGACGGCGAGTGCGCGTTCGGCGTAGCGACGAGCGCGTTCGTCGTCGGTGTAGGCGGAGTACGTGAGCAGGCCCTCGATTGCGAGCGCGTTCGGCCCGGCGAAGACGCCCGCATCGACCGGCGGGTCGTCGACGGCCGCGCGCTCGGTTGCGTCGATGCTGTGGGCAGCAGGCTGGCCGGGTGCCTGACTGTTCGCGAAGGCATCGATCTCGTCGTTCCAGAGCGTTGTCGTCAGATAGTCGATTGTCCGCTCGGCTGGCTCGCGGTACTCGTCGCTGCCCGTATGGAGGTAGGCGTTGGCGAACGCTCGGACAAGTGCCGCGTTCGAATCGAGCAGTTTTTCGTGTTGGACATTCGACCAGTCTCGCTCGCCGGCGAAGCGATAGAAGCCGCCGTCGTAGGCATCCAGCAGGTTCGCACCGACCGCGTCGAACGAGCGCAGCGCCATCTCGCGGTCGCGTTTCAGCGCGAACTCGAGGGCGTCCGGCAGCGGAAACTTCGGCTCGGTGCCCCAGCCACCGGCAGTCTCGTCGTAGGTTTCGGTCAATTGGCCGAGCATGGCGGCCTCGATATCGGACGTGAGTTCGCCCGCGGGCGGGTTGTCTTCGCGCAGCGGCCGTGGCACGCTGGCCGCGTCGTCGCCTTTCGTCTCCCACATCGTCCGGACGCTCTCGAGCACCTGGCGCATCCCATCTTCGCCGAGATAGCCCGCACCCGTCAGAACGGTCCCGTCGGGCGCGAGAAACACCGTCGACGGAAAGCCGCCCATGTTGTACCGATCACGCACGCGCGGGTGGCGGTCGACGTCGACGCGAACCGGGACGAAGCTATCGTTGATATTCGCCGCGATCCGGGGCTCGGCGTAGGTTTCTGCATCCATTTCGTGACAGTGATCACACCACGTCGCCGTCAGCGAGAGCAACACGGGGATCTCAGCCTCCGCAGCCTCCGCGAAGGCGTCTTCTCCCCACTCGCGCCACTCGACGCGCGTCCCATCGTCTCGTACCATACCGGAGCGAGGGCAGTCGCGGGCGTAAGCCCTTCGCTCGCGGACGAGGCCAGCCGACTCGAGGATGCGACGCTGGTGTTTTTGGTAGTCTGGTTCGTACATCGTCCCATGCAAATCGTCACGACGCTTCCTTCGGCGACCGAGATCGTCGCCGCGCTCGGGTGCGATCCGGTCGGCGTCTCTCACGGCTGTGACTTCCCGCCCAGAGCCACGTCGATCCCGTCGATCACGCACTCGCGAATCGACGCCGACGCCTCGAGCGGCGAGATCGACGACCAAGTCCTCGAGACGACGGCTGAAAGCGACGACACCGGCGTCTACGACATCGATACGGCCACGCTCGAGGCGCTCGAGCCGGACCTGATCGTCACGCAGGGGATGTGTGACGTCTGTGCGGTCGACGAGGTGATCGTCGCGGACGCGGTCGACGAGATAGACGCGGACCCCGACGTGCTGACGACGGACCCACACAGCATGGCGGACGTCCTCGACGACATCGAGCGCATCGGCCGGGCAGCAGACCGTGAGGACCGCGCCCGTGAACTCCGGGCTGACCTCGAGGCGCGCATTGACCGGATTCGAGAGCGAACACGGGCCGCGGACCTCTCGAGTGCGGACCGCCCGCGAGTCACAGTTTTCGACTGGACCGACCCCGTCATGCTCGCGGGCCACTGGACGAACGAACTCGTCGAGTGGGCCGGCGGCGAGTACGGCCTGGGCGCACGCGGCGAACGGTCGCGCCCGCGCGAGTGGGACGAGATTCTCGAGTACGACCCTGAATGCATCGTCGTCGGCCCCTGCGGGTTCGACCTCGGACAGACTGCAGCGAACCGTTCAGACCTGACCGGCCGCGACGGCTGGGCGGACCTGACGGCGGTCCAGGAGGGCCGCGTCTGGGCGATGGACGGCAATCACTACTTGAACCGACCCGGCCCACGGCTGGTCGACACCCTCGAGACGCTGGCCCCGATCATCCAACCGGACCTGTTCGACCAGTCGGTGACGCCCGCGAGTGAGGGCCGAATGGCCGTTCCATTCAGCGACCTCGAGACGCACGCCTCGGGCGACGGGGAGACTCGAGTAGAGACTAGGCCGTGACGCCAGCGCCGGACGATAGCACGCGAGCGGACGCGACTGCACCTGTGGACGAACAGCCAGTGCTCGTCATCCCAACCGATGTTCGAGAGGCAATCCTCGAGCGCGCTCGAGACGGCTCCCCCGCCGAAATCTGCGGGATTCTGGGCGGCGAGTTCACTCCCGACGAGAGTCGCGTTTGCTCACAGTATCCCGCCGAAAACGTCGCCGACAGCCCGCGAACGCGTTATCGAATCGACCCCGAGGAGCAACTCGAGGTGTTCGAGCGACTCGAGGGTCGCGGCGAGCAGATCGTCGGCTTCTATCACACCCATCCTCGTGGTCCGGATCGGCCGAGCGAGACGGACGCCCGACAGGCGACCTGGCCCGACCGCTCGTATCTAATCATCTCGCTCGAGCCACCTGCGGTGAGGTCGTGGCGGTGGCGAGCCGGAGACGGACGCGACGAGTCGCCGGCGTCCACCGGCGGTCAGTTTGAACGCGAGCAGGTCGTCCTCGAGTGACTCCCAGAAGAGCGCCACCGCATCGTGAGTATAATTATGTCGGGCGAGAAAGGTAAACACAATATGGGGGTCGATCTGCGGGAGTTCGTTGCGGAGGATCTGTGGCTACTGATCGGACTCGTAACGTTCGTGTTGATCAGTCTCGCCGGCGTCGTCGGCCTCGAGATGCTTGCGGGAGTACTCGCGATCATCGGCTGGTTCCTCCTGGTCCCGATTTTCCTCTTCTGGGGCGAGGAAGCCGCTGCGCTCATGTTTGATGAGGACACGGCCATTGGCACAAAAGCGACAGACGGAGACCGTGACCACGACCGCGATGCATTCGAGGAACTCAAACACCAGTACGCCAGCGGGACGATCAGCGAAGCCGAGTTCGAACACCGACTGGACCGTCTGCTCGAGGCCGACGATGCGTTCGAGGACGGGACGCGGCCAGACCGGTCGAGGACGAGCCGGAACAACCGGACGGAACCGAGAGACGACAGACAACGGCGCGAGCGAGAGCGGGACCGAGAGTTCGAGTAGCAGTCCGCTCGAGCGCACCACTCGGAGTCGATTCTATTGGGCGTCGTCTGCAGCGGACTCGAGGTCGGCCGCGCGCTGGCGTGCCTTCGCGGCCCGCTCGCGGAACTCGTCCATCTCGTCTTGCAGTTTCTTCCCGACGAGATATTTGAAATCGTCTGGCATCAGCCCGCGCTGTACGTCGATTGTGACCATCACGTCGCAGTCGTCGACGATTTCGGGCGCCCACTTGCCCTGGGCAAGTTTCGACTCGTCGGTGACGACCGCCTCGCCGTCCTCGATATCGATAAATGCCGTCACGATGTTCCAGATGTTCGGGTTGCTTGTCGTCGCCTCGTCGAACAGCCCCTCGAGTCGTGACTCTCGAACTGACTCATCGCGAAGTTCGACGACCAGCTCCTCGAGTGCGTCGACGGTTTCCTCGTATTCGGCGGCCTCCGCACGCAGGTCGGCGGGATCGGGGTCTGGATCGCCGCCGGAATCCGGCTGTGGGGTCATGTCGTGACGGTAGCCGCTTTAGGACCGTAAACGTACGCTTCCGCGTCGGTGGGTTGTGGGGAGACGGGGTTGTCAGTCGTCCGCGCGCGAGGCCCGCTCGAGGACGGCAGGCACCCACCCCTGATTCGGGTCGTCCGTCTCGGCCATCCAGTCGACGAGTCGCTCGCGTATCTCGGCGCGAACGTCGCCGTACTCAGGGTGGTCGATCAGGTTGGTGAGTTCCGCGGGGTCGCGCTCGAGGTCGTACAATTCGTCGATATCGGGGCCGTTGTAGACGTACTTGTACCGGTCCGTCCGAACCATTCGCTGCGTGTAGAGGCCGAACTCGTCGCCGTGATACTCGGAGAACGTCGAGTCGGGCCACGCTTCGGGAACGGCACCACCACCCTCGAGCAACGGGACAAGGCTCCGAGCATCGAACGCGTCCGGCACTGGAACATCGCCAATCTCGAGGAAGGTAGCTGCGAGGTCGTGCAAGTGAACCGGTGCCGTGCAGACCGAACCCGGCTCGGTGACGCCGGGCCAGCGAACCTGCAGCGGGATGCGGTACGTGTCGTCGTACATCAACGGCCCCTTGTTGAACTGGCGGTGGTTTCCCACGAAATCGCCGTGGTCCGACGCGTGGACGACGGCCGTCTCCTCGTCGAGACCGTGCGCCTCGAGTGCGTCGAGAACCCGCTCGAATTGGTCGTCGATCAGCGTCACAAACCCCCAGTACTTCGCGGTCGCGTCGGCCCAGTGGTCCCACTCGAGGCCGTCTGCGCCCCGGTAGTACAGATAATTCTCGTGGACCTGCGGTTTGCCCGCGTAGGTTTCGGCGTAGCTCGCGGGCGGGTCGATCTCGTCTGGGTCGTACATCGAGGCGTAGGGCTCGGGGACGACGTAGGGGTGGTGCGGGCCGTAGAAATCCGCGCGGTGGAAGAAGGGGTCGGTTTGGTCGCCCGCCGCGTGGGCCTCGATTGCGTCGATAGTCCGCTCGGCGAGGAACCAGGCTCGCGTCTCCTCGACGTCGACCGGCGTCGTCGCGGCGACGAACGTCCCCTCGCTGCCGTCTCGAGGGTCATCACCGGTGTACAGTTCGTCCTCGAGGTCGACGTCGCCGACTGGGACACCGCGCTCCCGGCGGTACTCGCGAAACGCATCGTCGATATCGTCGTGGTGGACGTCGCTGCCGCCGAGGTACGAGAAGCCAAAGTCTTCGGGCGTCTGATCGCGGCCCACGTGCCACTTGCCCGTGTAGCTGAGTTCGTAGCCAACATCAGCCAGTAGTTCGGAGAACGTCTCCAAGTCAGCCGGCAGATTCGGCTGAATCGCATCCGCCTCGTGGCTGTTGTTGAGCATCCCGTGTCCGTGGGGATACCGGCCGGTCATGAGCGAGGCACGCGCGCTCGTACAGATACTGATCGGCGTGACGGCGTGGTCGAAACGCATCCCCTCACTCGAGAGGCGATCCATCGTCTCGGTCTCGACGGGTGGCCCATCGGACGCGGTGCAGTCGTAGCGCTCCTGATCCGTGAGGACGAACAGGACGTTCGGTCGGGTGTCGTCAGCCATCGGCCGTCGTACACCGCCTGCGTAATTAACGCTGGGCCCGGAGGCTGAATCGGCGACGAGACGGAAAGTGTACTCGACCCAATAGCTACAAGTGATCGAGCGCTATCAGTTGGAACATGGCATCCAGGCGGGCAACTGGCACTCTCATCGTTGCGATCTCGTCGTTCGGGCTCGGGTTTGCGTTGCACCCGTTCGTCGAGAATCTCAGTATCAGCCTCATGTTCTTCGGGCTGTTCGTCGGCGCACCGCTGTTTTACTTTCTGTACCCCACTGTTGTCGGCGAATCCAGCGATCAATCCGAAACGAAATCGGACACTGACCACGCTGACCCGCTCGAAACACTCAAACACGAGTACGCAGCCGGTCGACTCACTGAGTCCGAATTCGAGCACAAACTCCAACGACTCGTCGACCTCGAGGACGAAGCCCCAGAGCGTCACGCTCACAATCCGAACCTCAATCGAGAACGGTAGACAGCCTACTCGAAGTCCGAAATCGTCGGGCGCTCGAGGTCGCCGGGGAATTCCTCAACCGGAACCTGCGTCTGGTCACCGGATTCCATGTTTTTGATCGTTACCTCGTCATTTTCCAGATCCTGCTCGCCGGCGATGACGACAGTCTCGGCGTTGATCGAGTCGGCGTAGTTGAGTTGCGCACCGAAAGATCGGCCGGCAACGTCGGTTTCGACGACGTGGCCGCGCTCACGGAGGTCGCGTGAGATCCGTGCCGCCTCGGGACGAGTATCACCGATCTGAAGCACGTAGTAGTCCGTCGAGACTTCTTCCTCGGGCCAGACGCCGGCGCGCTGACAGAGTAGCGACAGCGTCGCGTGGCCGGGTGCAACGCCGACCGCGGGTGTCGGCTGGCCGCCGAAGCTCTCGATGAGGTCGTCGTAGCGGCCGCCGCCGAAGATCGACCGCGAGACCTCGCCAGTCGAATCGAAGCACTCGAAGACGACGCCCGTGTAGTAATCCAGCCCGCGGGCCGTCTCGAGCGAGATCGTACAGTGCTCGCGCGCGCCGAAGTCTTCGGCTGCCTCGAGGACGTTCTGGAGGTTCGAAACGGCGTCGTCGACCCGTTCGGAGTCCGCAAATGCAGCGACGTCCTCCAAGTCACCGCCTGCGATGAGATCGTCAAACTCGGCGGCCTGATCGTAGGTCAGCCCGGCCTCGACGAGTGCGTCGTGATACTCCGGCGTCGAGAGTTTGTCAGATTTGTCGACCGCGCGGATCGCCTCGTCGATCTCGAGGTCGGCGTCGTAGCTCTCGAGGACGCCGCCCAGAATGTCGCGGTGGGAGATACGGAACTCGAAGTGCTCGTCGGTGAGTCCGAGGTTCGTCAGTGCGTCGCCAGCCCACGCCAGAATCTCGGCGTCGGCTTCGGGGTCGCTCGAGCCGAAGATGTCGACGTTCGTCTGGTAAAACTCGCGCTGTCGGCCCTGCTGGACCTGCTCGTAGCGCCAGAACGGTCGCGTCGAGACCCACTTGATCGGCTTCGAGAGCTCCTGTTGTTTGGCGACAACCATCCGCGCGACGGTCGGCGTGAGTTCGGGCGTCAGCGTGACGTGGCGGCCACCCTGATCCTCGAAAGAGTACAGTTCGTCGACGATATCGTCGCCGCTCTTGTCCGTCCACAGCTCCGCGCGCTCAAGCGCCGGCGTGCCTATCTCGCGAAAGCCATACCGCTGAGCGGTGTCCTCGAGCGTGTCGATGGTGTCCCGACGCGCGGTCATCTCGCCGGGGTAGAAGTCACGAAAGCCCTTGATCCGGTCGTACATGACCATCCGTTCGAGAACGCCGAACTTCTATCCTTTCGTTTCGCCGCTCGAGCGAAGGTCTCAACAAACGCTACTGCACGTCGGTGACGTACGTCTGCTCGTGATCCGGAAAGTAGTCCCGAATCGCCTCGTGGCCGTCTTCAGCGGCTATAATCGCTCGCAACTCCCCCTCGTAATCGGCGCGGTTGATCTCCTCGCTGGGTCCGACAGTGACCTCGAGTTGGGCGTCGACGAGTCGGTCGACCGCGCCGCGGCCAAAGCCCGACAGCGGCGAGATGTAGTCGATCCCGTGGCGATCCTCGAGACTCTGGGCCTGTGCGCGCGAGACAGTCGGCACGCGGTCGTCCCGGCGCGTGCCGTCGGCAATTGCGTCGAACCCTGACGCGGCGAGTTGCTCGAGGGCGTGCTCGTGGACGTGTTGGACGCCGTTTCGCGGGAAGCCATCCTCGCGGATACGGGCGACAGCCTCGTGGGCGACATCGGAATCGAGCTCCAGCTGTTCGAACGGGAACTCGAGCGCGTCGGCCGTTTGCTCGGCGTGTTCCCAGTCGTCGGTGATCTCGAAGGTAGCCGTGACCAGCGTCACGTCGTAAAACTCCTCGAGAAGCAACGCGGCGAGCGTGGAGTCCTTACCGGCACTGTAGAGCAGTCCGAGCTCCATTACCGGCGCTGGATATCGAAGCTCTTGGAATCGGGCTTCAGCTCTTGGAGCAGCTGTTTCATCTTCTCGTCGTCAATTTTGCCCTGCAGACGGCCGCTGCGGGCGAGTGTCACGACCTGGCGTTCGACCTGCTCGCCGAACTGGGGCTTGCTCATTTTGACCGTGTTGAGACGTTTGCGCGCCTCGTCGGTCAGGTGCTGGCGCAGAACGGCATTTTTCTGGGCTTCGGCCTGCTGCTGGGCAGCCTCCTGTGCCTCGCCGCTTTGGCCCTCGGTGCGGTCCTGCAGTTCCTCCATCTTCTGCTCGCGAAGTTCCTCGAGTCGCTCGTCGTCTTGGCGTTCACTCATGGGTATCACTTCTGGTGCAGTAAGGAAAATGATTACGGACGATGCCCGTTACGGGGAAGGGCAGTCGCTCCTGGTGAGATAAACAGAGAGCTGCGCGTAAGGCTTACGCGTAGCGCTCGAGTTCCGGACGGTCGAGATCCTCGAGAACAGAGCCGGCAGTGTCATCAAGCAGACTGCGGCCGTCAGCGGTAATGCGTCGGCCTTCACCCTCGGCGGTTTCGACGAGGTCTTCTTCTTCGAGTTGCTGGAGGATCGTTCGGATCAGGTTGCGCGAGCCGTCGACACGTTTGTCGGGGGCGACGCGGTAGCGGTTCGAACCCGGCTTGCCGCCGCCGTACTCGGTTGCGAGTCGTTTGACACCGACAGGGCCGCGGTCGGCGACCTTGCGCAGAAGACTTGCCGCACGAACTGCCCAGAAGTCTTCCTGTTCTGGTGGCAGTTCGCGGTCGACGCCAGCCTTTGCAAACTGCGCCCAGTCGGGTTCATCGAGTCGTTCCTCGAGGTCCTCGGCGAGCGCTTCGATAAGCGCATCCGCCGGAACGTCGTACATCGTAGCCATTGGGGTTTGGTTTCCGTCGGCCGCATTTAAGGCCATCGTATCGCCTGCGTCAGCGACGGCCGTCCCGGACCGCTTTTCGTCCTCGAGTCAGAACGTGGCGTATGGACGAACGCGGGGCACTGGCGCTGCTTGCGGACGAACTCGAGCCTGTTGGTGACGATGCAGCCGTGGTCGACAATCTCGTGATAACGACGGATATGCTCCACGAGCGGACGGATTTTCCACCTGGAACGACTCGCTACACCGCGGGCTGGCGGGCTGTCGGCGCGTCGCTGTCGGACGTAGCTGCAATGGGAGCCGACGCGCAGGCGGCGGTTGCAGCCTACGCCGTCCCCGAATTCGACCGCGAGGAACTGCTTGCGTTCGTGCGCGGTGCAAGCGACGTCTGCGAGGCTGTCGGCGCGGAGTACGTCGGCGGCGACCTCGACGGCCACGAGGAGTTTACCGTCTCGACGACGGCTATCGGCCGGACGGACAACCCGGTCCCGCGCAGCGGCGCGAGCGCCGGCGAAATTGTCTGCGTGACGGGTACGCTCGGGCGAAGTGCCGCCGGCCTCGAGTTATTCGAGCGCGCGAGCGACGAAGCCGACGAACAGGCAGCGGCCCGACTCCGCGAGCGCGCGAACGACCTTTTTCGATTCGAGCCACGAGTCGACGCCGGGCGCACGCTTGCGACCGAGGCGACCGCAATGATGGACTCGAGCGATGGCCTCGCCCGCTCGCTCCACCAGCTTTCGGAGGCCAGCAACTGCGGGTTCGAGATCGACTCGGCGACGGTGCCGGTCGACGACGCCCTCGTCGAACTCGCCGCGGACGACGCCGACGCCCTCGAGCGCGCGACGACCTTCGGCGAGGACTTCGAACTGGTCGCGACGCTTCCTGAAGACGCACTCGAGGAAGTACAGGCGGCAGTCGACGTCCCTGTGACGCCACTCGGCTCAGTGACGGCCGCCGAATCGGGCGTGAAAATGGACGGAAACGCACTCGAGGATCGCGGCTTTACGCACTGATCGAGAAACGCGTTACTGAATAATCTCGATTGGGACTGGCATAAAGCAGAGCACGCCGAGGACGAAGGTTACGAGTCCGAGGAGGAATCGGCCAGCGCCGAGTCGCTCATCTTGAACGGGCTGTGCCGGGCCGACAGAGGCGAGGACGGCGGTGAAGATGCCCCAGAGACCCCAGATGAACACTGAGTCTACGCTGTGGCCACCAACGTAGTAGAGGTACGCACCCAGACCGAAGAGCGCGCCCGGGACAAGGGCGGCGATCAGTTGCTGAGAGCGGCCAGCCATCGCTCGCAAAATGTGTCCACCGTCGAGCTGACCGACCGGGATCAGATTCAAGAATGTGATGAACATCCCAACCCAGCCGCCGATAACGACCGGGTTCACCGCCATCGTGGGATCGTCGCGATACAACGGCTGGTCGAACGCCGCTGCAAGCCCCTCGAGCAACGGTGGATAACCGAGTTGAATCTGTATCGCACCGGGGTCCTGGATGACCGAGTCAGGTGCGGTCACTGGCGGCAGATGAAGGCCGACGATTGTCACTCCAACCGTCGCGATGAGGCCCGCGAGTGGCCCAGCGACACCGATATCGAACAGCGCCTTTCGGCTTGGCATTCGACCGTTCATTTTGATGACCGCGCCCATCGTCCCGATCAGCGTCGGCACCGGGATGAAATAAGGCAATGAGGCGTCGACGTCGTGATAACGACTCAGCACGTAGTGACCCATCTCGTGAACCCCGAGAACGCCCAAAATGGCGACCGTAAACGGCCACGCACGCCACATTTCTTCGGGATTCGCAATCGGGTCGATATGGTACCACATCGAGCCAGCAAACAGCGTCGAGAGGACTGTCAGCCCAAACAACAGGAGATTCGTCCATGGAATCCCGTCGATCCCAACGTTCGTCGGTTCCGCGACGAGGACGAACGACCCCTCGCGCGTCGTCAACTCGAGATCGTACCCTTCTTTGTGAAACACCGGCCAGAGCTCGCGGATGGCCTGTTCCGGTTGTTGTAACGGCTCGCCGTAGTAACAGAGTCGCTCATCCTCGATTCGCGTCTCGTAGACGGCAAACACCGACTCGATGCGCTCGAGTGGCGGCCCGACCTCGAGGTCTCGAGTGCCGGGACGCGGTGGTGCGAATTCGGACGGCTCGCCGTCATCCATTACCCGTGGTTCACTATTGGGACGTATAAATCGCCTGTGGTCAGTTCCACAGACGAAGACAGCAAGAGGGGACCGTGATCGATGGCGCGATCACGAACAGGGCGGGTGTGCCGGATGGCGTCTGTAACGCGTCGGCACGGTGTGCGTGTGTGTCTGCGATGGCGCAGTGTCGTGTGTTGTGCAGTGTGTGAGTGCACAACGGTTGGTGTGTGTCGTGTGTGCGTGTGACCGTCAGCGGGGGTCAGGGGGTCAATTTAGGGAGTGGTTTGTGCGGGGGAGCGAACAACCACGAACTGTTAGGCTGGCTCAACACGCCAGGTGGTTGCGCTCGTGTACGACCACTTCTCGATCTCGAGTTCGGTGGCCGACTCGGAGAGTTTGACCATGAGCGCACCGATTTCTTTCGGGGACATACCGACTTCGTCCGCGATGAACTTGCCTTTGAAGTACAGTTCGCCTTCTTCAGCGCGGTCGCGAAGGTACTGTTTGAGGCGGCGTTCCTTGGTTTCCGTGGAGGGTTGTGCTGTGGTGCTCATCGACATCTCCTGCTTGTCGGGACAATATGTTATAAAGGAAGGTTACTTCGGGAAATTTCGATTGCCTTCAGAAATCCAGCCGGTAATAGACGTTTTATCTTCAGTTACAATTCATTTTATAACGGCTTCAGATTGCTCGAGAATTTTTAAAGCCGGTTCTAACGTATTATCTCCGGTCAGTCACTCTCGAGGGATAATGTATCGTGAAATAGAGACGTTCATTCATTGCTTGAAACCTGTGGCTAAATATTTTCTGCTATGGCCGGTCATGAACCCAGAACTCATCGTCAACCGTCACCTCTTTTTTGAACAGCGGCACCTCGTCTTTGAGCCGATTGATGCCGTCTTCGACCGCCCGAAACGCCTCCTCGCGGTGGCCAGCGAGCACGACGACGAAAACGATGTCCTCGCCGTCTTTGATGACGCCCGTTCGATGCGCGAGTTCAACCTCGAGGACGCCCTCGCGGGCCTCGAGTTCGGTTTCAATCGTCTGCATGCGCTCGTCGGCGACGCCGTCGTACTTCTCGAACTCGAGGTACTCCGTGCGCGCGTCGTCGTCGCTGTCTTTCGCCCGGACGCGGCCGGTGAAAGTCGCAATTGCGCCCGAGCGCGCCGCTCGCGGGGAGCGTTTAACGCGGGCAACGAGTGACTCGAGCGTGTGATAGGGATCGGTGGCCTCGAGGGCAGCGACGAGGTCGTCGTCAACGTCGACAGGCCCGTCGACGCGGGCGAGTACTGCCCCGTCTGCGTCGGCGGTTTCCGCGGCGTCACCGACGAGAATCGACGGATAGCGCAGATTCGAGAGTCCGACGACGAGTGCGTACTCACAGTCCGGTGCTAGATTATCGAGGGCGTCCTGTACCGAAAGGCCGGTCCCGGTCGCTGTCCAGTCCCCATCAGCGCCGAGGTCGTACGTAACGTCGCCGCCGATGGGACCGGCCTCGTGGACCGCTGTGCCATCGGCAATCGTCGCATCGTATCTGATAACGCCGACGCGGCCCGACTGCGCGAGAACGTCGACAACGCGGTCGACAACCTGCTCGAGTGTGTCCTCGCGTGCCCCACGGCTACAGATTCCGAGTACGTGCATAGTCTGAATATGGGTGTGTTGGGGTTTGTAGCTGTCGGCGAGGAGCCGTTTTGCAGTTTTGGTGGCGAAGACACGAAGCGATGTACAGCTATATCTCGAGTCGGGAAAAACGGCCCCATTATGCACTCTTCGCGCTATCCGTCTGTCTCACTCCACAACGTCGCCGCACTCGAGACTGCCCCATGGGCTGACGACGGACAGCAACTCCTTAGGCTGCCGAGTAACGTCCGCGAGCAACTGAACGTCTCTGCGCGCACTCGAGCGCGCCATCCAGCTGGCTGTGAACTTCGATTCGTCCCGTCTCGAGACGAGTGTTCGATTACGGTCACGCTATCAGCGGCGACCGGAACACGAGTGCTGCCGTACTGGGGGCCGTTCCAGTCAACCGAGTCGA
The DNA here is from genome assembly GCF_002177135.1 of Natronolimnobius baerhuensis. Classification (NCBI taxonomy): domain Archaea; kingdom Methanobacteriati; phylum Methanobacteriota; class Halobacteria; order Halobacteriales; family Natrialbaceae; genus Natronolimnobius; species Natronolimnobius baerhuensis. The sequence continues at coordinate 990,229 of NZ_MWPH01000002.1, forward strand.
TTCCGGTCGGCCCGGAGCCGACGACCGCCACGTTCGCGGTTCCCGACCGGGTTCGCCGCCTCGAGACCGAGTCGATCTCGAGTGCGTTCGATCCGCGGGTGTGTCGGCTGCGGTTCGATCCCGAATCGCCGATAGCGATCCACGCGGTGACTGGCGACTGTCGCCCGCCGCGTGCGGGCGAGTTGCCCGCCCGGCGCTATCTCGCCTACGGAACCTCGATTACGGCGGGTTACGGCTCACAGCCACACTGCTCCTACGTCGCACAGGCCGCACGCCACCTCGCACTCGACCCGATCAATCTCGGGCTGGCGGGGGCCGCGTTTTGCGAGCCCGCGATAGCCGACTACCTCGCCGCGCGCGAGGACTGGGACGTTGCCACGCTCTCGCTGTCGGTAAACATGGCCAATCGCGGCTTCACACAAGAACAGTTCCGCGAGCGCGCCGACAATCTGGTCGAAACCGTCGCCAACGCTCACCCAGAAACGCCAATCGCCTGCATCACTCTATTTCCGTACCACGCAGACCACGTCCGCGGTGACGACCGCGACCGCGCAGCGGCGTTTCGCCAGCATCTCCGCGATATCGTCGCCGAAACCGACCACGACGAGCTGGTCTTGCTCGAGGGGCCGGACCTCCTCGAGCCGACGGGGCTGACGACCGATCTGTTGCACCCGGGCGATGAGGGACTCATCGACATCGGGCGTGCCCTTGCAGGCGAACTGGATGGGATTCTCGAGTGAAGGCTCGAGACGAATGCGCGGGTGCGTGCACCCTGTGGGCCAGTCGCGCTCGCTCGCCAGTTGGCAACCCTTAAGATAGCAACCCGGTTACTCCGGGGTAGTATGAAAGTGGTCGTCTCTATCGGTGGCAGCGTGCTCGTGCCCGAGCCGAGTGGCGCGCGGGTGGCCGAACACGCTGACGTTATCGAGGAACTGGTCGCGGATGGCTGTCGCGTCGGTGCCGTCGTTGGGGGCGGCGGCGTCGCACGCGAGTACATCAGCGCCGCACGCGATCTCGGCGCGAACGAGATCGAACTCGACCAGTTGGGCATCGACGTGACGCGACTGAACGCCCGACTGCTCATCGCCGCCCTCGGCGAGGACGCCGTCACCGCGCCGGCGACGACCTACGACGAGGCCGGTGAAGCACTCCGCCGAAGCGATATTTCGGTCATGGGCGGTGTCGCGCCGGCCCAGACGACCGACGCCGTCGGTGCCGCACTCGCAGAGTACGTCGACGCCGACTTGCTCGTCTACGCGACGAGCGTTCCCGGCGTCTACAGCGACGATCCCAACGAAACTGACGACGCGACGAAGTACGACCGCCTCGCGGCGAACGACCTCGTCGACGTGATTGCCGGCCTCGAGATGAACGCGGGAGCCTCCGCCCCCGTCGACTTGCTGGCCGCCAAAATCATCGAGCGCTCGGGAATGCGTACAATCGTCCTCGACGGCACTGACCCCGACCGAATCGCTCGAGCGGTTCGCTACGGCGACCACGACGGCACGGACGTGATTCCGGACGGCGTCGGCGAAGAACCGACCTACTGGGCGAGCCACGAAGACGACCAATGAGCGCGGACGAGCCAGACACCGAGGTCCCCGAGGTGCCGGACGAATACAGCCCGTATACGCTCCAACACGACGACGGCGACGAACAACACGCCTTCTGGGCGGATACGGTCGCAGATCAGATCGAAGCGCGCGACCCCGACGAGCCAATCGTCGTCAAAGGCGGCATCTCCCCGTCCGGCGTTCCCCACTTGGGCAACGTCAACGAGATCATGCGCGGCTACTTTGTCGCCGAAGTGCTTCGCGAGCGCGGCCACGAGGTCCGCCAGGTCTTTACCGCCGACGACCGCGACCCGCTGCGCGGACTGCCCCGCACTCTCTGTGATCTCGAGGGCAATCTCGTCGATCTGGGCGATGTCGATGCGGGCGCGCTCGGGCGCAACCTCGGCTCGCCGTACACCGACATTCCGGATCCCTTCGGCTGCTGTGACTCCTACGGCGACCACTTCTCGACGATCATCGCGGACAGTGCCGACGCTGTCGACGTGCCAATCGAACTGCTCTCGAACACGGAACTGTACGAATCGTGCGCCCTCGAGGAGGTTACCCGATCCGTCCTCGAGAATCGCAAGCGCGCACGCGAAGTCCTCTCGAAGTATCAGGACACCGTCGACGCTGACGGCGAGTACGTGCCGTTCAACCCGATCTGCGAGGAGTGTGGGAAGGTTACGGAGACGGTCACGAGCGTCGACCTCGAGAGCGAACCCGCGACGGTCGACTACGAGTGTACTGACATGGACGCCGGCGACCAGACGATCAGCGGCTGTGGCCACGAGGGCACCGCGACGCTACGCGAGGGAAAACTTCCGTGGCGCTTCGAGTGGCCCGCCCAGTGGCAGGAACTCGGCGTCGACTTCGAGCCCTTCGGCAAGGACCACGCCGAAGGCTCCTGGCCGAGCGGGCAAGACATCGCCCGCAACGTCTTCGAGAACGAGCCACCCGTCCCGATGGTCTACGAGTGGTTCACCCTCGATGGCGAGCCCTTCTCCTCGTCGGCCGGCAACGTCATCCTCGTCTCGGACGTCCTCGAGTTGTTAGAGCCCGAGGTTCTGCGATACTTCTTCGCGAAAGACCCCTCGAAGGCACGGGATTTCAGCATCGAACGCCTCGATCAACTGGTCGACGAGTTCGACCGCCTCGAGTCGATCTACTTCGACGAGATCGAGGGCAGTGAGGACGAACAGGCGTTCGCGGAGCGTGTCTACCCATTCGTGGTGGATGAACCGCGTGCAGAGCGGATTCGACTCCCCTACACCTTTGCCGCCGTGCTGGGCATGACCGACGACCCGGATCTGCGCGAAGAAATCGCCCGGCGCGAGGGTCACATTCCTGAGGGCGCCCCCGAATGGGCGGTTGAAGGTGCGCTCGAGCGGGTCGAACAGGCCAGAAACTGGGCTCGTCGGACCGAAAACGAGTTCGACTACGAACTCAAGCGCTCCGAGATTCCGGATCACGACTTCGACGAGGCAACCGAAGCCGCACTCGCAGACCTCGCGGACTTCATCGAGGCTGGCAACGACGCCGAGGAGATTCAAGGCGAGATCTACGAGGCAGCCAGACGTCACGACGTCGACGTCGGCGATTTCTTCAGCGCCGGCTACCGGCTCTTTTTCGACGAAGAGCAAGGGCCGAAACTCGGCCCGTTCCTCGCGAAAGTCGACCAGTCGTTCGTCGTCGGACGGCTTCGGCGCGAACAGTAGACTGGCGACTCGAGGCGCACTGTTTCGACTCGCGGGGCCGGTCGGAGACAGACAAAAGCCATTTGAGACCGCCACCCCTGAGAGAAGATAGATGGAATACGGCGTGTTTACGTTCGTCTCGGTGCCTGAACTGTTCGGCTCCGAGTTACTTACCTGGGCCGTCATCGGACTGGCACTCTACTGGCTCGGGGTTATTGCGCTCAGACAGGCGGATCTTCTCCCCTCATTCGTCGGGACGCAGGGGCCGATTCTGACGTTCCACACGAAACGTGGGCGGGACTTTCTCGACTGGGCCGCTGGCCCGAAACGGTTCTGGCGAGCCTGGGCGAATCTCGGTATCGGCATCGCTGTCATCGTGATGGTCGCAATGTTCGGTTTCCTCCTGCTTGCCGCCGTCGGCGCACTGACCTCTCCGCAGCCGACGACCGTCCAGCAGCCACGGAACGTCCTCGTCATCCCCGGCGTCAACGACTTTCTGCCGCTCTCTGCGACGCCCGGCATCGTCTTCGGACTCCTCGTCGGTCTCGTCGTCCACGAGGGCGGCCACGGCCTGCTCTGTCGTGTCGAAGACATCGACATCAACTCGATGGGCGTCGTCATGCTCGCGGTCCTTCCGATTGGCGCGTTCGTCGAACCTGACCAGGAAAGCAGTAAAGACGCCTCTCGAGGCGGACAGACCCGGATGTTCGCCGCCGGCGTCACGAACAACTTCGCGATCACGATACTCGTGTTCGCCTTGCTGTTTGGTCCCATTGCCGGCGCGATTGCGGTCGCGCCCGGAGCCGCCATCGGCGGTGTCGCTCCCGACTCACCCGCTGCGGACGCCGGTATCGAACCAAACGACCGGATCACCGCGATCAACGGCGACGCAGTCGACGACAACGACGCGCTCGCAGGCATGATCGAAACGGCCGAGGGCGATCAGGTCACTGTCGAACTCAACGAGGAACGGACCGTCGACGTTGATCGCTCCTTGCTCGTCACCGCCGCAATCGAGACCGAGATGACCGGCCTCGAGATCGGTGACGTCATCGTCTCCGTCAACGGCCAGGAAGTCGCAACCGAAGACGAGTTCCTCGCGGCCGTCGGCGACGACGAGCGGGCAACGCTCGAGGTTTCCCCGGTCGATGGTGACGGGGAGACTGACGAGCGTGAGGTCCCAATCGGTGCGCTCGTTCAGGTCGCCGAAGATGGGCCACTCGAGGCTGCAGGTGCGCCGGTCGACGAATACATGATCGTCACTGAATTCGGCGGCGAGCAGGTCCAATCACACGCTGAGTTGACGGACCTGCTCGGCGAGACCGACCCCGGTGACGAGGTGACGTTCGGTGGCACCCTCAACGGCGAGGCGGTCGAATACGATGTCACGCTCGGCGAGCGCAGCCAGTCAACCGGCGGCGGCACGGCCGGGTTCTACGGCGTGCCAGGCATCTCCGGGATTTCGGCGGAGACGCTTGGCCTCGAGTTGTACCCTGCTGAGATGTACCTCGGCGTCCTCGGCGGCGACACCGACGAAGGCTTCGGCACGATCACTGACTCGTTCCTCGGGAAGATCGGTGTCGCGCTCTTCTTGCCAATCGCCAGTCTGCTCGAGGTCTTGCCGTACAACTTCGCGGGCTTTACCGGCGGCGTCGAGAACTTCTACGAGACACAGGGGCCGCTGTCGGCACTCGGCGACTGGCCGGTGTTTGCTATCGCGAACATGCTGTTCTGGACCGGCTGGATCAACGTCCAACTCGGCTTCTTTAACTGCATTCCAGCGTTCCCACTCGATGGCGGGCACATCCTCCGGACAAGTACGGAAGCGATCATGTCCAGACTGCCACTCGAGGCGACGCGCGGAATGGTCCGCATCGTCACGACGACCGTCGGCCTGACGATGCTCATTAGCTTCCTGGCGATGCTGTTCGCGCCGGGACTGCTCGCAGGCTAGTCGTCCTCGTCGATGCCGTACCGTTCGTAAAACTCCTCGGGCGTCGACTCGATGCGCTCGAAATCGGTCTCGAAGTAGTGTTCGTGGTGGCGAACGACCTGTTCGACAATCCACTGACTGAACGTCTCGTCGAAGCGCCACTCGTCGTCTGTCTCCGGGATCTCGAAACGTTCGTCGGTCGAAAACGCCGCGTAGACGTGGAAAAAGCCGAGAATGACGTCGGCGAAGTCCTTGGCTTTCTCCGTGCCCCGTTCGCGTCGCTCCTCGAGTTCCTCGTAGCCGTCGTCGGTCAGTTCGAAGTATTTCCGATCCGGTTCGTCTTCGCGGTCGATCCGTGCTGCCCATCCGTTGTCCTCGAACTTGTAGAGAATCGGGTACACCGACCCGTAGGATGGCTCCCAGTGTCCCCCACTGATCTCGCGGATTTCCTTGAGTATCTCGTAGCCGTATCGTGGCTTTTCCTCGAGCAACTCGAGGACGAGATAGGCGATAAGTCCTTTCGGCGGCCCACTTTTCCGCATACGAGATGGTATTTAAACGGACGAACGTAAAGGGTTTCGGTCGGTACAGTTTTCGACGACAAAAACCCGCTGTAACAGGTGCTCTGGAGTGGAGACGGGCGCTCGAGATGTGCCAGCCAGCACGCCGCGGCCGAAACCCGGTCCTTCTTAGCGTCGCCGCCACTACTGGCGGCCATGGAACGACGGCAGCCACCACAGACTGAAGAGGGTTGGTACGTCCTGCACGACTTCCGGTCGATTGACTGGGACGCCTGGCGCGACGCACCGGACCACCGGCGCTCGCAGGCGATTGACGAGGGAATCGACTACCTCACAGCCGCCGAGCGCGTCGACGACGCCGAGGAAGGCGACTCCGCGACGTTCTCCGTCCTCGGACACAAAGCCGACCTGCTCGTTCTCCACCTGCGGCCGACACTCGCCGATATCGACGCCCTCGAGCGTAGTTTCGAGCACACGGCGCTTGCCGCGTTCACCGAGCGCGAGGACTCGTATCTCTCGGTGACCGAAGTGTCGGGCTACATGTCCCAGGAGTACTTCGAGGAGGGCGAGGAGGTCGAAGACACCGGGATGAAACGCTATATCGAAACCCGAATCAAGCCCTCGATTCCGGACAGCGAGTTCATGAGTTTCTACCCGATGGACAAACGCCGCACCGCCGAGGACAACTGGTACGATCTGCCCTTCGACGAGCGCGCCGAGCACCTCTCGAGTCACGGCGAAATCGGCAAGCAGTACGCGGGTCGAGTCACCCAGATCATCTCCGGCAGCATCGGACTCGACGACTACGAGTGGGGCGTGACGCTCTTTGGCAACGACCCCACGGATGTCAAAGACCTCCTCTATGAGATGCGATTCGATCCGTCGACCTCGCGCTACGCCGAATTCGGCCAGTTCATCTCCGCCCGACGGTTCCCACCCGAAAACCTCGGCGCGTTCCTCGCCGGCGAGCCTGTTCCACAGGAGGGGTCCTCGAGTGCCCACGGCCACGGCGACCATCACCACGGCGACAGCGAGTCGGGTGGGCACCACCACGGCGGAAGCGACGGCGACAGCGGCCACCATCACGGCGGGGACGATGAGAGCGGCGACGACGACAGCGTCCGCACCGAACTCGAGGATCTCGGCGTCTATGCGGGCCAGCCACACGGCGAGGATATCCACGCCGTTGTGTTGTACTCAGCCGCGGATCCAGACGAGTTGTACGACGAAATCGAGGGATTGCGAAGCAACTTCGATCACTACGATACGCACGTGAAAACGGCGATCTACGAGTCGACCGGCGACGGCGAGGATGCCGAAACCGGGATCGTCAGTCTCTGGGAGACCGAACGCGCGGCCAACACCGCAGCGGGTTTCCTCGCTGACCTGCCCGACGTCGTCCGCCAGGCCGGCGACGACGAGGACGATTCGTGGGGGACGATGGGGATGTTCTACACCGTCAAACCCGAACATCGCGGCGACTTCCTCGGCACGTTTGAAGAGGCTGGCAAACTGCTCGCGGAGATGGACGGCCATCGAAAGACCGACCTCCTCGCCAACCGCGAGGACGAAAACGACATGTTCATCGCCAGCCGCTGGGACTCGCGCGAAGACGCCATGCAGTTCTTCCGCAGTGATGAATTCGCCGAAACCGTCGAGTGGGGCCGTGACGTCCTCGCAGACCGACCCCGACACGTCTTCCTCTCGAGCGGGCAGGACTAAGAGCGGGTCCTCGAGTCCGATTCGTCGTAGAAGAAGTACCCAGCAATGCCTGCGAGGCCGAGTGCAAGCGTAATGTAGGGCCAGTTGCCGGCGTTCTCATCTGTCAATCGTGCATGACCGGCGACGAAGATCGCAAAGCCGATGTGGGCAACGGCAGTCGCGAGCAGGAACGCTGCAATATCCATTGTAGGGAGGATACAACGGCGCGCAAATAGCCATTTCGAACCCGAGTGCTGGGCTGTTGGCTGACAGTGTTCGACTGCAGACGCCGTGCTCTGACTTCCAGGCCCACCGCTGTGGGCAGTGCAAACGCAGGAGAAAGCAGTCTACGCAGTTACGCGTCGACGTCGTGATCCGGGTCGTCCTCGACGGATCGCTTCAGCGAGTCACGGCGCGCTTTGGCGTCTCGACCGGTCGCCTCGAGTAAAAAGTCGTTTTTCGCGTCGACGGCCTCACCAGCGGCCTCGAGTTCGTCGGGTCCGAGTTCGGTTGGATCGCGTTCGTGGAACTCGACGCCGAGTTTGTCCTTCTTGCCGGAGTATTCGACGGTGCCTGCGACGATTTTCTCGAAGACGGGGTTGTCGGGTTCGCCAATGACGAAGAGGTCACTGCCTTTGAACTCCTGTGTTTCCGTAATCGGTCCGAAATAGTCCTCAACAGTTGCCTCCATATCAGGGATTCGCTCCTCGAGGTACTCACCGCGGCGCATCTTGTACTCCTTCATGGCTTTGAGATACACGGGGGACTGTTTACCTCTTTTCATACCCGACGTTTCGGAGATCCGACAGAGTGACGAGACGGCCGTAGCTGTCGGTCACAAAGAGCGCGCTCTCCCTGCACCCTCGCAGGTGACAAGCGGTTAGAATCCATATCGAGATGGGCCTCAAACGGAAGACAAGCGTGTGCTACCGATGCGGGCGTTCCCCGAGGTAGCCCTTACGACAGTCGGGACAGATATCGCCCGCACGCAGGGACGCCCGTGTTTCGGCGGCGACAAACTCACATCGCGGACAGTAGTACTCCATCGGCTCGTCACTCGAGGGACCAGTATCTTCAGCAGGAACAGGCGCGTCGGTGGCGCGTTCGATCCCGACATCCGTCACGGGCGCTGTGTCGGACTGAGCCGACTGTGCTGGGGACTCTGAGTCTCCACCAGCGACTGCAGCGCTCTTGCGCCCTGCGGCAAGATCACTAATTGACACCGACTCGTCATCGGCAGCCGTGTCGGTGGCCGTCTCAGTCGCAGACGCTGGGTCGGCGTCCGTGTCCATGTCAGCCTCACTGGCATCGGCGTCCTCGAGCGTCGAGGAGTCGTTCTCAAGGACAACGGCATCGTCGTCGACTGGCTCGTTGTCGGAGTCCGGCCAGGCAGTCGAATCGTTTTCAGCACCGACTGGCGGGCCGACGTCGTCAGTGTCAGGCCACTCGCCGCGCTCACGGTTGCGCTCGCGGGGAGAGTCGGGCTCGTCATCGGGCGTATCCTCGAGGATTTCCCCGTCGTCGGTGATCGGCTCACCGTTTTCGTCGGTTGGGTAGTCCCCGTCCGTGTCGGCACCCTCAGCATCGGCTGCTGGCGTCTCGGCTGTCTCCGCCGAGGTGTCGGACTCGCCAGCCTCGCCGCCATTGGTTTCGTCGTCGGGCGCGGCTGCGTCGTTGTCAATAAATACTGCATCCGTACCCTCGTCGGGCGTCGAATCGATGGATGAATCGGTTCGTGCGTTCGCGGGTTCAGCCGGTTGGTCGGCTGTGGAGGGCGACTCGAGGGAGTCGTCAGCCATCGAGAGACTCGTGACTTCGGTGTTCTCACTGATGACGTTACGATCACCGCAGCGAGTACACTCTTCGTACTCCTGGACAGTAACGACTACCTCGCTGCCTCGTTCTTCGCGTTCGCGTTCAATGTCGGGGTCACCATAATCGTGACCGAGCAGCGAACATCGCAGGACCATTGCTCCACCGTTCCAACTCAGGCCATAAAAAACGTACCGCCTGAACCGTTCCCCGGGCTGTCATCTCGAGACCATCAACTTGCGGTGGAGCCAGCACTGATACGGTTTACTGTAAGTCATTTCCGGTGCAACCGCGACCCGGCCGGCGGTTGCACCGGTAAATCGTTACAGCAATCCGTATGACACAAACAGTGACATCCCCCTGCAGAATTGTTGGGCAACGACAAACGTCAAATCCCCGGTCCTCGAAGGAGAAGATGAATGAGAGCCAAGCGGGAGTTCCGAAATCGAGACGGAACGGAGGTTGCGGTACTCGACGAACTCGTCGACCGTGCCGACGACGGCATGACCGTCCTCGAGATTCGGGCCGCCGTCGAGACGGACATCGACGGGCTGGAGGAGGCGCTCTCGAGGCTCAAATCCGATGGCCTGATCGATGTCGAACAGGACGGCCAGCAGACGGTAATCAAACCGAACGACCGCGTCGTCCCGGATGATCCAGTCGACGAGGAGACAGACGAGTCACTCGTCGAACGTCTTCGTGACCGATTCGGGCTGTAAGCATCTGTAATCGAAACGCCTGTGCCCGTCAATCCCCAGAAGACAGCCATGAGCGTCATCGAGTCCGTCCACGAAGCCCACGGTGCGACGTTCGGGAAGCGTGACGACCGAACCGTCGTCGAGCATTTCGGCCGTCCAGAGCGAACGCATCGCGCGGTTCGAAACGGTGTTGGCCTCCTCGAGATGGCCTACGGCGTTATTGTCGTCGAAGGCGAGGACCGCCTCGAGTACGTCGATAACGTCGTCTCGAATCGCGTGCCGAACGAGGACGGACAGGGCTGTTACGCACTGGTGCTCGATCCACAGGGTGGGATCGAGACGGACCTCTACATCTACAACGCCGGCGAGCGACTGCTGCTCTTTACGCCCCCGACGAACGCGGACCCGCTGGCTGAGGAGTGGGCCGAGAAGGTGTTCATCCAGGACGTCGAGATCAGCGTCGCGACCGACGAGTACGCCGTCTTCGGGATACACGGTCCGAAGGCAACCGAGAAAGTCGCAAGCGTGCTCACCGGCGCTGGCTCGCCCGACGAGCGCTACTCGTTCGTCCGCGGGTCGATGGGCGACGAGGGCGTCACCGTCATTCGAACGGACGCACTCACCGGCGAGGAAAGCTACGAGGTGATCTGTGCCGCCGCCGACGCCGACGGCGTCTACGACACGCTGCTCAATCACGGCATCAACGCCGCCCCCTTTGGCTACCAGACCTGGGACACACTCACGCTCGAGGCCGGCTCACCCCTCTTTGGAACCGAACTCGAGGGGACGGTTCCGAACGTCCTCGGCCTCCGGAACGCGCTGGACTTCGAGAAAGGCTGTTACGTCGGCCAGGAAGTTGTCTCCCGCGTCGAGAACCGCGGCCAGCCGAGTCGGCGACTGGTTGGACTCCGCCTCGAGTCGGACGGGGACTCCAAGGATCGAACAATCCCTGAGTCAGGCGCAGCCGTCTTCGACGGCGATGCCTCAGTCGGCGAGGTTACTCGCGCGGGCGAGAGCCCGCTGCTCGAGCAGCGAGTCGCACTGGCGGTCGTCGACTACAGCCTCGAGAGCGACGCGCTGACGGTTCGTGTCGACGGCGAAGAAGTGCCCGCAACATGCAGTGAACTGCCCTTCTATGAGGGGTCGGACCAGTCGGATCGACTGCCGGCGTATCTGTAGCCGGAGGAAGGCAGACCGTACTGACACTGACACAGATATTTCAAGCCAGCAAAACACGGGTCTCGAGCGCAACCGCTACGTATGGACGAGTTAGCCGTCGATTCTGACCCGGTTGCACTCGATGAGTTGGTCGCCGATGACCCTGGATTCACTGATCAGGCACGCTGTCGTGCCACGCTCGAGCGCGATGTCGTCGAGTGGGCAATCGACGAACTCGAGTCCCTGATCGACGAGCGCGGCGTTGACCTCGACCCACTGCTCGAGTACGCTCGGCGCAGTCGTCAGAGTCTCCCCGACCGACACGACCGCGCGTACGAAGCGATGGCAGACGTCTTCGACGTCGATCCGTCGGTCTACGAGGCCTACGTGTTCGCGTTCTCGGAACTCTGTGAGGAACTGGCAGACAACGGCTGTTCGGAGAAAAGCCCTCGTGGCTGTACGAACGCGCTAGTCGCGCGCTCGACCGTCGATCTCGAGAGTGCAAGCGGTCCGCTGGTGCTCAAGAATCGAGACATTGCCGGTCGTGGCGTTCGTCCGAAGGCAATCGTCGAGCAGCCGCCGATTGACGGCTACTACGGCTTTCTGACGGTCGATACCTGCGGCACGATTTCGATCTTCAAGGGCGTCAACGATCAGGGACTCGTCGCGGCAAACACCTACATCGACAGCGAGCGAGACGACATAGATCCTGAGAACCAACTGCGAAACGGAACAATCATCCGCATGCTATTAGAGGAAACAGCCACCGTCGCCGAGGCACGGACACTCCTCGAGTCCTATCCGACGCGCCAGTTGATGGGCCAGACGCTGTTTCTTGCCGACGAGACAGATGCGTGCGTGCTCGAGATCGATCCGGTTACCGAACAGATGACGGTCGATGAGGGGCCGATCAGTACGCGGACAAATCATTTTGTACACGCAGACTCGACGGAGACAGCGAGTTCGACGATGCGCCGAAAGCGAGCACAGGGCCTACTCACAGGTCGTGGCCGACTCGAGCGAGACGACCTCTGGGCACTCGCTCGGGATCACGAAAATGGGCCTGGCGATGACTCGATTTGTCGCCATCCAGAACCCGGCCTCACCAAGCATTCGTTCGGTCAACTGACGACGGCGAGTGCAGCGCTGTTCGAGGGCGGATCGCCGAAACTCGAGGTCACCCTGGGGACGCCCTGTGATGGCGAGCCAACACGCTGTGCGTTCGGCGAGGAAATTCCAGGCGCACTTCGAACTGGGCAACAGTGGTTCGAGTGGCGACGTAAAAACGAGTCAGCACCGCCAGCTGACGCAGTCAGTGGCTCGTAGGAGATCTCAGGCCTGTGCGCGGGACTGAGTGAGTTCACCCTCGAGTTCGGCTGCGGCCTCGAGTCGAATCGTTGCGGCCTCGCGGTCGGTGAGTCGCCTGTCGGGCAGCCGGTCGGCAAACGGCGTGTACGACGAGGGAGTGAAGCCGAGTTGCGTGAGATACTGCTGGACGCTCGGATCCGCGAGTCCGTTGTGGATCGCAGCATCGACGACGTTCTCGACGGTCTCGAACGCCGGAAGCGAGAGCGGCTCGTCGGTGGTATCGTCGAGCATCGTATCCGGCGACACGACCGCGCCGTGGGCGTCTGCATAGGCGACAAGCGAGCCGACTTCTTCTGCGAGTTGAAAGACCTGGCTTGGTAACGCTGCGTCCGGCGAGCGCCACTCGACGGTCGGCATCGCCTGCCGGAGTCGAACTGGCGTCCAGACCGCATCGTACGGTTCGAACTCGTCATCGAAGGCCGCCGGGTCGATGCCGTGCTCGAGTGCGCGGTCCCGAAACGTCTCGTAGGCCGATTCAAGCCGCTGTTCCCACTCCTCAACGCTGTTGACGTAGGGCCAGAGCTGACCCTGCTCGGGGCAGGCGTTGTAACACGAGCGTCGATACAGATAGGGCCGCGCACACGAGACAATCGACTCGCCGCGGTAGTGTGAGGAACTGTTGACGAGTGCAAACGCCGGATCGATAGCGGTCAGCGTATTCAACTGGTCGACGACGTTCGATTGCTCGAAGTGGATGTGCGTTCCCGCACAGACACGGGCGTCGTCGAACGTCGGACCGACGATCTGGCGCTGGAGATTCGTGCCGCGTTTCTCGCGGAACGGAATCTCTGCCGGCGACGACGACAGCGGCGTCGCAAGCGGGACGAGTCGTTTGCCCTGCTCGCGCGCCGCAGCGACGACGTGCTCGAGCAGGTCAAGAAATTCGTTTTGCAGTTCTCGCATCGACTCGCAGGGTGTCGTTTTCAGCTCGATCATCGGCTCGACGAACTCGGGATCGACCTGCGCCGAGACGTCAAGCAGTGTGTCAGATGAAACCAGATCGCCGCTCTCGTCGACGACCCAATACTCTACCTCGAGACTGGATTTCATGGATGGATCCGTGGAAGTGATATGTGCAGTGACCCCGACGCGAACGCGGGGAACCTATCGAGACAAGACCAACGGCATCGCGAGTTTGGACCTGTCTCACATGTCTGGACTGGGTATGGAATGAACTGTAGACGGCTTCGGGGCGAAACGATTGAGCCTGCGAGCGCAGGGAACCAATACACTGGTAACGGCGACATACACTGGCCGAGAAGACTGTGTACAGATCGATCAGGTCGGGAAGCACCACACCGTTGTGCGTGTGTATGACACCCTTACCCTCGAGAACGGAGAGTGCCACTAACACGAGTGTTACGTGATTGCGATGATGTCTCTAGTGGCTTCATACGTGTGCAGTAACATAATGTAACTGTATATGACTGAGACGACTGACGATGCAGCCGAATCGGTACTTGTTGTTGGTGGCGGTCCTGCTGGCCTGAGCGCAGCACTGTTTGCCCAGAAGAACGGCCTCGAGACGACGGTGTTCGACACCGACGAGACGTGGATGCACAAGGCCCACTTGTTCAACTACCTCGGGATCGGTTCGGTGGGCGGCAGCGAGTTCATGGCCACTGCGCGCCAGCAGGTCGACGACTTCGGCGCGGACCGCAAGCAGGGCGAGGAAGTGACGAGCGTGAGCGAGTCCGGCGATGGATTCGTCGCCGAAACCGACGAGGGCGAGTACGAGGCCGACTATCTCGTGCTGGCGACAGGTGCAAACCGCGACCTCGCGGAAGAACTCGGCTGTGCGTTCACTGACGACGATGTCGTCGACGTCGGCGTCGAGATGGAGACGAGCGTCGACGACGTCTACGCGACGGGGGCGATGGGACGCAAAGAAGAGTGGCAAGCAGCGATTTCGGTCGGTGACGGTGCTGCCGCTGCACTTAACATCCTCTCGAAGGTACGTGGTGAACACTACCACGACTTCGATGTCCCCGCAGACGCAGCGCGCGTCTTCGGTGAGGAAGTCGCGGAGTAAGCCTATGACCGACACTCACGAGACCCCAGTCACGCCCGAGTTGCCGGATAGCGCCTTCCACACGACCGGAACCGACCACATCACGGTCTGGGGAAGCAACGAGGAGGACACGGTGGCGTTCTATCAGGACCTGCTTGGGATGCCACTCGTTCTCCGCCAGCCGAATCTCGACGATCCCTCCCAAACGCATCTGTTCTTCGACACCGGCGACGGGCGCATCCTGACCTTTTTCGTCAGCGACGACCGCCCCTCCGCTCGCGGCCAGCGCGCCGGCGTCGGGGCCGTCCACCACCTCTGTTTCAGCGTCGACCCCGACGAGTACGAAGACATCATGGACGCCTTAGAGGAGGCCGGCCACGGCTACAACGTCTTCGACCGCGGCATCTTCCACTCGATCTACACGCGAGATAACAACGGCCTCGTCATCGAACTGAGCGCCGACAAGTACGAGATGCCCGACGACCGCTACGGCGAGATCCTCGCGAAAGCACAGGAACTGCGCGAGGCTGACGGCGCGGAGTACGCCAAAGACGAGCACCTCCGTGGCGCAATCGAGGAACTCGGCCTCGAGGTCGTCAAGAACGATCTGCCCGACGCCAGTGCGGGCGTCGGTGGTGTCGAATGAGCCGACGCGGACCCGGCGGACACGAGGGCGAGAGCCCACATCAGGGCCAGGACCTGGCGACGGCCGGGACCGACCTCGCAGACGCCGAGGCCGCGATCATCCTCGTCCACGGCCGGGGCGCAACCGCCCAGAGCATCCTCCAGATGGGGAGCGAACTCCACCGCGAGGGTGTCGCCTTGTTCGCCCCGCAGGCCGCCCAGCGAACGTGGTATCCAAACTCGTTTCTCCAACCTGTCGAGTCGAACGAGCCCGGCCGAACCTCCGGCCTGCAGGCCATTGAGGACGCCATCGCCGAGGCGACTGACGCGGATATCCCGCTCGAGCGCATTATGATCCTTGGGTTCTCGCAGGGGGCCTGTCTCTCGAGTGAGTTCGTCGCGCGCAACCCGGACCGATACGGCGGTCTCGTCGCCTTCAGTGGCGGGCTGATCGGTCAGGATATCGACCACGAAGCGTACACCGCAGTCGAGGGTGCTCTCGAGGGCACGCCCGCCTTCCTCGGCTGTAGCGACGTCGACCCGCACATTCCCGAAGAGCGCGTCCACGACACCGCCGACGTGCTTGAGGCCCTCGGCGCCGACGTCGAGACGCGCATCTACGAGGGAATGGGCCACGGCGTCAACGAGGACGAACTCGAGTACGTCTCGGGAATGGTTGGGGAGCTACTCGAGGCGTAACCCCGCAGCGGTTCCCAGCAATTACCGGTGGAGCGTCTCCTCGCCGACAGCAAGTAACTCCTCGACCGCCGCGTTCTCACGCAACTCGTCGAACGGCGTAATTGGCTCCGGCTCGGCCGGCTTCACCGACAGCGACCGTCGCCACCAGGCCACGTCGCGCCACTCGCCGTTCGAGTACCCCATCGCCGGAAAGTCGACAAGCCGCTCGAACCCCAGTCGCTCGTGAAACGCTTCTGTTTCGGGGTTCGGCATCGTTGTCACCGCGTACGCGTCACAGACACCCTGGCGCTCGAGCACGGCAAACAGCGACTCGTAGAGGCCGCGCCCGACACCGCCAGCGCGGGCGTCCTCGGCCACGTAGACCGAGAGTTCGACGGTCCACTGGTAGGCGCGGCGCTTGCGCAGTTGGCTCGCGTAGGCGTAGCCGACCACCTCGCCGTCGTGTTCGCAAACGAGCCACGGGTAGTCCTCGAGTGTCGAGTCGATCCGGTCCGCCATGTCGGAGACGGCTGGTGCGGATTCCTCGAACGTAACCGCCGACGAGTCACAGAACGGTGCATAAATCGCCTGCACCGGCTCCGCGTCGGCCGGCGTTGCGACGCGAATGGTTGCAGTCCCCGAGTCCGTTGACATTGGTAGTGTTGAACTCATGAGCAGAGAAAAGGTCGCTGATCGCGCCCGCTCGAGTCGCGTGTCTCGAATGCACCCGATGGTCGCTCGCATGGACTGCTCCTGTCAGGACCGCTGGTGATCGTCACCTGTCCGTCGGTAGTCTCGAACGTATCCTCGAGCGGTGGAGACCCCGGCCCGGCAGCGGCTGACTCCGCGACGCCACGTCGATGGCCGACAGAGGTGTTTCAGCCCGAGCAAAGCCATTGTCGCCCAGAAGACGGTCGCCGTCCAGACGCGACTCGCCCGCTCGGAATGGTGGAGCACTGGGATCGTAACGACGACTGCGAGTGCGAGTCCGAGCGCGCCGCCTGCCGCCGGAAGTGAGAGGAGCGCAAAGTACTCGAGCGCAACACCCAGTGGCGCAAGCGCAGCTACAGCGAGTCCACCACGGAAGGCAATCGGACGCACTGCGCGGGACGGCCGCTCGAGTGTGGCAAGTTCGGTGCCGAGTCGAACGAGTTGCCAGCCAGCAAAGACACCGAGAGCGGCACCCAAAAGCAAGACGGAATCAGGATCGACGCTACTAGCGCCGAGACAGAGCGCACTCAGGACGATTGCAAGCGCGAGTGCAACAGTGCCCTGTTCACTTGAGTAGCGCTCGAGCAGTCGCTCGGTACCGGCCAGAAACACGAGGCCGACAGCGATCCCAGCGACGATATCGACGAGATAGTGGACGCCGAGTGCGATTCGTGACACCCCGACGAGTCCGATAACCGCTGCTGCGACGGCGAATCGCTGTCGCGCCGTCCCGACCGAGAGCCGTCTGGCCAGACTCACGTAGACGACGGTCGTCATCAACGCGTGACCGCTCGGGAAGCCGTAGCCGCTGGCCATCGCCGTCGCTTCGTACAGCGGCTGCACCAGCCACGGCAGCGACTCGAGGGAAACGAGTGGCTGGCCCGGCCGCGGAAGTGCAAAGACGTGTTTCAGCGAGGTGATCAGCGCCAACCCGCCGAGCGTGAGACCGACGATGACGATTGCGTCCTCACGTTTGGTTGCGTGAAACCAGTAGACCACGCCGACGAGCATGGCGAGAAACCACACGTCGCCAAGTTGTGTGAGGAGAGCCACGAGCACTGCAGCCCACTCAGGAATGACTTCTTGAATCGGGCCGAATTCGCCGATACCACGTGACATACTATCCAGTACACTGACCAATTATTAACCGGTACCGGTCGACCACCTGACACTCGAACCAGCTACGATATAAACTCGCACCAGCCGAGAGCGACGCCAACGCTTTTCGGCCCAATCGATGTGGCGACGGACATGGACGCCACCCAGCGAGTAACGGAACTGGACGCACCTGCAGTGGAGTCGCTCGCCGCGCAGGCGCTCGAGGCCCCAGCACTCACCCGCCTCGAGTCGTATTTTGACGAGCAGTACGGCGAGACCGTCCCGACGGACGAACCGCGGGCGTTCGAACGCGGCGATGGCGTTCGCGCCGTGACCTTCGAGGCAGACCCAGACGCGACCGGCAAACCCGCGCGTGGCATTACCGTCCATTTCGACGATGAAACGGTCGTCCAGGTGACCGGCGAACGCCGCGGCGAGGCCGTCGATGGCGACCTCGAGTTGCTGTTCCCAACTGAAACCGCACCGAAGCCGGAAACAGCAGTCCGAGAGCTATACCAGCCCGAGGGCGACGCACTCGAGGTTGCGGTCACGGTCACCGAGACGAACGACGTGACGTCGTACATGATCGACGCGTAAGACACGCGTGGCTACAGCATTCGAGTAGACGACAAAAACGCAGTTACGGCCGATTAGTGACCCTGGTCGTGTGGGTTCAGCGCCGTGCCGTAGTTCTCGGCGTGGTCCGTGTAGTCGATGAATCGCGGTGCATCGGGATCGAACGGCCGCTCGAGGCTCTCGAAGGCCTTCTTCTTGTCCCAGCCCTGGAGTTTCCCGACGGCAGATTTGTCCTCGAGATCGTGGTACTCGAGGTTCGGCTCGGTGAGGTCCCATGCCTTGACACCCTGTTCAGTTCGGAGGATGACGCTCGAGTACTCATCTGAGGAGCCAACAGAACCAACTGTCACGTCGGCACAGAAGCCGGTGAAGTCAGCACACTCGTCACAGCCTTTGAGCGCGGCGTCGTGGAAGTTCTTGATGTCCTCCTCTAAGATCATCTCGCCGTCGTGGCCGTAGATCATCATCTTGCCGTGGAGGACGTCCATCTTGCCGATGTCTTCGGGGTCGATGCCGCGCTGTTCCTGGACCATCTCGCCCATGAGACTCTGGTAGTTGAAGTTCTTCGTACACATCAGGGCGATGGTGTAGTCGATGGCGCGGACGCCTTCGTCCTGTTTCTGGTAGTCCCACTCGAAGTCCTGCAGGGCGCGGATGCCTTCGATCTCACACGGCGTGCCGACGAGGGCCAGCGAGAGGTCCTCCCAGTCCTTGTCGGGGAGTTTGTCCTCCCACTGCTCGAGATTGAGGTTGCCGAGTGCCATCGTCTGGTTGTAGACGGTGCCGGCGTTTTCGATGAGTTCCTCTTTCGTCGTCGCAAGGAAGCTTTCTGCTTTCCAGGCGTCCTCCTCGCTTTCGGTCGCGATGAGTGCCCCGTCGATCTCTCCTTCCTCGAGTAAGGTCGCGAGCATCCCGGTGACGACGCCGCCGTCCTGGGCGTTGTCGGTCCAGTCGTCGTCGACCTTCGCGGAGAACTCCGTGATCGGGTCGCCAGCGCCCTTGACGTTGTCCTCGCCGCCGGTGATCTTCCACTGGCGCTCGTACCGGAGCCCGCCCCGCGGACAGAAGTCCCAACAGAGCGAACAGCCGGTACACATCTTGACGAGTTCCGGCAGTCCGTCGTCGTCGATTCCAATCGAGTCAGACGGACAGGCGGCGACACACGTCCCACACTGGATACAGCGGCCTTCGTCGATGACCGCCTCGTCGAGTTCCATGAACCAGGTCTTCTCGTCCGGCGTCTCGATGTCGTTCATCTGCGAGCGAATCGAGTACTCCGGCGTCTCAAGGTCGACGCCGTCCGGAATCCCAACGCGGGTGTCCGGCGCGTCGTCGTAGACGTCCTGGCTCACGTCCGTCGCGGGCTCGGTGAACTCGAGGTCGCCGAGTTCGCCGTTCTCGTCGACGTTTGCGACGCCGGCTCCGTCGGTAGCGACGCGCTGGTCGCTGGTGTCGGCGGCGTCGGCCGTCTGCTCGCCGCAGGTACAGGTATCCGGCGAGCAACTCTCGCCCTCAGACGCCTGCACTGTGCCTTCTCGAGCGTTGTCGGATTCTGCTCGAGAGCGTGGGGTGGATCCTGCATCAGAGACAATAACGGCTTCGTCCTCGTCCTCAGACTCTGGGACGCCGGGGAACGGACGCTTTTCATCGTCGGTTCCGTTAGTCTCCATGCGCAACACCTCCAGCAACCGGGGCCTCAGCTCCTTGCATGATCGTCCGCAGTCGCTCGTTGTCGACCCGACGACACCACGCGTAGAAGCGCTCGTCGTCGTTCCGGTCGTCGGAATAGGCGTCGAACAGCTTCTCGAGAGCCGGAATAACGGCGTGGGCAGGCACAGCGGTCTGGACCCAATCGAGGAACTCGTTGTCCGTTCCGAGCGCGCCGCCGAGACCGAAGTCCATCCCTTCGACGAGATTGTCGCCCTCCTCGTTGGGTGCCTGAATATCGTCCGGGGCCTCGTCTGCGTCGAGTTTGACTGTCTCGCCACGGAAGCCGATATCCGCGATCTGTGGCTGTGCACACGACGCGGAACAGCCGGACATGTGCATCCGGACGACCTCGAGATCGTCGGGCGTGTCGATTCGCTTGTCGAGTTCTCGAGCCCAGCGCTTGGTTCGTTTCTTGGTCTCGATGATCGCGTAGTTACAGAACTCGTTGCCCGTACAGCCGACTGCACCGCGGGAGAACGGACCGGGATCGGGCTGGTACTCCTGGGCGAACGGTTCGGCCAGCAGATCCTCGACGTTTTCCTCGGGGATGTGGCTAATGAGGAAGTTCTGATCGGTTGCGAGGCGCACGGAGGCGTCCTCGGTGCCGTACTTCTTCGCGGCACGGGCGGCCTCGGCGAACTCGTCGCCACCCATGCGGCCGGCGATGACGTTGAAGCCGACGTATTTCAGGCCGTCCTGTTTCTGGTCGTGGACGCCGACGTGGTCGCCCTTGTAGCCTTCCGTCAGACCCTCGCCGCGTTCGGGCAGATCGACGGTACAGCGGTCGCGGATGGCTTCCTCGAACTTCTCGGGACCCATCTGCTCGACGAGATAGCGCATGCGGCAGACCCCGCGGTTGTGCCGGTCGCCGAGTTCCTTGAACGTCTGGGCGACAGAGCGACAGAACTCGACGGCATGTTCGGGCTGGATGAAGACATCGAGTTCCGAGCCCATGCGGGGACCATCCGAGAGGCCGCCACCGACGCGGGCGTGGAAGCCGTAGTAGTGCTCGCCGCCGATCTCTTTCTGTGCCGGGACGAGCCCGAGATCGTTGATCTGGGACTGGGCACAATCGTGTTTGCAGCCCGTGATCGTGATCTTGAACTTCCGGGGCAGGTTGGCGTACTCGCGGTTCTCGGTGAAGTAGTCCGAGACGGCGTCGATGACCGGCTGGGCGTTGAAACACTCGTGGTCGTCGAGCCCGGCTGCGGGGCAGCCAAGCACGTTCCGTGCGGAGTCACCACAGCCCTGAATCGTCGTCAGGCCGACCTCGTCGTAGCGCTCCCACATCTCGGGGACGTCCTCGACGCGGATCCAGTGTTTCTGGATGTCCTGTCGGGTGGTGATGTCGAGGTAGGCGTCGCCCCACAGTTCGTTCTGTTCCTCGCCTCCGTACTCCTCGGGGGCGACGGCGAGGTCATCCGTGACCTCACCGATGACCTCAGCCTGGTCGGGGGTGAGATAGCCACCCGGGACCTTGGTCCGGATCATGAAGTAGTCGTCCTGCTTCTGGGAGTACATGCCCGCCCACTTCAGACGCTCCCACTCGCCGCCACCGGCGCGTTCCTCGATTTCCTCGTCAGTGAGTTCGCCCTCCGCGTAGTCGTAGACATCCTCAATAACGTCAAGGGGATGTTTTTCCTGTTTGTGCTGTTCGACTGTATTCATGCGAACCACCGAGAAGTGATAGGAGCCAGTGAATCGCAGACGCTACCTTCAACAACCATCGTTTAACGGGTACTAGAACCAGATACGTATACCCTCCCGCAACAAGGCGAATCATGTCGTGGGTCAGTCGAACGAGTAAATATTGCCTCATCGTTCCGACTCCGAATACGGCTGTTTCCAGAAATCACACCCACAGGTCAGTACGACCCTGCCGTGATTACCAAGCCAACGAAACCGTCACCAATAGCGGAAATATACTCCGGTACGTCGCAGACTCGAGAGTTGGTGTTTCAGAACCCTTGACACCATATAACGCGGAAGCCACTCACACTCGAGGTAACTCGAGGTAGCCCAATCGGTCGAACTGCGCCGCAAAAGTGGGTACCGACCGATGTGCCATGTCGGCGCCGGGTCTCTATCCGTCGTCCTCGTCCTCGAGCAGTCGGTCCACCATGTCGTCGGGATCGAACCGCTCGAGATGGTCGTAGCCCTGACCGACGCCGAGGAACAGAATCGGCTTTCCGGTGACGTGAGCCACCGAGATCGCCGCGCCACCGTTGGAGTCGGCGTCGGCTTTCGTCAGGATTGCGCCGTCGGTTTCAGCAGCGTTGTTGAACTCTCGAGCGCGGTTGACTGCGTCCTGCCCGGCGACGGCTTCGTCGACGAACAGCGTCATATCGGGGTCGACGACGCGGTCGATCTTCTCGAGTTGGTCCATCAACCCCTCGTCGGTGTGGAGTCGGCCTGCCGTATCGCCGAGGACCACGTCGATGTCGTTGGCCTCAGCGTATTCGACGGCGTCGTACAACACCGCGGCGGGGTCGCCGCCCTGTTCGTGGCTGATGCACTTCGTCTCGAGTGCGTCGGCGTGTTCCTGAATCTGCTCGTTCGCACCGGCCCGGTAGGTGTCGCCGTTTGCCATCACCGAAGAGTAGCCCCGTTCCTCGAGATAGCGGCTCATCTTCGCAATCGAGGTCGTCTTGCCGACGCCGTTGACGCCGGTGAAGACGATGGTGACTGGCTTGTCTTCGATGGCAATGCGCTCGTCGAAATCGAATTGGCCGACACTGATCACGTCGTAGATGGCGTCGCGAAGCGCTTCCTCGATCACGTCGCCAGTCGACGTCGTGAAGGCACGCGTCTCGCCGATGAGCTCGTCGCGCAGGTTGTCGAGAATTTCGTCGACGACGCCCATCTCCACGTCACCCGCAAGCAGCGCCAACTCGAGTTCCTGTAACGGTCCCTCGAGATCTTCTTCTTCGATGACGAACTTGCCTTTGACGAGGGATTTAGCCTTCCGACCGAAGCCGGTAGACTCGTTTTCCTCGTCATCGTCATCAGCGCCACTGAACGCCGGATCGGCGATGATGTCGGGGCCGCCGGACGAGTCGGCTGCGGCGGACTCGTCGGTTGCAGCGTCGGCGACGTCCTCGTCGTCCTCGATCAGTCCCTCGAGGTCGAGACTGGAGTCGCTTTCAGCGTCGAGTTCGGATTCCGGCTCCGAGTCCGGTTCAGTACCGGGGTCAACCGTCTCACCTGCCGCTGCCGACTCGGCTGGCCTCCCCTGTTGGTCGGCAACGCCATCGTCGACTGCAGTGGTCTCCGAAGCGTCCGGCTCGGCTGATTGCGCCGCGTCGCTCTCAGCAGGGGGTTCGGCGGCATCCGCCTCGAGGTCGGCGTCGGCTTCGACCTGCGTCTCGTCTATCTCCTCGAGGTCGGCGTCGGCTTCGACCTGCGTCTCGTCTATCTCCTCGAGGTCGTCTTCGTCCTCGACCTCTTCGACGTTCTCTTCAGCCGCCTCTTCGGCGTCTTTCCGGAAGCTCCCGAGTTTATCTTTCAGGTTATCGAACATGGTATCTGCGGGTGCGAATCTAGCGATTCGCGGGGTTATTCGTCAGCGTCAGGCTGGCCCTGTCCCTGACCCATCTGCTGCATCTGCTGTTGCATCGCCTGCTGTTGCATCTGCTGGGCCTGCTGTTCGAGTTGCTGGCTCTCGGCTTCGAGTTCAGTGACCTCGTCGTTCAGGTCGGAAATCTGCTCGTCGACGAGTTCTTTCTTGTTCTCGAGGGCGTCGACAGCGCCATCCTGTTCGAACTCCGCTGCGTAGTTCGCGCCGAGTTCGACGATTGCTTCGTCGATATCCTCAACCGTCGCGCGAAGGTACGCGCCACCGCCGAGTGGGACCTGCACGGTCGAACCCGACTCGAGCGTCTCGAGCGCCTCGGTGGCCTCGTCGATTTCGGTTTTCTCCTGGCGCAGCGACTCGACTTCGCCCTCGAGGGCGTTGATCTGCTCTTCGAGTTCCTGCAGTTCCTGAGAGAGCTGCTGAAGTTGCTGCTGACCCATTAGTTGTCACCCTCTTCGAGGCTTTCGAGGTCGATCTGCGTGCGTTTGAGTCCGTGCTGGCTCCCAAGCTGGGAGTAGGTGTGTTCGCGAGCGAGGTTTTCGTTTTCGGCGTCGATTGTCGTTTCGAACTTCGAGGACCCGTCGCGGGTCTCAAACTGACCGGTGACTGTGAACTGACTCATGGCTACACGTGCGGCGGGCAGTCGGAAGAGTCTTCCCTTCTATCCCTGGCTGGCGCGCCACGGTACGGCCAAACGATTTGCCTGTCGCGACCCCACCAGTGAGTGATGAGCGAAATCGAACCCAGCGAGTTGCTGCCCAGCGACCGAATGCAAGAACAGGCCCTCAAGGGCGCGGTTACCCAGATCCATCGCGGCCATCAGTACGCCGAGGAGGGTGATACGTTCACCATCGAGGAGACAACGTTCGAGGTGACCACCGTGAGCGAGCGCACGCTCGGCGATCTGACCGACGAAGACGCACAGGCCGAAGGCATGGACGACCTCGAGGCCTATCGGAACCTGCTCGAGCGCGCCCACGATAACTTCGAGTGGGACGACGACAGCGAGGTCGTTCTTCACGAGTTCGAACCGCAGGAATAGCAAGAGGATACCTTCTCGAGAGATCAACGACTGAGTCGGTGACTCGAGGATATCGCAGAGTGTCGACGCGGTCGCATCGAGTAGAAACGAGTTACTCGAGATAGCCGAGCGCGTCTTCGATCCGGCCGAGTTCCGGTCCAGTCGTGTCTTCGCCGACGACATAGCCGGATTCGTTCGCGAGCAGTCCGGAGCCGACGAGTGGCGCGCCGTAGTTGACGGTGCCGACATCGGCTCGCACGTCGAGGGCATCCTCGAGGAAATCGAGTTCCTCGTCGGTTGCCTTCGGATGGCAGAGCACCCCGGAATTCGTCGCGACGGCGGCCGTCCCGACGGTTCGAACACCGGCGAGGTCGCCGCGTTCGACGGGAACCTCGAGAGTGTCTTTGATGATCTGGATCGCCTCTCGCGTCAGGTCGGGGTGGGCGTACGCGCCGTAGTCGTTCGCGAGAACGACGTTCCCGGCAGCGTTGACGTTACCCGGTAGTTCCGCGACGGGTACGCCGAGTTCGTCCTCAAGTCGTTCGCGTTCGTACTCGAGGACGCGCGAGCTCACGAGCAGGCCGTTTTCGTTGCCCGTCGCTAACGCGCCGACCGTCGAGGAACCGCCGACGGTCGTCTGGATGGCGGGCACCTCGAGTTCGTCTTCCAGATCGGCAACGAGGTCGTCATCGAGGTCCTGTCGGACGAGCACGCACGAGTCGGTCGCGCGAGCGAAGACACCGACGTAGGCCGACCCGGCGAAGGCGAGTCGTTGCAAGTTTAGTCGGCGACCTCGGCCTCGACGACGGCCTCGCCTTCCTCGTCGAAGCGAGCGGCACGGACCCGAAGCTTACGCGGCGGGTTCGCACGCCCCTTCGACCAGATTGCCTCGTTGATCGAGGGATCGAGGCGGATGGCGTCTTCGTCGACGGAGAAGTGTTGCGCGAGGTGCTCGCGGATGAGTCGCATGGCGAGATCCGCGGCCTCGTGATTTGCTCCCTTCTTGACGTCTCGCAGCGGAACGGTAACGACGCGTTCCTCGAAATCACTTGCACTCATCGTTACTCGTCAGTGCTGCTACGTCGCCAGTTGCGTCGTTTCGGGTTCCGCTGGACTTCCATGTCAGTCTTCATCATGACCCAGGCCGGAACGCGGCTGTTCTGGTTCTCGAGTTTGGCAAGTCGCTTCTTCTTGCCCTTCGATTTCTTACCCATAGTAGCCGAACGTAGCCCACGGTGGCTTAAAATCTTGTCCATTGGAGACCGAGAGTGTGAGCCCCGTTAAGCGCCCCCACCCGATTCGTCACACCGTTCGCTCGAGATAGCGCGTTACCGCCTCGAGTGTGGCCTGGCTCGGTTCGGTGGTGTAGGTCCACTCATCGACGTTCTCGAGGCCGTCGTGGCGATGAAACTCGCCGTGGTCGTGACAGCCCCGACCGTGGAAACGAGTGCCGCCGCCGAGTTCGTCCGGGCCGGCGTAGGCGGTGGCCATGGGCGTGACTTCCATCGTGCGGCCGTCCTCGCCGGTCCGCACCGCAGTGCCCAGATCGTGATCACAGGGAGAGCCACCGACTTCGTCGGCAACTTCTGGTGAGAGAAACGTATGCAGCGTCTCGTGGATCGCCATATTTCGCGTGATCGGCCGCGAATCCCAAATCTCAGTCGCACCGAGGTTCGCGACCGTTAGCGCGCCATCGACGTGTTCGTCTCTGTCGGCGGAGTTATCCTCGTTGTCGCCGTCGCCGGCCCTCGAGCCCAGTTCCGCGTTCGGCGTCAGCGTTCCGCCGTAGCCGACCCGGAAGTTCAGCGGCGACCAGCAAAACAGGACATGTGAGGTTCGGGCAGAAAGGGCGTTGCGCTCGCGCACCTGCTCGCGAAAGTTTGCAAGCACCGTCGACAGCGACGGCACAACGGCCTCCGACGACAGCGGCGCGTCCGAGAGTGGAAACCGAACTGGAGCACCTCGCTCGAGGGAGATCTCGAGGCCCTCGAGTCTCGACTCCGCGTTCGCATATTCGAGGACGCGATCCAGCGACTCCTCGACTGCGGCCATTGCGTCGCGGTAGGGTTCCGGCCAGTCGCTGCGCATGCCGGTGACCCCGGCGTGAAGCCAGCCGTGGAGCGGGACGGGGCCGGGATAGATGCGTACGGTCACGGGCGACTCGCTCGCGGTTGCAGTGGTCGTCGTAGGAACGACCGTCGACGCTGCGGCTGCGCCACCGACTGCGGTCAGCAGTTCGCGTCGACTGACGACTCGAGGCCGTCGACTCCTATCGCCGTCGCGGTCGGGGCCAGCCATAGCGACGCTGGAATCCTACACCAATCACGGGCATCATACCCTTTCGTCCTCAGACGGACAAACGCGCGTTCGTGATAGTTGGCCGCTGTGACCGATCAACTGTCCTGAGTGTTGGATAATCGGACGGCTACTCGAGCGAGAACCGTTCGACCGTCGCGTATGCAGGTCCTTCGTTGGTCAGGGTGCTCTCGGTTAGGCGAATTTCGTCGACGCGCATCTCGCCGACGGTCGGGTCGCGTTCGGTGACAAGTTCTTGGACCAGTTCCTTGCCGCCAGCGTGTTCCATTCGCGCGAGGGTGACGTGTGGCGTGAACTCGTGGGTTTCAGGCTCGAACCCCATCGCCATCGTTCTCTCCTCGAGTGCCTCGTGAAGCCGCGTCAGTTCCTCACCGCCGGTTTCGGTGCCGAGCCAGAGCACGCTGATGTACTCGAGGCTTGGAAAGACGCCCAGGCCGCCGAATCGGGCCTCGAAGGGGGAGATGTCGGCGTCAGCGACCGCGGCGGCAAGTTCGCGTGTGAGGTCGGGGAGTTGGGTTTCGTCCACATCGCCGAGGAATTTCAGCGTGAGGTGGGCCTGTTCGGGGTCGGTGAACGTGAGGCCGCCCGCATTCGCGAACTCGGCTTGCAAGTCGGCAACTGGGTCGGCGAGGTCGTCCGGCAGGTCGACGCTGACGAACAGTCGATCGCTCATACGGCGTTCTACGACGGCAGCCGTCATTGAAAATTGCGCTTGCGGTGGCTTCGCAGTGGGAGCCTCGGTCGTTAGGGTCGAAGATTATTCCCGTCGGACCCGGACGAAGACCCATGACTGACGTTGCCGTCATCGGCGGCGGAATCGGCGGCCTCACCGCGGCCCATGAACTCGCTGAGCGCGGGATCGACGTGACCGTCTTCGAGGCCAACGACCGCTTCGGCGGGAAAGCACGCTCGATGCCCGTTGCGGACGGACCCTCCCCACTGCACGGCGAACACGGTTTTCGCTTCTTTCCAGCGTTCTACCGTCACGTCATCGATACGATGGCCCGCATTCCGGACACCGAGGGCACCGTCGCGGACAATCTCGTCGAAACCGAAGCGACGCTGATCGCGAGCGCAACGGAGTCCGAGACAGTCGCCGAGACGTCCACTCCAACCTCGATCCAGGGCTGGCTCGAGGCACTCCGGCCGGCCTTTGCCGAGGACCTGCCGCCCGAGGACGTGCGCTTTCTACTCGAGCGATTGCTCTACCTGTTGACCGCCTGTGAGGAGCGCCGCGAAAACGAACTCGACGACATCTCCTGGTGGGAATTTATCGACGCCGAGCACCGCTCGCAGGCGTTTCGGGACCGACTCGCATACGCCACGCAGGCGCTCGTTGCACTTCGCCCACAGGTCGGTAGCGCCCGGACAATTGGAACGATCTACCTGCAGTTGCTGTTTGGCCGACTCGATCTGACGCAGCCGACCGAACAGGTGTTGAACGCGCCGACAAACGAGGCCTGGATCGACCCCTGGCTCACCGCCCTCGAGACCCTCGGCGTCGCTCTTCGGCCGGATACGCCGGTCGCGCGACTCGAGGCGGATGGGAGAGATGTCTCTGGGCTCGTGTTGGAAACCGGCGAACGCGTCACGGCCGACGAGTACGTTCTCGCAGTGCCGGTCGAGGTTGCTCCCGAGTTCGTCGAGCCGTCTCTCACCCGGATCGCGCCCGAACTCGGCCGAATCGACCGCCTCGAGACAGCCTGGATGAACGGGATTCAGTTCTACCTGACCGACGATGTCGCGCTGTCTCGCGGCCATCAAGTCTACACCGACTCGCCGTGGGCGCTCACCTCGATTTCCCAGCGTCAGTTCTGGAGCGGCTACGATCTCGAGAGCCGCGGCCCCGAGGCTGTCGAGGGCGTCCTCTCGGTGATCGCCTCGGATTGGGAAACGCCGGGGACCGTCGTCGAAAAGCCGGCAAGATCGTGTACGCGGGAGGAGATCGCGACGGAGATCTGGGCGCAGTTGAAACAGCACCTAAACAGCCACAGTGACTCTGCAAGCGCGGCGAGACTCACCGACGACATGCTCGTCGACTGGTTTCTCGACCCGGCTATCGTCGAAACCGACGACGGCGTCACAAATCGTTCACCCCTGTTGATCAACACCGTCGGCGCGCTCCAGAATCGCCCGCCTGCAGACGTTGGTGTGCGAAATCTCACGCTCGCGAGCGACTACGTGCGGACGAACTCCGATCTGGCGTCGATGGAGTCAGCGAACGAAGCCGGTCGCCGCGCGGCGAACGCCATCCTCAAGCGACAAGGGTATCGCGGCGCTCTTGCATCGGTCTGGGAACTCGAGGAGCCAGCAGTGTTCGAACCGTTCAAGCGCCAAGATCGGATTCGCTACCGACTCGGGTTGCCACATCCCGCATCGGTGACGCAGTCGCTTCGGACAATGACAAGAGGACTCACCGCGGGGCCTCGAGGGCGGTGAGCGCGAAAGAGTCGTCCGCAGGGAGTCGCGAGGCCGCGCGATAGCCGGGTCGCAGGTCTTAACAGTCCTCGCCGCCAAAATCGGTTCATGACTGACCGCGAGGACGATAGCCACGAGTTCTCCGAAGGGGACGGGTTTGACGAACTCTACGACGAGTTCGATCTCGACCCACCCGAACTGGGCGTCGATCCCGGAAAGGTCGACCCTGTCGACTCCCGCGTCGTCTCCGATACGCTCGACGCAGAGAACATCGGGAGCGACGAAGTCGACGCCACGGAACTGCTCGACGTCGGGCTGAACTACATGCAGATCAACCGCTACGAGCAAGCCACTGACGCCTTCGACCGAACCGCCCAGTTCGCCGAGGACGACCGCCTCGAACAGGAGGCGTGGGTCAACAAAGGCGTTGCTCACGCCGAACTCGAGGAGTACGACGCGGCAATCGGAGCCTACCGCGAGGCGCTCCGGATCGACGGCGACAGCGACCACGCCGCGACGGCAGAGACGAACCTCGCGTACGCGCTCTGGGAGTTCGGCGAGACATCCGAGGCCTTAGAGCACGCCGAACGCGCCGTCGAGATCGACGAGCGCTTCGCCGAAGGCTGGTTCAATCGGGCCTTCTTCCTCTCGGAGCGCGGCCTCTCCGAGGAGGCGCTGCACTGCATTGATAACGCGGTTCGGCTGGGGCTTCGAAACGCCAAAGTGCTCGAGGAGAAAGCAGAAATTCTCGAGGAGCTGGGCGAGTACGACGAGGCCGAAGAGATTGCCGACGAGGCAAACGAAATGCGTGAACGCGCCGAACAGCGTGTCATGGAAGAGCGCCAAGAAATGCAGGGCCAGAACGTCGGCGGGGCGGGCACACAGCAGGACCAACAGTCCAACACCCAGCCGCGACACACCCCAGAGGATCCAAGCGTCGACGTGACCGATCCGGGTCCCGCACCGAAAGACGACGACCGCGAGTGGGAACTCGAGTAGGGCTGTTCGATGATCGTCAACGAACGAGAAACTCAGGAGGGGCTGCTCGTCGCGGTCTGTGATAGCGACGTCGTCGGCGAGACGTACGAAGCCGACGACCTCTCGCTGACCGTCACCGAGGAGTTCTACGGCGGCGACGAGGTCGACGAGACGGCGGTCGTCGAGAGCTTAGCGCGGGCCGACGTGGCCAACATCGTCGGCACCCGCGCGGTCGAACTCGCCATCGAGGAAGGCTTCGTCGACGAAGCGAACGTCCTCGAGGTCGGCGAGACCCTGCACGCGCAGTTGTTGCGGCTGTACTGACAGTCAGTTGTCAATTACAGATCTGCTCTGCTGAACCGATAGTAGCCAATCAGCGCGGGCACGAGCAACCAGCCGAGCAGGACGACGATGCCGAACCATTCTTGTAAGTAAAACGGTGCCTCGCCAGCGTAGCGTTCGGCAGGTGTCATCTGGGAGGCTTCGAAGCTCTCGAGGCCGTACTGGAAGGTAAACGGCGGGATTGTGCCCTCGACGATCTCGGTTGCAAGCGTCGTGTAGGCCGTCAGCGGGTTCAGTTGCTCGAGGACGAGATACCACGTCGCCGGCTCCGTTCCGGGACCCTCACCGTAGAGCAGGCGATAGGGGCCGGCGGTGACGAGTTCCCAGAGGGCGACGAACAGCATGTAGCTGCCGACGACGATGGCCATGGACTTGCCTCGAGTCGCAACGGCCGCGGAAACGCCAACGGCGAAGCCGACGAAGGCGACGCCGAACAGCAGCGTCAGGAGGCCGAACTCGACCAGCGCGAACAGCGGAACCGCGCCGAAGAAGATCGAACTCAACACGAGCGCGGTGACGAACGCGAGTGCGATTGCTGTCCCGATGACGGTCGCTCGACCGAGGAGTTTGCCGAAGACGACATCGGCTCGATTCGGCGGCAGCCCGAGCAGGAGTTTGATGCTGCCCGACCGTCGTTCGCCGACGACGGCCATGTAGCCCGTAATGAGCGCGGCAATCGGGACGAGCGTCTGGAGCGGAAAGCCGAGGAAGCCAAGCACCTCGGACGCGCTCGCATCGTCGACGACGTACCAGATGGCCGCGTAGCCGATGACGACCATCCCAACGAGCAAGCCGATCAGCGCCCAGAGGAGTTTCGAGCGACTGGCATCGTCGAAGTCCTTGCGGGCGACGGTAGCGATGTGTGAGACCATCGATTACTCGCTCGCCTCCGCTTGCACCGGTTCCGTCTGGGCGTCTGACTCCGCTGGCGTCTGCTCGTCGCTCTCATTGTCGGCGTCCGCGTCAGCCTTCTCACTCTCTGTCCCAGCAGTCTCGTCAGTCAACTGCGTGAACAGCGACTCGAGCGAGACGTCCGAAATCTGGACGTCCTCGATGGTCGCGCCAGCCTGGTCGAGTGCGGTGATCAGCGGCGCTTTCGCCGCTGGCTCCGCGACGGCACACTCGAGGGTCCGTGCCGTTGGTGTCACCTCGGTGATTCCCGCAACCGACTGGGCGGTCTCGAGGTAGGTATCCGGAGCGCCAGCGAGCGTCAGTGTCACTGTCGCATCACCGCCGAGTGAGTCTCGGAGGCCGTCGATGGTATCGACGGCAACGAGGGTGCCGTTCGTCAGGACACCGATTCGGTCACAGACCGCGTCGACGTGCTCTAAGATGTGACTCGAGAAGAAGACGGTCGTGCCGCGGTCGGCTTCCGCGCGGACGAGGTCTTGCAGTTCGCGGATGCCGTGGGGGTCGAGTCCGGAGGAGGGCTCGTCCATAATCAGCAGGTCAGGGTCGCCGACCAGCGCCATCGCCATCGCAAGTCGCTGGCGCATACCAGTCGAGTACCCGCCAGCGACGCGGTCCCACGCGTCGGGGTCGAGGCCAGCCCGCTCGAGGAGTTCCTCGGGGTCGTCGTCGGCGTGTTTCGTCTCGATAGCGAACTCGACGTGTCGGCGGCCGGTAAGCCGCGGGTAGATATCGAACCCTTCGGGGAGAATGCCGACCCGCTCGCTGATCTGGTCGGCCTCCGTCTGGGCGTCGTAGCCGAGAACTGTCGCGGAGCCACTCGTCGGGCGGACGAAATCGAGCAGCATGTTGATCGTCGTCGACTTGCCGGCCCCGTTCGGGCCCAGAAAGCCGAACACCTCACCCTCTCGGACCGTCAACTCGAGGCCGTCGACGGCGGTGACGTCGCCGTACTGTTTCGTCAGGGCGGTCGTTTCGATTGCTGTCATTACGGTGACCTACCACGATGGGGCATATAAGCCGGAGGGGCGGTTTCACTCCGGGAAAGCAGTACCGTGATTGAACAGGTGTGCAAAGACGCTCGCTGCCCGGACCACAGCAGGTGAAGATTTTTGAGGGGCTACTTCGACTGTATGAATATGCCACTCGAGCTTCCAGGACCGGTCGAGCAACTCCGGCAGGACGAATATACCGGCGAAAATCGGTGTGTCCCCTGTACCGCAGTGAACCTCATCATCGCCGTTGTGATCGCACTCGCCGTCGGCGTCGCGTTCGTTCCCGCCGGCGCGGTCGTTTTCGGACTGTCACTCGCGACGATCTATCTCCGGGGCTATCTCGTCCCCGGCACGCCGACGCTGACGAAACGGTACTTCCCCGACTGGCTGCTCGCAAAGTTCGACAAAGAGCCGCTCACGTTCGAGGAGGCCGCTGCACTCGAGCGGGAAGAAAACGCTGTGCTCGGAGATGAGGGCGGTGCTGCACTCGACAATGAGGGGACAGCCACGCTCGAGGACGACGAGTCCGACACCGCCGCCGAAACGACTCCCGCTGAGACAGCGACAGCGTCAGCGTCGGAGACAGATGCCGAACAGGTCACGTCCGAGACGGCCGGTGAAACGGACACTGCCACGGAACCAGAGCCACCCGAACACGTCGATCCGGAACAGCTGTTTCTCGAGCACGAGATTCTCGTTCCCTGTGTTGGGCCAGCCGAGGGAGGTGGCGCGGACGGAGACGAAAACGATGCAGTCGGCGACCCCGACGAACTGGACGAGGAAGCGGACCTCTGTCTCACATCCGACATCGAGACGGCGTGGCAGGCCGAAATCGACGCCCTCCGCGATGGCGACCGCGAGGTACAACTCGCGGAGTTCCTCGAGACTGATCCCGAGGCCGTCGAACTCGAGACCAGCCGCTACGCGGTCGCACGGGTCAACGGACGACTCGCGGCACGCTGGGAATCCGAGGCCGCGGTGCTCGCAGACATCGCCGCCAAGCGCGTCCTCGCCGAGCGCCTGCCCGAGTGGGACCGGCTGACGATTCAACAGTGCAGCCAGCTTGCAAACGGTCTACGAGCGTTTATCGAGACGTGTCCGACCTGCGAGAGCGACATCTCGCTGGACGAAGAGACCGTCGAATCCTGCTGTCGGTCCCGACAGGTGTACGCGATTACCTGTAACGACTGCGACGTACGGATTCTCGAGGTTTCGCAATAGTCTCGAGCGAGTCTGTACCGAATCGACGGGCACACTGGCGCAGGGACCGAAGGAGTGTTTTGTCTGGACTCCCTCCTAGACGCCAATGAGTCAGCAGAATCTCGAGTCGCTCGACGTCGAGGCCATCCGCGAGGAGTTTCCCATCCTCGAGCGGGAGTTCGACGGCCAGCAGGTCGTCTACCTCGATAATGCGGCGACGACCCAGACGCCGGATCCGGTCGTCGACGCGATGAGCGAGTACTACCGCCGGTACAACTCGAACGTCCACCGGGGCATCCACCATCTGAGCCAAGAGGCCTCAATTGCCTACGAGAAGGCCCACGACCGCGTCGCCGACTTTATCAACGCCGACGGCCGCGAGGAGGTAATCTTCACGAAGAACACGACCGAAAGCGAGAATCTGGTCGCATACTCGTGGGGTCTGAACGAACTCGAGGCCGGCGACCGCGTCGTGCTGACGGAGATGGAACACCACGCCTCACTCGTAACGTGGCAACAGGTCGCCAAGCAGACGGGTGCCGACGTGGAGTATATCCGCGTCGACGAGGAGGGGCGACTCGATATGGACCACGCCCGCGAACTGATCGACGACGACGCCGCGCTCGTCTCGGCGGTCCACGTCTCGAACACGCTCGGTACGGTCAACCCGGTCTCCGAACTGACCGACCTCGCGCACGAACACGGTGCACTCTCGTTTATCGACGGCGCACAGGCCGTCCCGAACCGCCCCGTCGACGTCGCCGAGATCGACGCCGACTTCTACGCCTTTTCGGGCCACAAGATGGCTGGCCCCACCGGAATCGGCGTCCTCTACGGCAAACAGGAGCTGCTCGAGGAGATGCAGCCCTATCTCTACGGCGGCGGCATGATCCGCAAGGTCACCTTCGAGGACTCAACGTGGGGGGACCTCCCCTGGAAGTTCGAACCTGGGACGCCGCCAATCGCCGAAGCCGTCGGTCTCGTCGCCGCCATTGACTGGCTCGAGGAGATCGGGATGGAGCGCATTCAGGCCCACGAGGAGGAGATCGCCCGCTACGCCTACGAGCAACTCGAGGCGGAAGGCGACGTGGAGATCTACGGCCCCGAACCCGGCCCCGACCGCGGCGGCCTCGTCAGTTTCAACGTCGAGGGCGTCCACGCCCACGATCTGGCCTCGATTATGAACGACCACACGGTCGCAGTGCGAGCGGGCGATCACTGTACCCAGCCGCTACACGACAAACTGGGCGTTCCGGCCTCGACTCGAGCGTCCTTTTACGTCTACAACACGCGCGAGGAAGTCGACAAGCTGGTTGCAGCATTGGACGACGCGCGACAGTTGTTTGCGTAGTTTGACCGTTCACTTCGTTCGCGGTCTTTTTTCGTCTCGTGTCGAGTGACGCGAGACACGGTCAGCGAGAACTCGTTCTCGCCAGACGCGACAGTTGTTCGCGTAACGACGGGAGACCGAAAGACAGTATTTTTCACAATAATTCACCGGTTGAAATTTATATATGGGGTTCGTGAGACGCACATATGTCCGATCACCCCCACGGCGGACCGGTCGAGACGAGCAGTGGCTGGAATCACGTCTTCGTCGCACTGGCTGCAGAGCCGCGACGACGGCTCTTGGTCGCACTTATCGACGAGTCTGAGACGCCACTTTCGCTTCCAGGGGCTGCGATGGCCCCGGAGACGACGGTCGATCCAGCAACAGTCGATCTCGAGTTGCGCCATCACCACCTCCCGTTGCTCGAGTCAGGAGGCTACATCAACTGGCAGCCAGAGCCGCTGTGCGTGTCGCGTGGCCCGCGATTCGACGAAATCCGTGCCGTCGTCGATGGCGTCGCCGCGAACGCATCGGCGATTCCCGACCGATTATGTAGGGACACACAGCTGTTCAGACAGCGTTCCACGCAAGGACAGTAATCGACGCTGCAGTCGGCGACTCGAGATCGACGAGCGAACAAGTGGGGGATTGGAGTCCATTACGGCGGGATCGAATCAGTACCGACTATATCGCGACCGCCCAAGCCGGCCGTATGCTCGAGGCAGTTCGAACCCGCGCGCGGCCGTACTTCGAAGACGCGCCACCGGCACACGACTGGCACCACGTCGAGCGAGTCGAAACACTCGCAAAGACGCTCATCGACCGCCACCCGGATCCAGTCGACGAACGAATTGTTCAACTCGCGGTCCTACTCCACGATATCGGTCGGGAGCGTGAGGATCGTGGTGAGATCGCAGATCACGCCCAGTGGGGCGCTCGAGAAGCCGAACCCATTCTCGAGGACGTCGGAGTTGACGCGGACACAATCGAGGCTGTCAGCCACTGTATCCGAACCCATCGATACTCGAACGCACTCGAACCGGAAACGCTCGAGGCAAAACTCGTCTCGGATGCGGACAATCTTGACGCGCTCGGGGCGGTCGGTATCGCGCGTGTGTTCGCCCACGGTGGTGCACATGGCTCTGCAATGTTCGATCCGGAGACGCCGCTTGCTGCGGATGAGACGACCGCGGGCAAGACCCAGTACAACCACATCCACAGGAAAATCCTCGAGTTGCCAGAGCGGATGTACACCGACGCTGGTGCAGAACTCGCCGAGACGCGCGTCCAGTTCGTCCGCGAGTATCTCGAGCAGTTCGACCATGAGATCCACGGCGAGCGATAGCGGTCAAGAACGACCCCTAGTACACAGCGCGCCGAGAACTTTTCAGAGAGCGGGACAGACAACGGGGCTACCGAGGTGAGAACTGATGTTCGTTTGTGCCGATCACATCGATTGGACGCCGCTCGAGACGGTCAGTAGCGTTCTTGCCGCGGCCAACTGGTACGATTTCCTGCTCGCAATCGTGCCGGTTGCATTCGCGGTTGCACTGATCGCTGCGGCCGTGACGAGTGTCCCACAGATTCAGATGTTGGCTGGCGCAGCACTCGTTGGCGTACTCGTCATCATCGAGGCCTGCTACCGGAATCCTCCACTTGAGCAGGGATACGGTCGCAGCATCGACAGCAACCGTTTTCTCGCGAACTCACTGCTCAACTCGCATCCGACGAGGGCCGATAGCGCCGGCTCACGGCACGCCAGCCGCCGCGACGGAACAGCCAGTAGGTGATCCCGCCGGGAACGAACGTCTCGAGCAAGAACGCGAGATAGAGCCCCGCAACGCCGAGTGGCGTCACCAGCCCGAGCGCAGCGGCCGGCAGCGCGAACACGTAGCGGCCGATCAGCGAGGCGACGAACGGTTTTCGAGTATCGCCAGCGCCGAGTAAGGCACCGCTTGCCGTGCCGTCGATGCCGAGGCCGATTGCGCTGACTCCGCTGACCGCGATGAAAATGGCTGTCTGGCCGATATTGTCGTCCTCGACGAACAGCGTGGCGAGGGGTTCTGCGAGCGCGATGACGACGACAGCCATGACGAGATACGTCACGATTGCGATGCGGATGATCGCAGCGCCGTAGGCTGCGGCCTCGTCTTCTTCGTTTGCGCCAAGGTGCTGGCCGACGAGCGAACTCGAGGCCAGGCCGAGTCCCCAGTTGACGCTGTTGATCTGGCTGCGGACGCGGCGGGCGACTTCGACGGCGGTGACGACAGCGGGGCCGAAGGTTGCGGCGATCCACAGCAGCGGGAAGACGATAAGGCCCTGCGCGAGTCGGCGACCGATCTCGGGGGCAGAGATTTCGACCAGTTGGCGGGCGAGTGGGAGATCGATCCACGTCCCTGAGCGGGTGACGGGGACCGGACTTGGCTCCATCCCGAGGCGGCCGTAGGATCGGCCGGTCATCCCCCAGCCCAGCACGAGCGTGACGAATCCCGTCGAGAGCGTCGTGCCGATGGCTGCGCCGGCGACGCCCATGTCGAACCCGAAGATAAAGAGGCCGCTGAGAAGGATGTTGAGCACCGCGCCGCCCGCACGGGCGACCATCTCAGTGAACGTATCGCCGACGCCCGTGTAGGTGCGACTGGCGATCAAGTTCAGCAT
Source organism: Natronolimnobius baerhuensis (assembly GCF_002177135.1). Lineage (NCBI taxonomy): Archaea > Methanobacteriati > Methanobacteriota > Halobacteria > Halobacteriales > Natrialbaceae > Natronolimnobius > Natronolimnobius baerhuensis. The sequence goes on from NZ_MWPH01000002.1 coordinate 1,027,819, forward strand.
CTCGAACAGTGCCGCGGGCGCGACGTAGACGAGATACGTGCTCCCGTGGGCGAGCGTCTCACCCTCGGCTCCAAAGAGTCCGATCAGCCTCTCGGAAAACAGGAGAAAAATGGCCATGATCGGTACCGCGAGGGCGACGACCAGTAGGATACTCTGGGTAACCGCCAGCGACGCGCGTTCGGACTCGTCGCCGCCATAATTCTGCGAGACCAGCGAGACCGTCCCGCCGGCGAGGCCGAGCCCCAGCATCGCGACGATTTCCCAGTACGCAAGCGCGAACGCGAGCCCTGCGGTCCCCGAGACACCAACTGCGACGCCGACCATCGCCAGATCCGCCGTCTGCTTGGACATAATCGCAAAGCCCGTGACGATCCGCGGCCAGGCCAGGTCCATCGTCGGCCGAAATCGTTCGGCGTCGATAATCCCGAGTCGCTCGAGGGTGCGAGCGAGGCGATCAACGACGGCCTCGAGTCGTCCCCGCTCGCTCCCGCGTCCTGTCATTACCCGTGCTTTCGGGAGGCTCCTCTTCGGTCTGTCGTTGAGCGCCCGCGTTCCCGAAGATGGAGTGAGTACAAAAACACTTTACCGTAGCCTTCGAGCGGGGTGTATGAGACGACGAACGCTTCTCGCCAGCGTGTGCGGATCTGGTGCGGTGCTTGGCGGCTGTACGGTACCCCAGTCTGACTCGCGTGATCGGTCGTACATCCCGCGTTCGGCGGCCGAGTTTCCAATCGCCACAGCCGATTTTCGCGATATGAATCCAAGACGTTTCGACGAACGCGAACCTGCTCAGACGATAGCAATCGGAAGCGAAGCGGCCCTCGAGGACTCGTTCGAACCGCACGACATCTACCTCTGGAATAGGATCACGGAACGCGATATCGATATTCGGCTTATCGACATGTGGGAACGCGAGGTTGTCTTCGACGAAACCGAGACTGTACCGGCCGATTCGATCTATTCGTTCACGGTTTGGGCTCCAGCAGTGTACCTTCTCGAGCTGGTCGTTCCAGCCACCGACACGCAGCAGGTGTTGCGAATCCCCTGCCGTGTCTTCGATTGTAACATCACCTCAACGCGCGTTGCACTCGAGGCCGACGACCAGTTCGACGCAGTTGCACAGTCGACGGTGGTACTTTGCCCGAATCCGATCTGTGAGTCAGGAGAATCCATCCAGATAGAAGACGTTTCTATCAACTCGAGCGTAGAACTAGACCTCGAGTAGATTGTCTCGCCAGTTGGCGGTGCTCACGAAGCCTCGAGAGAGCGCCGATCACTCAGAGCGACCGACAGCAGGCGTATCAGGCGTGGTCGTCGCGGTCGCGGTTCGCCAGAACGTATCCGACTCCGCCGAGTCCAGCGAGCGTGCCGAGGACGCCGAATCCAGGTATCGAATCGCTGTCGCCAGCCGTGTCGGTTTCGTTGTCTACGGCATTGGCGTCGCTCGAGTTGGCACCGTCGTCGCCACTCGTCGTTTCGTTCAAGGAGTCGCTTTCGCCATTGAGGTCGTCGTCCGACGCGTCAGTCTCATTTTCAGCCGGCCTATCGTCGTCCGTAGACTCGTTGTCGTCGTCCTCGTCGCCCGCGCCGTCCATGGATCCGCCCAGTGGTTCCGGTCCCTCGTCGTCGCTCACCTCGTCGATGTCGATTGGGACTCCGTCTCGAGAGTCCTCGAGTTCCGAACGGGCCGCCTCTTCGTCCGAGGTGTATACCGTGACGACGAAGGCGTTGCGGTCGCAGATTTCGTCCTCACCGAGTGAGCGCCCGGTCCTCTCGAACCAGGGTTTGTCCGCCAATTCCGCGGACAATTCGTCCGCGACATCACGCGAGCGTTCGACCTGGTCCCACCACGCTTTGGGAACCTCTTCAGTTGCAATGACCTCATCACCCGACATGGCTGTCGCAATCTCAGTCAGTTCACAGTCCGCTTCGTCAGTGCGTGCGCTTGCGGCCGCCGGGACCGCGCTCACAGAGAGACAGCCGAGCGTTGCGAGCATGTGCCGTCGGTTCATACGCCAATCATTGTTTCCATCTCACATAAAGCAGCGGAAAGCTAAAACAGATTTTGCACCGCTAGCGTGCTCTGTCTGACCGAGTTACGTGTCATTCGAGGGGGTTAGCCACGAAGCCTCGAGAGCATCACGCGCAGATGATCCAGCGATAGCAGCGAGGTCGGTCGGTCCATGTGGACGCCGATTTCGCCCGAGAGCGCGCCGAGACCGACTCGCTGGACCGGCTCTGGTAGCGAGTAGGCGCGGCGAATCCAGTGGGCCAGTTGCTGTTCTCGAGCCAGATCATCGCGCCAGGCGTGTTCGTAGGCCGCGAGCGTCGTCGGTCGCTGGGGGTCGATTTCGCGGGCGGCGTGGTCGGCACAGGTCATGCCGTAGAGGATGCCGCCGCCGGTGAAGGGCTTGGTCTGGGCGGCCGCATCGCCGATGAGAAAGACGCGCCGGGAGGTGACGCGATCTGCTGGACCGACAGGAATCGCGCCGGAACAGCGGTGTGAGACGTCGATTTCGTAGCCATCGATCAGTTCCTCGAAGTGCTTGTTCACGTGCACGCCCGGTGGGGTAGCCAGTCCGTACTCGACGCCGGCCTCGCCACGAGGGATGCGCCAGGCGAAGAAGGTTGGCGCGGTGAGGTGGACGTCGACGAAGTTCTCGTGGTCATCCTCGTCCGAAAAGGCCAGCACGCCGTGGAGCAACTCGTCGGGCTGTGGAAGGTCACACTCCTCGCGCACTCTCGAGCGCGGGCCGTCGCAGCCGGCGACCATGCGGGCCTCGTGGGTGACGACGCCGTCGGGACCGCTGGCGGTCACCGTCACGTGGTCTGCGTGTTCGTCGACCTCGGTGACGGTGTGGTGCTCGCGAACGTCTGCGCCAGCCTCTCGAGCGAGGTCGGCGAGGTGTTGGTCGAGACCGACGCGGTCGATGACGTTTGAGGCGACCTCGTCTTTGTAGAACGGATACGAGTCACTGTGTGGGCCGCCGACGTGGAATCGCGCGCCGTAAATCTCGTTCTGAAAGAGGTCGTCTCGAGCGCCCTGACCGGTGTACTCCCAGATGTCGGTGCTGACGTGACCCGAGCAGGCAAGCGGCGTCCCAACGGTCCCCTGCTCTAAGGCGAGTACGTCGTAGCCCTTTTCGGCGGCTCGTCGCGAGAACCGCGCCCCGGCCGGGCCGACGCCCACGACGACGAAATCATACATGGTCAGTACGTTCACGTCGGCGAATAAATATTCTGTCGAAGGCTGCACCTCGAGTGGCAGTCGTGTCAGCGTCGCCCCGTGTGCTACAACACGAACGGTCCCTGCTGTTGGATCACCTCGCCGTGTGGACGGCCGGCGACGGCGACGACGCGGAGTTCGCTTTCGGTCTCGTTTTTGCCCTTGCTCTCGAGGGCGACCGACCGAGATTCTGTGAGTGGGAACACGTCACCCTCCTCGAACTCGTGTCCCGCGACAGTCCCCTCACCGGAAACACCGTACAGAAAGCCGGTCCAGCCGTCCGGTACTGTCCACGTCCAGGTGTCTGTCACACGCACGTCGTGGTAGGTGAGTTCGGTCGTTGGCTCGAGCGGTGATCCCTCACCGACGACGGTCGTGATCGTCGCCCCGTCTTCCTCGACTGTCGACAGGTCGTCGGCCGCCGCGTCCGCGTAGTTGGGGTCGCTGTCTTTCTCCTCGCGCGGGAGGTTGATCCACAGCTGGAGGCCGCTACAGCCCGCGCCGTTTGCGGGCAGTTCCGAGTGGCGAATTCCCTGGCCAGCCGTAATATGCATGGCCTCGCCAGGCGTCGCCGTGTGAGAAACGCCCAGCGAATCCTCGTGGTCCATCCCGCCCTCGAGCATGTACGAGACGATCTCGAAGCCGCGATGTGGGTGCATCGGAAAGCCGTCGTCGGGCTCGATGTAGAAGCGCTCGAAGAGGACGAACGGATCAAGATGTGTGGGAAAGGCGTTCGTCGGGAACGCGCGCGTCGAATTGACGCCGGTGCCGTGGCGAACCGTCTCGCCCGCAATCGGCTCGCTCGAGGCGTCGGATGCGTCCGGGTTCATAGTCGGGTTCGGGTCGCTGTCCAGATAAGCAACCCGGCTGGCGAGAGTGCTCACTCCTCGAGCAGCGTCCACAGTCGCTCGGTGTCGCCTTCGAAGCGCTCGAGCAGGTCGCGCATCTCACGGCGATGGTCGTCGGTCACGTCGACGTGGACCATTCCCTCGCCGGGCTGGCCGTAGACGACGTGTGCGCCCTCGGGAGCGACAGCGATTGCGGGGAGGGCAACGAGGTCCTCTTCGCCCTCGACCAGAATCGTCGTCGGCTCCTCGCGGGCCAGGCCCTCGCGTAACGCACGGATAACATCCACCGAAATTTCGGCGGGCGGATTGACGGCCTCGAGGTGGATGTCATCAGTGACAGCCGCCTGAATCTCGTCGCCGACCGCTTCACGTTCGGTTCGTTCGTCGACGAGTGCAACGTCGGGCGTCCGGCCGGCCTCGAGAAGGTGGTAGGTGACGACGTCGCCGACAGCGATCAGTGGCCCATCGACATCGGCGAGAAGTACGCTGGCATCGGTCTCGATTGGCCCGATTGGCTCTTTGAGTTCAGCACGGAGAGCATCGGGGAGGACGAGTAACTGGTCGTTGGACTGGCCATCGTTGTGGTCGCCGTCGCCCGCTTTATCGGGCGCAGACGCTGGCGATCCGTCTCGAGTTGGGTCGGATTCATCAGAAGTCACGGATACAGAGATAGAAACGGTTACCGGACCTTCAGCGCGTATGCGCCGGATTCGGTGACCTGCATCTCGGTTGCGATCTGGCTCTCCTCGGGATGGGCGATGACGACGTAGCCAGCCCAGTCCTCGGTCAGCGACGAGGAGTTACAGGCGTCGCAGGTCTCGTTGTCCGGGTCGTTGACCCGATGACACTCACGACAGACGAGACGGTCTGAAGCCATGGTTATTCACCCTCTGCAGGGGCTTCCTGGCGCTCGTGTTCTTCTTTGAGCCACCCGTGTTTGCCGAGGCCGGGCTGTTTCGCGGTGAGCCCGATCTTCGAGTCACGTGGGTTGCGCTCGTCGATGCTCTTGGTGACAATTCGTGCGCGGACGGCGTCTTCGACGCCCAGCGTTCGGTTGGAATCGTTCGACGCCAGTTGCTGGTTCTCGCCGTCGAAGGCGAGATACTCATCGGAAATCTGGGAGACGTGGAGCAGGCCGTCAACGGGGCCGATCCCGACGAACGCACCGAACTCGACGACTTCGACGACCGTCCCGTCGACGACTTCCTGCATCTGTGGATCGAACGTGAGGGCATCGAAATCGGCTTCGTAGTAGACGCCAGGTTCGTTCGGGAGCACTGTCCCCTCGCCGATATCGTGGACGTTCGTCACCGAGACGATGCTGCCGACTTCTTCGTCCATTCGGCCTTCGAGTTTGTCCTGTAGCAGTCGCTTCACGAGGTTCGGCGAAACGTCACCGAGTGCCTCAGGCGGTACCTCCACCGTATCTTTCAATCTGACCCGTTTGTACATCTATGGTTGAGTTATCGCTAACTTGTTTCTCCCGCGTAATGCAATTACCGGTACGCTCGCCTCGAGCACCCGGTCGCCCAATGGGCGGTCGTTCGTGACGACGTAGTCGACGGTGCCCCGACGGGCGAGTTCGACCAGCGCGTCGTCGGCGTACGATGCCTCCGTGTCGACGATGAGACAGCGTTCAGTCGCCAGGTCGTGGCCGACGTTCGCTGCCGTCCCCTCCGTCCCACCCTTCTCAGAGAGGCGACGAAGTTCTTCGATGACGGCCTGTGGCGCAGTCGGCTCGTAGCCATCGAGGACGCGCTCGAGTTCGTCGAACAATCGCACGTCGAGTTCGACTGGCATCATGAGCGCGCTCGTATCCAGTGCGACTTGTGCCGGTCCTGTGCCCGTACTCATTCGTCGTCAGTGCCCGTAATGTTACTCCTTGAGCGTCCCGAGTCCGATCAGTCGCCAGCGAGCACCGATACGGCGATTGATCGCGATTTTCGCGCCGGGTTCGGCCGCGACGGGCCGTTTGAGGTTAACCTCACACTCGCCTTCACGTGCGCTAGTGACCGCGCCGACGGTCGTTGCCGTCCCGACGGTCATCATCAGCGGCTCGCCCGTGCTGATCTCCTCGACTTCGCCGCCGTCAGTCCCGACGACACGCTCGAGGAGGTCAACATCCATCGTGAACGCCTGCCAGGTTGGCGGAAGCGAGCCGCGTGGCCCGGCCAGTCGGCCAGCGAGGGCGTCACCTTTCGTCAACGATGGATCGAGTCCAGTCCCGACACCCAGCAGGCCGCCGGGTGTTGCGGTGTCGACTCCCTCGCCGCCAGCTTGCAGCGAGCGGATCGTCGTCTCGATTGGGACGTACTCGGTCTGGCCGCCTTCTTCGACTTCGCGGCCGGGTTTGATCTCGATCTCGTCGTCGACCTCGAGTTCGCCCTGGACGAGGCTGCCGCCGAGGACACCGCCGGAGAGGTCGGAAGCGGTGGTGCCTGGTTTGTTGATGTCGAAGCTCCGGGCGACGTGCATGCGCGGATCGGCATCGGGGTCGCGCTCGGGCGTCGGAATCTCGTCTTCGATAGCCTGAATGAGGAGGTCAATGTTGACTTCCTGGCCAGCAGAGACGGGAACGACCGGTGCGTCTTCGGCGACGGTTCCGGAGACGAACTCCTGGATCTCCTCGTAGTTGCGCTGGGCTTGGTCCGTGCTGACGAGGTCGACCTTGTTCTGGGCGATGACGATGTTATCGATGCCGATGATATCGAGCGCCATCAGGTGCTCTTCGGTCTGGGGCTGTGGGACGGGCTCGTTGGCGCTGACGACCAACACGGCTCCGTCCATCAGCGATGCTCCGGAGAGCATCGTCGCCATCAAGGTCTCGTGACCTGGGGCGTCGACGAACGACACGGTCCGAAGTGGCTCGCTTTCCGAGCCGTCCGGACACTCCTCTGAAACGGTGTAACAGTCGGGTTCCTCAAGGCCGTCGCAGTAGCGGAACGTCGCGTCCGCATAGCCAAGCCTGATGGAGATACCGCGTTTCATCTCCTCTGAGTGCTGGTCGGTCCACGAGCCGCTCAGGGCCTGAACCAGCGTGGTCTTGCCGTGGTCGACGTGACCGACGAGCCCGATGTTCACCTCCGGTTGTTGATTTCCTGCCATAAGACGGTGAGTAATCTTAGCTATGGCTTCCGTCGTGCGCTTGATAAAGGTTGCGAGCTATCCCGCCGAATTGTCCCAGCCACGCGGTGAGAGTTGGGTTCGAAACTACGGTTCGTGAGCAGTGTCGTCACCACACACTCGAGGCGTTACCGCCCGAACTGGACGGAACAGACCAGTAGCTGTCCAGACAGCGCTGAACCCGGTTCACGTAGCCGCTGCAAGTCATCGCACACGGCAGATCGGCGATCAGTATGAATCGTTGCAGTTGTGACTATAGAGTCGCCATTGAACCTTAAAACAGCGTTTCAGGATTGGGAAGAATCTCAGTAAATTGGCCTGCTCTAGTGGGAAAACGCTCAGACGAGGCCAAAGACCGTTCAAGGTGATAGGTACATCACCGAAGTTCCGACGAATTGAGCAGCGACCGCGTGGGGAATTACGTTCTGGTCTGTTATCTCAATTACTCGGTGCCGTCCCGCTATCGATCCACGTAACCGGCGTGTACCGACCCGTGAGCGGTCCCGGAACCGAAACCGTCCCCACTTGCTCCCAGCGGTCCGCTCGGCGCACAAACAGCGACCCGCGATGGGTCACGACGACAAGATTGCCGTCCACGGCGGTCATTCCGGTGATTATTTCGTCCTCGCGCGGAAGATCGACCGTCTCGAGCGTAGACTCGCAGTACGCGACAAGAGCGGGAGCAGCCTTCTCATCGTCCCATGTCGAGGAATTCGAACGTGCTGCGGACGCATAGATGGTCTCGTCGATGGAGAACGCACACCGGAAGTACGACTGCTCAAGGTCGTGGTCTAATCGGTTCCAAGTCTGACCAGCATCGGCCGACCTGTAGAGGCCGTTGCCAGTAGCTGCGACGTACTCTCCGGACGCGACAACGTGGAGCTCGTGGATATCGTCGTGAACGCTGTCGGACCGCTCCGTCCACTTCTTTCCGCCGTCATTGCTGACGTGTACGCCGCCAACTTCGATCCCAGCGACCACTCGTATCTGAGCAGGATCCGACGCTCCAGTATCGACGTGAACGTCGCGGACCTGCGCAAGATCTTCGTGACGGGGGAGCCGCCACTCCTCGCGTGAAGGGAGAGTTTGGAGCCCTTCACACTCGGTCCACTCGAGCCCGCCCTTCGATTCGTCACCGTTGATGGTTGCAGTGTAGACGTGTGCCGGCCGCGTTCCGACGAAGAGCCGGTTTCCGGACGGCGTTGCGGCGACCGTATACACCTTCTCTTGGGGAGTGCCTAGTAATGTCCACTGGGTCCCGGTTCCGTCCCGCGAGCGATACAGTCCCGTCTTCGTCGCCGCGAATATACCGTCGATGCCGTCGAATCGACGAAGGCGCATGACGCGTCCGGACTCAAGGACCTTCATCGCGTTATCCGGCGTTAATTCGGTATTGTCACGGGCGTCACCGCCATCACCGTCGCTGTCTCCGGAAATTCGATACACACCGTCGTCGCTCCCAACTAATAGCATATATCTCACAAATAACCAAATCGTGAAAATAGTTCGCTATGACCGAACGCCAGATCCAACAACTTTTCTCGAGTGCGCCCCTGACTGTGACCGTGTCGGAATTCGCGTTCGAACTCGAGGTGTGTGCCCATCTCGAGGCCGACAGACCGGGACTCATCGCCCGCCAGCTCGGCGCGAGCGTCGCCGATCCCGGCGGTCGGATTCTCGACGTGATCTGTGTCGACCCCGGCCCGGCATTTGAGAAGCGACTCGCGCTGACGAGCGAGACGATTCCGGACGCGGCTATCGCGTCCAACGTCGGTCCCGGCCGCGCTCGGTACTGGAAGCGCGCGTTCCCCGACGAGTGCCATCCAAAACAGGCGCGCCGGGCAATGGAACGCGCCTGCGAGATTGGCTTTTTCGAACGCGAACGACGCAACGGCCGAACGTACGTCCGTCAGGTTGCCCGCTACCCCGACTGGTACGGGCGGCTGGTCGGCATCGAAAACAAGCCCGACCTCGGCCGACCGGGCGACCTCGAGGCGCAACTACGAACGGACGTCAGTCTCGCGCTGGTCGACGAGGTTATCCTCGCGACGGAAAGTTACGTCACGCGTGCGCATCTGAACCGCATCCCCGACGAAGTCGGTGTCTGGCGTGTCCACCGCGGCGAGTCGGACTCGCCACAGCCACTCGAGGTCGACATTGACGTGATTCGTGAGCCGACGCCGCTCCCGACTGATGAGCCGGGTATCGAGCCGCTCGAGTCCCATCCCGGCCGAACTGAGATCGCCGTCGTCGATGCAGGGGCCAAAGCACGCGCGCGTCGTCGACTCGCCGAGCGAGCCTACGGCAAGGGCTGGCGAACGTACGATCTGCCAGCCTGTGGTGCCTGTTCACCGACTGATCCGAACGAGACTGGGGCGACACTTCCGTACTGCCAGTGGGCCGGCGAGATCGTCGATGCCGGCTCGAGATGTGGGCCATCGTGTCCAGGTTACGACGACGCTGACGGAGAACCGGTCGATCTCGAGGCAGAGCGGACAACACAGACTCCCTGGCGAGCTAATCCAGCAGGTCGCCAACGACGTCAGTCAGGATTAGATCAGTTCGAGTGAGTTCTGGACAGTCCGTCTCACTCAGGAAGGAGATACTGCTCACCGTCGACAGCGAGGGGCTCAGCGAACGCCTCCTCGAGTGGGTAGTAGTGTGCCAAATGGACGAGTCGAGTCTGCTCAGCCTCGAGATCCGACGCGAGTGCGAGCGCACCTTCTCGAGTCATATGTTTCGTGCCAAACGTCCGCGGGATGCCATCGGGTCCCTTGTGACGGCCGCCAACGGGGTGATGGTCGCAGAATCGGGCCGGGACGATGGCATCGGCCAGCAGGAGATCGGGGTTGGCGAGAATCTCGCGAGATCGGTCCGGAATGCCGTAGCTCGTATCGCCCGAGAGCGAAAGTTTTGCGCCCGTCTCTGGGTCTTCAATGGCGAGTCCGTAACACAGCAGCGGTGGATGCTCGACCGGCACGAGCGTTACGTCAAAGCCACAGATTCGAACCGGCTCGAGCGGTGTTGTCGGCTGGACCGTTACGGTGTCGAGATAGTCGTAGTCGCTGGCGACGGTTTCGGCGACGCTCAAGCCAGTTTTGGGGTCCGTCTCGTCGGCGGCGTAGACATCGAGCGAGTCGAAAACACGAAAGACGTTGCCCAGCCCATCGAGGTGATCGAAGTGGATGTGGGTGATGATGCCGGCGTCAGGAAGCGCCACGTCATCGCGCAGGAACTGGTATCGAAAATCGGGACTGAAATCGACCAAGAGTGACTCGCCGGTGCGGTCATTCTCGACGTGGACGGAAAATCGCGTGCGCTCGAGGCCACGTTCACGGGCAGCCACACACGTCTCACAGTCACAGCCAACAGTCGGCGTGCCGGTGGTATCGCCAGTGCCGAGTAAAGTGACACGCATCAGTGTCCCCCTCCACGGATCGTCCCCACGGCCGGAGAAACGCTCGGTGCGTGGCAGCCTCGAGCAACACGCGCGAGTCGATTAGACATACACTTCGCCGCCCTCGAGTGCCTCTCTGATGAACGGGTGATCTGACTGCTCGTCGACCCGGTCGGCCGGGAGGACGTAGAGTTCGATGACGGTGTCGTGTTCGATCCCGACCGTCTCTGCGAGCGCCTCGAGTTGCCGTTCGCGTTCCTCGAGTGTCTCGTCTGTCTCCGTCTCGAGGACAACGAGCAATTCAAGGGCGGCATGAACGCCGCGGTCATCACGGGTCGCATCGCCGAACGCGACGAGTCGGTCGATGACGTCGTCGTGGTCACTCTGGGCGCGACTGGCAAAGGCAGCGGCAACATCGCCATTGGAGTCGCCGCCAGTATCGACGCGAGTCGTGTCCTCACGAAGCGAACTCTCTCTCATTGGTGGCTGTTAGAACCCGTCGCATAAAGGGTATGCTGATCGCTGTCAGGTCGGTGACGACTGTGTCGCTGTCTTCTCCGTTGGAGACCGGCACAATACTTACTTTGTCCACCCACGTTCGAGAAACTATGTCGCTCGAGCGGACGCGTCGGGACCTGCTTGGGGTATTCGGGACGAGCAGCGCGGTCGCTCTCGCTGGCTGTCAGACGGGAGATGACGAGCCAACCAACACCGACTCGAGTGCGACTGACGAAGCCGATACCACGGTGACGACTGCGGGCGACGGAGACGACAAACGAAACGACGACAACGAGCAAGACACCGAGCGAACAGAAGACACCGCAAACGGCGGCGGCGATACGGCCGATGATGACACCGACACTGCCGAGGACGAGGATACCGAGACGTCCGTTCACGCCGACTATGAGACGACCGAGATTCAAGTCGTTGGGCCGAACGGCACCGAGCGTGGCTCTGTGACCGCCGCACTCGCCGATACACCGGCGCTTCGATATCTCGGTCTCAGCGACACCGACGACCTGCCGACGGACCGCGGCATGCTGTTCGTCTACGACTCCGTGGCTGACCGCACGTTCGTCATGCGTGACATGGACTTCGGCATCGACATCATCTACGCCGACGCCGAGGGGACGATTACGGACATTCATCACGCGCCCGCACCCGAACCGGACGAAGACGGCGAAACACAGCGCTATCCCGGCCGCGGCCAGTACGTCCTCGAGGTCGGCCTCGAGTGGACGGTCGAACGCGGCGTACGCGAAGGGGATGTTCTCGAGTTCGATCTCGAGGCGTCAGAGTAAGAGCGAGTCGCGGTCGTCAGTGATCGTGGTCGTGACTGTGGTCGTGATCGTGCCCGCCACTGTCTGGTTCGCCACCATCGCTTGCCGCCCCGCCGATATCGCCGCCGGCGACGAGCGCGTCGTGGTCGCCCTCGATCATATCCATGTTCTTCAGGCTATCACGTTCTTCGAACTCCTCGACGGCGTTGAGGAGGTCCTTCTGGGTGAGTGTGGTCCGATCCTCGGTCAGTGCCTCGAGGACGGCCTCTCGGAGGACCATTCGGAGATCACTGCCGGTCAGTCCGGAGGTGACGTCGGCGATGAGGTGCGGATCGAACTCCTCGATTTGCATCTGGCGGGTGATGACAGAGAGGATATCCGCCCGCATGCCCGAATCCGGCTTCGGGAAGTTGATGATCTCGTCGAAGCGTCGCCAGGCAGCGTCGTCTAACTGATCGGGGTGGTTCGTCGCACCGATTAGCAACACCTCGTCGTCGATAAGCGAAATGTTATCGACGGCTTTGAGCAGGGTGTTGACCGCACGTTTGAGCGCGGCGTGTTCGTCGCTGCGACGTGTCTTGGCGACGAAGTCGAACTCGTCGATAAAGAGGATACACGGCGAGAGTCGCTTTGCGACCTCGAACGTCTTATCGACGTTTTTGGCCGTCTCGCCGAGATACTGGCTCGTGATCATCGAGAGTTTGACCTCGACGAAGGGGAGGTCCATATCCTGAGCCAGCGCCTGTGCTGTTGACGTTTTTCCGGTGCCTGGCGGGCCGACGAACAGCAACTTGCCGATCTCGCGCAGGCCAATCGCGGAGAGATAGTCACGGTGCTCGATAGCTTTCGAAATCTTATCGAGTTCGTTCTCCTGATCGTCAGTGAGCACGAGGTCGTCGAGCGACATATCGACCTCCTCGGGGGCGCGCACGTCGACGAGATCCAGCATCTCCTCGTCGTCGTCCTCGTTGAAGTACTCCTCGAGCAAGCCATCGATCCAGACACGATCCGCGTGGATCGGACGGTTTTGCTCGCGGGCAGCCTCGTGGGTGACATCGAAGTCGTCGTGCGCTTCGAAGTGTTTTGCAAGCGTCGGGTTTTCGAGCAGTCGCTCGTCGTCGACGCGGTCGGCGAACCAGCGGTCGGCGAGTTCCGTCTGGGTGAGAGTGATGCTTCCGGAGAACTCGTCTCGCTCGGTAAACATCAGCTCTGAGACGGCGTTCCAGGGCTGGTCGACGCCGGTTGCCTCTCGAGCAGTGCCGGTGGTTGCCGAGAGCGGGCGAGTGATGCCTTGACGGCGATCAGCCGACGTGTCTGACTCGTCCTCACTGTCGTCCTCGCTCTCGTTGCTGCCCGTTCCGCCGGTCCAGAAGACTCGGCGATACGATGGTGGCAGATCGTTCTCATCAAGCGTCCTGTCATCCGAATACACGCTCGTCGTGAGCAGGAACTCTACGACATCGAGCGCCGCGTCACTCATTCCGTCATCGTACTTGCTACACGGCCTTAACAGCGTCGTCACGCGAAACGTGTGTCAGACAGTCCCAGCACTCGAGTCTTGAGGATACAACACCAGTAACTGCCAAACACAGACACTGACTGTCAGTGCCACCGAAACTGCCAGTCTTCGACTGACATCCGCTCCGTCGACGAGCGAGTACACCTGTTCATCCCATAACGGTTTTCGTGTATGCGGCCACAAGCACGTATATGAACATCTTACTGGGGCTCGGAGGGAGCGACGAATCGATGAAAGCCCTCCGGCGAACTATCGACCGGACACTCGAGGTGGATGACGACGAACTCACCGTCGCAATCCTCGAGAAACCCGAGTCGAAGCGTTCGCAAGCGGAGATGCAAGCCGACGCCGAAGCGCATCTCGAGGACGCAGGTGTCGACGCTGAGATCATCCAACTCGAGGGCGATCCGGGAAGTTCGCTGGTCAACTACGCAGAACAGGGCGAGTTCGACCAGGTTGTCATCGGCGGCGGGACGCTCTCGCCGATGGGGAAAATTCAGCTCGGGCCGATCACGGAGTTTGTGCTCCTGAACGCGCCGACAACCGTCAAACTGGTGCGATAACGATGCACGGAACGCGACCGTACCCGGACGACCCTGTCGGTCCGTTTCCAGCGCCGTCTGCTACCTTCGAAGACGGCGATAACCGACAGATCGACATTCAGGCACCCGACACGTTCGAAGACGTTCTCGAGGACGTCGTCACGATGTACGACGCCTTCGACCCCTCAGACCGAGCCCAGGGGATCCCGCCAACCGGCGAGCAGCGCATCCGCAACTGGCTCGAGACCATTGCAGACTACAGCGTCAACGTGGTCGCCTGCCACGACGGCAAGGTGATTGGCCATGCCGTCCTCGTGCCCGATACCGACGACGTCTCAGCAATCGACTCCCGCGGCGAAATTGAGTGGGAACTCGCGATCTTCGTCCTCCAGGAGTACCAGCGCGCGGGAATCGGGACCCAACTGCTCAAGCATCTGCTGGGCCACGCCAGCGACGTCGGCATCGACCGCGTCTGGCTCACCGTCGAGCGCTGGAACAAGCCAGCAATCGCCCTCTACGAGCGCGTCGGCTTCGAGGCGACTGGGACCGAGAGCTTCGAACAGGAGATGGCAATCCTGCTCGAGTAGCGATAGACATCAGTTGCTCGCGACTTGATTCCGCCCATAAAGAGTCAGCATAAGAGAAAGTATTATGATGGTGCTATTAGAATCGTAGAAAAATGAACGTCTGGACGCCCATGTCTCAACTAGCCCCAGACCTGACCGGAACGGAGGGGCAATAGATGGGACCAAAGAAATCGCGGACACGCGAGCAACAGTCGGCAGAGCAGGACGAAGCGAAAGACTCGTCGTCCATCCAGCGATCAACACAGGAATCGGCGTCCCACTCAAGCAGCGAGATGGGGTCGCAAGGACTCGGCACGACGGCTGAGACGGCAGTCCACGGGACGAACCCGAACCGCGTTGGCGACCCGACACCGTCCTACGAGTTCGGTCACCCTGGACTCGCACCCTCTCCCAGCGAGCACAACATCCAGCGCGCCCTCGCGGGCACCGACACGAGTCAGGACGAGGTTCCTGATACGGTGCTTGACGTGCTTGGCGACGGTGGTCAGTCGTTGAACCAGCCGATTCAGCGCGCGCTCGAGGAACGCATGGACGCGGACTTCTCAAACGTGCGGATTCACACGGGCGCGAAAGCCGCCGAAGCCGCGGATGCAATTGACGCGAAGGCGTTCACCTGTGGCAATGATATTGTGTTCAATTCAGGCGAGTACGATCCGGAGTCTGGTAAGGGTCAGTTTCTGCTCGCACACGAGTTAGCACACGTCAAACAACAAACTGGGGCAGCGATCAGCATGATGCCTCAGGAGGATGCGGATTTGGAAATCGATCCAGATCCACGACTCGAGCGGGAAGCCGACGAGACGGCGAAGCAGGCGCTGTCTGGTGAGGAACCACTGGTTGTGAGTCGGATGGGGACAGACATCCATATTCAGCGAAAGGATTGGAACCACGGCCCATCGAACGCAGAACGGTTGCCGACCGGAGAGGGTCCGGGAGTCGTCGAAGGGTCAGTCGACGAACTGACAACCAAAACCTATCGGTTGACCCAAACAGAGTTAGTAGACCTCGTCGAAGCAGTTGACACACCCGAACAACTGCCAGCCTATATCGACGAAAACGATGTTGGTGTCTCGAGTCGCCTTCAGGATACGATGGGAAGTGAATTCAAGGGAGCAACGACCGGTTGGCAAGTCGGATCAGCGGTCGGGTCGTTTGCCGGTCCAACAGGAACTGTCGCAGGTGGACTCGCGGCGATGCCCGTGGGCTACGTCTTCGCGAAATACTTTGGTGATGAGACTGCTGACCAGATCCAAGAACGAATTCGGAGTCTCCTGGATCTTAATACCGAACAGGAATTTGAACAGAAAGACGAAAGCGACTCCAATGACGATAGTGGGTTCTTGGGGGTATTCTGATAATTATGGATGCATCTATTGAACTGGATAGTACAGAAGGGATTGCGGTTCGGACTACGGATAATCAAGGGATTGAACATCGTATCGAAATGCACCCTAACGGAGAAATCGATTATCACGCTACCGATGGATATCAGAGTGATCCCTCAGATCGAACTACCGTAGAAAACGAACGATTCACGCAAACTCGTCGATATACGAAGTACCATGTAGCTCAAGAAACGGCGCACGAAACCCTCCCGTGGGATCTGAATCCAGATCGGTTCGAGACGGTTCGACAGGCACTGGCAGCACTCTCGAGTGAGGAGATAGAGGAATTGTTCGGCGACTTGCTGGCTCAGAGCCTAAGTCACTATCACGATGAACCCAATGTCGATATCGGTGATATTTCCCGACCTCACGAACTGCCAGCAGACAAAATTGGTCCGGAGGACGCGGTGCTGTACAAGCAGGAGATCTATCTCGATGAGACCGATCAAATAGAGGCGGTCTCGGGTGTGTTGCTCACCTACTACGTCGCGAAAGGCGAGCGTACGACGGTCCGCCACGGCGATGCTCCCGAGCGCGATCCGGATGCCTGCGTTGAGGTCTCACCCGCACCATTGGTCGCGCCGGAACCGTTTCGGGATTTCCTCGTCTACAATTTGCGATGTCAGATCCGCGATTGTTACGTCGGCATGGGGTTAGAACCACCTGAGAAATACAAGGTACTCGGCCCCGGACAGTACCGATTTACTGGCAAGTACCAGCATTTCGACTGCTATCCGAAATACTACAACTACGACGCAGATATTCCCGGCTATCACCACGATTTCGTCCCTGAGCTCCCGATTTCGAAATCGGAACTGGGCGGACTTGTCGATCCAGAACACAGCCAGTCAATTTACTCCCAAATCAAAGGTGCACTCTTCAGTAGATAGGAAACGGAGGTGCATGTGCAACGACGTCCCGGGGAAGCTGTCGTCGAAAAAGTTGGCGGAGTGCTCGAGACCGGCGAAGAGACGGTCGACGATGCCACGAGCAAAACCTATCGTCTCAGCAAGGAAGAATTAATGGACTTGGTCGACTCTGTCGAGACCTCGAAAGGGGTGGCCCAGTGGATTGAGCACCACGATGTCGATGTTGCAAGTCGAGTGCAGGATTCCACAAGTAGTATGGTCAAAGGGGCAAGCAGAGGGTGGACAATTGGGACGATGGCTGGAGCAATGGCTGGCCCGACCGGGGCAGTCGCTGGTGGTCTCGTTGGCGCTCCCCTTGGAGCAATCCTCAGTACGGCATTCGGCGAACAAGTCGCCGGCAAAGTACAAGAGATTCTGCGAGATCAACTTGGTCTCGAGACCGATCAGGAGTTCGACCTCGAAGACGATACTGGCGGTGACTTGATCGGTGATGCCCAGAGCAGGAGGGAATAAGTATGGATGCAATTATCACGGGACAATCTGAACGAATCGGTCTCAGTGTTATCGATAATAACGATGTCGAACATCTCATCGAAATGAACGAGTCGGGCAAGATCATGGCCCACCAACAAGACGGCTACCCCGACAAGGCAGCCGAACGAACACATAGTGAAGGCGAACACGTCGGCCATGCCCGAAAGTATGCACAGTATTACGTTGCTCAGGAAACTGACTACGACACCATCCCGTGGGACATCCACGCCGACCGCTTTGCGGACGTTCGACAAGCACTCCAAGCGCTTTCGACCGACGAGATCGACCACTTTTTCGGGGACGTCCTCGAGCAGAGTCTGAGTCACTATTGGGACGACCCAGATGTCGATGTCGGTGAGACGACTCGCCCACACGAACTACCTGCCGAGATGATCGGTTCTGATAACGCAGTCCGATACAAACAGGAACTCTATCTCGACGACACTGGCGCGATTGAGGCCGTCTCTGGGATCGGAATCGAGTACTACGTCGCCAGAGGTGACCGGACCACAACCTGGCACGGAGACAGTCCTGACAGAGAACCTGACGCCGCCGTCGATGTCGTCCCAGCACCGCTCATCGACCCTGTCTCCTTCCGAGACTATCTCGACTATAACCTCCGCTGTCAGATTCGGGACTGTTATCTCATGCGAGGCATGGAACCACCTGAACAGTACCGGGTGCTTGGTCACGGCCAGTACCGCTTTACTGGTAAGTACGAAAACTTCGATCTGTACCCACCGTATCACGATTTCCAGGCCGATATCCCAGGCTACTCCCACGAGTTCCGACCTGACCTCCCGATCACTTGGGCGGAGTTGCGCGGGATGACTAGCCCGAATCAATCCGGATCACTCTACGACCAAATCAAAAACACCCTCTTCACCCGATAGATGTCTGCCCGCTTCGGTGTGCCTACAGGGACCACGTGGGTGCTGGCTTCTCGAGCGTGGTAGCCATACGAGCGCGAAAGCGGCCGATTCGATTGACAGCAAATGATGATTCTAACCGCTATCTATAGTTGCACCGTCCGATAGCGATCGGACCGCCATTTTTTGGGAGTACTGGTCCGGCGCGTTCGGTTACACCGACAGAACCGGCTGGCTCGCGTACGACAGCACGTATTCGGCTGCCTTTTCGAGAACTTCTGCGGAGGCTGCATCAGTCACCGGCTCGCGCGGTAGAACGATGAAGTCCGCGTCAATGTCGTCGGCCGTATCGAGGACGACGTTGCCAGGATGCAGTGTTTTGCGCGTCTTCGAAAAGCCGTCGTCGACCGAGGTCGACAGTGACACGTCGGCATCCTCGGCAACTCGAGCGACATCCTCGAGAAAGCCCTGTGTGTCTTCGGCGACTGCGGCTTCCTCGACAGTGCCGGCGTCCATCCCGCGGACGACGCCGTGCCCGAGCACGAACAGCGCGTGAACGGACGCATCGTAGCGGTCAGCAACGGCAACGGCGTACTCGACGGCGGTCACGGATTCGGCGCTGCCGTCGACCGGTGCGAGCACAGTATCGACGGAAAACGACGTGCTGTCGTCCATACGCGCCAGTGTGTTCGGGGCACGCAAAAAACCTCCCCCGAATGCCACTCGAGTGGAGCCGCGAGTGTCACGGAAGCGGGGACGTTTAAGCCACCGGAGCGCGAACTAATGGCCATGTTCGATACCGTCGTCGTTGCGACAGACGGCTCCGAGAGCGTCAAGCGGGCTATCGACGTCGCGCTCGATGTGTCTGAGCGCTTCGATGCTGACGTCCACGCGCTGTCGGTCGTCGACGCCAGCGAAGTCGATGCCTCACCCGAGCAACTGCGCTCGGAACTTCGAACCGCCCTCGAGACGCATGCAGATGCTGCCCTCGGAACGGTCGAGGAGCGGACTGACCGGGAACTGACGACGGTCGTCCGCGAGGGTCGACCGGCGGCCAAAATCTGTGAGTACGTCCGCGAAATCGATGCGGATCTGATCGCGACCGGCACCCGCGGCCGACACGGCGAGAATCGCCTGTTGCTCGGCAGCGTCGCCGAGCGCGTCGTCCGCACCTCGCCGGTGCCGGTACTGACAGTGCGACAACTCGAGCCAACAGGGGACTCAGAGGGAGGAGCGGCACCCGAGCACGCGTAGTGGGCTGTAACAGCGTATAGTAATTCCGTGCTGGGACGCTGTACGCTGTGTCGAGACGTTTTTCGGCGACAACAGAGAGAGAGACGACCTCACTCGCTCCGGAACAGGGCAGCGAGCGTAAACGGCCACCAATCTCGGTTGTTGATTGCGACGTGAATCTGGGCAATGATTCCTAACAGCGGGAGTTCTAACAGCGGGCCAATGACCAGTGCCAGCGGAATGAGCGGTTCATGGGGAAACGCAACAACGGCAATCGCAAGCGCTGTCGGGGAGTTCCGTGAGAGAATCGTATTGTTGAAACAGACCATCTCTTCGTAGGAGAACGATAGCAGGCGGCCCACGCCGAAGCCAATGGCGAGGTTAATCGCATAGAAGGCGATCACGGGGACGGCAAGCAATGCGAGCAATTCGGGATTCTCGAGGATGACTTCACCTTGTGAGGCAAACATCGCCCCGATAGCGAGACTCAAGAAGACGATCTGAATCGGACTCAGCGTCGGCAGAAACCGCTGTGTGAACCACTGCCGTCCCTTCGACCGAACCAACCCAACGCGGGCGATTCCACCGAAAATGAGCGGGACGACGAGGACGAGGACGATGCTTTCCAGTAAGACAGTCAGCGGTAACGCAACCAGTTCTCCCGCAAAGACGTACAGATAGACCGGCAGCAGAACCAACTGGAGGACGAGATTGTACGGCAGAATCGAGGTCGCGAGCGGAACGTCTCCATCAGCGATATCGGTGAAGATGAGATACCAGTCCGTACACGGCGTGACCAGCAGCATGATGAGGCCAACCCAGAGTGCCGGCTGGTCGCGAAGAAAAATCGCGCCGAGACCAACGGCCAGCAACGGGCTCCAAATGAAGTTAATCAGCAGACTCGAGCCGACGACACGCCGGTTTCTGAACGCCGACCGAAGCCGAGAGAGTGGGATGCCAGCAAACGCCGCGAACAGCATAACCATCAAAAACGGCAGAATCAGGTGATCTGCAACGGCAGGGATACCAGCAACCTGTCCGAGCGCCAACCCGCCAACGATGGCGACGAGGACAAACACCGTCTGGTATCGTTCGACGAACTCCATCTGCTGACAGTTGCGCCTCTGGCGGCTTATGGACAGTGTCTTCCAAAATCACTCTCTGGGACGCGGTTCCGCTTGTCGAGACGCCGACGGTCAGAGCGCTCACCGTGTGCTGTCCAGCGCAGACGACAGCTTCGCCTCGAGTCCGACTACCTGAATGGGAAGTCACTTCCGCACAGACCCCACAAGAGAGGGTATGTACGACGAACTCATCGATAGCGGTGACCTGCCGCTGGCCCGCAAATCGGTCCTGCCGGGCACCGGTTTTTTCCTCCCCGATACGCTCGAGGAGGACCTCGAAGACGAGCAGACGGAAGCCGCACTCGAGGGGAGTGAGGTCGCCGTCATCGCCGATCCAGACGCCGACGGGCTCGCGTGCGTCGCCCTCATTCGAGAGGCCTACGGCGACATCCAGAACGTTCCCAAACCTGACGATGGCGACGGGGATGACGATGACGACACCGACGTCCCCGCCGACCTCGAGGGCGACGCGGACGCCCCGCTCGAGGAACCCGAACCCACGCCCCACAACGTCGCGCTCGTGCCTGCGAGTCCGCACAATGTCGAGGATGCACTGGAACGCGTCGCCGAGTACGGCACAGAGGGCATCGATCTCTACGTCTGTGACCTCTGTCCGGACAGATACGAGTACGTCGACGAGGAACTCGAGGCCGCACTCGAGACCGCCTCGAGCGTCGAGTGGTACGACCATCACCAGTGGGGCGACGACGTCGCCGAGTCGGTCCGCGAGGCCGGCGCCAAACTCGAGGTTGGTGATTCCGAGGAGGAGTGTTCGGCCGACGTGGTCTATCGCTCGCTCGAGTACGAGTTCTCGCCGATGTACGAGGAACTGGCCGCGGTCACGCGCGATCACGACCTCTGGCTTCGCGAGGACCCACGCAGCGACGATCTGGCGGATTACGCCTACTGGACCGACCCCGCCGAGTACGTCGAAATCGTCCGCGAGTACGGCGTCGACCTCCCCGAGTGGGCCCAGGACTTCTTAGAGGAACGCCGCGTCGAGAAGGAGGCGCTGATCGAGCAGGCAATCGGACGCGCAGAGTACCGCGAGGTCGGCGACTACACCGTCGGCGTCACCTACGGCCGCTGTTCGCAAAACGAGGTCGCCGAAGCGATGCGTGAAGCCGGTGCCGACGCCTCGGTGATCGTCAAGCCCGCTGGCTCCGCTTCGATCCGCGGCACCGACGAGTTCGACCGCTGTCACGAGGTCGCAGGGCAGGTCAACGGCGGCGGCCACCCGAAAGCCGCTGGCTGTAAACCCGACATCTACGACGACATGCTCGATTACGCGACCCACTGGACCTCACGCGGCGCGGTGACGAAACGCGTTATTCTCGAGGCCTTCCGCGACGTTGTCGAGAGTGAGGACGCCGACGCTGGGGACGACAACGAAGACGACGAGTAACCAGCGAACTGATTATCGCAGTAACTGGGCGACAGCGCTGACGATCACTAGCGTTGCGCCGAGAACGACACCCCACCACCGCCAGCCGTCGGGAACGGTTTCGGCAGGGTCGTCAGCGACAAACAGTAGGTAGCCGGAACTGCCGGCCATTCCGAACCCGCCAACTGCCAGCAGTCCGGCGGTGAGTCCGAGACCGTCCGCGAGCACCGTCGCGAGGCCATTCACGCCGACGAGAGTGCCGGCGAGGATCACCGCGGCGTGATAGAGACGTATTCGGTCCATAGCAGAGACGGGGTGGAGGACGGAGTTGGGCGTTTCGTTGTGTCCTGTACGAATCACCTTACTCCTGCGAGGCAACGTACCGCATCACGAGTTGCAGGACGTGGACGAAGACACCAGCGACGGCGATGTAGACGCCGATGGTCTGCAGTGCGGTCGACGCGTCACGATTGTCCCGGACCTGCCAGACTTCGTAGCCAAGTCGGAGCAGAAAGCCCAAAAAGATCAGCGCGAAGCCGACGAACAACAGCGCAGGGAGAACGAACGAGCCGACGAGGACAACGCCAGCACCGCCAAGAAACGCGAAATTGGCGAATCGACCCCAGTGCTCAAACGTCTGTGAGCGCGCGTAGACGTAGCCTGTAATTAGCGCCGTCATGAGCGCGGTGATGACTGCCGTGAGACCAAGGATTGTCAGCTGTGTGTCTGCCGGAGCGAACCTGAGAACGCCCGCACCAAAGACGCCGAAAGCGAACTGGAGAATAACCATCCCAGCGAACGCGGTGCCCATGTCACCGGCTTTGACACCACGCTCGGCGATCAGTTCACCGCCCATGATCGCCAGCCCGTAGACGATAAGGCCGACAATCGGTGCAATTCCAAACAGGTAGTCATTGACGGCCGCGAGCGGCGTCGCGATGAACGCGTACATCAACGCCACGTTGATCGCCATCAGAACGCTTGCACCGCCGACGACGCGCCCTTCGCGCCCAGTCAGTGTGAATCGCTGTGTCTCGTGAGAGGTATCGAACGAACTCATACACGACCTACCCGTCGGAATCGCAAAAGAATGGTCCTTGTCGGACGTTATTCGTCGCCCTCGAGATCATCGCCGGATGCCGGATTCCAGCGATCCGAGTACGCCGTCCCGCAGGTACATTGGGCGTAGGCGTGGATGACGTCGCCCTCGGCGTAGAGGCCGCCGACGTCCTCGTTCTGTTCCTCCGCGAAGGCGAAGATGTACTGCGGGTCGTGGTCATCCGCGTCGCTGTCTGCGGCCTCCGGGCAGGTCCCATCGGTCAGATCGGCGTCGATGAGTCCCTCGAGATCCATCGCGGATTTCGCAAACTCCATCGCGCCGGTGCCGGTCGCGGCCTGAAACGCGCCGCGGCCGCGCTCGCCGTCGACGACGATCAGTGTGCCACCGTCGACGTGCTCGCCAAAGCGTTCGAGGCGGTCGTCGGAGACGTACGAGTCGGCGAGAAAGAGCGCGACGTCGTCGGGTCGCTCGCCCGCACAGAACTCCGCGCGCTGGTCAGTCATACAGCGAAATCGACGCTCGAGGGGGATAAAAGCCGCGAACCAGGGAGATGGGACGTTAGCGGTCGGGAAGCGAAGACAGGAGTCCGTATTTCGTTCGGTAGCAGACAGCGCCGACCGACGAACCGAGACCGAAACTGTGGGATGTGTCTTGATCGTCGAGTGCGAGTACTGCCTGGCCGAGCCAGATGCCGAGGACCAGTGTCCAGCGACGAGTGCGGGAACGACGAATGCCAGCGATATCTCGGTCGGAACACAGTCGGTAGCAGACACCACTCACGACGCCGATGAGCACCCAGTCGCCGCGAAGGGACGGAGTTTGCGCTGACTCGAGCGTGTTGGCTGGAGCGCCACCAGACTGCATCGCGGAGTCAGACTGCGCTGTCGGACTCGAGCAGTCCGTACAGCCATCGTCTCGCTGCTCGTAATCCTGGCTGAGCGATGTGTGTCGAAGCACGATGACGAGTGCAAGCACCGCGAGGTTCCCCACGAAGTCGAGGCGCGCACGCGTTCGGCGGGAAATCATATACTCGCGTAGACACGTTCCGGGTAAATAAATCAGGCCGCTTGATGGCGTCGAACAGCATCCACATTGGCTCGAGTGTCGAATCCTCCGCGTGAGGAACGCCGATGAGACGTTTAGTCACCCTGCAGACACTAGTATCGCAGGCGCTAGCCGACGAGTGGCTGCAACTGACTGACAATGGCCCGTCTCAGACGCAGTGGCGACCAAATCTGCCATAACGGTTATCTGTGTTACCTTCGCTTTCATGACTATGTCCGGAACCGACAGGAACCCGTCTCACCAGGATGCTGATTACGGTGCTGCCGTCGCGAACCTCGCCGTCGACCGCAATACCGTCGAGCGCGCGAGTGACCTTGCCGGCGTGCGCCCTGCCGACGAGCAGCGACTCGAGTCGCTCGCAACCGCCGTCGAAACCGTTCGCGAGGACGCCCCCGAAGCGTATGCGGACGCCCTTCGCGCACAGCCAGCCATCGCTGAGACACTCGAGCGAACCGGGACGACCGACCAGGCCCTTGCGGGAGACTGCCGTGCGTATCTCGACGCCCTCGAGCGTGGCGAGATCGATTCCGGTGCCGTCGAATCACGACTGCAGGCCCAGGAGAGCGCTGTACCGGCGCTGTTCGAGGCTGGCCCGGACGCCTACGTTGGCTCGTTCGGCGTCCTCTACGAACACCTTCTCGAGGCAATCGCCGCGGACGTAATTGCAGAACACGACGCAACAACCGAGACTGACAGCTCCGGAGCCGGCTCGAGACTCAAGCGCCTGACCGACGGCGGTGTCGCGGCGTCCTCGAGCGACGGGACTGCCATCGAAACGGCAGTCGAAGACGTCGCTGGTCGAACGCTTTCGACACTGCGGGCGACGCTGGTCGACCAGCAGGTCGGCCTCCAGGCCTACGACGAGGCCCGCGAGGAGCAACTCGAGGCCTACGAAGCCGAACTCGCCGAGAAGGAAGCGACTATCGAGGAGTACGAATCCCAACTCGAAGAGTACGAAGAGACAATCGAGAGCTACGAGGCCGACCTCGAGGAACGGGAAGACGTTCGGGCGGACATCACGGACGCTCGCGGGAACATCCAGCGGACTCTCGAGTCGATCAGTGAGTCGACTGACCGCGTCAATTCTGGCGCGCAGACGGTCGATTCGATCTCGAGCGAGCAGTCGGAGTCGATGAGCGAAGTCGCACGCGAAGTGTCGGGACTGTCGGCGACGGTCGAGGAGATTGCCTCGAACGCAGAAGAGGTCAGCGCGACAAGTGAGCAGGCCGAAGAGATTGCTGGGACGACGACCGCGACCGCCGAGGAGGCAATCGACAAGATGGAGGGCGTCCAGGAGGCCGCCGGCGAAGTGACCGACGATGTCGAGGAACTCCGCGAAGGCGTCCAGCGGATCGACGAGATCGTCGAAGTCATCAACAACATCGCGGACCAGACGAATCTACTGGCGCTCAACGCATCGATTGAGGCTGCAACGGCCGGCGAGGCGGGTGACGGCTTCGCTGTCGTCGCAGACGAGGTCAAGAGCCTCGCCGAGGAGTCCCAGGAGGAAGCCGCGAACATCGAGCGGATGGTTGATCGCATTCAGGACGACACCGAAGAGACCGTCGACAGCCTCGAGGCGGCAAACGAGGAGATCGATGACGGTGTCGACCTGGTCGAGGAGACAGTCAACAATCTCGGCCGGATCGAAGAGTCGATTGGCGAGGCCAGTACGGGTATTCAGGAAGTGGCCGTCGCGACGGACGATCAGGCCGCAAGCACGGAGGAAGTCGCCAGCATGACTGACACGGCGATGGAACGGTCACAGCAAATCGCTGATGAAGCCGATACCATTGTCCAGACGACCGACCAACTGAGTAGCCTCCTCGAAGACGCTGACGACGAACTCGACCGCCTCGAGCAGGTTGAATCAACGTCAAACTGAGACCAATGGCAACATCAACACACGCAAGCAACCCGGAGCAGGCTGAGGGAGCCGAACACCCACAGAGTGCACACGTCCTCGAGTTTACGCTAGGCGAGAACCGCTACTGCGTCGACATCGGCTACGTCGCGGAGATCGTCAACACGGACCAGTTGACGGCAGTGCCAAATACGGCAGATCACGTCGAAGGCGTCATGGATCTGCGCGGCGAGACGACGAAGATCGTCAACTTGCGAACGATTTTCGGCGAGAGCGACGACGACGCCGAACTCGGTAGTCGCATCATCGTCTTCAAGCGAAAACGCGGCTCGAACGAGCGAATCGGCTGGCTGGCCGACGAAGTGTATCAGGTACAGGAAGTCAGAACGGACGCCGTCGATACGTCGGTCGATGGGGAGGGAATCGCCGGCGTCATCCGCCGCGAAGACGAGTTCGTCTTCTGGATCGATCCGACAAGCGTTCGCGTTTAGGTCTCGAGTCGGCGGGTGACTGTTCTATTCAGTATCGGTCTGTAACTCCTCGACACGCGCCACGAGGCCGTCGATGGTCTGTTCTTGCTGGTCGGTCGCGCCAACGATCCGGTCGGCAGCAGCCTCGCTCTCTTCCGAGCGGTCGCGAACGGTTTCGATAGTCGCCGTGAGTTCTTCGACGCTCGCGGACTGATCATCGATGACGCGTGCAACTTCCGAAATGCCGGACGCAGCCTCATCGACGGAGTCGTCGATCACGGCGAGTGAGCCGTGGACATCCTCGAGTCGGGCATCCGCCTGTTCGATCCGCTCGTGTGAGCGTTCGACCGTCGCCGTCGTCGTTTCAGACTGGGCGTGCAGTGCCTCGAGACTGGCCGTGATGTCGTCGGTGTGAGACTGTGTTTCGTCGGCCAGATCCTTGACGTGGTTCGCGACGACCGCGAAGCCATCGCCGCTCTCGCCGGCGCGTGCGGCTTCGATGTTCGCATTGAGCGCAAGCAAGTTCGTCTCGTCGGCGACATCCGCGATGACGTCGACGACCTGCTCGATTTCGTCCATCTTCGATCCCAGCGCCTCGACGTGCTCGAGCAGGTCATCACCGATTGCGACGACGTCGGCGGTCGCCTCGCGCGCGTCGTCACCCGCCTCGAGTCCCTCGGAAACGGCCGTCTGGGCGGCACTCGCTGCCGTGTCGACCTCGTCGGCCTGGGCCGCGACTTCTTCCATCCCGGCCGCAAACGATTGCATCTCTCCGACGGCGTCCTCAAGTAAGTCGTGTTGCTCGGCGACGTTGCCGGCGATTTCGTCGGCCGCCGCGCTCGTCTCGTCGACGCTCGCTTGCATCTCGCTCGTCTGGGCGGTGACGCGGCCGGTCAGCGTCTCGAGGCTGTTGGCCATGTCGTTGACGGCGTCGATGACGGCCAGCAGATCGTCATCGAGGACGGCGAACGCGTCATCGTGGTGTGCGCGAGCGGTGAGGTCGCCGCCGCTGATTTCGTCTGCGGTTGCCGTAATCTCCGTGACGAGGTCGGCCGTCCTGTCGCGCTCGGTGACGATCTCGGTCTGGTCGACGACGACTTCGATGACGCCGATCAGTTCGTCGCCGTCGTATAGCGGCGTCGCCGAAAAGTCGATGTGTTTCTCGTCGCCGTGGCGGTCGACCATCGTGCTGGTATCGCCGTATCGGTTGCAGGACGGATCACGCTGTTCGACGCCGAACTCGAGGTGGGCGCGCTCGGGTTCCTGTAACACCTTATCGGCGAGCGTGTCGGCGCGGCGGCCATCCGGGTAGAAGTGCTCGGAGGCGTGTTCGTGGCCGAGTGCGTCCTCGCGTGAGACGCCAGTCAGATCGGCGAGTGCATTGTTCCACTCGATGATGACGCCGTCAGCGTCCAGAATAAACGTTGGGACGCCGGTCCCATCGAACAGTTGTTGATAGCCGGCGCGCCGGATCGTCTCAGGTTGTGCAGTCGCGTCAGAAGCGCTGTCCGCCTGTGGCTGTGTGTCCCCGTCACCATCGCCTGTCGATTCCCCAGAATCTGCCACTCGAGACGCATGACTCGAGTCGTCAGCCCGATCACGTCCCCGGTGTTGTGACATTGTGAGTCAATATCATGACTCGGGGAGAGCAAAGTAAAGCTGATGGCAACGTGACAGCGTGACAAACAGACGAATCCAGTCTACGCGCGTTGTTCGTGACCGATCTCGCCGACGCCGTGGTCCATGTTCGTATTCTCGATAAGTTTGTCCACAGCGAGCCACGCGACGAGTGTCGTTTCGCCGTCGACTTCCTTTTTGATGATGCCGTCAACGAACTCGTGGTGGCTGGTACCGCCGTCCATGACCGAACCCGTTTCATCGATCTGGGACTCGCGGTAGGTCACAGCCTGTGAGACGTCCGTGACGCGAATGCCGAGTTTCTGCGTGTCGTCATCACGCTCTAAGACGACGATGTAGTGATCGTCGGATGGCTCGTTGCGCTCGACATCGAGCATCGCCGTCGGATCGAGGACGCCCGTAATCTCGCCGCGAAGGTCGGTCACGCCGTCGATGGCGTCCGGCCCGCGCGGGAAGCGCGTGATTTCTTTCATCTCGACAATCGCGCTGATCCGGTCGATTTCGATGGCGTAGCGGTTTTCGTTCAGATAAAACTCGAGCATCTGAAGCGTCTCCTCACCATTGTGTGCTGACGCGATTAACGAAGACTCACGGTCGAACACCTGCTCGTCTTCGGCTGCTGCTTCGCCGTAGGTGTTTGCTCCCTGGCCGATTGCCGTCGCATCGACAGTCGCCTCACCAACCCGTTCGTCGATGGTGACCGTATCGGACATCCCCGCGATTGCGCCCTCGAGTGACGCGACTGCGGCACCGTCTGCCTCCTGCGTGGTTGTCGCGGACTCGAGGTTGCGTTCGTCGTACGAAACCGTCTCGCCCTCGCTGTCGGCAGCGGAATCGGACTCGGTGGTCGCCTCGTCCGCGGCCGTCAAATCGTCGCTGTCGCCGCCAGTAGCGTTAGCATCGCCGTCACCATCGTCGACACCGTCCTGTGCGGTCTCGTCAGCGTCCGCCGCAATGGCCTCATCCTCGCTCGAGGCGACGGCGTCCGCGTCGTCGGTCGTCTCAGTGGCGGCTGGCTCGCGATCCGGTTCCGCAGCGTCGCCGCTCGAGTCGGCTGCGGTGTCAACATCCGATTCGGCCGGTGTGTCGGACTGTCCGTCCTCATCGATGTCATCGGCCGTGTCGTCAGCATCGTCCGCGCCGCTCGTTCGATTCCGAATGTTTCGAATCCGTTCTGCTCTGTCGTCACTCATGCCGGCACCTCGTGTCTCTGAACGCGTGTTTCAATCGTATCAGCCATTGTTTTGAACTCCGCTTGCATATCGACGTCTTCTTCGACCGCAAACACCGACGAGCCGGCCTCGAACGCCCGCTGCAGTGCAACCCGCTTGCGGATCTCGAACAGTGGCACGTCCGGCAGGGCCTGGTCGAACCACTCGAGCATCGCTGTCGCCTGATTCGTGTGTTCGACGCGGTTCGCGACGAGTGCAACCGGCTCGATCTGTACGTCGTGGTCCATCTCGAGCGAGCCGACGTAATCGAACAGCAACTCGAGCGAGCGCTTGCTCGTCGATTCAGCCAGTGCGGGGATCACGAGGTTTTCGGTCGCACAGAGTGCGTTGTCCGTGATCAGCCCGAGCTGTGGTGGGCAGTCGACGATGATAGTATCGTAGCCACGGCTCTGCTCGAGCGAACTGAGAAGCGCGTCGAGTTGCATCTCGGCGTCGTCCAGTGGGACGAGCGCAGAGTGAGCGGCGTTCATATCGACGTTACTCGCGATCACATCCATCTCGGGATGGTCGTAGACGAGGTCGTCGTGGTCGACAGCGCCCGGATCGACGAGGGCGTCGAGGATCGTCGGTGGCTCGGCGTCGTAGGCCTCGAGCAAGCCGAGTCCCTCGGTTGCGTTGCCCTGCGGATCCAGGTCGACGAACAGCACGTCCTGTCCGCGTTCGTTCAACGCACCGGCGAGGTTGATCGCCACGGTCGTCTTGCCGACACCTCCTTTCTGATTTGTCACACACAGCCGAGCAGATCCCGCCATTCGCTTGGGTCGTTTCAACTCTGCCTACATAACTCACACGGCCAACTGGGCCGAACGGGCGGGATTTCTGCCGGATACGGGAAATCGTGTGTGCGCGATCTGAGGACTCCTGCATTCCTGAAATAAATCGGAGAAATAAACCGAGTCGGCCGAATTCTTTATGCGGCGAACATCACAACGCAGTTCCATGGCAGTGAACGGATCGACCGTCGACACAAACGAGACGACCGCGCGCAGGCGTCACTTCCAGCGACAGTCGCTGGCGAGTGCAATCGGTCGCACCGGCATCGCCCGGATCCGTCGACGGCATCGACACAACTGCCAGATCGGAATCGACCGAGGACCAGTATGATACGTCTCGTCGTCACCACCACCTCACGACAGCATCGCCCGACCCCCGTCGCCACGCCCGACAGCACCGCTGTCGGCACGCGCGGGACGGCAACTACACACCCGGCGTCCGCTACCGAGGCGACCGAGCGCCACTGGACAGGCCAGCACTGATGGTCCGGGCCGTCATCGCTGACGATTCTGCAGTCATGCGCGAAACGCTCGGGAAGATTCTCGAGGCGGGCGGACTGGACGTCGTCGGTCGGGCGAAAAACGGCACCGAGGCCGTCACGCTCATCACCGATCTCGAGCCTGACGTTGCCACAATCGACATCCAGATGCCGGGGCTGACGGGCCACGAGGTGATCGAACAGGTGATGGCCCGGAAGCCGACGCCGATGCTGGTTATCAGTTCACAGACGACGAAAAACGCGGATGCGACGTTCGACGCGCTCGAGGCGGGCGCGGTCGACTTTATCGCGAAGCCGTCTGGGGACAATTCGGTCGATATCTGGTCGAAACAGGACGAGATCGTCGATCAGGTGCGAGCGGTCGCACAGGCAGATGTCGGGACGGTCGAGCGACAATCGAAGCCGCAAAACGAGACCCAGCGTCCCGAGTCGACAACGATTGCTGTCACGGACGAGTTCCCGAACGATCCGACGCTGGTCATCGGTGCATCGACCGGCGGCCCGCGGGTCGTCGAGCAAGTGCTGTCCGAACTTCCCGCGCGAGCAGGGTTACGAATTCTGGTAGTTCAACATATGGCTGATCATTATACGGAACGGTTTGCGAAGCGACTGAACGAACGAACGACCTACGACATCCGAGAGGCCCGCGAGACCGAGACAGTCGGTCCGGGCGAGGCGCTCCTAGCGAAAGGCGGCACACACATGGCCGTCACTGACTGGTCCCGGGGCGAACTGACGGTGGTCCACGACGACGGACCCCAGCGACACAACGTCAAGCCGGCAATCGACGTGACGATGGAGACGGCCGCTGACACCGTCCGCGGCAATCTCGCAGGCGTCATCATGACCGGCATGGGCGCAGACGGTGCCGACGGGTTGGCTGATATCAAAGCCGCCGGCGGCAAGGCCATCGTCCAGGACGAGGCCACCTCTCGTGTCTACGGCATGCCAAAAGTCGCCGCCGAGCGCGTCGACGTGGATATGACCCTGCCCAAAAGTCGTCTCGCCGAGGGCGTCGTCAACGCCTTCCGGGGGTGGTCCGCA
Source organism: Natronolimnobius baerhuensis (assembly GCF_002177135.1). Taxonomy (NCBI): domain Archaea; kingdom Methanobacteriati; phylum Methanobacteriota; class Halobacteria; order Halobacteriales; family Natrialbaceae; genus Natronolimnobius; species Natronolimnobius baerhuensis. The sequence goes on from NZ_MWPH01000002.1 coordinate 1,059,385, forward strand.
TGAGCGACGCCATGAGTACGTTCGTCCAGGAAAGTCAGGAGGATATCCGCAAACTCAACAACGCCTTGCTCGACCTCGAGGACGACCCCTCGAGTTCGGACGCCATCGAGACGGTGTTCCGGGTTGCACACAACCTGAAGGGCAACTTCGGCGTGATGGGCTATACGGAAGCGAGCAATCAGGCCCACGCAATCGAGGACTTACTCGACTGCATCCGAGATGGCGAACTCGCTGTCACCGGCGAGCGGATGGACCTCATTTTCCGCGGCGTCGACAATCTCGAGGCGATGGTCAACGAGATTTCGGCGGACGGCGAGACCCAGACGAACCCCAAAGAGGCGATCTCGGAAATTCGTGCCTCGATTGAGGCGGGCGACGACGGCGACGAGGCTGTTGCCGAAGCCGACGATGAGGCCGAATCGGGAGCCGACGGACACGAGGTCCCACTCGAGACCCTCGCCGACGAGGTCGACCTCGAGGACGAGGCGCAACTGTACCGCGCGGTCATCGACATCGACAACGAAGATGCGCCACACGTTGACGCGATGTTCGTCCTCGACGCGACTAACGACGAGTACGACCTCGTCCGGACGGTCCCCGGGGACGACACCCTCGAGTCCGACGAGTTCGGCGGCGTCTTCGATGCGTACCTGCTGACCGATTCGGTCGTCACCGCGGGCGATATCGAGGGCTTTTACGAGGAAAGTCGCTACGTCGGCGACGTTAGCGTCGAGTCCGTCACGGACGACGTCCTCGAGGGGCCGGCCGACGAGAGCGACGACGCGGACGAGCAAGACGCGGACGACGACAGTTCCGCCAGTAGCAGTTCCGCCGCCTCACAGGGCTCCCAGGAAGTCGAATCCATCCGCGTCGACGTCGACCAGGTCGATCAACTCTACAACCAGGTCGAAGAGATGGTTACCAGCCGGATCAAACTCCGCAAGATCATCGAGGAACACGACCTCGTCGAAGCCGAAGACGAACTCGAGGAACACGGCAAGATCACCGCGAGTCTCCAGGATACCGTCCTCGAGATTCGCCTGGTTCCCCTGAAGAAGATCGTCGGCAACTTCCCTCGAGTCGTCCGCGATATCTCGCGCGATCAGGGCAAGGAGATCGACTTCCAGATGGACGGCGTCGACATCGAGATGGATCGCTCGATCCTGAACGAACTGAGCGATCCGCTGATGCACCTCATTCGGAATGCGGTCGATCACGGGATCGAATCGCCCGACGAGCGTGAGGCAAACGGCAAGTCACGCGAAGGAACGATCAAACTCATCGGTGAGCGCGAACGCGACCGCGTCTCGATCACCGTCGAAGACGATGGCAAGGGCCTCGAGGTCGAAGAGATCCGAGAGAAGGCAGTCGAGCAAGGCGTCAAAACGGAAGAGGAAGCCGCCGTGCTCGACGACTCGGAAGTCTATGACCTCATTTTCCACCCCGGATTCTCGACGACCGAGGAGGTGACTGAGGTCAGTGGACGCGGCGTCGGCATGGACGTCGTGAATCAGGTCGTCCGCGGCGTCGACGGCTCGATTAACGTCGAGAGCGAGCCCGGCGAGGGGACGAGTATCACGCTGATGCTACCGGTTAGCGTCGCTATTGTCCGCGTCCTGTTCGTTACAGTGGGCAACGAAACCTACGGCGTTCCGATCAAGAACATCGACGAAATTTCGGAGTTTTCGGACGTCTCGGTCGAATCAGTCGAGGGGCGACCAACGATCACCCACGACGGCAACGTCTTCCCGCTGCTCTCACTCGGCGAGCATCTCGATGTGCCCGAAATGAACCCCGGCGAGGATGACATGGTCATCCGAATCAAGGATTCAGTCAGACAGGTCTGTCTGCGCTGTTCCGATGTCGTCGGTCAGGAAGAGGTCGTCATCAAGCCGTTCGAGGGCATCCTGAGTGGCGCACCCGGCATCAGCGGCGCGTCAGTGCTCGGCGAGGGAGAGGTCGTGATGATCCTCGACGTCGAAACGCTATAGATCAACCCGTTTTCACGAAATCGACCGACAGCGTCGACTCACCATCTGAGTTGAGCGCAACCGCTATTTGACCGGTTCACGCATGATAGCAGTATATGTTCGAGGCGATGCGACGTAGTCACCCGCTGTGTGAGAGTGAGCGACGAGGACGCCGGTATCCAGGAGGGTGCTAATGGTCGACGTGCCGAAACAACTTGCACCCGCAGATATCGACATCGAAGCTCGAGAACCCCGCCATCGCCTCGATGATCCGGTCTTGCTGGCATGGGTCGTCTCCGAAGCGGAAGTCATCGAGTGGGCGGTCGACCTCTCAGACGATGGCATCGCACACGTCGTCTGTCGTGACAGCTACGACAAATCGACACCCGAGAGCGTGACGAGCGAGGCAATTCCGGCGACAGAGCCGATTCCACAGCAGTTGGCACTGGCATTGACAGCGTACTCGGGCCAATTTAGCCCAATCGAGGCGGTCGTCAATCCGGTTGCCTCGAGCGAGTGAGTCCGCAGTTCCGTTCAAACCGGTCGCACAAGTGACTGTTCGTCGGCTACTCGAGTCCGGTTCACACACAGGTGCTGACGGGAAGTAATTTCGAAGTCTAAATTCACAGAATAAAAACTGCCAATCGGGCAACATTGTTAAGTTATCTGGGTGTATTGAACCGTTCATGGACGTACTGATTACGGATGATTCTGGGTTTATGCGGGATCTCCTCCGCGAAATCCTCGAAGAGGATCATACAATCGTTGGTGAAGCCGAAAACGGTGTTGAAGCGGTCGAACTGTATCAGGAAGCATCGCCGGATATTGTCTTTATGGACATCGTGATGCCGATCAAAGACGGCATCGAGGCAACTGACGAGATCACGGATCTGGACCCGAACGCGAAAGTCGTGATGTGTACCAGTGTCGAGCAGGCCGAGCAGATGAAAGACTCGATCAAAGCCGGTGCCGAGGGGTATATCACGAAGCCGTTCCAGAAGGAGAGCGTGCTCGAGGAACTCAACAGCATCGTCGCTGGGTAATCCGCCATGGAAATCGATATTCGGGAACTCGAGACCTACCAGGAACTCGCACACGACGGCGCACAGGCGGCTGCGGACTCGCTGTCACAGCTAACGGGAATCAGCACGAACGTCCAGGTGACGAACGTCTCGTTGATGTCCTCATCGGATCTGCAGTATGAATTTATCGGCGACGAGTTCGCCGGCGTCAACATCGACCTCTCAGGGGAAATCGAAGGTGAGGTCGTCCTCGCGTTCGACGAGCAGGGCCGACGCGCGATCACCGACGAACTCGTTCCGGCTGATGACCCCGAAAAGAAACGCAGCAGCATCGAGGAAGTCGGCAACATCATGTCGAGTGGCTTCGTCGACGGCTGGGCGAACTACCTCAACGCGAAGATCAAGAACTCGCCGCCGACGTACATCGAAGGCACCGGGACGGACGTGCTTCCGACGTCGGCGACCGAAGATGATACCCACCTGTTCGTCTTCCGCAGCCGCGTCGAAGCCGCCCAAGGCGATGTCAACGAACCCGTCGACTTCCGCATTCTGCTCGTCCCCGAAGCGGATTCACTCGGCCAGACACTCGAGCCACGGACCGAGGGCGGCGTCTCCTTCGAGAAACTCGAGGTCTTTACGGATATGACCAAAGAGGGTGCAGAGAAGGCGGCGACGAACATTTCGTCGATGACCGGCATCGAGACGAACGTCAACATCAGCCGGATGACGCTGTTGCCGATCGAAGACATTCCACGCGAGGTCGGCAACAAACGCTACGTCGGCAACGTCATGGAGTTCGAGGGGAAACTCAGTGGCCACCTCGTGATTCTGTTCGATCAGCCCTCGGGCCGGGCCGTCGTCGACTCGCTGGTCCCGATGGAAACCGACGGCGAGTGGGGCAGCACGGAACAGGGCGCACTCAAGGAACTCGGCAACATCATGACGAGTGGCTTCATCGACGGCTGGGCGAACGTCCTCGATGCCGAGATCAAGCACAAGCCACCGGAGTTCGTCGCCGACACTGGCGAATCGATTCTGAGCCCGATCACCGCAAAGATCGCCGAAAGCGACGATCACGCGTTCATGCTCGACTCGAGCATTCAGACCAACAGCGATCAGGTGTTCACCTGCCAGATGCTTGCGCTCCCGCGACGAGACGAACTCGAGGACGCGCTCAAAGACCTGCTGGTCGAGAACTCACAGAATACGCGCGTCGATCCGAAAGAACTGTTCGACCGGTAACCACGCTCTGCTTCTGTTCGCAGTCGTTTGGACGGCGATTTGGTGCCCCAGCGTAGGCAGTCCGCTCGAGTGTGTACAGCAAAAGCGGTCTGTATCCAAGCGGAGGGTCGAACCCGCCCACCCCTCCATCACGGCGTACGCTGGGCTCGTCCGTGCTGGCTACCGATTGTTCGCTCGAGTCTCCTCTAACGCCTCGAGTGTGCCGCCGGCGTTGACGTCTTCGATGCGTTGGCTGACGATGATCCGGCCGGTGGCCGTCAGCGAGATGCCCGAGCCGTTCTCGACGATCAGGCCCTTGTTCTTGACGGAGTTCAGGACGTTCGTCACGTAGGCCGGGTCGCCGTCGAGCATGTTCGTAAAGTCGATGTCGCCGCCGGTTGCGTGGACGCCGACGAGGACGCGCTTTTCGGGATTGGAAAGTTCGATATCTTCGGTTTCCTCGCGCAGTGCATCGTACTCGAGACGGAGGAATCTGGCGAGGAGGTTGACGTACTGGCTTTTCGCGGGTGCGATCAGCGAGGTGGTCGTCTTGCCCGTGTCGGGGTCGGCGTGTTTGACGACGAGCGTCACGCGGTCGTTGCTGCCGATTTTGTTCGTTCGGTCGATCTGCATGACGGTTTCGACGTCGAATCCGAATGTGCCGCCTTTCGAGCGGACCTCGATCCGGTGGTCATCAAGGCGGATCTTGCCCGGAACGACCGGCGAGTCTTTGACGCGGCCACCGACTCGAGCGGGGTGTTTGACGGCGACTTTTTGCCCGTTGAGCAGACACCGAAACAAGATTGCGACGAAGCCGTCGACGGTCTCGCCACGGCTTTCGATGACGGCGCTTTGCGTTCCCTCGTCGGTTTTGTACCCAATCGTCAGTGTATCGTCGAAGAACTGCTTGACGTGGGTTGGGACGGTGCCGACGTTAATGTCGATGACCCGTGAGAGTGGAACGGTCTCTTTGGCGTCCTCTGCGACAAGGACGAGACGTTTTTTCGTCGCGATAACCCGGCCAGTAAGTGGCGTTCCATCGCCGTCACTTCCCCGCGTGAAGAAAAAGCGGCCGGTGAAATCGGCGACGACATCCTCGGTCATATGTGTGGTACTCGAGTGAAGTCTCTTAGCCGTTAGGTATCCGTCCGCGAGATGACTGGTACATGCATCGGTGGGTCATTAGTCCGGGCGAGTGATGTGGAACGGCAGCCCTTCGACGCCGTCGCGCTGGAAGCCCTCAATCGCCGCGTTGACCTCGTGGTACTCGAGGATGTTCTCCTGAATCATGCGCTCCATGATGTCGGCGCGGAATCGCAGGTCGTCGTAGATGTCCCGCGTTTCGGCGTAGCCCAGCAGCGTTGCGATCTGGTCCTCGAGGACGTAGGAGTTGTTCATCCCCTGGAAGACGATTTCGTCCTCGACGGGGTCCCAGTAGAACACCTGCCGGGTGACGACGCCGTCCATCTGCTCGGAGTAGCCTTCGATCTCCTGGACCGACGTGACGCGGCGCAGGACGTCGTCGCCCTGTTTGACCCGATTCTGGAACAGCGCCACGTCGGCGTTGTCCATGAACGTCTCGGGAACGTTAATCGGGTCGCCGGTGAATCGCTGGATCATCGAGACGATATCGCTCGCGTGGAACGTCAGCATGACGGGGTGGCCGGTCTGGGCCGCCTGGAACGCCATCCGGCCCTCCTCACCACGAACCTCACCCACGACGATGTACTCGGGGCGAGAACGCAGCGCCGCCTCGACCAGTTTGAACATGTCCACGTCAACGCTGTCTTCGCTCTGGCTCTCACGGGTCAGGAGCTGTTGCCAGGTGTCGTGCGGTGGCAACACCTCGGCGGTGTCCTCTGCCGTGTAAATCTTCGAATCTCGCGGGATGAACGACATGATCGAGTTCAGCGTCGTCGTCTTCCCCGACGCCGTCTCGCCGACGACGAACACCGTCTGCTCGTTCTCGAGGCAGAGCCACAGGTACGCCGCGAGTTCGGGCGACAGCGTCCCCCAGTTCGTAATCTGGGCAATAGACAGTGGCACCTCGGTCCCCTGACGAATCGTTAGCGAGGGTCCTTTGACACTCACGTCCTCGCTGTAGATGACGTTCAGACGCGAGCCATCCGGCAGCGTCGAGTCGACAATCGGCTCAGCATCGGTCATCGGATTGCCGATTCGCTCACCCATATTCGAGAGCCACCGGTCGAACTGCTCGCGAGTGCCGAAATCAATCGAGGTCTCGACCATCCCGAACACACCGTGATCGACGTAACACTCGCTCGGGCCGATCACGTGAATGTCCTCGTTCTCCGGGTCACGCATTACCGGCTCGAGCGGTCCGAGACCGACGATATCCCGATTCAGCCGGTAGCGAATATTCTCGTAGGTCTCCTGTGGAACCTCCTCGATGCCGGGGTGATAGCGGACTTTCAGCTCCTCGAGAAGGTTGTTCGTTTCTTCGCCCTTGATGTGGGTCGATTCTCGCAGCAGTTCTTCGATGCGGTCGTCGTACTCGGCATCTTTCTCCGGGGCTTTCTTCGAGGCGCTGCGGCGAAGGAGTGAGTCTTTGACGTTCTCGAAGACGGACTGTTCTTCCTCCGAGAGCGTCGGTTCGACCGCAAAGTACTGCATTTTCGTCCCGACATCGCCGTAGACGTGGCTGAAAATCGGTCCGCCAACCGGATACAGCACGTTCGGATGGGCGACTTCATGTTCCGAGGACGGCTCGTCGACTAACTGCGGAAACTCGCCGGTGATCTGTCTAAATTTCTTTAGATGCTCCCGGAGATGCGGGCGGCGGGCAGCGATCTCCTGAAGTTCGTCGGACGGCTTCGGCGTTCCCATTTCGGTCATACGCGACTCACCGTCTTAGGCAACACTGCGGTTCTCGATGACGATTCCAGTTCCCGAGCGGACCGAATAGCCCACTCGGTCACCGACCTGTTCACCCATGCCTGCAAACCGTTTGATGAACAACTGCCGGCGAATGTCGTTTCCAACCTCGATCATCTCGAGTTCGATGAAGACATCAGCAATCGACCGGAACGGGCCAATCGCTTCCTCCCCGACAGTCGATGGGTCAACTGTGAGCACGACGACTTTTCCCTGTGAGATGATGTTCCGGAGGAACGAAATGATCTCGAGGGCAGCCTGTCGTTCGTCGTTCTGTCGGACCAGCGCCTCGAACTTCGGATCGTTTCGCAAGATTGCATCGAAGGTATCGATGACGATGACATCTGCAGACCAGAGCGTCTCCTCTTCCATCAGATCCGTCAGCAAGTCCTGACGATTGTCTTCCTCACTCGAGGACGATAACACGCTGCCACTGTCGAGGTCGCCATGGAGAAAGAGCATGTTCTCGAACAACAGGTGTTCCTCGACGTTGTAGTTCAGCGAGTCCATCTGATTGATAAATCCCTTAACCTCGAGTTCGGTCGAGAGGACGGTGACGGACTTGCCGGTCTCACAGAGCCCGTAGGCAAAGCGCTGTGAAATTGCGCTTTTGCCGGCCCCGTAGTCGCCTTCCATCAAAACGATACTTCCAGTCGGAATACCGCCACCAAGTTCCTTATTCAGGCGGTCGCGGTCGTCCAGTCCAATAGAGAAGATGTTGTTTGCTTTACTCATAGTCGGTCACTGCTGGTCTGTGTCCTCATCGTGTACGAGCAACAACTGCACGGACTCGAGTGTGACCTCGCCGTTTTCATCCGGGATGAACAATGGCTTGAGATGGTCTTCACGTGAGTCTTGTGTATCGACCGTGGTCGACCCGACGCTGCCAGTGCGACGCGACCGGCGCGTAAACTCACGCGTATTGTAGCGCTCGAGGCCCGCTTCCGAGAGCACGACGTCCGAGTCGACCCAGATCATCTGGCCGTTCTCGGTGGCGTCGTCAGTCTCTCCGCGTTCGCGAAGGACGGTTGTGTTGTCCGTCCAGGTCGGGTCCTCGCTCGAGTCCGCAACCGCTTCGGTCGCCGCTGTCGCGGCCACATCCGAATCTGTACGGGAGTCATCGATCTGAATCGTCTGTGGACTCGAGTCGCCGTCTGCCAGCGACCCGTCGTGCGTCTCGTCCTCGGGCACAGGATCGCTCGAGGCGGCGTCCGTCTCAGCTGGAACGTCAGGGGTCGTCGCTGCGTCGGACGCCTGAGTTGCCTCGTCGTCGGTTACGTCCTCGACCGTTTCGACTGCCGTGTACTCGAGTTCCTGTGACTCGTCGACGACAGCAGCGTCAGTTACAGTGTTGGTTTCATCTGCCGTGTCAGTTACATCTGCATCGTCGGACGAGGCTGCCACGACGTCCTCGGCATCCGCGTCGTCTGTCGTCTCGTCTCCATCGGCGACAGCGTCGTCCGCATCTCCAACAGCGTCGTCAACGGTGTCCTCGAGTGCCGCCTCGAGTGCGTCGATAGCGGCCTCGTCGCCAGTGTCGTCCTCAACGTGCACATTGCCAGTATCGTCCTCGGCGTTCGCATCGTCGGTGTCGTCGGCCTCTGCGTCTTCAATATACTCGACAGCGACGTCGTCAGCGTCGCGTTCGTCGGGGTCGTCGTCTTCCTCCTCCGCAACTGCATCGTCGTCGGACTCACCGAGTGCCATCCCAGCGATGCCTTCGGTCTCGAGCCACTCCTCGTAGGACTGCCGATCTTTCTCTGGCGTCTTGATCTGGCTGATTCGCCATAGGCTGCGTTTGTGGTCGACTCCAAGTGCGGATCGCGGTTCTGGATCGTCGATGTCCGGCCCGCCGCCAAAGCCGTTCAGCGTCGTCTGGAGGTGTGCCGCAACCGGCGAACTCACCCACTGGATCGACTCGTAAAACGAAATCGTCCGTGCCGCGCCGTTGAGCCCGGCCTCGCCGACGAGATAATCGAGCCAGTCCATGACCGCAAACTGCGTCTCGTACTCCGAGGGAATCGACTCGAGGTACGGCCGGCCGCCATCATCCCACGGAATCTCGGCGTCCATCGCAGGCTCGGACTCGAGTGCGCTCGTCTCGGTCGCCGCTGACTCCTCCTCAAACAGCGGTTCGTCGTCGGCTGCATCAGCCTCGTCAAACTCGAGCGTGTCATCGTCCGCGGGCGCACCCGCGTCCATCGCTGCATCCGCGCTTCCGTCGCTACTGTCGTCGTCGAACAGGTCCTCACCCGCGTCTCCCTCGGACTCGGTTGCGGCCTCGTCGGCGTCGTCACCCCATTCTGCATCACCCGAATCAAACTCCGATTTGAGGTCGTCGAACGACAGATCGCCATCATCTGTGCCACCAGCATCGCTGTCGTCTGTACCGCCATCGTCCTCGAGGTCACCGAAGTCGTCGTCATCCTCGAGGTCGTCGTCCATGTCGTCAAACGCGAAGTCATCGTCCTCGTCGTCGTCTCCGTCGGCAATACTCTCATCGAGGAAGTCCTCCGCTTCAGCGTCGGCGATGTCCTCGTCGATATCCTCGTCTTCGTCATCGTCGATATCGCTGTCGAAGAGACTCTCACCGCCGAAACTTCCTGACCCTTGCGCACCGCCTTCGCCGCCACCACCGCCGCTGCCGTGCTGGAACGAGTCACTCAGTGAGTCACCTTCCACGAACGGGTTGACACCCTGGGTGACCATCTCGTAGACCTCGAGTAGTTTGCGGATGTCCTCTTCGATTTCGCCGAGTGAGTCGCTGATCTTCTCGTTTTCGCTCTGGACGGTGTTGACCGTCGAGGAGAGTGAGCCGACCTCGTTTTCGATCTCGTCGACGCGGGACTGGAGTTCACTCGATGCACCGCCATCGTCTCCCATCTCATCCATGGACATCTGACCGCCCATGTCGTCCATCCCCCCCATCTCGTCCATCCCGCCCATGCCGTCACCGAGGAAATCATCGTCGCCGCCACCGCCCCCGCCATCGAGGAGGTCGTCCCCACCGCCCGATCCGCCGCCAGTGTTCGCGCCGGGCATCAATCCCTGATCGCCCGTCCCCCCGGCGAGATCGCCACCGTCACCGCCCATGAGGCCATCATCCCCGCCACTCGAGTCGGACCCGGAGCCACTATCTCGCCCGTTGCCGTCGTCGCCGAGTAAATTACCGATTATGGACAGTAACATGGTACACTCACCACCATCGCCACAGCGCAGTCTCGTACAGCCCGCTCGGGCTGGCTCCCGCTCGACCGGAGAAAGGTACGTCCCGATACGGACTGCAACGAGTAGTCATCGATGAATGCTATATGAACGAACCTATTAAGCAATTATGGCTGTTTGACCCCTTTGACCGAACAGTCTATGCTGTCAGCATATTCAGATGAACACACTCGTGATCGACCGATGGCAACGGACAAAGCATTCTTTTTCCTGTATCTCCAACGGGTCTAGTAGTGGCTGGCTATGACACAGAATAACGAGGACGAGGACCCAAAGGCGAACGCGGACGTTCCACCCGTCCTGCCGAACGAACAACAACCGTCCTCGACCTCGCGGTCGCGCGGCGCACTCTCGCCGGATGATCTCGATTTCACCGACAGTCCCTATGTCGACGAAATCGACGACGGCCGATACGTCGTCTCTGCGGATCGACGGCCATCCAGCGGATCGCCTGCCCAGCAAACCAGAAGCGCCGCGTCCGGACATCAGGAGTCGAACGCAAACGCGACTGCCGGCGAGACAGCCGCTGAGAGTGCCGCAACTCCACGTGCTCGAGACAGCACGGAGACGGCGGAGCAGACGCCCGAGGAGCCGTCACAGTCACAGCCAGCAGCCGCCGACTCGAGCGAGGAACTGCAGACCCCGACGCGCGAGCCAGCCCCGTCACAGTCGCCCCAGAGCGTCCACGAGACACAGGCGACTTCACAGAGTCCCGAAGCCGCACGGTCACTGCTCGCCAGCGAACTCGAGCACGCCGAGGCGCGCTATGCAATCGACATTATCTCGCGCTTCGACGACGAGACGGCACGCCACCGAACGGCCTCTGATGACGTCGTCGGCACGTTCAACAGCCTCCTGTTCTGGTACGCCCGACACGTGTCCGGGCAGACTCCAACGAACCGCGCAGCGTCGCTGTTGCTCGAGAAATCTGATTTTACACCCGCACTCTCGACACAGCAGGTCGAACAGGCGATGCGAACCCACGGACTTGAGGAATCGAGCAGTCTCGGCGAGTTACTCGAGGCCCTCGAGTAGGTCGGTTAGACTACTGTTCTCCCGAGTCAGGCCGCTGCGCCGTTGAGGAAGATCACGACTGCCATAAACAGCGACAGCAAGATTGCAAAGCCAAACAGCAATGCAGCACTGTGAGCAGAACTGATCGCTCGAGTCGAGCGCATAAATTGTGGCCGAGTTACAGACATCGTAGACGGTGATTTTGCCTCGAGGATGTTTGCTCTTGTGGCCCGCTCACACTCGGTTAGAGGTCAATCGTGATGAGCGCATCGACGAGTCGTTCAGTCGCAGCGCCGGTAACCGCACCGAGCCAGAGCAACGCAGTGAAGTGGATATAGGAGTTGCCGAAGTGACCGCCATCAGCCACACGAAGCATGAGCGAGGAGATGAGTGCGTTGAAAATTAACACGAGGACCAGCAGGTACCGCAACACGAGGATATCGTACTGTTCCGTGTGAATGAGTCCGCCGCCGATGTTCTGCCCGCCGGTATCGATATCGAAACTCGAGAGCATGACGGCGAGTTCCAACCCGATGTAGAACGCAAACGCCGAGGCGACCGTAATCCCGTAGAGGACGCCAATAAGCGTCATTGTCTGCTGTTGGCGCTCTTCACGCAGGTTGATGATCTCGCTCATGTTGTTGCTGATGAGTTCGCCCAGTCGTTTCGGACCGCCACCCATCTCACGGCCAACGAGGTACATCTCACTGAACTTCTGGATCAGGAACGAACTCGCATCGCCAGTGAAGTACCGCCAGGACTTCTCGGTGCTCAGGCGCATATTCAGTCGACAGTAGAGGTCGTCGACGTTCTCGGTCAGTGGCCCGAAGTCTTTCGAGCGCAGCGTCGAGAGGACCTCCGAGGTCGTACTCTGGCGGGCACTCTCGCTCGTCCCAAGCGCCCGGATGAAGTTCGGAAACGCCCGGTCTCGGTTGAACGTCTTGCGCTCTTCGTGCCAGAAGACGACACCGGGAATCAACAGCGGACTCGTCGCAAGCGGCAAGTAAAGCAACAGCGGCAGCCGGTGAATGTACGACTGGCCGGGCAGGACGTTGAACGAAACGAGCGTCATGATGAGCACGAAGAAACTGCTCAGGCTCACGCCGGCCAGCACGGAACCGAGCATGATCTTCTTCGTCCGCGTCCGATACCCCTCCTCGAGATACCAGAGTGGGTCGTCGGGGACGACCGCACGGACGACGAACAGGAAGCCAAGCTGGACGAACACGAACAGGACGATCACGAGCGTCACGGTGAGCGTTGGATCGGTACCTGTCAGCAGCGGCAGGACGACCGCGAACACGAGCGCGAACGTCATCGAAATAACCAGCGCGAGATAGAGGTCCTTGAGGACGTCCAGATTGCTCAGTGACTGTCTGTAGACCGTCGAGTACTGTTCGACGAGGACTTCCTGTTCCTGATGCAGGAACTCATCGAGGCCCTGTCCCGCGTTGAGGGTGTAGGCCATCCGCTCTAAGAGGTCAGAGACCGAATCGCTCGGAACCTCTTTCGCACGGCGGCGACAGGCATCGTCTAAGCTCAAGTGCCAGACGTCGACTAAGTCGACGACGCGTTGCATTTCAGCTGCGAGTTCACCGTATTCCTCCTCGCGCGCGAGATGGCGAATCACTTCCATGCGGTCGATGTTCGTCGTCGACAGCACCGTCATGTGGATGACGAACAGGTGGAAGCGATTCTCCATCTCGATCCGGCGGCTGTCGACAGCCAGTCGCGGATAGCCGATTGCAGAGCCAAGCGCCAACAGGCCAAACACCGGAATGAGCAACTTGACGAACAACAGCGCATCGATCAGGATCGCTGCGACGATTGTGCCGATGAAAAACAGCGTCGCCGGGAGCAACACTGCCAGGAGGTAGAGCCGTACCGGCAGCTCCATCTCGTCGTACGCGCGGATAATCGACCGACTGAAATCGGTGATCCCTGCCCTGTCTGTCGCCGTGCTCGTAGCCATCTATAGGTGCTCCAGTCTCGAGTGACTGCTCGTCGAACAGTCACCACTCCGTAGCCCGACGTTCTTATGCACCCGATACAAAACTTCTGGCCCCACTGTTACTCCGTGACAGCGTCAACCAGTCCATCATCGGCCTCCTCGATCAACCCTGGCTTTCGCTCCGGCGTCGCAATCCACGCGATATACTGCAGACTGCGTTTGTGTTCGGCCGGAGTGAGCACAGATCGCGCCTCGAGGTCGTCAGTCTCCAGATCGTCCTGGTCACTGAACCCATGCAGCAACGACAGCAGGTAGGTCTCAACACCGTCCGAGAGCCACTCGACTGACCGGTAGTACGCAATCGTCCGTGCCGCCCCCTCGAGTCCGGCCGTATCGACCAGGTAGCGAACCCACTCGAGGGTCACGATTTCGGCGTCAGGCCGGGATGGGTGACGAACCAGATACGGTGGCTCACCGATCTCGCCGTTCTCGCCGAGTTCGACCGCTGGAGTTGGCTCAGTAGCAGTCGGTTCCTCCTCAAGTGTCTCCTCGAGTTCGGGGCCACCGTCGTCGTCGGCGAGTGCCGCCTCGAAATCGTCGTCTTCGGGTTCGGGCTCGGCATCGACAGTCTCGTCGGTATCGTCCTCGAGATCGTCAGCAGCGAACTCGTCATCCAGTGGCTCGTCCTTGAGTTCGTCTTCGTCCTCGAGGTCCTCACCGAACGGATCGTCTGACTCAACTTCCTCGACGTCCTCGGCAAACTCGTCGTCAAAGTCGTCGCTCTCGCCGTCCTCGAGGTCGTCATCGAGGAAGTCCTCTGCCTCGGAGTTCATGATATCGTCGTCGATATCGTCTTCCGGGTTGTCGCCGCCGAAGACGCCGCCTTCGGTTGCCGTCTCGAAGGCGTTACCGATCTCCTGGTCGCCGACAAAGGGGTTGATCCCCTGCGTGACGATTTCGTACATATCGACGAGGCGGTCGACGTTTCGCTCGACGGTTTGAATCGAGTCGCTGATCTTCTCGTTTTCCCCGCGGACGGTTTCGACTTTGCCTGAGAGGGAGTCGATCTCTTTTTCGACCTCATCGAGACGGTAGGTAAGTTCATCCTCGTCGTCCTCGTCGTCGCCATCGTCGGCGAACATCGCGTCGTCGCCCATCAGACCGTCATCAGCGCCGCCCAAGAGGTCGTCGCCGTCGCTGTCCTCGTCATCGATGCCGTCGTCGTCGAGTAGTCCGCTCATTGTGTGCTCACCTTCTTACTCCGTCTCTTCCTCGCCGTTGTCTCCAGCGTAGAACGCAATCGTATCCTCGTTGCCCGTGACGATGACCGTCACGCGCGTATCGCCCTCGACCGTGTAGCCGTTCGTCTGCTCGAGGTCAATCGTCACCTCGACGACGCCGCCAGAGCGCCACGAACTGCCCTCGACATCGACCCGTTCGACAGTCGTCGCATCGCTCGTCACGTAGCGCCCATCGAGAAGGATATCTAGTTGGCTGTCGCTGGCGTCCAAACTCGAGGAGCCGATATTCTTGACCAGCAGCGTCACCTCGCCAGCATCCGGATCGTAGATCGACTCGGCGTAGCCCTGATCGCTCGTAATCTCAATATCCGTCTCGATCTCCTCGGCAACGTTCGAGCCACGCGTTTCGACCGCGTCGCTGAGGTTGTCCACCTCGAGAATGACCGTGCCCGCGATGCCAGCCGCGACGATCATGCTGGCGACGAACAGGATGATGTGGGAGGCCGGAACGCTCGCCATTTACTCGGCCCCCTCATCGTCGGTTGTCTCGATCTCGTCCGTTGCATCCGACAGCCCGGTCTCCGTGACCACCTTGACGCGCTCGAGTGGCTCGTCGTCACCGAACTCCGCGTCGATCAGCTCTTCGTCGACGTCGAACTCGAGGGCGGTTCCTGGCGGCCAGATATCCGTGTCGTCGCGTGGTTCCTCGTTGTCTCCATCCCGGTCGACGATCACTGTCGTCGTGACGTTGTCGTCAGTCTGTGCGATGAACGTTCCCTCGAGGAGGAGGTCGGTGTGTCGAACATCGAGGGTTGTCGTGCCGGTGTTTTCGACGGTGACGGTGACCGTTCCGTATGTCTCATCTTCGCCGTCCTCCGTCACTTCGTGGGACGCCTGCTCGGCGGTCGTAATGCCGACATCGCTGTTCGCCAGCGTTCGGGTGTTCTCCGCCTGGGCGGCAAACGCATCACCGGTGTCAGCACCGGCGGTAAAGATAGTGGGGAAAATAACGCTCGCTGCAACGAGAAACGCGATGAGCATAATTGCTGCAGCGCCGCTCGTACTGAACCCCATTACGTCGGGGGAAGCAAGCCACGTGCAAAAACGCTCTGGCCGGAGTGACAGTCACTGACGGCGACCAGTCCACGCCAGTGGCGCGTTCTCGAGTGGCCATACTCGAGTCTCGCTCCCTGTCTGCAATCGCGTCAGGTCACTCGTCGAACCCCCGTGACAGCTGCCTCGAGTCACCATCGAATCGGTTCGAACGAGCAACTCACTGGCGCAGACGCTGGGGGAAGAGACACGACACACCATTAGTTGGCGACACGCCAGGCGTCAGAGACGCACACTCGAGCCCTCTGACTCGAGCGTGCTGGGGACGGTAATCGTCGCCGTGGTCTGGACGCCCTGGCCGGTCATAATCGTCACCGACGCGTCGTCATCGGCCTCGAGCGGTCCGGCGGCCTCCTCGAGATTGATCGACAGCGTGGCGCGGTCGGAGCCGCGCTCGAGGACAGTGCCATCCGCGCCGTCGACGGTAATATCCTCGTCATCGAGGACGAGATACGCCTGCCCGCCGGAGCCGACGTAGTTGATCGTCGCCTCCTCGAGATCGATTGCGCTCGAGCCGGCCCCGGGGCCGACGGTGATCTCTATGGTTGGGATGTTGTTGTTCTCGTCGATGGTCCCAACGGCGGTGTAGACGTCGAGGTTGTCGGAGACCTGGGCGGTGCTTTCGGCACCGGTCGCTTCGGCCTGTGCCTGCAACGCACCGGCGGTATTGAGCAGCACGGCTGCTGCGAGTGCCGCGACGAGCACCATGGCTATGAATATGATCAGCGTTCCAATGCCAACCTGGGCTCGAGTCGCACGTGGCTCGTCGGTGTCCGGCACTCTCATCGATTACTGAAATAGAAGGTCGAATGACCTATTTAGAGTGTAACTGCGGAGGACTCCGTCAGCGTCGAGGGAGCCATCAGCAGTTCAACGGTCTGGGAGCCGTCTGCAGTCGTGATCAGGAACTCAGCGTTCTCACCAGACTGAAGGACGGAGAAGTCGTCATCTCCCTCCAGGTCGAGTCTGATCTCGAGTTGCGTGTCGGACTCGAGAATGGCGTCGAACTCCGGATCATCGGCGTAGCTCGCACCGTTCTCGAGTTCGTAGATCTCGAGGTCGGTGAGTTCGTCAGCCGTTCCGCGCTCGGTGTTGTCACCGACGTACTCGAAGGTTGCAGCTTTCAGGTCAACAGGATCGGAGCCAGGTCCGAGCGAGACCATCAGCGACGCGCTGGTTACTGCGTGTTCGCTGGTGTAGTGGTCTTCATCGAATTCTTCAACACCGGTCCCAGAAGCAGCAAGTTCTGGATCGTCATCAGAATCAGGACTAATCTGAATCTCTACGTTATCTGTGTCAGTGACACCAATCTCGAGTGTTGCAGTTTCGTCATGGTTATATGTCGTTCCATCCCCATCAGTCGTATCCGTTACAGTGACTTCAACTGTAGAGCCATTGGTGAAGTCTGCACTTACTTCATCCCCCGTCTCCAGGCCGCTAATAGTACCGTAGTCTTCACCCCCAATAGTTACTTCTGCCTCTGTAATATCATCCTGACTATCTGTGAAGTCAACAGTGACATCTGTGAACTCTTCGATGTCATCTTCGTTTACCCAGTCAGTTACATCCCCAGTAGCCGAATCAATTTGGACGACGTTGGAAACCTGTGCCGTACTTTCCTGCCCCGTTGCCTCTGCCTGCGACTGGAGGAGTCCAGCGGTGTTGATCAGTACCCCTGCCGCAATCGCTGCGACAAGCACCATCGCGATGAACACGATGAGCGTCCCGATACCCACCTGACCGCGTTCTTCCTCATCTGTTACTCGTTCGAACATAGTTGTGTATTTCGTTGCGACCAGCACCACGACAGCACTTACACGTGCTCTCGCTGGATAGACTGGCGCGTACACATTCGTTCTAACTAACGTGTCTTAAGTCTGTTCGCCATTTCTGACACTACTTAAATCTACTTGCCGATCAAACTACTACATAAATCTACTTGCCAACGTGTCTCGGCGGCGAATAGCAGCATTTCTACCAACAGTCCACTACTAAAAAGAACGTGTGTCAGAAAAGAAATACATACGCGATTCGCCAGTCACAAGCTGGAACGGATAGCCCGTTACAGCGTGACTGCGGATTCTTCAGTGAGCGTCGATGGAGCCATCAGGAGCTCAACCGTCTGTGCGCCATCCGCGGTCGTGATCATGAACTGGGCATCCTCGCCCGATTTGATCGTCGAGAACTCCTCGTTACCGAGTTCCAGTTCGATCTCTAACTGCGTGTCCGACTGGAGAATTGCGTCAAACTCGTCGTCAGTTTCGTAGGTTTCGCCATTCTCGAGTTCTTTGATCGAGAGGAAGTTCAGTTCGTCAACGGTACCGCGCTGGGTACGGTCGCCAACGTACTCGAAGGTCGCTGCGCTGAGGTCAACTGGATCGGAGCCAGGGCCAAGAGAGACCATGACGGAAGCTTGGTCAACGACATGTTCGCCGCTGAGGTCGTGATCCGCTAATTCTTCACCATCGCCTGTATCAGCATCAAGACTAAAGGAATTGGTATTCACATTGATATTAATATTACCATCTGCTGTGTCAGTTACGACATCAACTCTTTCAACTTCTCCGATATCACTGTCAGTGCCTGAATCAAGGACCTCAACAACAACAGTAGATCCGTTTGCTACATCGAGATCGTTAAATGTATGATCACCATTTCCTATTTCGATATCTTCCTCATAGAGAGTATCTTGAATACTCACTAAGACTTCTAAATCAGAGTCGGTACCTCCGTCGGTAAAGGTGACATCAATATCCTCGTTCACCTGCCCCATCTGTCCAACATCACCAGTCGAGGAATCGATCTGGACGACATTCGAAACCTGTGCCGTACTTTCCTGTCCCGTTGCCTCTGCTTGCGACTGCAGCAAGCCAGCCGTGTTGAGCAGCACACCGGCTGCAATCGCTGCGACAAGCACCATTGCGATGAACACGATGAGGGTCCCGATACCCACCTGACCGCGTTCGTCATCATCTGTTACGCGTTCGAACATTGTTTGTGTAGGTTATTGCGTCCGATCACGCTGAATCGCTCAAATGAGCGTTCGCTGGACCGGAACGTGTGAAACCGGTCTCACCATCGTGTATTAAATCTATTCGCCATTTCTGACACTACTTAACTCTACTTGCCGTTTGGCCTCCCACATAAATCTACTTGCCGAACGGTAATAGCGTACGTATCGAGCGTTTTCAGACAGGAGTCTCAGACCACTCATTTACGCTAAGAATTCAGATATATTGTGGGTGACCGCAAGCGAAGCGGTCACTAGTTGCGTCGGCTGTTACAGCGTGACTGCGGATTCTTCGGTCAGCGTCGATGGGGCCATCAGCAACTCCACCGTCTGCGATCCATCCGCGGTCGTGATCAAGAACTGCGCAGTGTCACCGGAGTGAATCGTCGAGAATTCACCCTGGCCAAGTTCCAGGTTGATCTCGAGTTGGTTGCCAGAGTCGAGGATTCCGTCAACGTCTGGGTCCTCACCGTAGGCTGCACCGTTCTCGAGTTCCGTGATCGAGAGGTTGTTCAGTTCGTCAACGGTACCGCGCTCGGTGCGGTCACCGACGTATTCGAACGTGGCTGCGCTGAGGTCAACTGGATCAGAGCCAGGACCGAGCGAGACCATCATCGAGACGTCTTCGACTGCGTGGTCTCCGCTCAGATCGTGGCCATCTAGTTCCGATGCGTCCTGCTGTACATTGAGATCAAGATTGGTACCATCGCCTGCCAATTGGATGTCAACTGTCGGGTCATTGAGATTGCCATCAATAACGATGTCTACGGTTTCGATTGTACCTTCAATATCTGCTCCATCTGCGTCAATGACTTCGACGAGAACGGTCGAACCATTCCGGAGTTCAAGGCCGTCTTCACTAAAGGTGCCAATATCTCCAGAGCTTATTTGTTCATTGTATATATTGTCTTGAACAGTTAAGTACATCTCGTCGATATTATTGTTAGTATCATCTAGTTGAAACGTAACATCCTCATGAAGTTGACCCGTTTGAGAGACATCACCTGTCGCTGAATCGATCTGGACGATGTTCGATACCTGTGCTGTACTCTCTTGGCCAGTTGCTTCAGCTTGGGACTGCAACAATCCGGCCGTATTGATCAGTACCCCTGCCGCAATCGCAGCGACGAGTACCATTGCGATGAACACGATGAGGGTCCCGATACCCACCTGACCGCGTTCGTCGTCGGTTCTGGTTGTGTTGAACATGGTTGGTTGTGTCCAGCGAGCACTGTGGCCTCCCGACACGGGAGACTAGCGAGTCGCTGAAACGTACAGTCTGTTGCAACTCACCAATAATAAGTCTATTCGCCATTTTGACACTATTTAAGTGTTGTTGCCAACTCGAGAATTGTAATACGGAATTGCTACGCGTCTCTCGAGTGTTTTCTAGCTGTATAGAAACTAAATATAAACGATGAAACTAACTGGAAATCTGATGGGTTCTAAAACACAACGAAAAACCGAAAAACGACAGCCGGGTTATGCTCCGACGATTAGAGCGTAACCGACGATTCTTCAGTGAGCGTCGATGGAGCCATCAGGAGCTCAACCGTCTGTGCGCCATCGGCGGTCGTGATCGTGAACTGAGCAGAGTCACCAGGCTCGAGATGCGTGAACTCGCCCTGACCGAGTGCGAGGTTGACTTCGAGCTGATTGTCAGACTGGAGGATTGCGTCAAAGTTCGGATCCTCCTCGTAGGAGGCTCCGTTCTCGAGTTCCGTAATCGAGAGGCTGTGGAGTTGGTCGACAGTACCGCGCTCGGTGCGGTCGCCGACGTACTCGAAGGTTGCCGAACTCAGGTCAACTGGGTCGGAACCTGGGCCGAGCGAGACCATTAGCGAGGCTTCATCGATGATGTAGTCGCCAGCGAGGTTTTCGCCACTGTACTCAACAGCATCAGAAGTAACAGTTAGTTGAAGGTCATCACCAGAACCACCATCACCGACACCGATGTCAACCGACGTTGGATTATCATCGGTATACACGATATCAACTGTTTCTACTTGCCCCTCTAAGTCATCAGAATCAGATTCGACAACTTCAATCGTAACTGTAGATCCATTTGCCACAGTCAAGGAACTTTCTGTGTCATCTAGGTTTATCTCTTCCTGGTATAGTGCACCTTGTACACTCGCATAAATTGTATCAACATTGGTCTGAGCATCGTTGAAATTAATATCGACTTCATATTCCTGACCTAACTGAGCAACATCTCCAGTCGAGGAATCCACTTGAATCGCATTCGAGACCTGCGCTGTACTTTCCTGACCAGTTGCCTCTGCCTGGGACTGCAGAAGTCCTGCCGTGTTGAGTAATACACCTGCCGCAATCGCTGCGACGAGCACCATAGCGATGAACACGATGAGGGTACCGATTCCCACCTGACCGCGTTCCTCGTCATCTGTAAGTCGTTCGAACATTGTTGTAATTGTCTGCGACCGACACCCTTCCGACCACCACACCGTGGTACAGACGTTGCCGGCGCGTACACTCCGCTTCTAACTACCCGTTATTAAACTTGTTCGCCAACCTGACACTATATAAGTCCACTTGCCGACCACCCATTACTGATAAAGCTACTTGCCGATATTCCGTCCCCCTACTTAGGTATTCTTGCCGTTTCTCCCCGCCCTAAGTTTCCTCTCCGATTAGAATTTGGACACGAATCCCACAGATTGCTTACGAGAATCGCCAGCCGCCGCGGACCCAGTGGCCGAGACACTTATCCCACTCCTCAGACCATATCTCCAGCATGAACATTATCGATGGGGAGAAGGTAGAATGTGGGCGCTGTGAAGACGTGATCTCACTCGAGGATGCAAACGTCCTCGGGAAGGCCAACAATCGCTCCTATGCAAAGCCACTGTGTGATGGCTGTCTCAAGAAGGTTGGCGTTCCGAAGGGGTACGAACTCGAGCGTGACGTGAGCTATCTCATCGAAAATTAACGACGGACAGTTCTCGAGACGCCGTTTTCGCACTGCTCGATCACGTCGCGGACGATGCTATGAGGGTGACCAACACTACTGACCAAGTTCAATCGTCACCGGGTTTGTACGCTCCGCTGCGGCGCTCAATCGTGTAAATATCCAAAATTTTCGCGTCGTGATCGCAGTTCGCACCGAGACGAAACTGTCCGATACGGAGTTGCGAGTGCGGGACACCAGTCAACGGCTCGAGGTAGTCGCTGGGATCACGCCATCGGTCAGTCACGATTTCGTCGAGTTTGTCCGTAATACGACTCTGTGCATGCTCCTCGAGACTATCGTACGTTCGCTTTGCTGGGCTTCAAAACTGCCATGTCCACTCCTCGTTACTCATCGTCGGCCAGAATCTCTTCGCGCGAAAACGACTCAGGTTCACCGGTCCGCCGTGCGTGCTCGACGGCTGCGATTTCCTTCCAGCTTTCACGGGTTAGATCCGGATGGCGAACGGCATCCCGGAGTGCCTCACGAATAAATTCGCTCCGGCTGTTGTATCCCTCGTCCGCCCACGTTGCGTCAATATCCTCGAGAAATGCCTCCGTGAGACGGATGTTGATGTTCGTCTTTTCGGGTTCATCGCCACCGTTTGTATCTGTACTCGACATACATATGTATTACACCGTGGTGTGCATAAACGTTCGTCTCACGCAAAACGATTCTCGAGCACTTTGCAGTCTCAAACCCAGCTCACTTGCTGTTCATCGCTTCGCTCGCGATATTCCGCCCGCGTGGTTTCAACGCGACTTCGCGTCGAACCCGCACTTCCTCTAAGACGTCCAACTCGATCAGGCGCTCGTAGATCTCCTCGACTTCGTCGGTATTGATGTCCAGAAACTCGGGGACTTCGAACGGCGAGACACCCGAATAGATGGCCATCAGCACCTCCTCTTCCTTACCAGAGAGATCGATCTGCGAGGCGTTTTTCTCGGCCCCCCGATCCAGCACGGACTTCATGACGGCGCAGTTCTGTGAGCCCCCGGAGATGTACGTTTGGACACTCGAGCCGTCATCGGTGTGTTCGGCTTCGATGACGGGCCGCTCTTGCGAGAGAACGGTTCGTTCCTCGCTGGTGACGGTGCCGACGTCGTCGACTTCGATCTGGACAAACGAGCCGTTTTCGACGGCGAAGTTCGCAACGCCAGTATCGATTTTGACGCGGGCTTTGCTCCAGTCGGTGTCCTGGACGACGCCGCCTTTGACGGCAGGGTGTTTGAGCAGGACGATTTCGCCGTCGAGTAAGGCCTTCTGAATCTGGAGTTCGAACTCGTTGACCTCGGCCATCGAGATCAGGTGGACGTCTGCTCCGGAGTTAATGCTGATGTAGTCAGAGACTTTCGCAACGGTCTGGTTGACATCGTAGCGGCCCTTGATCGAGAGGATCTCCGAGAGCGGAATCGTCTGCTTGCCGTCGTTGCTCGCGATCACCAGTCGCTTGTTCGAGAGGACGATTCGGCCGTTCGTCCAGTTGGTATCCGACAGCTTCCGGCCATCGCGCAGTACCTGCGTGAACTTCCCCGTCACATCTGCGAGTTTCTGTTCGGACTTACTCATGCGAAGTCACCACTCATCGCGCCTGCACCGCCCAGTTTCGACAGCGCGGAAAAGCCACGCTTTCGCAGTCGGTCACTCTCAGTTCGGTCGACGAACGACGAAATTCGGTTGCGAGACTGTTCGCCCCCAATTTTCCCCAGCACGAACAGCGCCTTGACGCGCGTCTCCTCGGCGCGATGATCGTCTTCGATCAACTCGAGGAGTCGCTTCTCGAGGTCGTCCCCATCGAGCAACGAGAGGCTGGTCGCGGCGAATTTCGAGGTCATCTCGTCGTCGTCTGCGAGCGTCTCGATCAGTGCGTCTTGTGCGACAGATCGGTACTCTTCGTTTGCAATTCGGCCGAGCAGCCAGGCCGCATTCCGACGCTGTGCGGTTTCGGTACTCCGGTCAAGAATGTCGATCAGCGGCTCGATTGCCTCGCTGGCGTTTGCCTGCTCGAGTTCGCCGACGATCTTTTCGCGGACTTTGTGGCTCGCAGATGCCGGCGCTTCGGAGAGCAACTGTACGAGCGAGAACATCGCGGTTCGTCGAACGGAGTCGGAGTCGTCTCGCAGCGCTTCGGCGAGGATTTCGACTGCACGGACGCTGCCGAGTCGACCGAGGGCGTCAACAGCGATTCGTCGAACCGTTTCGTCCTCGTCGTTTGCGACGTCGATCAGTTCGCGGAGGGCGTTGTTCGTGCCGATATCCGCGAGTGCGTATGCAATCTCGATACGCACGTCGTACTGATCCTCGTGGAGTCGCTGTGAGAGTGCGGGCACGGATTCGGGGGATTCGATTCGCCCGAGTGCGCGTGCAACCCGTTTTCGAACCCGTGGGTCCGGATCGGAGAGGCGCTCGACGAGGGCCTTCAAAACGTTGTCTTCGCCGATTCGCCCGAGACCGGTCGCTGCCGCCATCCGCAGTTCGGGACGGTCAGCATCGAGGCCGCGAGCAAGCAACTTCGCTTTCTTCCATTCGGCGATGTTGTCGATATCCTGTCCGGATACCTCGCCGATAAACTGCTCGAGAGCGTCCTGACCGAACTGATCGAGCGCGTCGATGGCGGCCGCACGGACCCCATCAGCCTCGTCTTCCTGTGAGACCTCGACGAGGACGTCGATGATATCCCCACGAGGATAGCCATAGTCCTCACCATCGCTGGTTTTGGACTCGAGGCTGCCAATGATTTCGGCCGCACGCTGGCGAATATCGTCGGTTGGACTCTCCTCGAGATAGGTGAGGAGTTGCTCGAAATCAGCGTTGCGCTCGAGTTCGAATAGCGTCATGCTGCGAGATCACCTGCGCAAACCGGAGTGGCGAACACCGGTCGCCAGGCAACGCGTGTGCGGATGGCCCGCCAACCGGTTACGCACCGCCATCGTGCTCCTCGTCATCAGTTTCAGCGATGGCGCTGTCGTCGCCAGCAACAGTATCTTCACCATCAGCGCCAGCACCGTCCTCGTGGTCCTCGTCGTCGTAGGCTTTCGTCTCGGCAATCGTGCTCCAGAGCTGTTGGTCGGTGATTTCACCTTCCTGGAACAGTTCAACCCACTCAGACTGGATTCCCCAGCCGACAACTTGGCCGTCGAAGCCGTCAACGACTTCCGTATACAGCGCCTCGATATCCGAGCCGCCCTCGAGGAGACCGCTCATGTAGACCTGAAAGATGAGCCCAATTTCCTCGTCAGATTCAACGGCATCAGTTGCGCTGGACTCATAAAAGAGACTCAGCGTGTTCTCGGATGGATTGTGATAGAGTTCCTCGACGACGATATCGTTTCGCTCGAGATACGTGTAGAACTCACCGGGGGTCCCGGTTGGCTCGTCACCGGTTGGTTCAGGGTCGACACTTGTTTGTCCACCCGTCACCGACGCAATCGAGTCGAGACAGCCGGCGGTCACCCCGAGTGCAAATGTTCCCGCGCCGGCGAGTGCGTGTCGGCGACTCAGGCCAGCACCGTTGTTCGTGGTTTGGGTGTTCGACGTGTCACCATGCGCACATCGGTTCCCAGAACCATCGCCATCCCCTGCACCGTCGCGTTTGCCCAGCGTATTCACAGGACCCGTTGGCATCGTTACGATATCGTCACACCAATCAGTGAAAAGCGCGTCGGCCGTCCCTGTGGGTTCCTCTCACGATTTGTGACTTATTTGCCCAGAGAGTATATTACAGACCCGCACAAAACTTTCCGACAGACTGGTGCCGTCCATGAACGCGAATTCAAGTGTCCGCTCATTGATCAACAGGATTTCGATCCTCATAGATCAAATAGTGGAACCACTTCTTGGTTGCTTTCCTACCACTATTTCTGATCATCAGATCGATTGGGTTTCACTAAGGAACATGCTGGCAGTAGTATGGGTTGTAATTCTGGTTGGGGCGCTTGGATTTAGTATCATCGGGAGCGATATTGTGTCCGGAGCTACAGAACCGAACCACGTACTAACAGCCGGCGAAACTGAACGAGAACCGACAGCACTGATAGATGATATAAATCAAAAAACAATCATTTCCGGCCCCCAGATTTCGTTCACAGACCCGATCAACACACAATCCTCTCAACCCAGTGAAGACGATGTTGTCGTTCGATTTGAGGATGACCATGTTGTCACTGGCGCTGCTATCGATGGTTTTCC
This sequence comes from Natronolimnobius baerhuensis, assembly GCF_002177135.1. Lineage (NCBI taxonomy): Archaea > Methanobacteriati > Methanobacteriota > Halobacteria > Halobacteriales > Natrialbaceae > Natronolimnobius > Natronolimnobius baerhuensis. Next base: position 1,085,203 of record NZ_MWPH01000002.1, read on the forward strand.
AGATACTCTTCCCCCAGACCCACATATTAGAACAGAAGGAGGTGAGAAAATCATTATCGATGAACACGACGACTTTGACCTTCCAGTTGTCCAGACAACAGCGGGCGAACCTGTCAGAGTCGGTGATTCTGAGGACGGGGCAGTAGTACATCGAGTTACTGGTGATCCCGATCTTGTTGTCTTCGGGAACGAGACAGTTGACGATGAGTTAGAAGTAGTTCGAAATAGTGAGAACGGGGTCGTACAGACAGTCAATGGGAATAAGAATTTGGTTGTCGGTGACGACCTTTTGGTCTACCCAGAACATAACACGCTTGATTTTGGTATAGAAATTATTGATATTGATGAAGCTAACGAAGGAGAAACGCTAAGTGTTTCTGCAACAATCAAGAATTTCCGATGGGCACATGCCTCAGATGCGGATGTTGAAGCATATCTTCGGGTTTTAGAGGATGGAGCGCTTCTTGATGATGGGGAAACCACAAGCCAAAGTATCAGCATTGATGGTGGAGAGTCAACCGAGCAGACATTCACTTATGATACAAAAACAGGAGACTACCTCGCTGATGAAATTAAAGTTGAAATTGAAGATGACGACTATATTGATGGAGATGCCGATACAGCAAGTGTTTCAATTGGTGCAGCGGGAGCGGCTGCCACGATAACAGACACAAACGTCCCAATTGAGGAGTCAACGTTGACCGTAACCGCCGATATCAACCGTTACGGTAATATACCTGAAGGAACACAGAACTATCCAATTAGCCTCTTTGTCGACGGTACAGAAGAACAAACAGAAGTACTCTCCCTTGCGCCTGGTTCGTCAACAACGCAAGTATTTACTTACGATACCGACAGTGACGACGTCCCCGAGGTTGACATCGAAATTTCAAGCCGTACTGACTCAAGTGAAACCACTGTCCAAGTAATTTCACGGGCAGAGCATGAGGACAACATTGACCCAACCATTACGAATGCCGCGTTCGGAAATATAACTGATCAATTGGAGGTCGATGTTGCATTCGATTACGATGGCGATCTCCCTGACGGTGAAACACAAGTAGGTGCAAACTTCAGCGTCGATGAGGTGCTTTCAGAGCAGCGAAACATAACGCTCGACGACACATCAACGATCAACGAAACGTTCACACATAATCGAGAAGCGACCGATCCACCAATACGTAATGCTACGATCAAGACACCAGGTGGAAACGAGACAATCTCGTTTAATCATACCACTGATCTCACGTTCTCGAACGTCACCGACCCAGCCGCGCGAAACGAGACCCTCTCAGCGACTGTCACGCTCGAGAACACTGGCGAAGTCCCAGGCCAAGAAACGCTCAAGATTTCGGCGCTGAATCCATCGGCTGTCTACTCGGATTCAACGGTCGAGTCAACTGCTGTGTTGAATCCGGGCGAATCTGTAAGTAGAGATGTTACATTTGAGTTGAGCGACAACGCACCGCCGCAGGTCGAGTTAGAAGCGACGACGGGGACGACGACCGAGACGACGACGGTCGAGGTGCGCGATAACGAACCCGAGTTCGAGATTACAGACACGAGCGTCACGGAAGCCGACGGCGGCGACGAGAACGCGACGCTGCTGACCGTCGGCGCAACTGTCGAGAACACTGGTGGCGTTGCGGGCACACAGGACGTCGCGCTCAGTTTCGACGGTGAAACGGTTCACACGGAAACAGTCTCGCTCGAGCCTGACGACGAGCAGACGATTTCGACTGATGTCGAAGTGACGGAGGAGCAGACGTACGCCTACGGCAGCACAACCGAGGACGATTCGGTCAGCGAGACGACCGACGTCGTGAGCCCGGATACCGGCGACTCGAGTGGTATCCTGAGTGCGATTTCGCTCGATACGCTCCTCATGCCGTTGCTCGCGCTCTCGGTGCTTGGCGCGCTCGTCGTCGGTGGCGCGGTGATCAAACAACGGGCTGATCCAGCCGACTTGCCTGACGGGCTTCAGGGTCGTATGGCAGCACTGCAGCCTGCAGCACAGCGCCTACAAAATGCTGCTCGGAACCTCGTCTCGAGCGATGGGACTGGAACCGTCGTCGTCCAGAACAACCTTCCACGCGAAGCACTGGTTCGAATTCGCGTCCGCTCGGACGACGAGATTCAGTTCCTCGAGGATTTCGAACTCGCCGCCGAGGAACGCCGAAGCCTCGAGTGTTTGCCGTCCGGCTCCGAGTTCGAGGTTGGCTCGGGCGTCGACGATATCGCCGCCCACGAAGAACGCTTCGGTGGCGACACGAGCGAGGTCGGCGTGATCCTTCGGCCGGAAGGGATTACGATCAAAGCGCTGTAGGCAGTCATCAGTGTGTTAGTGCGTCAGTACAAGCAGTTTCTCAGCAGTTCTGGCGAGACAGAAGGGCCGGTCCGGCGGCGTCTCGAACGATTCCGTCTGGCGCTCGGTCACAAAGAGGCGGTCGAACGCCTGATCGCAGGCGGGACAGCGCAAGTCCTTTCGATTCTCGAGTGTGCGCGTCTCACCGGTGTCGGTGAGGAGTTTCATCCGAGACCGGTAATCGTGGATACTAAAGCCATCGGTGAGGTCGATCCGTGCCATACACGCGTATTCGGCGGAAGTGGTTCATAGCCATCGGCCGAGAGCCGATAGCGCGGGGACGTCACAGCGACACCTCATGCAAAGACCGTGACTATGACTGGATCCGCCTGTGCGCCCGAGTCCAAAATCATGTCGTCTTTCCCACCGTCTGGCCACAACCTTATTATACACAGAAGAGAAGTCCGAAAAAGACACTGATTCTATTATAAAACATCACTAAATAAGACATGTCTTCTATTTTCGGCCTCATTTTACGCATCTATCGCACATTCACCGAGAAATTGAGTTATTATGTCCGAACAGACGGCTTGAACTATCGGAAATCATGACGTTCTCTTCCCTGTGGTTTAATATCTGTCAGTCTAACCGATTTAGTCGTCGTGCGGGATTGCGCACTCGAGTCAATTCGGCTGTGTGTGGCCGACATGTGACGTGAGCCCGCCTACGAACAACCCCCATGGTGAACGGTAATGCGTGAGGAGACAGCTAATACATCGTCCGTGTTCGACGAACTATCGAATGCGGCAGGAGACGCTCAATCGGAATCGTACGAAAGCGCCCTCGGCTCACTCGAGGGACAAACAAATACCACTGAAACGGTCGAACAGGAACTCGAGGGCCTGATGGAGCAGGTCAACGGGACGCTCTCGACCGAGGACGTGCAGTTCGATGAAGCGATGGTCAAGGAGAATCTCGACGAGATTCTGCTCTTGCTCATCGCGTTTCGCGGCGAAGCGCACGGAAAAGAGTTGCTTTCAGATCTCTCGCAGTTGTTCGATGCGACGCTCAGTCCGGGAACGGTCTATCCCGCACTGCATGCATTGAACGAAGACGACGTGCTGGCGCTGCACACCAAAGTCCGAACGAAAGAGTACTCGATCAACGACGGTGCGCACGTCCGAAACACGGTCGAGCAAACAATGGTACAGCACCTGGCGTTTGGCCTCTTGCTGTATGCATTTCTTGGCCGACTCTAGGGCGGTCGACGCTCTCTTTCACTCACTCAGTGAGTGATATCTCGAGAGAGGACCCGACCTGACTCCAAATGACTCGACCGGACTTATTCGTCGCTCTCGAGTCCCTTCGCGATATCGCTCAGGCTCTTGCTCGGTGGCTCGTAGGCGTCGTAGTAGTTCGTCTCGCCGGGTTCGCGGAGCCCGTAATAAAAGTCGGGTTCGATCACGTCGACGAGAATCGAGCCACCCGGTGTGATGCCGTGGTCGGCAGTCCAGTCGGCGAGCAGGTCGATGCCGCCGCTTGGGTCGCGGGCGGTATCGGGCGTCTCGTAGATGCCAGGAATCGACAGCCCGTCACCGGTGAGCGGGCGTTCGACGCGAGCAAAGCACTCGTCGCGGTCAACTGCGACGCGGACGACCTCGTCAGTCGGGAACGCATCACGGTCTTCGGCAGGCAGTTCGATGCGGACACCGGTTGCTGTCTCCGTACACGTTGCACGGACGGTCTGGACTGATGGATGGTCGCTTGCAATTCGGTCTGCCATGGGAAAAGTGACGAAATCGGCGTCGTTACTCGTCGTCGCCGTCGCCGAGCAGTTCGTCGACGTCGGTGCTGCCACGGGCGACAATCGAGGCGTTGATCTGTGCAACGGCGTCAGAGACTTCCTTTCCACGAACCGTGATACGGCGACGCTCGCCATCACGGGATGGCTTGTAGCCAGTCTGACGACCAGTCATCAGCACTTCGCTCAGGTTTGCACCGGCGGCATCTGGGTTGAGCGGGCGTCCAGCATCGTCCGATCCACCGGTGATCTCGAGCGTGTAGCCCTCGAGACCGACCGCGGAGCCGTCGACTTCCTCGCCGATGGACTTGCCAATGAACCGGTTTGCATCCTGTTCTTCTGCCTCGAGCTGGTGGGACGACCCGGATTCTGGGTCGCCAACGACGACAGTGAAACTTGCCATGTGAAACGGAAGACGGTCACTGCTCAAAAGAACATCGATAAAACGTCGCTGGTCGGACTCGAAGACTCAAGTGCTGTGAACCCCTCACATAGGGCGTGTCTCTCGATCTCGAGCGACTGACAGATCAGTTGTGCCACCGCTTTGGTGGGAGCGACGGCGAAGCCCGAGTCGTTGCCCGGCAGGCGAGCGATCTTGCCGATTCCGGCCACTATGAGACGACTGTCGGCACCCCACTGACAGCCGAGATCGTTCTCGAAGAACTTGCGGACGCCCCCGATGGAACGCCAGCAGATCGGTGGAACTGGTGGATCGGTGCACTCGAGATCGCGTATGGCGGCTACAGCCAGTTTGGGGTCCGACAGTATCAGAGGTGACAACCTGTACGAACGAAACGACTTTTATGGGTCCCTGACCAAATAGTCAGCTAGTGACCGATCCCGACGTTCGCAACGCGATTATGACAGCGACCTACGAAGCCCTGTGTGAACACGGCTACACAGACCTGACGGCACAGGATATCGCCGACAGGACGGACAAGAGCAAGTCGCTGCTGTTCTATCACTACGACTCCAAGGAAGACCTGGTCGCGGACTTCCTGGTGTTCTTGCGTGAGTTGTTCGAAGAGCGATTCGACGAAACCGACGACCACCCGCCATCGGATCGACTCGCCATGTTCGTCGACTGGTACCTCTACGGCTCGACCGACGGCGACGAACGCCAGTCGTTTCACACGGCCATGCTCGAGTTGCGAACACAGGCACCGTACAACGACCAGTTCCGACAGGAGCTCCGGAAAACGGACGACGACCTTCGAGACATTCTCGAGGCCATCCTCCGGGATGGGATCGACACGGGCGAGTTTACCGACCACGACCCGGAGGAGACGGCTGCGTTGCTTATCGCGGCAATCGATGGCGCACGGACGCGACAGCTCACACTGGATCGCGACGAATACCTCGGTGCCGTTCGCTCGGCTATCGTGACCCGCGTTATCGACGACCTGCTGGCAGGCGACCGTTCGTTCCCAACGGAACCGTTCTCGAATGAGTTGAGTCAGGCCCGTCTTGAGGCCACCGCCGACTCCTCTCCGGCGACGACGCGATCAACTGATGAATCCACTGACGAATCATGACTGACTACCCCCAAACAGCAGTATCCGACGCTCAACACGCCCGCGACCCACCAGCAGTCGAGAAGTCATTTGCTAGCCTCTCACCAACGGTTCGAGCAATCGCAGTCGACGCAGTGGGTCCGCGTGAGCACTCGGTCCCCGTTGCACTCTGTGCGCTTGCGAGTGCAACCGCCACCCACCACGACAGCGGAATCGAACTCAGTATGACACCACTCACAGACACCTCCTCGAGCGACCGTGATCAAATGCCGTTCCTCGAGGACTCCGAAGTTGAGGGTCTCGAGCACCTTATCGACGCCGTCTCGCTGCTCGAGGGCTATGTCCGGATCCGCGCGGAGTTGCTGACTGGCGACCGATACAACGACGCCGACCAGCGCGACGCCGCCGTGCTGGCAAGTGATTTCCTGCACGCTGCTGCCTACGAACCGATTGCGGACATTCCCATTCCTGACCACCGTGCGACTGAACTGTATCGCATTCTCGCAACCGGCTCCGGTGCGCTTGCAGTCCAGTTCATGCACGCAGCGCCAGCGAAAGAGCGGGCAGTCACTGCGGCCAACTCGAATGCAGGAACAACGCCACAGACACCGGCCGACGAGAGCACCGACACCGAAACCACACCCGCCGCGACTGCCTCCGGTTCACTCCCACCTACGGCAGTCCTCGCCGGTACTGCCGCCACACTCGGTGCGACCGCTGTCGGTGCCTCGACAGAAATTCGGACGACACTCGAGACCTACGCCCACTCGTTGACAGGGGCACTGTCTGTTGCCTCGACAGGCGAGACAGGGGAAGATCCACGCGAAACGACGGTTCACGTCCTCGCTGGTGAGACGAACGTCTCCCATGCGGTCGAGAGCGAGCCGTGTGAAACCACCACAACGCATCTCGAGCGCGCACGCGAGGCCTGCCAGACACTCGAGGACCGTCTTGAGGCGACGACAGAGTGTGACGCACTACACCGACTCGAGCGGGCAACACGTATCCCGTTCCACGCCAACCCCTAGTACGAGGGACTTACGCCATGACAGACAGTTCTCGCCCGATCTGGCCCGCGTACCTGCTTACCGTCTTCGCCGCCGGGCTCGGCCACTGCTATCTCGGCCAGTGGAAACGCGGCGGGAGCTGGTTCGGCCTCTATCTCATCGCACTTGCGTTCTTGAGCGCACGGACGCTCACGGGCGCACTCGAGCCGGGCGAGCCGTTCGTCATCACTGCCCTTCAGTTCGAGTCGGTCGAGTACGTCGACGTTGCCGTCCCGCTTGCAGTCATGATCGTCTGCGTGCTCGATATCTACCTTATTGGGCTGACACGGCGGAGCGAACTCGCGGCCAACGGCAACGGCGGCACCATCGCCGAGTAAGCACGCGCCGAACGCGAAGACCCAAACCCCTCGAGTGGCTACGATGAGTGAATGGAGGTCGAGTTTCTCGGTGGGGCGGGTGAGATCGGGCGGAGCGCGATCCTGATTGATGAGACGCTGTTGCTCGATTACGGGATGGACTCGGGGAATCCGCCGGCGTTCCCACTCGGTGACGTCGACCCCGAGGCGGTCATCGTCAGTCACGGCCACCTCGATCACGTCGGCTCGATTCCCTCGCTGCTTTCCGGTGAGTCGCGACCGCCGATCCACTGGACACCGCCGACATACGAACTGACGATGACGCTCGCGCGCGATACGCTCAAACTCCACGGCGGCACCTACGACTGTCCCTTCACCGAGGCGGAGTTGGCCCGCGTGACGCAAGTGTCTGAAACACACGGCTACCGCGAGTCCTTCGAGGCTGCAGGGTACGAGATCACCTTCTTCGAGGCCGGCCACGTCCCCGGCAGCGCACACGTCCTCATCTCGGACGGCGAGACGCGCTTGCTCTACTCCGGCGACTTCCACACCGAAGACCAACAACTCCTCTCGGGGACGACCGCCCGCCCCGACGCCGACGTCGTCATCTGCGAGAGTACGTACGCAGACACAACGCGACGGCCCCGCGACACAATCGAAGCCGAGTTCGCCGACAGCCTCGAGCAGACGATCTGGAGCGGCGGCACCGTCGTCGTCCCCGCGTTCGCAATCGGGCGAACCCAGGAGATGCTCTGTCTGTGCGAGGAACACGACCTCGAGTGCTACGTCGACGGGATGGGAAAACGCGTGACGGAGATTTTCCTGCGCGAGGGGAATCGGGAGTACCTCCGCGATCCCGACCTGTTACGTCGGGCGAAAGGCAATGCCCGGTTCGTCGACGGCCGCGACGGCCAGCGCAAACGAATTGCAGACCAGAACACCGTCATCGTCACCACCAGCGGCATGCTCCACGGCGGCCCCGCAATGACGTACATTCCAGAAATTCGCTCGCATCCGACGAACAAAATTGCCATGACAGGCTACCAGGTCGAGGGCACACCTGGGCGCAGCCTCCTCGAGACCGGCAGCGCCGAAATCGACGGGCGCATGATGCGCGTCAGCGCGCAGGTCGAACAGTACGACTTCTCCGCCCACGCCGACCGCGAGGGGGTGCTCGCGTTCCTCGAGTCCTACCGGGACAGCAAAGTGCTGGTTAATCACGGCGACCGCTGTGACGCGTTCGCCGAGGAACTGCGCGCCGACGGCTTCGAGGCGCGAGCGCCGGAACTCGGGGACCGACTCGAAATATAATCCGCACAAAAAGTTTAACCATCTAACCTGTATTAGTGTGAATAATACCAATGGATCAGTACGCCCTTCCAGCGGTTGGTGCCATCGTCGCGCTGATCGCCGCAGTGAACGGCCGCGTAATCAACGTCTTCATGGAATTTTCCTCGAGTATGCCGACGGATACGACGACAATCACGCAGGTGACACTCGGCGGGCGGTTCGTCACGTTTGTGTTCGTCTACGGCGTCTTATTCGGCTTCGCGTACGTTGTCGGGACCCGATTCGAGGATGTTGACATCGAACCGTTGGTCCTCCTGACCGGGGCCGTCGCAGCCCTCGCCTCACTCGTCGGGACCGTCTTCCTCGATTGGTGGGCCGATGTTGACTATACGAACCTGTGGCACGTGACCCTCTCGATTGTCGGCGGGTCGGTCGGCACTGGCATCCAGCTCGCTGTCGTCGCGTTCGCGGGCATCGCGCTGGCCCAACGACGCACCTGATCGCGACACTGGTGCGACGTCAACTCCTGGCGCCGGTGGGATTTGATAGCCCTCGGCGGAGAAGGGGTCGTATGTCGCCACTCGAGTACGCATCACGTTCGTTCCACCGACGCGTTCGACCGACCGCCCGCTCCGTACGAGGTGCGCCATGAGCCGCGTCCTCGTCGCCTCCGGCTCGAGCGAGGGCCAGACGACGACGATTGCCGAACGGATCGGCGACGTGCTCGCCGAGGAGGGCCACGAGCCGACGCTCGTCCACCTGAAACATCCACCAGCCGACCTCAACGTCGAGTCGTACGACGGGGTAATCATCGGCGCGTCGATTCACGCGGGGACTCACCAGCGATACGTGACCGCGTTCGTCCGCGAGCACCGGGCGGTGCTGAACCGACTGCCCACTGCGTTTTACTCGGTGAGCCTCACCGCGGCATCAGCCGATCCGGAGAGCCAGGCAACGGCCAGGGAACTGCTCGAGGAGTTTCTCGAGGAAACAGAGTGGGACCCAGACGTGACGCTGCCGGTCGCGGGCGCGCTCAGGTACAGCCAGTACGGCCTGCTCAAGCGCGTCGTCATGCGCCGGATCGCGGGCAAAGAGAGCGGTGATACCGACACCTCGCGGGACTACGAGTACACCAACTGGGACGACGTGGCGATGTTCGCGCGGCAGTTCTCGGCGTTGGTACGGTGACCTACTGGGGATGTACCCGCCTCGCGCTACAGAAGGCCGACCGATCCGAGCACGAACAGCGCGAACAAAAGCGCCACGAGTACGCTCCCGGCCGCCAGCGCCACGTTCTCGCCGGCTTTCTCGTGAATCGCCATATCCTCGTACTCCTCGCGGAAGCGCTCGAGATTCGCTTCGTCGTAGAAGTACTTCGTCTTCAGCGCGAAGCGTTCGGTGACCGCACAGCCCGTACAGACCGGCTCGTTCTCGAGGCGTTCCGTCCGGATGTGGTCGTCGCAGTTGATGCTCCCGCAGTTGGCACAGTAGGTGTAACTGCCGTCGTCACTGGCGCAGTGGACGCACTCGTGGAACTCGTTCGCCGTGGTCGCTCTCGAGGGGCCGGCGGCGTAGTAGGCGAACTCGTAGTCGTACTCACCGAGTGCGAGCTGTGAGCGGACGTGCGGGACGTAGACGGGGTCAATATCTCGAACAGTAACGTCCGAAACCTTCGGTGTGCATGTCTTCTCGTAGTCGACGTTGTTCCCACCCGTGTAGTGGACCGTCGTCGTGTGTGCCTGCCGGAGTCGCTCGACCGCCCACTCCTTGTACTCGGTCTCGGTCTGGCCGAATCGCTTGCGCTCGCACAGATCGAACCGGGTCTCGAGGTCGTGCTCCTCAAGTGCAATCCGTGCGCTCCGGCTCTCGGCACCGGTCACGAGTGACTGGACGGTCGCGCCGGGAACTCGAGGCAAGTCGCCATCGGCCAGCAACACGAGGTCGTCCGTTTCGTCTATGCTGTGGATCACGCCCACGGAGGTCTCGAACGTCGCGTTCGTGTCCGCCGAGACCGTGACAGTCGGCTCGAGGACGAGCGCCGTATCGGGCGTCGGAATCGTCGCCGGCTCGAGGTTTTCGACGGGTTGGACGGCTTCGAAAACGGGTGCGTTCCGGTCGGCGGTGGGGTGAGTCGGCCGGAGGGATTCGTCACAGAGGATTTCGATCCGGCCGTTGTAGAGGTCCATCCCGATCTCGTCGCCGATCTCGCGGAGGTCGGTGCCGTCAAGCAGTTCGATGCCGCCCGCTGTCGTGCCGCCAAGGTCGGCTGCGTACTCCCGCGCTGGGGCGGTAAAACGCCCGGTCGTGACGACCATGCCCCGCTTCGGGCCGTCGTAGTCGTAGGTCGCGACCGCCGAGTGGAGTTTCTGGACGACCGGTCTGCTGACCGTCTCGGTGTGTTTGCACTCGACGACGACGGCTCGGCGGCGGCCGTCGACGACTTCCTCCATCAGAATATCCCGTCCCTCGTCTGCGCCTCGAGCCGACTGGCGAACGTTCTCGTAGCCCAGATGCCGAAACACGTCCTCCATCAGATCCTCGAATTCGTACCCCGAAAGCTCGTCGAGCAGCGCCATTCGTTCACCGGAACCTTTCAATCACTCGTAAATAATGGTTCGGGCAGACGAACGAGTGGCGACGGGCTCGAGTAGTATCGCTACGTAGCATCCCTGCCGCCAACCAAAACCGGCAGCCGTTGCCGCCCCTGGAACGTCTTTTGAGCCGGTCGTGGTCCGAGCGCTATGTCTCCCGATGCAGATAACGGTCCCGGCGACAGCACAGACCCCGACCTCGAGTCCCTCGAGTTGAGCGAGGCCGAAGAGGCTGCCTTACACGACCTGCAACTCGGCATCGAGCACGTCCACCGCGCCTACGGCACCTTACTCGAGTTTCACCACCAACTCGGCCACGCGATGGATCGGATGGGAAACGCCGAGGACGAACTGCGCGAGGCCGGCCACGAGCGGTGGGCGAATCGCCTGCGCGACGAGCACCTTCCTGCGGGCGCGATCAGCGATCAGTGGACCTACGAACTCGTCGAGGAGTTCTCCGCGGAGTTTCTCGAGGACGTCGACGCCTTCGAGAGCACGGTCAGAGACGAACTGGCCGACGGCATCGATCACGTGAGCGAGCGCAAACAGCAGCGACGGCTCCGGGAGCGAATGCAGGGCGAGCGACGAGTCGTGACCGACCGCCGGAGACACCGCTTTGCGCGTGAAGCCACAGGACCGGGCCGCCTCGCCGGCTGCAGTGAGTGAGAAGTATTTTCGCAGCCCTCGTTGTATCGCCGTCCATGAGCGACCAGTACGACGTCATCGTCATCGGGGTCGGCGGTATGGGCAGTGCAACCGTCGCCCACCTCGCAGCCCGTGGCGTCGACGTGCTCGGGCTCGAGCGCCGCGATATACCCCACAGCTACGGGTCGTCTCACGGGCACTCGCGCATCTTCCGACTCGCCTACGCCGAGAATCCTGCCTACGTCCCGCTCCTCCAGCGCGCCGAGGAACTGTGGGACACCCTCGAGGAGAGTCACGACCGACAGCTCCTGCATCGAACCGGCTCGGTCGACGCGGGCCCGCCAGACTCGGCCCTCCTCGAGGGCTCGGCACAGTCCTGTGAGGAACACGGCCTCGAGTACGAACGCCTCTCGAGTGCCGAGCTTACGGAGCGCGCTCCCGGCTACGACCTTCCCGACGAGTACGAAGCGATCTATCAGCCCGACGGTGGCTTTCTCGCGCCCGAGGAGTGTACCGTCGCCCACGTCAATCGCGCCCACGAGGCCGGGGCGACGATTCGTGCCCGCGAACGCGTCGTCGACTGGCGGACGCTCGAGGAAGACGGTGGCGACGCGGACGGCGACAGTAACGACACCGGCGGCGTTCGCGTCGAGACCGACCACGACGCCTACGAGGCCGACAAACTCGTAATTACAGCGGGCGCGTGGACCGCCCGTTTCGTCGACACACTCGAGGACGTGCTGGTTCCCGAGCGACAGGTGACGGCGCGACTGCAGCCGACCGAGCCCGACCAGTTCGACCGCGAGCAGTTCCCCGTCTGGAATCTGGCGGTGCCCGACGGGCGTTACTACGGCTTTCCCGTCCACGACGTTCCTGGGTTCAAATTCGGCCGGTACCATCACCGCGAGGAGGCGGTCGCCCCCGACGCCTTCGAGCGCGAACCGACGCAAGCCGACGAACGATTACTTCGGAAGTTCGCAGAGATGTACTTCCCGGCCGGTGCCGGGCCGACGATGGGACTGGAAACCTGCCTCTTTACGAACACGCCCGACGAGGATTTCGTCCTCGATACCCTCCCCGAGCACCCACAGGTTGCCGTCGGCGCGGGCTTTTCGGGCCATGGCTTCAAGTTCGCCAGCGTCGTCGGCGAGATCCTGGCCGATCTGGCACTCGAGGGCGAGACCGACTACGATATCTCGATGTTCGCGCTAGATCGGTTCGAGGAGTAGGTGAGACACGTTGATCGGGCCGTCGAATCGCTCGAGAGAGCGTTAGAACTCGCCCATCACGTCGTCGACGAAGCGGTCGATAGTCTCGGGGTCGTTCTTCGGGACGCCGATCTGGAAGCGGTCGACATCGAGCGCTTGGTACTCCTCAATGCCAGCAGCGACCTCCGCCGGTGTCCCGATGAGTCCCCGGAACTCGTCTCGAGGCGTCGTGTCTTCGTCAGTTTCCTCGAGGAGGTCCTCATAGACCTCGTGTGCGGCGTCAGTGTCGTCGCGGATGATGGTCGGAATCGTGACCGTCGTCTCGATTTCGTCGTAATCGCGGCCGGCGTTTTCGCAGTGCTCTCGGAGGACGGAGAGCTTGTGGTCGTACTCCTCGGGCGTGACGCCCGGGAGGTTCCACCAGTCGGCGTACTCCGCGGTCAGCCGGAGGGTGAGCTGTTCGCCGCCACCACCGACCAGCACGGGGATGTCATCGGGTTTCGGGTTTAGATAGAGATCATCGACGTCGTAGTACTCTCCGTCATAACTCGCCGGTGAGTCTTCGGTCCAGACGGTTTCACAGAGCTGGATCGCGTCCCGAAGTTGCCGAATCCGCTCGTCGGCCGGCGGGAATTCCATATCCATGGCGTCGTACTCGTCTTCGTACCAGCCCGCACCGATTCCCAGCACCGCGCGTCCCTCCGAGAGTGCGTCAAGCGAACTGACGACCTTCGCGAGATAGACCGGATTCCGGTAGTGAACGCAGGTCACGAGCGCGCTCAGCGTGATTTCATCCGTCACGGCCGCGACCGCCGAGAGTCCCGAGTAGCACTCCACGAACGCCTCGTCCCGATGCCCGTGAAAGGGGAGTTGCCAGAGGTGGTCCATCAGCGAGAGCCACTCGAAACCGTCGTCCTCGAGTCGCTGTGCTCTGTCGACGAGCGCCGCTGCGGGGGAGCGGTCGTCGTGCGTCGCGAACGAACTGTGGTGGTAGCCAAACTCCATGGTTAGTCATCCACCACGAGACAGTAATACGGTCGGGAGGGGGCAAGACCGTCGCGGGCAACACAGCGTGAATTCGAACGTCGCGACGAGTACGTGCAATACACGTCTGGTGGTCCGACAGCATCAATGGTGGTCCGAGACAGCGTGACTGACACTCGAGTCGTGGCGGTCGCAGTCGTTACTCCTGAGTAGATGCGTTTGTATCCGACGCCACCGCAGCAGCGTCGCTATCGTCAGTCACCCGGTGAGGTTCCTCGAGAACCTCATCGAGAACGTCGAAGGCGAGTGCATCGAGTTCCGCAGCATAGTCGGTGCTCGCTGTGGGGCTCGTGACCGCCTCGGATCCGGACTCCATCGATTCGATCTCCTCGGCCGTCAGCACGGCTGGACGGTCGTCGAGCGCGTTCGTGCGCTCCGAAACGAGATTGGCAATCGACGGGTTGGTGGTATGAATCTCGAGGACCGCATCAACGTCGGCCGCTGCGTTTGCGTCCGTGTGCTCGGTTTCGGCCGTTTCCTCGGCGTCGGTGGAGGCTCTCGAGTCGGCCATCGCACTGTCAGCAGCGCTCGACTCAGCTGACGCCGACCCTGACTCGATTGGGTCCATTGTGAATCGGTCAGCTGACGCATCCGAATCAGTCGAATCGTCCAATCCGTCGGCTTCATCCTCGTCGTGGGCCATCGTGGACGGAGAATCATAGATGACAATTCCGTCCGTCGGATCGTCCCCGCGTAGCGGCTCATCTGCCGAGTCAGATGTCAACACCGGTGGTTCAAAGATGTAGCACAGGCCGTCGTGGGTGACGACATACTGACCCGACCGCTGATCGAACCTGACTGGTTCGCCACTGTCGATTCCAAGCGCTGTGAGCGCCGCGAGCGACTCGACGTACGCGTGCTCACCCTCGAGCGCTGACGGCGGCAGTTCAGCGGCCGTGATCATATCCTCGAACTCGGCCCGATCTGAGCGGTATGTAAGCCACTCGTTTTCATCTGGTGTCGGTTTTTGGACGCGCGAATCGCCAATCCAGGTGCCGACGGCGCCGAGCAGTCCGAGTGCCACGAAGACGAGTCCGAGCGTGGAGCGATTGTCCCCCTCAGAGGCGGGAACGGTGACCATCTCGGTGGTCTCGTCGGGTTCGTCGTACGACTCCGCATCGTCGATGTCGTACGCCGATCCAGCGTCGGTGATCGGGATCTGGTACTGGTCGCTTGCCGTCCGGTGTTCGCCGTCGATCATCCCGGTCACCTCCCGAGTTACCTCGAGTCCGCGTTTGGTCTCGCCGGGACTCGCCCCAAGTTCCGACTCGATGTCGTCGATTCGGTCATCGAGCGCTGATACGTTGAGCGTAAACGGCGCCGCGACCAGTTCGCCGGGTTCGACGCCCGTTTCGCTGGTCGCAGCAAGGGACTCTCGCTCACTCCAGTAGACTGTCTCCTCGCTGGCGTCGACTGAGCGGTAGTAGAGATCAACCTCGAGAGTTACTTCAACGTCATCTCCCGTCTCCGCGTGATAGCCACCGACGAACTCACCCTCGAGTTCCGGTGTGATCGACGTGTAGTACAGCGGTTGGTCCTCGAGGACGTCCCCAGCATCGTAGAGCGATGTTGACTCCGCGACTGTCGCCTCGTGAGAGAATCCGCCTGTAGCCGTCCAGCGGTGCTCGAGTTGTTCATCGGTTTCAGTCGCCGGAGCAGCGTAGGCGGTGTAACTCAGCCAGCCACCGAGGAGGATCACCAGCACAAAAGCGACGAGCAGGTGTCTCCGATACGCTACAAACAACTTGCGGAGACGGAGTCGTCGCTCCAGTTGTTGCTCGTCGGGTCTCCGTTTGCCGGTCGAATCGCCGTCTGTCTCGAGTCTCGAGTTCACGTTAGTACCACCTCCGAATAAGCGCCCGCAGTCGGCCGCAACCGTCGCCACCGCGCTGTCGAACAGCCTGTCGCTTCGCTCGCTGATCGCCCGTCCCCAACAGCAGTCGGCTCACGCCATAGAATCCGCCGCCGAGCAGTGAGAGAATCGTGAGCCAGGGAAGCCACGGATGAACGTCGTAGAGTGCGTCGATAACCGACACCGGGAGCACGTGCAGATAGCGATATTCAGTGACGTAGATCGGATAGTAGCCGGTCTCGTCCGGTGCCGTGACCGAGAGTGAGACAGTCTCGGTCGCCCGTGCGTCGACCGCCGTCGGGCCTGACTCAGCGCGTATCGGCTCACTGCCGGATTCGACGTAGGAGACGACGGGGACGTAGCCACCGTTGGGAATCGTATGCACGATCTCATCGGTTGTCCCCTGTTCGATGATCTGTGGCTGCTCGGATTCGAACTCCGCGCTGATGAGATCGTACGACTGAGTGCCCGCGGGAGCCACCATCGCCGCCGTCGCTGCGACGACGACCAGCAACGCAAACCCGCCGGCCAGGAGTTGCGGATCGAGTGCATCATCGCCATCGTCCGCAGCCGACGACCGTCGAGTCGTCTGCCGGCGTTCTCGAACCGTCTCGAGGGCGTACAGACCACCCGAAAGGACGAGGAGGAGATACGCCAGCCCCGTCGACCCGAGAAACGCCTGCACGCCGACTGTGGTTGCAAGCCAGGTCTGTCCACGCTCGAGCGTCTCGCCGAGCGTCATGATGGCGGTTCCGAGGTGTGGAATCGTCACGACACCATCGTTCACTTGCCACGCGCTCGCGACGATTTGGCCGTCTTGGACGGGTGGCTCGTCGCTATCCTGATCAGTAAATGGGTTCGCGTCACCGCGTGTCACGTACCCCTGCTCGGTCTCCTCGACGATTCGGTGTGTGGTCAACCCCCCGCCCTCGAGTTCCTCGGCATCGAACACGACGACATCACCCGGTTCCGGGTCGCCAGTCAGGTCACTTGGCACCGCGACGAACCCATCACCCGTTTCGATAGTCGGTTCCATGCTTCCAGTTTCGACAAACCCGAGCAACACCGGCTGTCCGAGAAGCTGTCCGACGATCAACGCCCCGAGTACGACAAGGACAGTTCCCTGTACTCCCCACGCTATCCCCCGACGAATCATTCTTTCCTAGCTAGCATATTATAATTGAATTATTTGTATATTTGGGAAGAGGATATCTACTCGTTACTGAAATTTGTATGCTGGACTGTCGGATACAGCACAGCCCGCACGATTCGAGACGGCATGTCAGCGAGGCCTCTGGCGCGTTCCGATCACCACCACTCTCCTGTTCAGCCACCGACAACAGAGCGCTCGACGCTGAATTGGATACATAGTTGGTAGCAGAAAAGTCGGGTTATGGTGTCAGCGATGATGTACAAGGCCACACATTATACAGCGATACCGGAGACAGCGACAGTGAAATTCGGCGGTGAACCGACTCGCTCGAGGTTACGAGTCACCCAGGTCCTGCAGTGCCTGATTGATCGTGTCCTCGGTCAGGTCTTGGCCAGTCAGATCGAACTCGATGTTTGCCATGTTTTCGTAGCTACTGAGCGAGAGCGATCCACTCCACGCCGAGTCAGAGTCGTATCCATCAGCATCGCCCGTCACGACAAACTCGTCGTTGACCTCGACACTGCCGACCGCGCTGCTTGGAAGCGCCACCGCGACCAGACCGAACCGGAGCGAATCGCCCGGGCTCAGACCCCTGATCCCGATGAGCGAGATATCCTCCGGATACGGAATGCCAGGCCAGATGACTCCCCAGTCGATCTCGACGCCGAGTCGGTCCGCGTTCTGTGGAACCAGTAACACGGCGAGTGCCCCATCGAGGTTCGGCGGGAACAGATCGGCGTCGATATCGCCGAACGCGAGTGGTGACACCGCGCCGTCGATCTCCTGTGTCCCCTGATTTCGGATCTGGAACACGTCGGCAATCGTCGTCACCGCGTTCGTGTTGATTCCCTCACCGACGAGGTTGTCGTTGCTCCCAGTGAGGTTGACCGCGAGCGCGTCGTTGTCCGTCGTGTCGACGTAGTCACCGTTAGGCCCGTCCCCGGGCTGAATGCCGAGGTACGCACTGGCGTCGTCGGCAACCGTCACACCGACGTCTCGCTCAGCCTCGACGCTGCTGAACGCGCCGGTTCCGAGCGCGAGACTCCCCCCACCGGCGAGCGCGCCAACACTTAGGACGAATTTGCGTCTATCCATTATCAGTCACTCCAGTTACGCGTCCGCGTTGAAGGTTACCGTATCGAGCAACTCGTCGCCGTCGCCGACATCTGCATCTCTCGTGTCGATCTCGAGCGAGACCGTCGTGGTCTCCCCAGTACCGAGCGTCACACCGTCACCGCTGAGCGAATCGCCGTCGTAGGCTTCGTTCGCCGAGTAGAACGAGACGAGGTCGGCGTTGTCGCCGTCTTTGGTGAGAGAGACTGAAACCTCCTGTGCCCCCTGGTTCGAGATTTCGAACAGGTCGTCGATCTGCGTGACCGCGTTCGGGTTCACACCCTCACCCCCACCTGCAACATCGTCATTGCTCGAGCTGAGGTCAATCGTGAGCGTCTCATCAGTGCCGTCCTCGGTAACGTAATCCGAGTTCGCCCCACCGGCACCTCGGAGTCCCAGGTACGCACTCGAGTCGTCGGCAACCTCAACGTCGATATCTCGAGTCGCAGTCACGCTCGAGAATGCGCCGGTACCGACCGCAGCCGCAGTTCCAGATGCCAATGCTCCCAGTCCGATGACGAATTTGCGTCGTTCCATGATTGGATGCTCCGTATTGTCTTTCGCGAGCGACGACACGTCGATTCGCACGTCGTCTCGTCGCTGATCCCGTCGACGGGGATCACAGTTCATCGGTGGGTTGTATGGGTTATTGTAATACAGACGTGGAGTTAATTCCAATAAGTATTGACCCAAACTCAACAGGAGACAGACCGAGTCGAGACACGAGTACACGAGCAGTTGACTCGACAGCAACTGGCAGGCGGATGGAAAATCAGAGGTACAGCCGGCATTGACTCGCGGTCAACCAGTGGATATCGACACCCAAAACCAGTATCGAACCACTTGACTGGCGTCAATCCCGGCCAGAACCAGCATGGATTGCCGGTAGTAACCGATCAATACTGTGCTCGGATCTCTCTCCTCGGACGAGTATTTTTTACTCGAAAAGTAAATACTATTTTCCACCCCGGTCGTGACCTATTTCCCGGCAGGTAAGTATTTGTATACAAACTATTTTGGTGTCGGATTGAAATGTATTCTCTATGGGGGCAACTCATGCAGAGCCAACTGGGGGCACTGATACACCCGACCCGAATCAGGAGGGTAACACACTCTCGAGCGAGACGTTGACCGAAGACGAACTCTTCGAACTACTGTCTAACCGACGACGGCGGTATATCCTCCACGAACTCATGCGAGCGGATTGTCGCCTCGATATTGGAAGTCTCTCGCAGGAAATTGCCGCCTGCGAAGACGAAGTCGACCTGCAGGAAGTTTCGAGCAGCGACCGGAAGCGAGTCTACACCGCGCTTCACCAGTCCCACCTCCCGAAGATGGACAAAGCAGGGGTCATCGACTTCGATCAGGATCGCGGGACGGTCGAACCCACGCCCGCACTCGAGAATATCGAGATTTACATGGACGTTGTCCGAGGCCGTGAGATTCCCTGGAGTGACTACTATCTGGGCTTGACAGCCATCGCCGGCCTCGTGGTCGCAGCGTCGACGCTTGACATCGGGCCGTTCGCGGCGCTGCCATCGTCCGCCTGGGGCGTCTTCCTCATCGTCACGTTTGGCGTCTCCGCGATTGCTCATCGCTACTACGCCCGTCGCAACCGACTCGGCATCGCCGGCGATCCCCCGGCATCCGACATCGAACTCGAGTACCACGAGTCGAACAGCCCCGGTCGAACCCAGTAAAATGGGACACACTGCACAGGTCGCCCGTGCCGTCGGGTTCGGATACCCGTCCGGGACGTTCGGCCGCTCGAGTACAGTCGAACTCGAACAGGGGGTCGGGTTCGACTGCGCTCGAGACGAAACGAATGCGACCACCACCCACAGAAACGTATGAAACAAACGAGACGAGCCGCACTGGCACTGTTTGCGGGATCGAGTGGACTGCTTGCCATCGATACGCTTGGCTACTCGAGTGGCCAACTCGAGCGAGAGGTCACGGTTGACGTGACCGGCGATGAAGCCGCGTATCTTGGCCTGGTCGACGACGATGCGACTGCGGACGGCATCGAGACAAACGGCGTGCTCTTCGAGGACACCGCCAATACCGGACGATATCCACCCGTCTCGTTCGCTGTCGCCAATCAGGTCACCGAACAGATCGCCGTGACACTCACACTCACAGACGACCGACTCAGGTTCGTGAGCCTGGATGCAGCGGGTGCAATCGACACCGATTACGGGTCGGAATTTACAGAATCTGCGGTATCACCCGGTGACACGCTCTCGCTTGCGGTCGACCAGAGAGTAGCGGAGCAGCAGTTAACAGATCTCGAGTCGCTCACGACCACACTGACAGTCCAAGCCGAAGGAGCAACAACGCAGATCGATGCGAAGCGGTCGTTGACAGTCATCTCAGACGTCTGTGCGGTCCTTGATCTGTGTCCCCAGCTTGGTGGGCTCGTTGTTGTTAGAAAACGAGCAGGCGAGACGGACCCGACCCTGGCTATCGAGTGGATCGACTGCGCTGACGGCCAGTCGGTGACACTTTTCCAGACCTCGACCACCCCGTTCCCGACGTTCCACGTCTCGTTCCCGGCAGTGACCGATGTCGACAGCAAGCCTAATTCCAACTCCGACGCCGCTTCGGCCCAGTCGGACAACGCGAGTCGCACACTACTCGAGGATGCCGAGGTGTACACCGCGTCCGGAGTTGACGTTACGCACAGCCCAAACGCACCCGCAGGGTCGAACGGGGAGCCACGACCCAAAAACGCTGGGTCGAAGCCAGCACACGCCTCACAGTCGGACGACACAGTCCAGCCGCCATCACACTCTCGAGCAGCGAATCGATCACGTGCGGTATCCGAGACAGACGGAGACACCAGGGCTGCAGCCACTTCGGCTGGCGCGTCACCGGGTTTCAGTATCGAACTTGAATCCGATAGTTCCTCGAGGTCGGAGTCACAGTCAGTAGAAGTGATCGAGGTGCCGGTCGACCCCGATGGCGCAGTCGGCACCCGTTGAGCAGGCCATCAACCCACTCTATTTCCGTCTGAAGTCGACCTCGAAGCAGTTGCGCGCTCGGACTGAGCCGTGTTCTTTCATACTGCCGGACAAAACGAGTCACAGATTTCCGACCGAACGGGTGGTCGAAAATCGTTACTGACTTTTGTCCGACAGTATCAGACCGAGTCGATAATCTCGTCTGCGAACTGCGAGAGCGCCGCTTCGCTATCGTCGTTGCCGAGTCCGACGATGACGTGATCGACGCCGTAGTCTGCGAGTCGGCGGAAGTAGTCTCGGAACCACTCCACGCCGGCGCGATAGCCGAGATGGAGCTGTTCCGGCTGTGCCTCGGGATCGTCGTCCAGTTCGACGCGAACCGCCATCGCGTAGGGCTTTGCGCCCGCTTTTTCGCGCCACTCGAAGAGGTAGTCCTCGAGCGTCCGCTCCGGAAGGTGATAGAAGAGCCAGCCGTCGCCGTGCTCGGCGATCCACTCGCGGGACTGGCGAGCGTTCCCCGTCGGCAGCATCGGAATCGTCTCCGTCGTCGGCTCTGGCACGACCGAGAGGTCGCCGTTTAGCGAGCCCCACTCGCCCTCGAGTGCGGGCGCATCCTCTCGCCAAAGCGTTCGAATCGCCTCGAAGCGTTCCCGAAAGGCATCGCCGCGAGTGGCTTTCTCGAGGCCGAAGGCAGGAAACTCGGGGTCCCGGTCGCCCGAGGCCACGCCGAGGACGAGTCGCCCGTCGGAGAGTTGGTCGACGGTCGCCGCCGACTTCGTGACGTGGATCGGATGCCGGAGCGTGAGGACGATGCTCGCTGTACCGAGTGCGATCTCGTCCGTGTGCGCGGCGACGTGAGAGAGCCACGGCCACGTATCGAACGTCTGGCCCGCATCGCCGAATTTCGGCCAGTAGGTCGGCACGTCTCGAGCCCACAGGCCATCGAAGCCGACCGCCTCGGCGTGTTTCGCGAGGTGGAGTTCGTCGCTGATATCGGGCGTGGAGCGATTCGTCCCCGTCAGCGGAAAGCTCGCGCCGAAGGTCATCTCCTCGGTCTCGAAGAGTAGCCGGTAGCCAGGGTTTTCGTGAGACATGGATTCGCTCGAGTTACCGCCTCGCAACGAATGTCGCTACCGGTTCGCGCCGTTTATGAGTCGTCGGACATCACTCAGATATCGACGGCGAACGGCGCGAACTCGCTGGCGCGATTCGCGAACCCGCCAAGCAGTGTCGCCACGTCCTCGAGGTCGTCGGTGTCGATCACCTCGACGGGGGTGTGCATGTACCGGTTCGGAACGGAGACGACCTGCGATGGGATCCCACCCGCTGCAGTGAAGAAGCCATCTGCATCCGTGCCCGTCCCGAGACCGAGCGCCTCGAGTTGCACATCGATCTCGCGGTCGGCGGCGACCGAACGCAATGCCTCGAAGAGCACGGGATGATTCGAACTGCCGCGGCCGAGCGCCGGTCCACCGCCGAGTTCCATCTGACTCGTCTTCTCACTCGGTGCGGAGGGATAGTCGACTGCGTGCCCGACGTCGACGACCACGACGGCATCCGGCTCGAGATCGAACCCGACCATCTTCGCACCCTCGCGGCCGACCTCCTCCTGAACGGTTGAGACGGCGTAGACGGTCGCCTCGGTATCGTTCTCGACCGCATTTCGAAAGCCCTCGGCAGCGGCCCACGTCCCGACTCGATTGTCGAGTCCGCGGGCGGCCAAGCGCGTCTCCGAGAGCCACGAAACCGTCGATGAGAACGTGATGGGGTCACCGATCTCGAGGCGCTCGCTCGCTTCAGTCTCACTTTCGGCGCCGATGTCGATCCAGAGGTCTGAGATCTCTGGGTCGTCGTCGCTCTCGTCACGAAGGTGGATCGCGGTCTGTCCGACGACCCCCTCGACGGGGCCGTCTGCGGCGTGAATCGTGACGTGTTGGCCCTGCGAGACCGACGGGTCGCTGCCGCCGATGCGGCCCGGTCGAACGAAGCCGTCGTCATCGATAGAGCGGACGATAAAGCCGATTTCATCGGCATGTCCCGTCAGGACGACCTCGGGTGCGTCGGGATCGCCCTCGTGGACGGCGATGGCGTTCCCGTACGCGTCCGTCCGCACGTCGTCCGCGAACTGGTCGACGTAGTCCAGCCAGACGCGCTGACCGCGAGTTTCGTACCCTGATGGCGAGGGCGTCTCGAGCAGTTCGACGAGGAAGTCACGTGACGAAGCGTTCATGGTCCATCCTTGCGGACAGCGTGTCGAATACGTGACGGTTCAAAACAGCAGTAGCTGACTGTCAGTGCAAAAAATCGAGTCGGTTCGGAAGCGCCGATCAGTCGTCAGCCGGCGCCGCACCGGAGCCGCTCTCTTCGGCCTGTGCTTTCGTCCAGGCGAGTTTGCCACCGGCGGCGAGGATGTCGCGTTCGCGCTCGGAGGCGTCGAGGGTTGCGGTGTACTCCTCACCGTTGACTTCGACCGTGAACTCCTCCTGCCCGGAGGTGACGGCCTCGTAGACGTCGTCGACGATTTCGATCTCGTCGCCCTGATCGATGTCGTCGTAGGTGTCTTCGTCAATCGTCAGCGGGACGATACCGAAGTTAAAGAGGTTCGCGCGGTGGATCCGAGCGAAACTCTGTGCGAGGACGCCCTCGATGCCGAGATACATCGGACACATCGCGGCGTGCTCTCGAGAGGAGCCCTGTCCGTAGTTCTCGCCAGCGACGAGGAAGCCGCCGTCGGCGTTGGCCGCGCGCTCGGCGAAGGTGTCGTCGACGCGCGAGAGGGTGAACTCGGAGAGTTTGTCGATGTTCGACCGGTACATCAGGATGTCCTGCGTCGCAGGGATGATGTGGTCGGTCGTGATGTTGTCCGTCATCTTGAGGAGCGCGTCGCCCTCGATATCGGTGCCAAGTTGGTCTTTCAGCGGTACGTCGCCGATGTTCGGCCCCTTGATGAGTTCGTCGTCGACGGCCTCCTCAGGCGTGATGAGGTCCGTCTTCGAGCCGTCGTACTCGTCAGGAAGCTCGACGCCGGGCGCCTCGAGGTCGCCGACTTCGTCTGCCAGATTTCGTGGATCGATGATTTCGCCCTTGAGCGACGCCGCGGCGGCGACCTCTGGCGAGCAGAGGTAGACGTTGTCGTCTTCGATCCCGGATCGACCCTCGAAGTTACGGTTGAAGGTTCGCAGCGAAACGGAGTCCGAAGCCGGAACGTGACCGATGCCGATACAGGCACCGCACGTCGCCTCAGAGAAGTTGACGCCAGCGGCCATCATCTCCGCGACCCAGCCCTCACGGGCGAGCATCTCGGAGGCCTGCTTGGAACCGGGCGCAACAATCGTCTCGGTCTCCATCGAAGTCTCGCGACCCTCGAGCATCTTGGCAACGGGGAGGATGTCCTCGTAGCCGCCGTTCGTACAGGAGCCGACGATGACCTGCTCGACGGATTCG
This sequence comes from Natronolimnobius baerhuensis, assembly GCF_002177135.1. Lineage (NCBI taxonomy): Archaea > Methanobacteriati > Methanobacteriota > Halobacteria > Halobacteriales > Natrialbaceae > Natronolimnobius > Natronolimnobius baerhuensis. The sequence continues at coordinate 1,109,489 of NZ_MWPH01000002.1, forward strand.
CCTTCGACTTCGCTGACGGGAACGACCTTGTCCGGCATCGACGGCTGTGCAATCAGTGGCTCGAGGTCCGAGAGGTCGACGACGATCTCGTCGTCGTACTCGGCGTCGTCGTCGGGCTGGAGCTCGACGTACTCGTCGCCGCGACCGACACGCTCGAGGTAATCTTCGGTCTGGTGGTCGGTTGGGAAGATCGACGTCGTCGCGCCGAGTTCGGTTCCCATGTTGGTGATCGTCATCCGCTCAGGTGCGGTGAGCGACTCGACGCCGGGGCCGGTGTACTCGAGAATCTTGCCGACGCCGCCCTTGACGCTCAGGCGTCGCAGCAGCTCCAAGATGACGTCCTTCGCGGTGGCCCACTCGGGGAGTTCGCCCTCGAGACGGACGCTGACGATCTCTGGCATCTCAATATAGTACGGTGCGCCGCCCATGGCGACGGTGACGTCGATGCCGCCGGAGCCGATGGCGAGTTCGCCGATTCCGCCGGGGGTTGGCGTGTGACTGTCCGAGCCGAGCAGCGTCTTGCCGGGCGCGGCGAAGTTTTCGCGGTGAACGTTGTGACAGATACCGTTGCCGGGGCGAGAGAAATGTGCCCCGTAGGTACCGGCTGCAGAACGCAGGAAACGGTGGTCGTCGGTGTTTTTAAAGTCGAATTGATACGTCTGGTGGTCGCAGTACTGGGCTGCGATCTCAGTCTGGACTTCGTCCAGTCCCATCGCTTCGAACTGAAGCCAAACCATCGTCCCAGTCGTGTCCTGAGTCAGGACCTGGTCGATCTCGATCCCGATTTCCTCGCCAGTTTCGAGTTCGCCCTCGACGAGGTGGTCGTCAAGTACCTTTTCGGTGAGAGTCTGTCCCATAGCACCCAGAAATGCGCTTTCCGGCGTGATAAATCCAGCGTGTTACTATGAGGATTGACCGTGTCAAACCCGTCCGCGGCGGGATTGTCTGCGCGTTACGCGCCCCAGAGGTGGACATTCATCCAATTTTATGTCTCGAGAACAGACTCGAGTGGACAGTTGTATGATTGATGTATGATCGCTGCTGCCGTCGGAATCGAGGGAAACAACAGGCGGGACGCCTCGAGCGTGACCACAGGGACGAACGAACACGCTTTTTTAGCATCCATCCCGTCGGCTACGGACATGTTCCGTTCCGGTGCGTTCGTCGCGGACCACATCTCCCCGACGAGCGACGAGCAAGTCCAACCCAATGGGGTCGATTTGACCCTTGATATCGTCTTCGAACAACTCGAGCCAGGGCGCATCGACCGCGACGGCAAAGACATCGGTGAGCGCGTTGCCCGCCCACTCGAGGAACTCGAGAAGAAAGACCCAGATACGTACTACCTCCCGAAAGGTGCCTACGTCGCTCGCTACGGCGAGCGCATCGAGATTCCGGAGGGCCACGTCGGCTTTGTCTACCCGCGCTCGTCGCTGATGCGCAACTCGTGTATGCTGAACACCGCCGTCTGGGACGCCGGCTACGAGGGCCGCGGCGAGGGCCTCCTCCAGGTTCATCACGACATCCAGATCGAACGCGGCGCGCGAATCGCCCAGATCGTATTCGCTGAAGCGAGCCACGACGACGTCTACGACGGCAGCTATCAGGGCGAGAATCTCGAGTAAGGTGGCCGGTGACCCCAAGGGCGAGCACTCGAGTTTTTGCCCTTCGGCCCGAATGGACTGGTATGACTGGTGATCGGCCATGATGGCGACGACACACGTTTTCGCTGCCCTTGCCGTCGTCGCGCCGGTCGCCTACGCCGCCCCCGAGTTGGCAACGCCGCTCGCTGTCGGCGCGCTCCTTGGCGGACTCGCGCCCGACTTCGACTTGCCACTCGAGCATCGGCGCACCTTTCACTTCCCGATTCTCGGTCTCGCAGCCGCCGCGCTGGCCGTTGCAGTCGCCGCGATTGCACCCTCGAGTCTCACCGCCGGCGTGGCGGCGTTCGCTGTCGGAGCCTGGCTCCACGCCGCAAGCGACGCACTCGGCGGCGGACCAGAGATGGACCCGTGGAACGGTCGGACCGAGCGCGCGGTGTACGATCACGTCCACGGACGCTGGATTCGCCCCCGGCGCTGGATTCGCTACGACGGCGCGCCCGAAGACGCCGCGCTGGCGGTTGCGCTCGCGGTTCCCGCACTGGTGGTCTTCGACGGCTGGCTTACTGCGCTCGTCCTCGGTGGCGTTGCCATCTCCGTGGGCTACGCGCTGGTTCGACGCCGCGTCGTCGACTGGACCGGCGAGTGGGACTGGCTCGAGTAGCTGGACCCCTCAATCGCAGGGACACATACAGACGCGAGTCGGAACGCTGATACCATCAGTGTCCGAGACACTCGTATGGTCGATACGTTCCTCGCGCAGACAACACACCTGGTGTTTGCCGCGATCTGGGCCGGCAGCGTCTTTTACGTCGCATTTGTCGTCCTGCCACTCGCCCGTGACGGCGAGTTCAACTCGACGAAACCGCTCGAGGTTATATCTGGAAAACTAACGATGATTTCGCGCGTGAGTGCGCTCGTGTTGTTACTCTCCGGCGGCCACCTCGCTGGGACGAGATACACGACTGAACGGCTCGTCGAGACGACGAACGGCCAACTCGTTATCCTGATGGTCGTTCTCTGGCTCGTCCTCGCCGCACTCGTCGAAGTCGGAGCCAAGCGCTTCGAGTCGGGCCTCAATGGAAAGAAATTGCGCGAACCGGCGGCGAACGCGCTGGGACTGTACCGTCTGGCAGCCGTCGTCGCAATTGCACTACTCGTCGTTGCCGGAGCGATTACGACGAATCTCGCGGCAGTGGTGTAGCCGAATCGACCCGAACGACGCTCGAGGTGACTGGAATAGTACTCGTGTCGGTTCTACGTTGTTTTGGCAGCGAAAACGAGCATGAGCCATACTGTCACCGTGTCAGTCCAGCAGGTACAGGCCTCATAGGTCAACTACTCTGACGTGAGTGAGGTTCTCGAGTTACGAAGTGATCTTCCACATAGTTGTCACCCAGCCATAGAAACCGGACATTCTTGCGAAAGATACTTAATGGGTTACTGTAACGTACTCCCATGATGCTCAGGGGAAAAGACGTTGCACTCTCGTTGCTCGCAGTTGGCACGGCCGCCGCCGCGGGCTACGTACTTCGGTCCGAGCACTCACAGCCGACCGCCGCGCACTCGAAAGCAGACCTCGGCGCACGAATCATCGAGTCACACGACGTCCCCAGTGGCGCAACCGTCGTCGAGGCCTCCTCCCAGCGACTCGACGACATTCCGGGCGCACGCCGCGCGCTCAAACGTGCGATCAGAAACGACGCTCGAGAGGAGTGGGAACACGTCACCCTCGAGCGCGAGGGTGCCTGGTCGGTCGTCGATGCCGTTCGCAGTTCGCTGCCGTACTACGACGGCAGTGGGACGGAGTACAACGGCGTCTATGTTCGGTATCGTGACCAGGTCGTCGTACTCGATGCGATTGGCTGGGCGCATCTGCAGGAGCCACTGCAGTAACTGCCAGTCGCGCTCTGTCGATTTCGCTCTCGCCCTCGAGCGGACGAACCTTCTCTTTCACCCGCACACAGCCAACCGTTCTCCGCCACGGTGAATCACAACCACTACCTCCCAGCCCCGCAGAGGGGGTCGTATGCAACTGGGCGTAATCGGACTCGGACGGATGGGACAGATCGTCGTCGACCGAACTCTCGAGGCAGGCCACGACGTCGTTGCCTTCGACCTCGATGCAGAAGCCGTTGCGACTGCGGCTGATGCCGGCGCGACGGCCGCAGACTCACTCGAGGACCTCCTCGAGCGCCTCGGCGACGAAAAGCGCATCTGGCTAATGGTCCCCGCAGGCAAGGCAGTCGACGTCACACTCGAGGAACTCGAGCCGCACCTCGACAGCGACGACGTGGTCATCGACGGCGGAAACTCCTACTTCGAGGACTCCGTGCGACGAGCGGAGGCCTGCCCCGCGGCGTATCTCGACTGTGGCACGTCCGGCGGTCCGGCGAGTGCGGAGTTTGGCTTCTCGCTCATGGTCGGCGGTCCCGAGTGGGCCTACGAGGAGTGTGTCCCCGTCTTCGACGTCGTCGCGACTGGACCGGACGGCCACGAGCGTATGGGTCCCGCAGGCTCGGGCCACTACGTGAAGATGATCCACAACGGCGTCGAGTACGCCCTGATGCAGACCTACGGCGAAGGCTTCGAACTCCTCCACGAGGGCCGCTACGATCTCGACCTCGAGAACGTCGCCTCAGTCTGGAACAACGGTGCGGTAATTCGCTCGTGGCTCCTCGAACTCTGCGAGGAAGCGTTCCGTGAGGAGGGCTCGGATCTGGGCGATGTCGCAGACCGGATCGAAGGCGGCTCGACCGGCACCTGGACGGTTCAGGAAGCTCTCGAGCAAGAGGTTCCTCTGCCGCTCATCTACACGGCGTTGTCTGAGCGATTCGGCTCTCGAGCGGACGACGGACGGTTCTCGCGGCGGCTGGCGAACCGGCTGCGGTACGGCTTCGGTCGCCACGAAGTTCCACGACGCGAGTAGCCGAACTGTCTCACTGTCTCGTTTTGCTCACTGTTCTCCCTCGAGTACGTGTCACCACTGGGTGAGAGACACCACTGTTGCAAGTGAAGCAGCAAGGAGAGGGGGAGGGGGTCAGGACTGAGAGCGTTGAGGAATTCATCGAGGAACTGCGGAAGTAGATGAACGGGTCGGCAAACGGCCTGTAGACAGAGATTGTGTGTTTGGCCCCTTCGAGAGATTTGTCAGCGCTTTAGATGAAATTCTGCACTGTTATTCACTAGTCCGTTCTCACAAACAGGTTCACATGAAAGAGTGGTGTGTCTGAGTTCACTTGTATCAGATGAAAACATGGTTTTAAATAGTATATCTCTCTTGGTAGAGATATGCCGCGGTTCGAGCGGAAGCAGAATATCTTCCGAAACAAGGATGCGCTGGGGGAGTCGTACCAACCGGAACGGATCGAAGAACGGGACGAAGAGATCGAGGCGTACATGGACGCGCTTCAACCGATCATCGACGGCTGGGAGCCGAACAACGTCTTTCTCTACGGCAACACCGGTGTCGGAAAGACCGCCGTCACCGACTACCTGCTTGATGTGCTCCAGGAAGACGCCACCGAGTACGACGACATCGATCTCTCCGTCCTTAGCGTCAACTGCAAAACCCTGAACTCCTCCTATCAGGTCGCAATCGAACTCGTCAACACGCTTCGCCCCGACGGCGCAGAGATCAGCACGACCGGCTACCCCCAACAGACTGTTTTCAAAAAACTCTACAGCGAACTCGAGGCCCTGGGCGGAACGGTTGTCATCGTCCTCGACGAAATCGACTCAATCGGTGACCGTGACGCACTCCTGTACGAACTCCCCCGCGCTCGCTCGAACGGCTACCTCGAGTCGGCAAAAGTCGGGCTCATCGGAATCAGTAACGACTTCAAATTCCGCGAACAACTCGATCCGCGGGTCCAAGATACGCTCTGTGAACGCGAACTGCAGTTTCCACCGTACGAAGCCTCCGAACTCACGAACATCCTCGAGTCGCGGGCAACCGTCGCAATCGCTGACGGCAGTTACGACAGCGGCGTCCTGAATCTCTGTGCAGCACTCGCCGCTCGAGACAGCGGGAGTGCGCGACAGGCCCTCGACTTGCTGCGGCTCGCCGGCGAGGTCGCAGAGAACAACGACGAGGAGGTCATCGCGGAGACACACGTCGATCAGGCGCGCTCGAAACTCGAGCAAGAACGCGTCGAAGAGGGCATGCGCGAGTTGACGACGCACGGGCGACTCGCCTTGCTCGCCGTCGTCTCGAAAGCCGCCAAAGAGTCGACACCCTGCCGAACACGGGAACTGTATCAGGAGTACGAGACGCTCTGTAAATCCTCGGGAACGGACTCGCTCGCCCAGCGGTCGGTTCATAATCACCTCTCGGATCTCCGGATGCTCGGCATCCTCTCGGCGAAAGAGAATCGCAGCGGCTCTCGCGGGAACTACTACAGCTACGAACTCGACGTGCCGTTCTCGAGTGCGGTCGACGCGATGGCCGACGTGCTCTATCTCGACGACGAAATCGAGACGATCCGAGAAATCGCCCGGATGAACGGCGTGGCTTGATACTGCCGGACAGTGGTAGAGTTTCGACCAAACGGGGGTCGAAACTCTGTACTGACTGTTGTCCAGTAGTATGAGAACGCGAGTACTCTCACTCGAGACATCTCACAGTCCGTCACGTATCACCACACCACTATTTCGAGTGAACAGACAAGCGTTACCACCACGCTCGCAGCCATATTCACTTGCAAGAGTGGTGTGGGACAGGTATCGAGCAGGCACCTGTGATCGTCAGAACCACACAAAGCTCCACCGACGACGACCAGGTGCATTCACGTGCAATGGTGGTGTGGGAACTTCACATGCAGAGGTGGTGTCCCGTGAACAGTTCACATGAAACGGTGGTGTGGTCTGGACGAATTCGGTGTTTTGTCTCACAACGCATCCGACTCGAGGCAGACTCACCAAACGAAATCGAACACAGTCCTAGAGCGGGTCTCGCAACGCCCACACGTCCGCAGTCGGCTCGAGTCGGTGTGGCTCCGCCCCGCGCTCGGTCAGGATTCCCGTATGGTACAACATTGCCTTCAACTGGAAGACGGTCGGTGAGTGATAGACCGATCCGTCCTCGAGCGCTTCACGTCGAAGCTCTCCGTTCTCAGTAAGGACTCGACGGCGAGCATCGTCGGTCCCGCGGATGAACAACTCGACCGCCAGCGTCGGTTGGACTGTATGGAGGTGCACCACGAGATCAACGAGCGACGGCTCGGGCTGCCAGTCGTCGTGCATCGTCTGGAGTTCCGTGACGAGCCACTCCGTCGCCGGGTATGCGAAGACGACCCGACGAGCGAGCTGTCCCCACGCGGGCGCGAGATCGATGAACCGCTTTCGGGAGCGATACCAGTCTTCGAACGCCTCGAGGGCGGCCTCGACAGACCCGTAGCGGCTCTTTCCAAAGCGGACCACCTCCGCGCCGAGGGAGGTGAGTTCGACGCGCGGGCCGTCCTCAATCAAGCCAAGAAACGCCGCTCCCTGTCGGGCGTCGTCGACCGCGCCGACGACCTTGTACGCCGACAGGAGTTCGGCGGTGTCGCCATCCGCGTAGTGTGCCAGCGGATAGCCCAGATAGTTCTTCGGATGGTTCAGTCCGAAGGATTTGTCCGCAACACCCTGTGCACCGGCCTGAAACCGCAGCGCCGTCGCCTCGCTCGAAGTACGGTTCCCAACAACGCGGGCCGGCTCGAGAACGGCAACCTCCCCATCCAAATCGACACCCAGAACGCCGACGTTGAGTTCGCGTGCGAGCGTTCGGTCGGTTTCGGAGATTGCTTCCGACGGGGCGGCAACGTAGGCTGCGTTGGCTTCGTGAAGTCGGTCATAGGCTTGAACAATCCCCCGTTCCGTATCAACGCCAGCGCTCGTCACCCCTTTCGCCTCGATGGCGACCAGCGGTGACTCGTCCCCGACGCGTTCGACCGCGAGTAATTCGGACTCGAGTGGTGAGACGCCGACGAGGTCGGGAAAGCCACCGCCGATCTCGACGTGGTTAAACGGCGCGAGGCAATCCCGAACAGCAGGCTCAATTGGCTGGCCGGGACGCCATTCGTCCTGTGAGAACTGCGTATCGGCGACGACGTACGACGACGGCTCGCTGTCGTCCGGAAAGAGCCGTCGCTTGGTGTGAGCCAACACCTGTGGTTCCGACAGCGGCCGGGCCGCGCTGCTCATGGAACTGGAATGGCCGAGCTCGGCCAATAATGTTCCGGCACGCAAGAGAGTCAGCCTGCTCGAGACCAAACGTTTGTATCTCGACCACGTACGACACCTATGAGCGACACCGATACGGTACTCGTCTTCGACGACGACTGTGGCTTCTGTACGTGGTGGGCCGAGTACGTCGATGCCCGCTCGTCGATCCAACTCGTCGGCTTCTCCGAACTCTCTCCCGAGTTGCGCGAGCGCCTGCCGGAACACTACGAGGCCTGTTCGCATCTCGTGACCGACGACGAGGTCTACTCCTGTGGCCGCTCTATCGAGGAGGCTATCGCTCGTGTCGATGACCACGGGCCGATCCGCAACTCGGTCGACTTCTTCCGAAACTTCGAAGACTACGAACGACTGCGTGAAACCGGCTACCGCTGGGTTGCAGACAACCGAGACAAGTGGGGCCAGGTCATGTCGAAGACCCCGCCCGTGCGCCGAGAGTCCGAATCCGAATCAGATCGGTGAATCCCCTGCCAGCCCGCTCGAGTCAGCCCCGACGACCGACACACAGTGTTGCAGATACTACCGGAGCCGAACGGCAGTCCCGTAGGCCATCACTTCGGAGCCCCCATCGGTGATCTGTGAGGTCTCGAGGCGGACGTTGACGACGGCGTCTGCGCCCAGTCGCTCGGCGTCTTCTTCCATGCGCATCACAGCTTCGTCGCGGGCTTTCGAGAGCAGATCGGAGTAGGCCGTGAGTTCGCCGCCGAAGACGTTTCGAATGCCCTGCGTGATGTCCTTCCCGACGTTTTTGGCTTCGACGGTGTTGCCGCGGGCGATACCAAGCACCTCGACGATTTCGCCGTCCGGGACAGTTTCGGTGTTTGCGATGTACATGGCAAATACAGCACGCGCTGCCCGCATAGGCGTTCCGCGCAGTTTCTGGGTGAGAAATCAGTGCTCGAGGATGCCGGTCCAACGAGCCGCTCGAGAGTACAGACCCAGTTTCCTCGATCAACCCCTCACTACGGTCCGCTGTACTCCTCGAGCCACGACTGGACCGTTCCCTGTAACGCGCCGGTTGTGCTCCCGATATTGAGCATCCCGTAGCCCGCCTCGGCCTTCTCGTTGACATCGTCCATTCCGAAGCCGAGTCCGCCAAGTGGCACGTCGGCCTCGAGCGCCCGCTCGCGGATCGTCTCGACGTGTGACTCGACGGCCTCGTGTGTCGGCTCGCCGGGATTGCCCGTCGAGACGGCGAGATCCAGCGGGCCAGCGAAGACGAAGCCAAGGTCGGGAACCGCGAGAATCTCCTCGAGATTCGAGACGGCCGTCGGATTCTCTATCGTCACCCCGAGGACGATTTCCTCATCCTCGCTCGCGGCGTATTCCTCAGCCAGTCCCCAGCGACTCGCGCGCGGACTGGCAAAGCCGCGGGTCCCCGGTTCGCCGTCGTAGGTGAATCGCGATGCCTGAACGGCCTGCCGAACCTCCGCAGCCGACTCGATACGCGAGACGAACAGGTTCCGCGCCCCCGCGTCCAGCGCCTTCCGAACCATCCCGGGATCGGGTTCGGGCAGTCGAACGAGCAGTTCCGTTCCGGAAACGTCTGCAGCCCGCAGCAACGCCTCGAGTCGCTCGCCATCGAACGGGCTCGGACCGGCGTGCTCTAAGTCGATCCAGACGAAGTCCAGCCCGAGTTCGCCGTAGAACTCGACGAGCATCGGCGAGTACGTGTTCTCGAGGATCCCGAGTGCAACGTCGTCTGACTCAAGAGTGTGCCGGAGATCGTTTTCCCGCGGTGAGTGTGTCGGCATAGACGACGGGCATCGCGACTGGTGATAAATCTTCCAGCGGCGTATGCACCGTCTCTGTGAACGCGAGTCCGTCTTGTTCTGGGCAGGGGGCTGTTTCTGAACGGTGTCCCGAGCGCATATGTTTTTGTGCCATCATGTGATGGAGACACGTATGAACAGCAAGCGTCTCGGCGTCATTGCGGCACTCATCGGGAGTCTCGGGTTCGGGCTGCAACACGGGCCATCGCTGCTCCTCGAGAACGCGGCACAAGACGGATTTGATGGGATGCTTCCATCGGTCGGAACAACCGGCCAGAGCCTCGTCGTCTACAACGGCGTTGTCGGGATCGTCGCCCCGCTCGTTACCGTCGGCGTGGCAGTCGGGAGTGGCTATTTCGCCGGCAACCGACTCGAGATCCCACGAGTGTACCGGGCGTTCGTCGGAGCCGTCGCTGTCGGCAGTTCGGTCGGTGTGTTGCTCATCAGTTCGGCGCTGCTCATCAGGCCGGTACTGACCAGCAATAGTGGCGTCGAAATCGTCGTTGCACTCGTCCCGCTCGCATCGGTGGTCGTCTCCATTTCTCTCCTCGTGACAATCGGGGCGCTCGCTGGCGCAGCGATTGCGCACTTCCAGCAGACAACGCCCGATGGCGACGATCCGGCGGTAACAGGCAGTCATTCGCCGTCAGCGACCAGTACGAACGCAGACTCGAGTGACTCGAGCGGCCAGACCGACTCACTCCACTAGAACCGAAACGCCGCCGCGTCGGGACCAAACGATCCGCAGGGTCACGGCGACAGAGACTCGAGAATGAGTCCCTCCTCGCCGACGGCAACCGCTCGGTCGCTTCCGAGTGAAATCGCGTGCAGCGAACGCGAGGTCTCGAGCTCGACACGCTCCCAGTCGCTTGCGTCCCCGCTACGCTCGTAGACGTCTCCAGCAGCGGAACAGACGAGTGTTCGTCCCCCATCGCTGCGGCGAACGAGTCCCGAGATACCCGCCTCACCAACGCGCTCTGGAGTCCACGTCTCCGGGCCGTCGTAGCGGTGGACGACGCCATCGTCGGCCCCAATGAGACAATCGCCCTGTCCTGCCGTCGCGATGGCCGCGAGCGTTCCGTCGGCTCCCTCGAGCCCGATACGGTCGAATGACCGGCCGCCGTCGAGAGTCTCAAAGACGCCGTCGTTGGTGTCACAGCAGTAGCCGACCAGGTCGTCTCCAGACTCGACGACTGCCACAGCCGCCAGACTCGAGCCGCTGCCCGGTGTCACGGGGTCGTCCCACTCGAGTGCGCCGTTGTCATACTGACCGCGAAGCACCTCGCCGGAGCCGTTGATCAGCAGAACGGTTTCCGCACCCGCTGGGCCGCCGACGGCGATGTCGGCGAGATTGTCGGTCTGACCTGCGAGGGCCGTGTAATCCGTGTGACGGGCGCTCCCAGTCTCGAGGCGGCCGAGCGCGCCGTTGTCGCCGGCGACCCAGACGGCGTCGCCATCGCTCGTCGCGTCGACGCCGTGAAGCGTGTTGGCCTGTGCGGCTGGGCCATCCTCGAGAACAGTGGTCCACCCGTCGCCGGTATCCGCGAGGACGAGGCCGTCAGTACCGACCGCGTAGCTGGCCTGCGCTCCGGCGACGACACCGTCGAGCAGTGTCGACTCAGCAGTCCCATCCGGCACGTCGACGGCGTGCCAGCCGCTGCGCTCGTCGTCCGTGTCGTCGTTTTGCAGACCAGTATCGTTGCCGTCGTGCTCGCGATCCCCCTGGGTTGGTTGCGGCTGTGCTCGAGTTTCCCCGTCGCCGTGATCTGCAGCCCTGTCGCTCTGATTGGCAGGCGTCTCACCGCCTGTGCTCACAGCGTGTCCAGCGGCGGTCTTGCGGGCGCTCTGATCGGCAGACTCCTCCGCTCGAGTGGCTGCGGGGTCGACGTCGGCTTCGTCTGTGGGTCCCGCTTCGGAGTCGGTTTCAGCCTCGGCTTCGGATTCGACTGCTGGCTCGAGTTCCGATGGGGACTCGGCTTCGGGCGCGGGCGTGGATCCTGGGTCTGGCTGAGACGCCGATTCGCTTTCGACGTCGCTTCTCGACGGGGCGGTATCACCGTCTTTCGGGCCGACATCGATAGCATCTGCGTCAGTGGGTGCGACAGCAGGGTCCTGTGTCGCCGACTCGGACGGTGCTGATGAGACGGCGTCGCGCTCGTGACGGCGCAATTTCCGCCAGTAGAGTACTATCGGCGGGAGGACGTACGTCGCGAGCGCGAGAAGGGCAAACCAGTTGTTGACGAACGTCAACATCCCGAACGCGGTCAATCCGACCGTCGAGACGGTGTGGATCCACGTCTTCGTATACTGGCGGAAAAACGGCACGAAGCCGCTGTCGTCCGGGTCGGTGTTCGTAGCCATAGCCACCTCTCGAGTGTGCGGGAATCGGCTGTGCTACCGGATACGCGATCAAAAGGCTGGTGCAGGCGACCGCGACGCCAGCCTAAAGATAGCCCAGATCCGCCAGCCGCTCTTTCGTTCCATCGCGCATTGGCGTCTCCGCTGTCGTTGCTTCGGACGTTCCGAACGGCTCGAATCGCTCCTCGAGTCGGTCGCGCATCGCTTGGACCTGTGCCGGTTCGGCCTCGCTTACGTCCGTCCGTTCCATCGGATCGGTCTCGAGGTGGTGCAGGCGCTCGAACCCATCGTCGCCGCAGACGTACTTGTACTCGTGGGTGCGAACGGCGCGCAACCGCCGGTCGTACTCGCGGACGCGGTCCGGAATCTCACCGAAGCGAGCCTCGAGGCGGTCGATAGAGGGCTGTGGCGCGACGTACTCCGAGAAGACGGCCTCGCGCGGATCGGCGTCCGAGTCGGGGTGTAGCGACTGGCCCACCTGCTGGGTGCCCAAAGCCGGATCGTCGATTCCTACCGTCTCGAGCAGCGTCGCGGGAAGGTCGAGCAGTTGCACGAGGTCACGGCGGTGGCCGCCATCAGTGAACGGCCCGCCGTGGAGGACGAGCGGGACGTTGGTCAGCGTGTCATAGAGGTTGTACTGGTGGCCGAAAAAGCCGTGTTCGCCGATGTGTTCGCCGTGGTCGCCACAGACGACGAACAGGGTGTCCTCCCACTCGCCCGCTTCCTCGAGCGCCGACCGGAGCGCCGCGAGCTGGTCGTCGACGTAGGCGAGTTCGGCCCGGTAGAGCCCACGAAGCATGGCGAACTCTTGCTCTGAGAGATCGTAATCTGCACAGTCGTAGGCGCGTGGGTCCTGCCTGATCGCCGTTGCGTCCTCGTAGCTCGCGTCCTGGGGCAGGAACTGTTCGGCGTACTCGCGTGGCGGATCGTACGTGACGTGCGGTTCGATGAAGTTACAGAACAGAAAAAAGGGACGCTCGTCGGCTCGAGTCTGGAGCCAAGAGTCAATCCAGGATGTGGCCCGATCCGAGCCATCGTCGCCCGCCGGCTGGAACAGTTCGCTGTAGAGGATGTTGGCCGCGTTGACGAGTGGATTGCCGTCGAACAGATGTGTTCGGGTCGCCTCGAGTTTCTCACGGAGGTCTTCGCCGCGGACGACCGCGCCCATGTCGGCGTCGGACTGGACGTACTGCCAGCCCTTTCGGAGGTCCTCAAAGCCGCGGTGGAAGCCGAACTCCTCGGTGATCCAGGTGTTGTTCGAAATGCCGAGTGTCTGGTAGCCGTTGGCGGCGAACGCCTCGGGGAGCGTTCGAAGCTCGGGGTTCAGCGAGAAGCTGTCGCCGTGGGTTCCATGGTCGGACGGATAGAGTCCGGTAAACATCGAGGCATGAGAGGGGAGCGTCCACGGCGCGGTCGCGAAGGCGTTTTCGAAGGTGGTCCCCGCCGTTGCGAGAGAAGTGAGCGTGGGCGTCGTTTCCGGCCCGACACTTTTCGCCCGCGCAGTATCGAGAACGACGAGAACGACGTTCCGAACAGTCGAATGTGAGGGTGATTCACGTCCGTTAGACTCGGCCATAACGACAGTACCTCCGCCGCTCCGAGGGAAGGTCATCAGCCCCGAATATGCCGGGGCCATATTACATGCCTGCATTCACAGAATCCCTTATTTCTCCCATCTGGATACTCTACTTGCCGTATCAGTCCTAACGCTTACTCGAGTGTCACGCGAAGACACCCCATGGACAACCCGAACATCGTCCTGGTCCACTGCCACGACCTCGGCAAATATCTGGGCTGTTACGACAGCGCAGTCGAAACACCGCAGGTCGATGCCCTTGCCGACAGCGGCGTTCGATTCGACCGCCACTTCGTGACCGCACCGCAGTGTTCGCCGAGTCGCTCGAGTCTGATGACGGGGCGTCACCCCCATCAAAACGGCATGCTAGGACTCGCACACGGCAACTGGGAACTCCACGACGAGGAGCAGGTGCTCCCGGAGCTGCTGCGTGAGGCGGGCTACGAGACCCACCTCTTCGGGCTGCAACACATCACCGAGTATCCCAACCGGCTCGGCTACGACGAGAGTCATTCTGAAGAGCCGCTGACGGCCGACGCACCGCCGTCCGTCCACGAGTCTGCCCGCGCGCGAGACGTTGCCGACGAGTTCGCCGCGATGCTCGAGGATGGCGACCACGATGATCCGTTCTTCGCCTCCGTCGGCTTCTTCGAAGCCCACCGCGTCGAGGAAAACGGCGACTTCGGCTTCGAGGGCGAGCGCTACGGCGCGCCCGCCCCCGAGGAGGTCGAACCACTCGAGTTCCTGCCCGATGAACCCGGGATACGGTCCGATATCGCCGAGATACACGGCATGCTCGACGCGATTGACGACGGCGTCGGCACCGTGACCGACGCACTCGAGTCGGCCGGATTGACCAAAGACACGCTGGTCGTCTTTACGACCGAGCACGGGCTCGCGATGCCGCGGGCGAAGGGCTGTTGCTCGGATCAGGGCATCGGCGGCGTCTTGCTTTGGTCTCGTCCCGGAACCGTCGAGCCAGGCGTTGTCGACGACCTCGTGAGCAACGTCGACGTGTTCACAACGCTGCTCGAGGTCGCCGGCGCGCCCCAGCCCGACACAGACCTGGCCGGTCAGAGTTTCCTCCCGCTTCTCGAGGACGACGACGACGAGGACTTTCGAGAACGGATCTTCGCCGGCATGACCTGGCACGACCGATACAATCCGATGCGGGCGATTCGAACGGACCGCTGGAAGTACGTCCGCAACTTCTGGCACCTGCCCGATGTCTATCTCACGCGAGACATCTTCTGCAGCGCCGCCGGCAGCGAGGTGCGAAAAACGAGCTACGGCGAGCAACGACCCTACGAGGAACTGTACGATCTCGAGGCGGATCCACTCGAGAAGGAGAACCTGCTTGCAGACGGCGACCTCGACGATTCGGCAGCCGAGACTGCGCGCGACCGACTTCGAGACGAGTTGCTCGAGTGGATGGAGACGACGGACGATCCGCTGCTCGAGGGACCAGTTCTGCCCGGCGACTGGGACGAGATTCGGCTGCGAAACGAAGAGTGAGGCCGGCTACCGATGTGCTACGGCAACAGAAACTCTGCTGATTCGAGGACGATCCAGACGACCACCACGTAGTTCAACAGCGTCGAGGTAAACGCATAGACTGTCGCCCGTCGAATCGAGTAACGCGCGATGCCAGCCGGAATCATCACGAAACTCCCGACGTAGGGGAGGAGATTCGTCACGAAAATGCCCGCCCCGCTGTAGCGTTTGAACACGTCATTTGCCTGCTCGAGTTTCTCCTCGCTGATCGAGACGCGCGGAATCGCGTGGATCACGTCGACGCCGCGGGTTGCAGCCAGCCAATAAATGAGCAACTGGCCGCCAACGTAGCCGACCGAAGCGACGAGGATGACGAGCCAGATTGACTCCCCGGAGGGCGAAACCGCGATATAGCCGGGGAGAAAGACCGACGTTGGAAACGGCTTCCCGATAATTGCTCCCTTCAGGATGAACAGGACAAATAACGCTGGCAAGTCGAACGTGACCAGCAGCGAGAAGCCAATATCAGTAAGCGAGCTGAACATTATTAGCAGTAGCAGGACGTCGAATTCGTATATATCGTTGCCGTCCAGAGTATTTGAGTGTCGCGGTTCGGAAAACAAATCAAATATAAATCATTTTATCGAGGCGGTTGGGCGTCACCGGACTCGAGCAGTCGCTCGAGCGAGTCGCCCAAAATTGCCCGAAACCGGTCGTAGTCGGCCTCGAGTGCGACGCGGCCGTTGACTGGCGCGTCAGTACTCCCGCGGGCATCCGGGACGAGCGCGCCGCGGGCGAGATCGCCGTCGGTGCCCACAGTCAGGGGATAGGACGCCGTCTCGAGGACATCGTCGTCGATCAGTTCCGCGATCACGAGGGCATCGTGGATCGCCGCCGACTCGATCCCGTAGCGCTCGAGCGTAGCCTCGTCGTAGTAGGTGAGCCACTCGAACACGGAGAGCCCGAGCGGGTCGTCCCGCGAGAGCGACTCGAGGCGCTCCGGCGGAAACGTTGCCTGTGCTGTCACGTCGAGGCCGACGATGGTCGGCTCGCAATCGCGGACGACTCGCTGGGCTGCGTGGGGGTCGGAGTGAAAGTTCGCCTCCGCGAGCGGCGTCACGTTGCCCTGGGTAAACGCCGCCCCGCCCATGATGATGAGTTCGTCGAGCAGTTCCGGGAGATTGGGCTCGAGGGCGTGAGCCAGCGCGACGTTCGTGAGTGGCGCAATCGCCGCCAGTACGAGGTCGCCATCGTGTTCGTGGGCCTGCTCGACGATGAACTGCGCGGCGTGGATGTCGACTGGGTCGGTCGCTGCCGTCGGCGCTGGCACCTCGCCGCGGATGCCGCCCTCACCGTGGATGTGCTCGGCCGTCTCGAGCGCGACGTTCTGTGGCCGGTCAGCGCCGACGGCAACCGGGACGTCGGCCCGGTCGACCAACTCGAGGATGCCCCGAGTGTTTGCCGTCGTCTCGGAAACGGGCGCGTTCCCGTGGGCGGTCGTGAGTCCGACCACCTCGAGGTCGGGATGCTCGAGTGCCAGCACCAGCGCGACGGCGTCGTCACAGCCGGGGTCCGTATCGATCAACACCGGGCGCGTCATATGGTGTCATGGGTGTGCCGTGGGCATAAAACGCCGGGAGGCGGCAGTGACGGCGCTCGCCGGACGCGTTCGAACAAACCATTACCAGCCTTGGTGGTGATGCGCCAAACGCTATGGCAGACGAACTCGAGGATCCCGCGAACGAACTGCCCGCAACTGCTGGCGAACTCGCCGAGGAGTATCCCGACGTCTGGGACGCCTACGTCGACCTCGGCGAGGCCTGTGCCGAGTCCGGCCCGATTGCGGACGAGACGAAACGACTCGTCAAACTCGGGATGGCCGTTGCCGCCCAGTCCGAAGGGGCCGTCCACTCCCACACCCGCCGCGGGCTCGAGGAAGATATCCCACCCGAGACGCTGAAACAGGTCGCCATCCTCGCGATTCCGACGGCCGGCTTTCCGCAGGCAATGGCCGCACTCAGCTGGATCACGGATAGTACTGAGGAGGATAGGACTCCGCCTCGCACGAGGGCGAGTTCGACGCCCCTAACACGGTGTTTCGCGTAGTCAGCCCAGAGACTGACCGATGTCGTCCAGTTCACTGCGCGCGTTCCGGGTCGCCTACGACGGCACCGGCTACTACGGCTTCCAGCGCCAGCCGGACGTTCCAACCGTCGAAGACGCCATTTTTGACGCGCTCCGTGATCTCGAGGTGCTCGCAGCCGACGCGTCCAAACCCGCAGGCTACGCTGCAGCAGGGCGAACCGACGCCGGCGTCTCGGCGCTCGCCCAGACGATCACGCTCGAGGTCCCAGACTGGCTCACACCGCGCGCGCTGAACAGCACCCTCCCAGCCGACGTTCGCGCGTGGGCGAGCGCGGACGCGCCCGATGACTTCCACGCAACCCATCACGCGACCCGCCGGACGTACACCTATTACCTGCACGCACCCGAATCCGCCGTCGACGACGACCGATTCGCTGCGGCCTGCGAGGCACTCTCCGGTTCGCACGATTTCCACAACCTCACGCCGGACGATCACAACACCGAGCGCGCGCCAACGCTCGAGGCGACTCGCGAGGGCCACTATCTCGTCGTCACCGTCACCGCGGGTGGTTTCGCCCGCGAACTCGTCCGTCAACTGGTCTCGCTCGCCCACGACGTCGGCACTGGCAACGCCTCGCTCGAGACACTCGAGCGCGCGCTTGATCCCGATCCCTTGCCCGGTCACAAGGGGATCTCCCCCGCGCCACCGGAGCCACTCGTCCTGACCGCCGTCGACTACCCTGCTCTCGAGTTCACTGTCGATCCGGAGGCCGCCGAGCGCGCTCGAGCGGTGTTCGAGACGCGCCGACTCGAGCACCAGACCGCGGCTCGCGTGGCCGGCCATATCGAGATGGGGACCGACAGCGATGCGAACGAGCGAGACGGAGACGCCCTCAAGTGAGCGACCCGCTGCAGGCGGCCGTGTACAAGCGTTTTTTACGGCAGGCTTCACACGAGCGAGCATGGAACTGTCGCCGGAAGAGTACGGTGCGTACTGGCGGGCCTCGTTTCGGGTCGCAGCAGGGCTGCTCGTCATCATGATCGGGCAGACCGCGACCGCGCCGCTGTTTGGCTACGGGAACGTCGGCGCAACCGCGTTCGGGGTGTTCTTGCTCGTCGCGCTCGTGCTTGCAGGATCGTTCATCACGGTACTCGGCGTTGCTCGCGTCGTCAGAACCGCAGTCGACGCCGAGATGCGCGGCTGAGCCGGTATCGACACCCGAATCGCAACGCCTTACGCCGCGCATCTCCGAGAGCGACTATGACCTCGAGTTCGGACATGATCCGTGTCGTCTGGGGAACCGGTTCCGGCCCCACGGCGATGTCATCATACGACACCGCACTCGCCGACGCCGGCGTGGAAAACTACAATCTCGTGTCGGTCTCCTCCGTGATTCCGGCCGCCACCGACGTCGAAGCCGTTGGCACAGCGCCGGACCTCGGCCCGGCAGGCGAGCGACTCACTGTCGTCGAAGCCCGAGCGACCACCGCCGGACCCGGCCGCGCAAGCGCGGCACTGGCCTGGTCACAGTCCGTCGATGACGGTCCCGGGCTGTTCTACGAGACCGCCGGCGAGATGGACCGTGAGGACGTCGAACGCCGCGTTCGTGAGGGACTGGCCGCCGGCCAAGAGCTTCGAGACTGGGAGTTTACCGAGCCTCGAGTCTGCGTCGAAAGCAATCGGGCCGACTCGGGAACCTACACAACGGCGCTCGTACTGGCGGTGTACGGCGATAGCGATCCGATCCTCTAACGCTGCGGTGATTGACTGAAGGCGAACGCTTTTGACCCGTCGGCACTTTGATAGCGGTACACATTTCTCATGAACGGAAATACGCCGTACGCAGGGATACCAGGTGAGACAGCTGCTGGGAAGCGTGCCGCGGCGGACGTTCCGAACCTCTCGAAGGACGAAAAGCGACTCCTCCATCGAGACGTGTCCCGCATCGCTGCACAGACACGTGAGTTCCTCCCGAACGAGTACATCGTTGACTCCGAAATCTCGACCGGTGCCACCGGCCCACAGGTGACCGTCGCCGTCCGACCACCGATCGGTCACGCCGTCAGTGCTGGCTTCACCCCGAATCTGGACGCCGATGACGCTGACAGCGATACACCGGACCTCACCGACGGCGTTATTGCTCCCGACGAGCGCGACGAGGTCGCCCGTGGCCTCGCCGCAAGCGCCGCCCTGCAGGTCAAACAGGCCATCGGCAACAACGTCACCCCGACTGCCCGCTAATCTCTCCGGAACGCTCCACACCGCGTCCGGTTGCTTTTCACTCGCTCACCAGTCACTCAGTACAGCAACTGCTCGAGTTGGTGCTGTCGGCGCTCGAGATCAATCGCCGGCTCAACCGTCGGGTCGGCACAGAGGCGGTCAATTACCAGTAACGGGTCCGTTCCTTTTTGCTCGACCGCCCGCAGAAGTGACTCGAGTGCCTCCCGATTCGTCGCCAACGAGGAACACAACCCGAGTGCAAGGGCGAGTGGAATCGCCCGCTCGAGGCGCGTCGGAAAGGCGTCGCTGATGCGCGAAAAGTCAGGATCACCCGAGGCGTGGCGCTCGGCTACAGCCTCGAGCGTGAGACATCGCGTACAGATGCTCGCGGCGTCATCAGGAACGTGGCTCCGATACTCCTCGGGCAGCGCAAACGTAATCGTCGGTGCGTCGCAACTGGCACAGGAACTGGTCATAGCAGTAGTACAGATCGGCAGTGACAACAAGATACGCGTCGCGTCCTCCGAATTCGGTGCGCAGCGTTACTGGTTCGCTGCCGGTGACTGAGCCGACGTATCCGGCTGGACATCCTCGAGGTCGTCTGCTTCCTCCGCCTGACGCGCTTCTTTCTCTTCCTGTTCTTTCTTCTCTTTGATCTTCTTCAGACGGAACGTCTCCTCGCGTTCCTGCTCCTCGAGTTTCTGCTCGATGTACTCCTCGCCTTCGTAGAGATCCGGCAGGACCTTGAACTCGAGTGCGTTGACACGGCGTTTCGTGGTCTCGATCTCGCGAAGCATCTTCTTCATCGCCGTCTCGACTTCCGCGGCGAGGATGATACTCTCGAGTAAGTCCTCGTAGGCTTCGGCGGCTTCGTCGATCCGAGCCGAGGTGCCCATGATACCGTAGCCACGCTCGTCGAGACTCTTGGAAACGCGCGAGGACTCGATCTGTGGGACGACGACGCCCATAATGTTCTTCGATTCGGTGGTGATCTCGGGGTGTTCCTGCAGTGCTGCGGCAGCCCCGCGAACGGCGACGTCACCCTCCATGGCGCGTGCCATGTTGATTTTCTTCTGGGCGTCCTGATAGTCGTCTGCGAGGTCGCCACGAACGTCCTGGGCCTTGTCCAGGATGTCCATGAACTCCATGATCAGCCCGTCCCGTTTCTTCTCGAGTGTCCCGTGCCCCCGCTCGGAGAGTTCGATCCGATCCTCGATCTCCATTAGGTTCTTGCGGGTGGGCTTGACGTCCTTGGCCATCTTGAGGGGAGGTTGCGCTCCCAGTCGGATAACTGTTTACAGTTTCAGTCACGCCCGTGGACAGTCGTCCTCGTGCGGGAGAGACTCGAGGGCAAAAGAGTGGTGACGACAAGCTGACCGGACGAGAAATCCCAGCCCGTTGCAGCAAGCCGGTAGCGAGGATCGGAATCCCGAGACCGACGGCGAGGAGGCCACCGAGCGCGTATCCCACGCCGCGCAACAGCAAGCGGCGGCGAGTCTCGCTTTCAGTCGCGTCCGACAGCAGGAACGTCGACGCACCCTCGCCGTAGACGTTTCCAAGCGAGCAACGGCGCGCAGAAACGTTACCCGAGGAATAGATCGACCATATCGCTCGTCTTCCCGCCCTTATATAGTTCGGCGTAGCCGCAGTTCGTACAGGAGACGACACGGAAGCGGCGGTTCTGAATATCGAAGAACTTTGAGAGACCGGTTCCAGTCGTCGAGATGTCATCGACTTCCGTTTCAGTGTGTCCACACTTTGGACAGCCGTCGTCAGCCCCATCAGAATGGGTGTGTTCGACCATATGTACCAGTCTGTGTCAGTCAGTAAGTGTTTTATGTTCAACCAGTGTAGCGAGGAGACGATCAGATGGCCGGTGGGATACTCATCCTCTTTGTTCTCTGTGTTAGCCTCGCGTGTACGCTTGGACTGTATCTACTACTCGAATCCGAGACATCGAATCCAACGGTCGTCGACCGGGCTGACGCCGAACGGGACGCGAAAGCACGCGGCGGTACTCGCGAGCACGCAGCGTCATCATCGAGCGCGCGCCCAGCCGAACGTCGTGAGGACGACTCCGACTCGAGGGCAAAATCAGAGGGGTCCTACTGGGACGAACGCTGAACAGCGCATCCACTCGAGGTGAGGAGCCAAAAGAAAACTGCGCGACGGTCGCGTCCGATCAGTCGGCCTGGGCGGGTTCGGCGGCTGCGCCCTCGCCAACGTCTTCGCGGTAGTGCTCTTCGATAAGCTCTTCGTCGATACGGTTGAGTTCCGTTTTCGGCAGTGCCGACAGCAGATCCCAGCCGATCTCGAGTGTTTCGTCGATGGTTCGGTTGGTGTTGTATCCCTGCTGGACGAACTCGGCCTCGAAGCGGTCTGCGAAGTCGAGGAACTTGTTGTCCCGTTCGCTGAGTGCTTCACGACCGACAATGTTCACGAGGTCACGCAGGTCTTTCCCCTCTGCGTAGGCGGCGAACAACTGGTCGGCCACGTCGCCGTGGTCCTCACGGGTGAGGCCCTCGCCGATCCCGTCGTCCATCAGCCGCGAGAGGCTTGGGGAGACGTTGATCGGTGGCTCGACACCCTGGCTGTTCAGGTCCCGATCCATCATGATTTGGCCTTCCGTAATGTAGCCAGTCAGGTCAGGGATTGGGTGCGTGTCGTCGTCGCCAGGCATCGTCAGGATCGGCACCTGGGTAACGGATCCCTCGCGCCCTTCGATTCGACCGGCACGCTCGTAGAGCTGTGCCAGGTCAGTGTACATGTATCCGGGGTAGCCACGTCGGCCCGGGACCTCCTCACGTGCGGCACCGATCTCTCGGAGTGCCTCACAGTAGTTGGTCATGTCCGTCAGGATGACGAGCACGTGATAGCCCTTCTCGAAGGCGAGGTACTCTGCGGTCGTCAGTGCAAGTCGCGGCGTGACCTGGCGTTCGACTGCCGGGTCGTCCGCGAGGTTCATGAAGACAACGGAGCGCTCGAGTGCGCCGGTGCGCTCGAAGTCGTCCATGAACTCGTTTGCCTCTTCCGCAGTGATACCCATCGCACCGAAGATAACAGCGAACTCGGAGCCGTCCTCGTCGTCGCCTTCTTCCTCTTCTGGAACAGTCGCCTGACGGGCGATCTGGAGTGCGAGTTCGTTGTGTGGCAGCCCGGAGCCAGAGAAGATCGGGAGCTTCTGGCCGCGAACCAGCGTGTTCATGCCGTCGATGGCAGAGACACCGGTCTGGATGAACTCCTCGGGGTACTCACGCGAGTAGGGGTTGATCGCTTCGCCGACGATGTCCTGTCGTTCGTCGGGGACGATTTCTGGGCCGCCGTCGATTGGGTTCCCGGAACCGTCGAGAACACGTCCGAGCAGGTCCTCGGTGACGGGCATCTTCATCGTCTCGCCCAGGAAGCGAACGGAGGCGTTGCGGTCGATGCCGCTTGTCCCTTCGAACACCTGGATCGAGACGAGTCCGTCGCTCGATTCCAGTACCTGCCCACGCAGGGTATCTCCCTGTGGCGTCTCGATTTCGACGATTTCGTCGTATCCGACGGGCTCGTCGACTTCGGCGAACACCAGTGGGCCACTGATTTCCGTAATCGTTTGGTATTCTTTCATCGTTAGTACAGTGCTCGCAGTTGTGCTTCGAGAGCGTCTTCAACTTCGTCGATGAACTCGTCGTACTCCTCGGCAGTCCCCATCCGGTTGAGCCGCGGTGCCGCATCGACAGCCTGAATCTCTTCGACCGGAACACCGGCCTCGAGGGCATCAAAGGCTTCGTCGTTGAACGTCTTGATCGCGGTCAGCATCCGGTAGGTCTTTTCGGGTTCACAGTAGGTGTCGACGTCGTGGAGCGCGTTCTGCTGAAGCCAGGCCTCACGCAGATAGCGAGCGACCTCGAGCGTGAGCTGCTGGTCTTCTGGCAGCGCGTCCTTACCGACGAGCTGGACGATCTCTTGGAGTTCGTCCTCTTCGTCGAGCACGTCGACGGCCCACTGTCGTACGTCGGACCAGTCGTCTTCGACGTTGTCCTCCCACCACGGGTCGAGCTGGTCCTTGTACAGCGAGTACGATTCGTTCCAGTTAATCGATGGGAAGTGTCGACGCTCGGCGAGGTCTGCATCCAGTGCCCAGAAGGTCTTGACGATACGCAGCGTGTTCTGGGTAACCGGCTCGGAGAAGTCCCCGCCCGGTGGCGAGACTGCGCCGACGACCGAAATCGACCCTTCGCCGCCGTTGATCAGCTGGAACTTGCCGGCGCGCTCGTAGAACTCCGAGAGCGACGCGGCGAGATATGCGGGATAGCCCTCTTCGCCGGGCATCTCCTCGAGTCGACTCGAGATTTCACGCATGGCCTCTGCCCACCGGGAAGTGGAGTCGGCCATGAGTGCAACGTCGTAGCCCATGTCGCGGTAGTACTCTGCAATCGTGATTCCCGTGTAGATACAGGATTCACGCGCTGCGACGGGCATGTTCGACGTGTTTGCGATGAGGCAGGTCCGGGCCATCAGCGGGTTCCCGGTCTGTGGGTCCGGCAGTTCCGGGAAGTCCTCGATGACCTCGGTCATCTCGTTGCCACGCTCACCACAGCCGATGTAGACAACGATGTCCGCGTCGGACCACTTCGCGAGTTGCTGCTGGGTGACGGTCTTCCCAGATCCGAACGGACCAGGAATCGCTGCCGTCCCACCCTTTGCGAGTGGGAAGAGGCCGTCCTGAACGCGCTGTCCAGTGACGAGTGGCTCGGTCGGCGTCTCCTTGTCACCAGCGGGTCGGGCCTGACGGACCGGCCACTCCTGGTGCATCTGGATCTCTTCGCCGTTGTCGAGTTCGGCAACCGTCTCCTCGACGTTGAACGCGCCACTCTCGACCGACGTGACTTCGCCGCCCTCGTAATCCGGCGGGACCATCACTTTGTGGTCGATAGTGACCGTCTCTTCGACGACACCGACGACGTCACCGGGTTCGACGACATCGCCTTCCGAGACTTCCGGCTCGAACTCCCACTCCTTCTCGAGGTCGATACCGGGGGCGTCGACCCCGCGGTCGAGGAATGCGGTCCCCATCTTGTCCTCGAGGACGTCGAGTGGGCGCTGGACGCCGTCGTAGATGGAGTCCATCATGCCCGGTCCGAGGTCGACGCTGAGCGGTTCGCCCGTGTTCTGGACGGGTTCGCCCGGGCCGACGCCGGAGGTCTCTTCGTACACCTGAATCGTGGTCAGGTTCCCTTCGATCTCGATGACCTCTCCCATCAGCCCTTCGTCGCCGACGTAGACGACGTCGTTCATCCGGGCGTCGAGGTCCGTGGCGGTCACAACCGGACCACTCACGCTTTCGATTACACCGTCTTTGTCGACGGTCTCAGGTTGTTCTGCCTGGCTCATAGTTTAGCTGTCTTCCTCGTCTTCGTCCATAAGGTCGATACCGATCGCTCGCTTGATCTGGTCGCGCAGTCCGCCGCCACCCGTTCCGCTGCCGATGGTGACGACGACCGGCTCGACGCTCGTCTCGACGTTCTGGCGAACGCCGCGCGAGAGATACTCGAGGTCGTCATCGTGCATGACGACGATGCCGACGCCGTCGTCTTCTAAGACCTCGGTAACGGCGTCGTCCAGATTCGTCTCCTTCTCGTCGTCCGGCACGTTCTCGGAGCGGCGAACGCCCGCGAGTCGGAAGCCGGTCGTAAACTCGGGACTGCCAACGACTGCGATTTCCTGACTCATAGGATCACCAGCTCCTCTTCGATCTCGCTTTCGGAGAGTCCGACCTCGCGACCCCGCGCGATGGCGCGGATGTTCTCGACCTCGCGTTCTTTCGCGAGGATGTACGACAGCACGGCCGAGACCGAGACCGGATAAATACTCGAGAGCGTATCGGCGTACTCGAGCAACGCAGCGTCTAGTGCGTGCTCGAACTGGATAAGGCTGTCAGCCTCACGCAGTTGGCGGAGCGCTCCCGAGAGTCGGTCACCGTAGCGTTTGTTGTCGGCGATGTGATCGACGAGGTCGTCATAATCGGTGACGAGCTGGCTGAGCTCCGACCCGTCGAACAACACGCCGCCCTCGATGTAGTAACTCGCCGGATCGAGGTCGGCACCGCTTCGAGCGAGTCGCAGGGCGTTCCGTGCGTTCCGGAAGTCGATTTCAGCCTGCAGGAACTCGACGTACTTCGCCTGTGGCCCCTCTCGAGGCCGGCCAAGATCGTCGAGCAAGTGCTCGTAAAACTCTCGGTCGAGGGCGTTCTCGAGCGGAACAAGCGTCCCGGTTTCGGTGAACGCCTCGAGTTCGGCCGAGAGCGGCTCGTAGTAGATCGTGCCTGCAAGAACTTCGATTGCATCCTCGATCTCATCGACCTCAAGCAGGCGGTCGATTGTTGCATCCTCGAGTTCGCCGGCCATGATCAGGTCCGTCCTGATCTCCTCGGCTGGCGTGTCGGTGTAGATCCCGCGGATGATCGTCTTCAGGTTCCAGACGTCGAACTTCCGCAGATAGCGACTGATAAGGTCGTAAATACGACCCTCGGACCACTCGAGTAGCTCCTGGAAGTTCTTCGCGAGGTTTCGGTTCAACGCGTACTCGATCAGATCGACTCCCGAAAAGCGTGCCCCGAGCTCGTTGATCTCGCGTTCGTACTCCGACTCTTCCATGAACCGGGCGATGCCGCTTGGCCCCATCCGGACCAACTTCCGATACTCTTCGTCACTGAACAGCTTGGCTCGTCGTGACCGAACGCGAGCATTGACGTATTCCGTGTTCGAGGCACCTAGGCTCATTGCTCGAAGAGTCTGTTACTGATCTCCTGAAGGTTGTCTTCCCAGACGTCCTCGAGCACCGAGTCGAACGTGTTGTTGACTCGGACGCGAGACTGGTCACTCTCGACGACGACGCCGCCGAGGCAGTCGTACTCGCCGGCGTACTCGTAGCCGTCGTAGTCGGCGAGGATCGACTCGAGCAGGTCCTGGTCGTCCGTACGACCGTAGACACTGACGTCGTCACCCTCGTCGAACTCGACGCTTGCAGACTCGAGAAGGTCGCGAGTTAGTTCCTCGCGTGAGTCTCCCTCGAGGTCGACAAGTGCCGACTCGACTTGCTCGCGAACGTCACTGAGGACGTCCCGTCGGGCCTCCAGACGTTTTTGTTTCGCCTCCAGTTTCGCACTGGAGAGGCGCTGTTCGCGCAACTGCTCGACCTCGCGCTCGACCTCACGCTCGGCGTCGGCGAGAATCTCCTCGGCGTCCTCCTCGGCAGCCGATTCGATCTCGGTGGCGCGAGACTCGGCGTCGTCGCGGATGTCCTCCGCACGCGCGTGGGCCTCTTCTCTGATGTCTTCGACGACTGTGTCCAAACTCATTGGTGAGAGAAAGGGGAGTGTGTCTAGACGAAGACAACGACCAGTGCCAGGATCACAATCGTCTCAGGAAGGACGGTCATGATGAGGCCTGGAACGAACAGATCGTCGTCCTCGGCGATTGCGCCGATTGCGGCTGCACCGATACCTCGCTCTGCATAGCCTGCTGCGAGTGCGGCCAGACCGACTGCCAGTGCCGACGCAGCGTCACCCTCGAGGAAGGGTGCTTCGTTCACTTCACCATTCTGCAGTACGCCGTTTACCATTTCCGCAAGTGCAAGTTCCATTGTTATTGATCCTCACTGTGGGTTTGATCGGTTCCGAACGGTTCGTAGTTCTTGCCACCGCCTTCATAAAACTTCCCAAAGAACTCGACGTACTCGAGCCTGATACCCTGTAATCCGGCACTTGTGATACCAAGTAGCAAGACTACAATGTGGCCAACGATCAGGACGAGGATACCGGCGACGAAGGCAGCTGGGCCCATGTGGAAGAGGCCTTCGAACATGACCTCTCCGTCAGCCGGTGTGTAGCCAGTCCATGGGGCGATGAAGGGGCGTGAGCCCTCTTCGGTCTGGACGGCACCGAAGGCGAGCAGGTTGACGACGAACGCCATCCCACCCTTGGCGAGCAATACAGCCGTGATTCGTGCATACGAGACGACGTGTGCGAACGGCATCACGAACTCTGCGAGTTCTGCAGGGTCACCGAGACCGAGCAGGATGAGGCCAGCGACGATCATCAACAGCGGAATCGTAATATCGAGTCCGCCGATGAGGCCGATACCAGCCGGGATGGTGAAAACGTCCATCAACGGGAAACCGCTAAATCCGAGCGCGAACGGCTCGCCGTCGAAGGTCGTATAGATCCACTCAGGCTTGGTGCCAGCGCCCTGTGCCGAGAACACCCAGATCCAGATCCCGTTGAGCATCAGGAGCCACGAGCCGCTGTGGGTAATCGCTCCCCAGAGGCCGTGACCGTGCAGGATGTTCTCCGCGAAGTCGATGATCCACCCCATATTCAGGTGGAGCACACCGAGCAAGACGGCGATGATCAGCCATGCGTAGACGAAGTCAGACGTCGCTGGCGAGAGACCCTTGTCTCCCATTGGCGCGCCGCCCTCGCCAAAGAGCATGTAGCCGAGTTCGTGGAGGCCGAAGAACTCTCCGAACAGTATGCCGAAGAAGATCGTGAACGCTCCACACCACATCGCGACGCCACCGAGACTCGAGATGCCAGGGCTCTCGAAGCTCTGGAACATGTAGAATCCGACCAGTACGTACAGCAGCCCGTACCCAACGTCACTGATCATGAATCCGAAGAACAGTGGGAACGTCAGGAACAGGAAAATCGTCGGATCGAGTTCGGTGTATTTGGGCCGGTTAACCGCGTTGACCAGCGCCTCGAAGGACTTTGCGCCCTTCGGGTTGTTCTGGATCGTCGGCGGTTCGTCGCCCATCGTGACCGCAGAGCCGCCGTCGGTGACGGCTTTTTGCTGTTGGTTGTCTTCGTCTGCATCGGGACCTTCGTCATCGTCGGCTTTTGCCTTCTGGGTCCCCTGTGCGACGTCCTCGGTGTGGGTCGAGCCGTGTCGGTCGTAGCTCGCCCGCTCGAGTTCTTCGATCTCGACGCTCTCGCCGACGGCATCGCGCAGCGCCGTCTTGAGTCGCTCGTAGTCATCGCTGGGCAGCCAGCCCTCCGCGATGAACGCCCGGTCGCTCGTCGCGAACTGCAAGGGCGCATCCGTGATCTGGGACTCAATCGAGAGGTCTTCTTCGACGCGAAGCAAGAACGGCCCAGCGTTGTACTTGAGCTGTTCGAGTTCGGCGTCGATCTCGTCGATTCTGTTCTCGAGGTCGCGTTTTTGATCCTCGAGTTCGCCGACGTAGGCGCGTGGCCCGCGGTCGGTGTCGGGAATCTCGTGACGCTGGAATTCGACGCCGACGAGTGCGTCGTCAATGATTCCCTCGCCAGCACCGTCGGCCGGTGCAGCGACGATTGCGACGACGTCGCCGCCGGTGAACGTCTCGAACGCACGGACGTTCTCGTCTGCGGCGAGTGCCGTTTCGACGGTGTTCGTCGATCCTTCACCGACGAGGACCTCGACGGACTCATACCCCGAGAGCAAGTCGAGTTCGATCCCCAGTTCCGCGAAGGGCGCGACGCGGTCGATACGCTCGTCGACCTGGCGCAGGTCCTCACGGACGTCGCTGCGCTGGTCGTCGAGACTGTTAATCTGCGTTCGAATCTCCTCGAGTCGGGACTCCCAGTCGTCTGCGAGTGGGCCGGACTCCGGTTCGACGTCACCGTCCGAGAGGTCGAGCGTGCTTTCGAGTGCACGCACCGTCACCAGTTTCTCGGAGATGTTGTCTGCCCCTTCGATTGGGGTACCGTTGTCGAACCCCTCCCAGGAGCCGTCGTAATCGGAGAGATGAACCAGGTTTAGGTCGTGAATTGTCTCGATGACCGTTGGCATGACTGCCTTGGAACCGGTCACCGAGACCTTGCTCATCTGTTCAGGTCTGAACATGGACGTCCTCCTGGAACAGGTCGACGACGTGGTCGGTCACCTCGTCGATTTGGTCTTGCGCCTGTGACGCAAGCGCCTCCCGTTCGCTTTCGCCCTCCTCGAGGACCGCTTCGCACTCTTGGTCGATTTCATCGCGCGCCTCCTCGAGGTGGCGCTCTTTGCGTTCCTGTGCCTCTTGGTGCGCATCCGAACGAATCTCCTCGGCTCGTTCCCGGGCCTCGGCTATTCGCTCGTCGCGCTCCTGTTCCGCCGTTGCGACGATTTCATCGGCTTCCTCCTCCGCCGACTGTATTCGTTCGAGAACCTCTGGCCTCGGCATACTCTAAGCAACCGAACCTTTGATAGAGCGCGTATATGGTAGTTGCGAAACCCACCCGGCCATGGGGCGAATCGTGGACAGGGCGTGTGTGAGTCATACCCACTCGAGAGTGCGCTGTCGCGCCAGCGTCGGAACAGCAGACATATCCCGCTTGCATCGAAAGACCAACCAATGGGAATCCTCGAGAACAAAGCCCGGGCTCGGCTGTTCTACAAGTACCTCTCGAAGGTTTACGACCAGGTCAATCCCTTCATCTGGAACGAGCAAATGCGCACTGAAGCGCTCTCCCTGCTCGAGATTGAAGACGATATGACCGTCCTGGATGTCGGCTGTGGCACCGGCTTCGCAACCGAAGGCCTCCTCGAGCACGTCGATGAAGTGTACGCACTCGACCAGAGCGAACACCAACTCGAGAAGGCCTGTGCGAAGTTCGGCACACACGCACCGCCGGTTCATTTCCATCGTGGCGATGCTGAACGGCTCCCGTTCGCGACGGATACGTTCGATATCGTCTGGTCCTCTGGCTCAATCGAGTACTGGCCGAATCCGATCCTCGCACTGCGAGAGTTCCGCCGCGTGCTCAAACCCGGGGGACAGGTCCTCGTGGTCGGCCCGAACTACCCCGACAACGTCATCGCACAGCACCTCGCAGACTCGATCATGCTGTTTTACGACGAGTACGAGGCCGATGCGATGTTCAAACGCGCCGGCTTCGACGACGTTAAACACCTCTTTCAGGGACCGTCCTACGAACCCGAAGTCGCCATCACGACAATCGGGCGCGCACCCGAGTAGCGAGGTCAAGTCGCTTCCGCCTCGAGTGTTGCAATCACAGTCTCACCGACGACAAGCGTGACTGTGACGAGATCGCCGGACTCGAGCGTCGGGTTGTTCGTACTCGCAATCGTCAGTTCGGCGCGCTCGCCCGCGTGCCAGTTCGGATCGGCCTGTTCGTTGAACGGACCTGCAGGGAACCCATAGTAGCCCTTTTTCCCGGCAAATGGAACTGACGGCTGCGACGAAAGCGGTGTATCGTTGATCAACACGGTAAGTGAGAGGTCCCGCACGTCAACCGACTCGCCGGCAACGTGTTCGATGGTGAGCGTTCCGGCGTCGCCATCAGCTTGAAGTTCGAACGCTGCAGTTGGTGTTGGATTGGGGACTGTCCAACCAGTAACAAGGATTGCAACTGTTACAGCAAGACAGACCGTAATCGCAAGAAGAGTAACGACTCCGACGACCGGACTAATCGCTCGACTCGACCGGTATGCCCGCTGTTTTCGGATTAGTTGTCCAACCAGAGTAGCACGTGCCGACACACCAACATTGGCTGCGTCTTCCTATATAAACTGCTGGCTCAGTGGGTGAAAGGGAAAACAAGAGAGACGACACTCAGCATCTATTCGGTCGAGATGGACGTGCTAACGCTTTCCGACCCACTGTCCACGGTCAAGTTGTACTCTTCAGCGGGCGGCAGATACGATATTGATCCATCTTCATCGGTCTCGCCGAGTTCGACGCCGTCGACTTCAACTGTGGATTGTACAGGTTCGCCTGTATTAGTATCGACAACGGTCAGTTCACTTGGCCCGGTTACGGGAGTCTTATTAAGGGTAAGCTCAAGTCCAGGATACGATTTCGTCTCTGTCTCGGTTATTGGCAACGAGTTGGCCGAAATATCCTGCATCTCGCGATAAATGTCCCCGGTTCCGCCATCGAGGTACGCGTTTAATTGTCCTTCGTCGTGAGCAATATCGAGCCAGTAGAGCGTTTCTTGGCTACGGTCGTGGAAGTCCGACGTCCCATGCTCATTCGCCCACGGATAGTATCCCGTTGCTTGGTCC
This sequence comes from Natronolimnobius baerhuensis, assembly GCF_002177135.1. NCBI lineage: Archaea > Methanobacteriati > Methanobacteriota > Halobacteria > Halobacteriales > Natrialbaceae > Natronolimnobius > Natronolimnobius baerhuensis. The sequence continues at coordinate 1,140,850 of NZ_MWPH01000002.1, forward strand.
ATTGCCTGATCCGTTGACTGGTATTGATTCGGTGCGTCGGCATTTCGATTATCAAACCGAACGATCTCAGTGGTATATGTTCTCCCATCGAGTTGCGATAGTCGATAGCCATCCTGTGAGGTCTGAATACGGAACTCGTATGATTCACTAGATTCTTCCATCCCGGTCGCCATATCGAGATTGGTTCGGATCGATGTCGTGTGGAAATCGAGAAGCGTCCGATCAGCACGCAACTGTTGGGAAGACAGTGCACTTTCGGTGAGTAGATCATCCCGAGTGTCGAGTTCATCGAGTGTCTCCTCGATTGTCGTTGCTTCCTGATAATTTTGCAATAGTACCTGTATCAATTCTGCATCGCTTATCTCTCCGACTGCATGGTCTTGGACTGCTTCACGTTCGCGCTCCTCGAGAGTATTAATTCGGTCTTTGAGGCGGTCGTATGCACTCTCAACCATCGCCGTCTGTCTCTCATCGTCCGCCTGCGTAAACGTATGCTCGGAGAGAACGTACGTTTCGTGATCGACCTGCAACTGGGTGGTGACACCGGCAAGTACAGCACTGAAGTCAGTCTCTGTCTCAGCATGTGACCCACGTATATCACCTGTAAGCGATAGTTGGTTCGTCGTGTTCTCGATTTCGACCGGCGTCGTCTGTGCTGCAGTGTTTTGCTGGAAAGCGTGCCGCTCGTCGGTACTGTGGACTACTCCACGTTCAGGAGAAGCCGCGACGACCGTAATCGCGGGTACTGAACAAACGAGAAGCAACGCGAGGAGGACAGGAGTCGCGCTGTTCATTGTGCCGCTGTATGACCTCCTGATACAAAAACTGGTCGCACTTACGAGATGATCGACCAGCACAACGGAAAACACATTAATCGGCTGAAAAACACGGTTTCAGCGGTAAAGAGTCCAGAGATAGGAGACACCGTATCATCCAACAATAATCGATTTACGAGGTATGTATTTACAAAACAATCTCATTGTATATACGTTTCACATCTTTTCAATTTGTAGAAATACCCGATAATAGCTTGCTACTATCCGAAGAGAGCAGTTACGAATCCTAGCACTGAGTTAATTATCGATGGAAAGCGTTTTTTGCCCCCGGAGACCACCAGTTGATAGGTATGCGGTTGTCCACCGCCGTTACACTCTCCCTCGTTGCCCTCCTTGCCACCGCCGCTCTCGGTGCGGTTATCGCGATACCGGTAGCTGCTGGTGGTAACCATGGTCCAGGTCCCAATTCCGGCTCCGGGACTGACCACTCATCGATATTACTCACAGAGTCAGCAACGCTCTCGCCGACCGAGTCCGTCACAGCGGCTGCCAGTGATAGCCACAATGATGGCGAAACGCGGTACGCACATACAAATAACCAGACAGAATTTTCGTATGGAACACCTGCTGAAACCGCACAACTCACCCGCATCAACGTTACCAGCGACGGCGATGCTCATTGGACGCTCGAGTTCCGGTTCGTTCTCGAAGACGATGACACAGTCGAAACGTTCACACACTACGCCGAAGCGGTTACCGCCGGCGAACGTGACGATACAGTTGACATTCCGATCCAGCAAATCCGTCAACAGGCAGCCGACGCAAGCGCTGAAACCGGTCGAGAGATGTCAGTTACCGATGCAGGATGGGACGGGTACGACTTCGCACCGTACGATGACGATATTGATACGCAAAACGAACCTGATGGAGCCTATGAGGACGAATCGATTGGTGTCATCTCGTATTCATTCACTTGGACGAACTTCGCGCGCACCGACGACGACAGACTCTACTTCGGTGACGCCCTCCAAACGGATACAAACGGTAACCCCTGGTCGACGCTCCGAAGCGACCAACGACTCGTCATCGAGTCGCCCGAAAATTATGGCCTCGAAACCCCGACCCAGCTCACCTGGGACGGGCACCACGAATTCAGCGAAGACGAGTTCGATATCGTGTTCCTACGCGGGGCCCAGTCTAGTGGGTTGCTCTCCAATATCTCGGTCCCCGTACTCGTCGCACTCCTAGGTACCGTTGGAGTCCTTGCCGTCGCTGGCTCTATCGCGTATCGGTACTTTCAGGATAAGACAGTCCCGTTGCTCACGCAGGGTCCCAAGGGGAACGGCAACACCAATTCCGAGCAAGCAACCACCGGCCCGGATGTCGAGGGTGACGCCGAAGTCGACGAGCGTTCGCTCGAGTCGGGGGACAATGCCTTCGCTGACGACGGGGAGAGACTAGAGTTTAGTGAGCAAGTAACAGACGACATCGATCCGGAACTGTTGAGCGACGAGGAACAGATCCATCGAATGCTGGCCCGAAATGGAGGCCGGATGAAACAAGCCGCGATTGTATCAGAGACCGGTTGGTCGAACGCCAAGGTCTCACAACTACTCTCAAAGATGGATGAAGACGGCGAGATAGAGAAACTCAGAATTGGACGTGAAAACCTCATCACACTCCCCGAAGTAGACCCAACCGAAATTAACTGATCAGGATCAGAACCAGAACGTAGTCCCAAAGAGTCGCTTGTTCACACCACTCACTCGCGGTCTGAACGTTATGTGAGTGGCGTCCGCTCGACAACCTGCCCATCGTAACTTGGATATTGTTCTACGATCTACTCTCCTTTTCCCCTCGAGTTCGCTCCTACCGGTCGCTCACCGCTCGCGCAAAAATCTGTCTGACGAGAGCAAAACTCTCGCTGACCGTCGCCTCACTCCGTTCGGCGAGAAATCAAAAACCCGCTCACTCACTGCGTTCGTTCGCGGACTTCTACGCGAGTGGCGTCCGCTCAACAACCTGCCCGTCGTAACTTGGATACTGTTCTACGATTTCTCCATCCTCGAGGTCACCATCCTCGATCATCTCTTCTAAGAGCCACCAGGCGACCTCGACGTGGTCCGCTTTGACGGTGTAGAACTCTTCGGGGACGCCAAGCGCTTCGAAGCGGTCGGGGTCGGCGCGGGTCTTGCCGTAGACGAGCGTGCCGTCGTCGGTCACGTCGTCGAACTCGCGGCGGATGTTTCGGGCCATGCGCTTGAGTCGGCGGCGGTGCTGGGCGGCGTCTTTGAACACCGAGGTACAGAAGTACACGCGCTCGTGGTCGCCCATGACCTCGAGGATGTCCTCGCGGGAGCCCTCGACGGCGCTCATGTGGTCTTCCTTGAGTTCGTAGCCCTGCTCTTGCATCCGGCGGTAGTTCCCGTCGGACATCTCGAACTCGTTGATGTTACAGAACTCCGCTGCGCCCTCGTCCAAGAACTCGAGGAACTCCGTTTCGGCGCGGATGCCCGGGATCTCGAACGCGGGCGTCAGGCCTTCCTCGCGAGCGATGTACAGAATCTCCTCCCACTCGGTGCCATGGAGGTCGCCCCACTGCTCGAGGGGCGGGTGGAACCGAATTTCGTCGAGGCCGGCCTCGGAGAGTTTCCGCATGTTCTCGCGCCCGCCCGGAATCCCCGTGTAGAGGTGGGTGTGGTGGTCCTCGCCGAACTCGTCTTTGAGAAGCTCGAGGTAGTGACAGGTTCGCTCGAGGGCCTCCTGGGGTTCGCCGCCGGTAATCGAGGTACCCAGTGCGTCCATCCGGTGGGCTTCCTCGAGGACGTCCTCGTCAGTCTCGACTTGGCGCTCGTTCGCATAGACGTCAGTGACGTTCTTGCGGTTCTCGCCAAGCGGGCAGTAAAAGCAGTCGCGCTGGTCACAGTAGCCGTATACGAACATGACCATCTTGCCGCCTTTCGCGCACTGCTCGCAGCCCTCGGAAATCATCTACTCGTATCGAACGGTTCCAGCGGAATAAGCGAACCGGGTTCGAAACGGTGTGTGAGTGGGTGTCCTGCGGCGTGGCGTGTGTGCGTCTGTTTATCGCAACCGGCGGCGCGTTGCTGCCGCTGGCGGTGATGACAAAACATATACCAATCCGCATAATTCGTAGTGGTAACGGTACGTAGAATGGAAACGCAACTGAAACGACGGCACCTACTCGTCGGCCTCGGTACAAGCGGTCTCGTGGCCGCCAGCGGCTGTACCGACAGCCTCGAGTTAGTCAACGACAGCAATGACGAAGAGACCGACGAGCGGATGTGCGTCGAAGACTATCGTGTGCTCGACGCAGAACTCGAGGAGCGAAGCGTCGTCTATCCTGACTCCGACGATCCGTTTCTCGGGTTCGATCTCGAGGTCGAACCGAACCCCGTGGCGGCGCATAGGAATTTTACGGTTACACTTACGAATGTCTCCGGCCACGACCTCGAGACGTACGCGGACGACCGAATCGCGATCCAGCACGCCGTTGACGGGGAGTGGCGACCAACTGTTGGTGTCGCGGACGATCACGAGTGGAGCGACCGAACGACGACGCACGAACCCGGCGACGAAACGGCGTGGGAAATCGACGTCTCGGTATCCGAACCCGTTCTCGGGACGTACGAGTTCTGTACGATGCCAACGCCGGGCGACTATCGGGCCGTTTTCTGGGGATTTCCCCACGGACCCGACAGCGATCCACTCGCGCTCGCGACGGAGTTCGAAATCATAGAACCAGAAGATGACGACGAAGAGAGCCGATAACGAAGAACGACAACCACCACTGTAACGAGCGCGAATCACCGCGCCCATGTTGCTACTGTTATCCTACTGATCGGGTATCCGTCTTCGACCGACTCCTTTTGAAACCGACTGCATACATCCCAGAAAACGGAAGTACCACGCCCGCGAACTCGAGGACGATGCTGCTGGTCCTCTGTGTCGACCTCGACGACGACCTCGGTCGCAAGACCGGCTTCTCGACGCCGGTGATCGGCCGCGACCCCGTCGAAGAGGCCGCCGTTGCCCTCGCAACCGAAGATCCTGAAGACTCCGATGTGAACGTCATCTTCCAGGGACTGCACGTCTACGACGATCTGGACAGCCGCGACGAGAGCGTCGAAGTCGCGGTCGTGACGGGCAACGAAGACGGCGACGTTGCGGCCAACCGCGAGGTCGGCGATGAAGTGGATACGGTCCTCGCGAGCCTCTCGACCGCCGAGGACGTGACCGCGCTCGTCATCACCGACGGCGCACAGGACGAATCCGTCATCCCCGTCATCCGCTCGCGCGTCCCCATCGACGGCGTCCGCCGCGTGGTCGTCCGCCAGGCCCAGAATCTCGAGTCGATGTACTACACGATCAAGCAGGTGCTAAACGACCCCGAGACGCGCGGGACCGTTCTGATTCCGCTCGGAATCCTCCTGTTGATCTACCCGCTCGCGCTCATCGGCAGCGCCCTCGAGATGCCGGGATTCGTCCTCGGGACCACCTCGGCGCTGCTCGGACTGTATCTCATCTCGAGGGGACTCGGCCTTGGCAACCGACTCGATACGGCAGTCGAGAGCGCGCGCCGCTCGCTGTACGCCGGTCGAACCACGCTCCTTGCCTACGTCGTCGCCGCGGCACTGTTCGTCCTTGGCGGCGTCAGCGGGATGAACGAACTCGAGGGCGTCCAGGAGGCGACGACTGGTGAAGTCGGCGCGCCAGTCATGGTCGCTGCGCTCGTCTACGGCTCGGTTCAGTGGCTGGCTGCGGCCGGCGTTACGACGAGCCTCGGCCAGATCACCGACGAGTATATCGCTGGAAATCTCAAGTGGCGCTATCTGAACGCGCCGTTTTACGTCGTCGCGATTGCAATCGTCCTCCATGCGGTCAGTGCCTTCTTCCTCGATTTGGTTGGCATTAGCTACCTCGCGACGGCGCTGACGGTCGGCACGCTGTTAGGTATCGTCAGTACGCTCGCGTTCGCCGTCGTCGAATCTCGCCTCGAGGAGTCCGACGACGACCCAGACGATGACGTTGATACCGAAAGCCACCCACAACCAGATCGGGCGTAACTCGAGTGGTGGGTGTCGGTACCGGTGTCAGTTGCGACTCGCGTAAGAAAAACAGTTACCGCTCTCGTTCAACGACGAACTCGGCTAACTCGAGGAGGTAGCCCTCTGCTTCGGGATCGGCGACATCGATGCGGTCGAGTGCATCGAGTGCGCGGTCGGCTTCTGCTCGGGCGCGTGCATTGGCTTCCTCGGGTGTGAGATCTGTAACTTGGACGACCGAGGGGCGCTCTAAGGCGGCGTCGTGGCCCGTTGGTTTCCCGAGGTCGTCCGCGTCGGCGACGGCGTCGAGGACGTCGTCGCGGATCTGGAAGGCGATGCCGACACGTTCAGCGTACTCGCCGAGGGCTTCGACGGTAAAGGGGTCCGAGTCGGCTGCAATCGCGCCGAGTTCTGCGGCGGCGCGAAAGAGCGCGCCGGTCTTGCGCCGCGCAAGGACCATGTACTCGTCTTCATTGCTCGGCTGTGCGGAGAGTTCGGTCGCTTCACCGATACCGAGTTCGACCATCGCTTCGGCGACAGTACGAGTTGCTTGGGGATTCGTCGAGAAGAGGCCAAAGGCCTCGCCAAGGAGTCCATCACTCGTGATAATTGCCGGCCCGTAGCCGAATTCGGCCCAGGCGCTTGCGGTCCCACGGCGGAGTTCGGATCGATCAATAATATCGTCGATAACGAGCGAGGCGTTGTGTACCAGTTCGATGCCAACCCCAAATTCGACGGCGTCTTCTGCGGTGCCACCGACCGTCTCGCAAGCCAGTACCGTGACCATCGGTCGGACGCGTTTGCCACCAGAGAGGGCGACGTGTCGAACTTCCTCGCTGAGCGTCTCCGGGTCGACCCCATCGACGACCTCGACGAGACGCTCCTCGATTAGCGCCCGGCGGCGCTCCAGAAGTTCCATTGGCGGGCCTTAGAAGCAGGTGAAAAAGTAGGTGACGGTTTGGGTTGCCGGTCGCTACACCGACTCGAGACGGTCCGTTGTCCCACTGTGTCGGTGCAACCGAAAATCAGCCAGATACACCGCAACAGTCGGCCAATGCCCCGTCGTATCCACAAAGTCAGACGCTCGAGAGAGCGTCACCGAATCGGCTTACTGGTCGCCGTCGTCGAACTGGAACGAGTCCGCGAGCGGATCCGTTCCATCGCTCTCAGACGCCTCAGTCGTGTCGTCTGCGTCTTCGTCGACATGTTCTCCCCAGCCGTCAGCGGACTCGTTGTCTGCGTCGGTCACGTCAGTGCTATCGGAGTCATTCTCAGGCGTCGCTGCAAGTGGATCCGTCGCCTCAGCGTCCTCGGACTCAGTTTCGTCGGACGCGGAGTCACCGCCCTCGCCACCGAAACCATCGTCAGTCTCGTCGAACGAGAGCGCATCGTTCACCTCAGCGTCTGCACTGTCGTTCACTTCGAGTGCATCATCGGTTGCTGCGTCGGTGTCGAAGTGGTCAAGCGTTGCAGAGAGCTGTGTCGCGCGCTGAGCCAGATCACTGGCACTGCGCGAGACTTCCGTCAGCGCGGTCGTCTGCTCTTCGGCTGCTGCCGCGACAGTTTCGCTCTCGGTGCTCGTTTGCTCGGCAATCGTCGCCACTTCGTCGACCATCGCGACAACTTCCTGCGTCGAGGCTGCCTGCTCGTCGCTCGCACTCGAGATTTCCTGCATCCCGGTGTTGGTCTCGACGGCATAATCTGCAATCTCGTCGAGTGCGTTCGCCGCGCGCTCGACGGAATCAGTGTGCTCGGAGACGTGATCGCTCGTCTGTTGGACCTCTGCGGCCGCGCGTTCGGTCTGAGACTTGATCTCCTCGAGTCGGTTCTCGATGTCGCGAGCGGCTTCGCGGGTTTCGGCAGATAGTTCCTTGACCTCGCCTGCGACTGCGGAGAAGCCTTCGTTCGAGCTTTCAGACCGCGAGGCCTCGATGTTGGCGTTCAGCGCCAGCATGTTCGTCTGCTCGGCGACTTCCGTGATGAACTCGAGCAGTTCGTCGACCTGCTCCATCTCTGCTTCGAGTTTCTCAATTTCGGCGACCGCTGCATCGGATTCGGTCTCGATTTCTCGCATGCCCTCGATTGCCTCTTGGGCTGCTTCCCGACCTTCTTCGCCGGTTTCTGCGGTTCGGGCAGCAAGGTCTGCGACCTGATTCGAGGAGGCAGCGATCTGTTCGATTGTCGTCGACAGCCCGCTCATCTCCTGGTTGATCGACTGGAGACTGTCGTTCTGTCGGTCGGCACCCTCGGAGATTTCCTGCGTGGATCCAGCAACCTGCGTCGACGCCGACTGGACCTCCTCGCTCGAGGCAGTCACTTCCTCGGAGGCCGTTGCGACTTCCGTCGCGAACGTTTTGATCGTTGCCGTCGTCTCCTCGAGTTCAGCGATCATCTCGTTGAACTCGGTCGCGATGTCTTCCATCGCCTCGTTCTCGCTGTCGGCGTCCATCCGTGCGGTGAGGTCACCGTCGGCCGTCGCCTGCATGACCTCGCGGTACTCGTCGGCTTTCGCCTCGAGATGGTCATTGAGCCGTTCGGCCTCAGCGCGGGCCGTCTCTGCTTCGTCGCGTGCCTGCGTCGTCTCCTCGATTTGGGTCTTGAGCGAGTCGCGCATACTGCCGAACCCATCGTAGAGCCGGCCAATGCTGTCGATTCGCTTGGACTCGAGATCCACCTCAAGATCGCCTTCTTCCATGCGCGAGGCCTTCCGCGTCAGGCGGTCAATCGAGCGCGAGGTGTTCCAGCCGAAGACCGCACCGACGGAGCCGATCAACAACACGGCACCAATCGTGGCGATCAGGCCGAACTGCTGGACGTCTTCGACGAAGCCGTAGGCGATATCGGTCGGCGTATGAACGAGTGTGACCCAATCCGAGTCACCGACAGTTGCGTAGCCAACAACGTACTCCTGTGAGCCAAAGAAGTCCTCCTCGAGGAACGACGTTCCTGGGCCGGCTTCCATGGCTCCGAGTGAGCCTGTTTCAGGGTTGCGTGCATCGACTAGCGGGTCATCATCACCGGCGTCGGTGTACAGTTCGAACATCGGGTTCGTTGTCGCCGCCCGCGATTCGTCGCCCGGTTCGCTGAACGCGATTCTGTCGTTGCCGTCGACAACCATCCCGTAGCGGTCATCGCCTGTCACCACTTCGTACTCATCTAGTGGAATCGTGTAGACAAGCACCTGCCCATCAAGGATGTTGTGGCTGGCGGTGATGTACGCAATTCGCTGTTCGTTCTCGTCGACGTCACCGCTCTCGTAGGCGTTCGTGACGTACGTCCCTGACTCGTTGTCGATCTGGTCGACCCACTCACCTTGCAGCTCTTGGCCGGTCTGTGGTTCAACTTTTGAACTGGCAATCACGTGGCCATTTGTCTCGAGGAGATGGAGGTGCGCTTCACCGACATCCCCGCCGCCACGATCATCCATGGTTTCTTCGACATACTCCTGAGCGTCCGGTTGATCCCCAGCGGTTTCGACGGCGATCGCGCTACTCCGGGCGAACTCTTCAACCGTGTACTCGTTATTCTCGTGGAAGTCATTGACCGATTCCGCTTGCTGGAGCGCAAGCGTCTCGTGATCGGTATAGACGTTCGACTGGACACCCTCTTGTAGTTGTGCTGTCCCGACAAGCCCGATTGCCCCCACCGAGAGGCCGAGGATCAGCAATACAATCGCGAACTTCATCGCATAACTTCGGCGGATGAAGTTCGGCACCACCTTACGCAGCAGTCCGTGCATGATCGATAAAGATTATTACCGATCAATAAATGTTCCTGATCGGAAATGTGCGCCGAATAACTAATTCAGGTTGTAAATAAAATGGGTCGTATGCACTGAAAAAGGGTTACAGACCCACAGACACGCCTATAAGTGATTCAAAGTAATTTTTGCTCGAGTGGTCAGAGAACTGGAAGGCACCGATGACTGTGAGAGGTCCACGGCGAATGCAGTTGTGATCACGTCGCGCGCGAGAGTGAAACTCAATTTGGACTATGGGGTGGGAAAACAAGTAACGACTTCGGAGACAAACGGGCAAAAACGCCTACAGCCCGGTCAACCACACAGTGCAGGCAGTATACCCCTTATCTGAACGCTTCTGTCAGCGACGGGACGACATCGAAGAGGTCGTCCGTGATCGCATAGTCCGCAATGTCCATGATCGGCGCGTTCGGATCGGTGTTGATCGCGACGATTGTCTCGGAGCCTTTCATCCCCGCAACGTGCTGGACGGCGCCCGAAATGCCAATCGCGATGTAAACATCGGGCGTGACGACCTTCCCGGACTGGCCGACCTGCCGGTTCTTCGGCAGCCAGCCGTTGTCAACGATTGGACGTGAGGATGACACCGTTGCATCGAGTGCATCCGCGAGGTCGTGGATAATCTCGAGGTTCTCTTCTTCGTCGATGCCCCGACCGACCGAGACGAGTACCTCGGCATCACTGATGTCCACGTCGCCGCTGCCGACTTCCTCGAAACCCGTTACCGTCGCGCCGAGTGCGGCCTCGTCGATCTCGGGTTCGAAAGACTCGATTGCAGCGTCGCCAGTGCCCTCCGCTTTGGGCCACTCTCCGCCGCGGGTCGTCACGACCGCCGGCCCCTCGAGTTCGGTCGTCGTCTCCACTTTGCCGCCGTACATTTCGCGGGTTGCAGTCAGCGTCTCCCCGTCAGTCTCGAGGTCGATTGTGTCCGTGACGAGTGGGCGCTCGAGGCCGGTGGCAACGGCGGGCGCGTAATCGAGGCCGTTGACGCTGTTGGGGATGAGAACGTACTGCGGGTCGAGCGAGTCGGCGAGTTGGGCGACAGTCTGCGTATAGACGCCGTGATTGAACTCCTCGCCGTCGGTAACGGTGTGGATCGTATCGACGCCGTCGCGGTTGAGTTTCTCGGCGAAGTCCTCGACAGTGCCGCTGATGACGGCGAGGTGGAGGTCGCCGCCGGTTTCGTTCGCGAGTTGTCGGCCGGCAGTGACGAGTTCGTAGCTGACATCGCGCAGGTCGCCGCGGCGGTGTTCTGCTACCGCGAGGACGTCAGTCATTGTGCCACCCCCTTCTCGCGAAGCAGTTCAGCCAGTTGCCCGGCGGTTTCCTCGGCACTGCCCTCCCAGACCGTCGCGTCGCTCTCGCTTTCTGGTTCGTACATATCGGTCAGCGAAATCGCCGCGCCAATCGCGCTCTCATCGACGCCGAGGTCAGCCAGCCCCAGCACCTCGAGTTCCTTGCGCTGGGCCTGTCGAATCCCCCGTAGGCTCGCATAGCGTGGTTCGTTGATCCCCGTCTGAATCGTCAGGACTGCCGGGAGTTCGACGTCGGTCAGTTCCTCGACGCCACCCTCGAGTTCGCGCCGAACCGAGGCAACGCCATCCTCGAGGTCGTGCTCGAGGTGGTTGACGACGGCCGCCCACTCGTAGCCGACGGTGGACGCGAGCGAGACGCCGGTTGCACCGAAGGCGCCGTCACCGGCCTGAACGCCGGTTAAGACGAGATCTGGGTCTTCATCCTCGACGACAGCACTGAGCAGCGCCGCCTTCGCCTCGACACCGAGTAAGTCGATTCCCTCGAGGGCGTCGTCCCAGATTCGGACCGCGCGGTCGGCACCCTTCGCGAGCGCCTGGCGGATGGTCTGTTCGCACTCTTCGGGGCCAATCGTCACCGTGATTACCTCGTCGGCGACCCCTGCCTCTTGGAGTTGGACTGCCTCCTCGATTGCGTACTCATCCCACTCGTTGAGATCTGCCCCGAGGTACTGCTCGGCGATGGCAGTCCCCTCGATTTCGAACTCGTCGTCGACGGTCGCGACTTCCGTGACCGGTACGAGAATTTTCATTGGTACTATATCCCACGTCCTCTCCGTAAACGTTTTTGGAACAATTCAGAACCCGTTTCACATTTATCCGGCGTGAGAGCAAATTACTCGCTCGAGTCGACAGTTGCGCTAGACGGGCCTGGACAGTCTCCTACGGAGACGTATCCGAGACGGAAACGGTTTAACGTCGCCGCTGATACGACATACTATGGCAGACTGTCCACTCGCCGACGACTGTCCGAGTTTCTCCGAACGGATCTCGGGGATGGGGTGTAACCACTACGGAGACAGGGGTGGCAAAGAGTGGTGTAACCACTACAACCAGCCCATCGACGATCTGAAAACCCAACCGGTCAAATCCGGCGAGGAGATCGTCGTCGACGTCGTGGACATGCACGAAAGCGGTGCCGGTGTTGGCCGCACTGAAGACGGCTTCATCGTCATGGTCGATGGCGTCCTCCCGGAAGCCCGCGCTCGCGTCAAAATTGAACGCGTCCACAGCAACCACGCCCGCGCAGAGATGCTCGAGAAGGTGCCAATGGACGAGGACCTTGATGAGGGCGAAGACGGCGACGACGACACCGATGATGACGGTGACAACGCCAGCGCCGAAGACAGCGACGACGAAACCGGCCGGTCCTCCGCGACCGACCGCGAACGCCTTGGGAGTCGCGATAACTTCTGGGGCTCATAGCGGCCCTCGCAATCGGCCGTTTACATCTGGACAGTCACGGCCACAGCAGTCGCAGTTGCGTGAGACGGAGTGCTGTACTGATTGAGCGGCGCAACCGCCGCCTGGCTCGCGGTTGTGTCGGTGCTGACGTACAGTAATCCGTTTGGGATGAGTTCTCTCGAGCGAACGCCTCGGGCGCTACACGAACCGACCCTCCCACAGGGAAGCTTTGACTTTCTCCCGGTCACTACTGTTCGTGTGACATCCTCGCCCGCCGTAAACGGCGGGGCTTCCTACAAGGGAAGCCTCGCGTCGAGGGAGGTTTCAGGACTCGAAGACCGCAAGCGTCGTTTGTCGGGATTGCCGACTCGGCGTGCGGTGTCCTGTGGCCGTGTCACAACGGCACCCATTCCGTGGCGAGTCATCGCGTTCCGGTTTCCAGGGAACGCTCTCTCCCCACGGATCAAAGCGACCGGCGATATTCGCGGCCGCGTTGATATCTGCCTGATACTCCGTCACCCAACACTCTGCGTTTGTACACTTGAACTCGGCTTGCGACCCACGAGAACCGATGTGTCCGCACTCGTGGCACGTCTGGCTTGTGTAGCGCGGATTCACGAACTCGACCGGGACACCGGCTTCGAGGGCCTTGTCCTCGATACGCTTGGTAAGTCGGGCGAACGCCCACGCGTGCAAGCGTCGGTTCATGTACTTCCCGTAATCCAGGTTCTCGCGGATGTACGAGAGATCCTCGAGTACGATCACCGGGTCCTCAAAGGACTTGGCGTATTCGACGGCTTCGCGAGACGCCTTCTCAACGATATCCGTCAGGGCGTTCTGGTAGTGGTCGAAGCGTTCGTCGATCCGCCACTCGGCGGCGTCACGCTCTTGAAGTCGCTTCAGGGTCGTGAACATCTCTTTGCGGAGTGCTCGCGCACGTCCGCCGTCGCAGATGTATGGTTGGGTCGGGGTGTCGTTCTGACAGGCACAGCCCGTCAGAAGCTTGGACTCGCCGATATCGAAGCCAATTCGAGTCGGGTCGTCCAGTGTCTCTGGTTCGGCCACATCGTACTCGACGGTGACGTGAAGCACCCAGTTCGTTCGGTGCTGTTGCAGTCGGAACTCGCCGACTGTTTCGTCCTCGTCGAACAGGTCGAACCAGAGCGATTCCTGTTTGGGGTTGATCCGAAGCGGAATCCAGAAAGCGTTGCCACGTCCGGCCTGTGGAACGCGCCAGCAGAACTCGTGCTCTCGCTCGTCGGAATGGTCAATTCGGAAGCCCCGGTTGGTGAACCGAACCGGGTGGTCGTCCTCGAGTTCCGAGGCGTTGTACGTCCGACGGAGTTGCGGGACGTAGTTCTTGAGCGCGTCCTTGGCGTAGGACGTGAGCGTGTACGGCGTAACGACATCGTTGACCGCCGACTGTGTATCCGCGCCACTCTCGAAGGCGTTCTCGAGAGCACGGCGGTAGGTCGCCACGGTACGCTCAAGGCGTTGCTCTTTGCCCGTAGTGGGCGGAACGAGCGTGGCTTCGAGCGTTTTCGTGGCGGTCGTCGTCACAACTACGAGTACGTGAGCGTAATAGTTAAAGCTAATGAAAAAGTAACCATGTGTATAGATGCCCAACCTGAACATCGAAGTAGATCAAGAAGAGTACGACCGTCTAAGCGAAATCAAGGACGCGCACGGCCTCACCTGGAAGGGAATGTTGCTCCAGGGGGCGAGATCGTTGGACACCGAGGGGCCGTTGTAGGGCGAGTTGAGACACGAACGAACGCGATTCCTCCCCGCCCCAAGGGGCGGGGTTTCCTCGCTACCGCAAAATGATCGACGACGTCGAAACCCTGCTCACAGAGATCGGCTTCGATTCGGACGCGAGCATCCTGACCTACCGACAGGCACAGGTCCTCGCACTACGCGAGCGCGATATTTCTCAGGCCGACATCGCCGCCGAACTCGGCACCTCGCGCGCGAACGTCTCCTCAATTGAATCGAGCGCCCGGGACAACCTCGAGAAGGCACGCGAGACGGTCACGTTCGCAGAAGCACTCCGCGCACCAGTTCAGGTCCGGATTCCGGAGGGAACGGACCTCTATGACGTGCCCGACCTCGTGTATGAGGCCTGCGACGAGGCCGGCGTCAAAGTCGATCACACCGCGCCGGATCTGATGAAAGTCGTCAGCGACGCCGCCGGATCGGCCGTCACCGGTCGCGATGTCTCGACCCCACTGATCGTCGGTGTCACCGCCGACGGAATGGTCCGCGTGCGCCATCAGGAGTGACTCACTCGAGTCATCCGTCGCTGTGAGGGCCGATACGCACAGCGTACGAGGCCGTAGTCACTGCTAACAGAGGGGGACTCGAGTGCGTGTGTCTCATCGTCGACTCCGCTCTCACGGCGAATCCACTACTGAGTGATTCACTTGGGAAGAAAATCGTGGCGCGTCGTGCAGCCTGGTGGATCGTGTGGATGGCTCCGAACGCACTGTGGAGACGGTCTCTCCACGCTGGGGAGACCATTTCAGCCAGATGAGTGCCGACGCGAACTGATCGTTACTCGTTGATGTATTGGCGTTCCCACTCGCGGCGCTCTTCGATCTGCTGGAGGCCACTGTCGCTAATTTCGTAGTAGTTCGTTCGCCGGTCGAGTTGTCCTTTCTCGACGAGCTCTTTGTTGACGAGCGTGTCGAGATTGGGGTACAACCGTCCATGATTGATGTCGGCGCTGTAGTACGATTCGATCTCGTCTTTGACGTTCTGTCCCGAGGGTTGATCGGCTCCTGCAATGACGTACAGCAGGTCCCGTTGGAACCCAGTCAGATCGTCCATGTTTCACCCATATGATTACACCAGTAGATCGACTATTTGTTATCTATCGCGTATCAGAGGCAGTGAGACGGTTTCAAGCGGACTAATACCGTATTGCGGTGATTGTCATCAGTTGGCGACATCGTACAAAGTAACACATACTGGTATTTCCTACTATCTGCGGTGAAATTCACGACTCAAGGACAGTCAGAAAAATTAGTGTTCGTGAACACATCGCTGGAGGTTCGTAGCTTCCTCTTGAGAGAGTCGGTGAGACGGACTCGAGGGAGACTGAGATAGCACCGTTTACATGGATGCACTCGAGACGCGATGGGTATGAGTCACCAGCATGGATCCCAGCCGTCGGCCGCGCCGACGGTTGCACACGTTGCACTGATCGGACTGTTCGTCGCAGCACTCGTCACCGCACAAGTGACGGCTGCGAAAGTGCTCGCCTTCGAAATCCCGTTTTCGCTGCCGGTTACGGGCGCAGAACTTATCTTGCCAGGTGCAGCGCTCGCGTACGCGCTGACCTATTTCGCGAGTGATTGCTACACCGAACTGTACGGACGGCGGGCAGCCCAAATCGTCGTCAACGTCGGTTTCGCGCTGAATTTCGTCGTGCTCGCACTCGTCTGGTCGACGATTGCCGCACCAGCACAGGATCCAGCAGTCGCAAGCGAGTTCGAGAGCGTGCTCGGCGCGTCGACGAACATCGTTCTCGGGAGTCTTCTCGCGTACATTGTCAGTCAGAACTGGGACGTGATCGTCTTTCATTGGATCAGAGACCGGACCGGGCGCGAAAAGCTCTGGTTGCGAAACATCGCCTCGACGGCGAGTAGCCAGGCGATTGATACCGTGATCTTCGTCTCGATTGCGTTCGCCATCGCGCCGTTGACCCTTGGGGTTGGGTTCTATCCCGGGTTCGAGGGCGTTATCGGCCTGATTATCGGTCAGTATCTGCTGAAACTCGCAATCGCAGTCGCCGATACGCCATTTGTCTACGCCGTCGTCAGCCTCGTCCGCTCGCGCAGTGACGATGAGGTGGCCGAGTCAGCCGCCTGACCCCGACTCGAGGACGGAGGACGTTTTGTGTCTCAGGCCGTATCCAGGGGTATGGACGAACGTATCCGCGAACACGCGGCAGTACTGGTCGACTGGAGCGCTCGCGTCGAGTCGGGAGATAACGTCGTACTCTCGGTGGGGCCTGAGGCCCACGAACTCGCCGTCGCCGTCGCCGAGAAACTCGGCGAACGTGGCGCAAACCTGCTGTCGACCTACAGTTCCGGCGAACTCTCGCGTGCGTACCTGCAGGCACACGACGATGAGTTCGACGAGAATCCGGCCCACGAACTCGCACTCTACGAGGAGGCTGACGTCTATCTCTCACTCGGCGGCGGCCGGAACATGAGCGCGACAGCCGACGTGCCGGGAGACACCCACACGGCTCACCGCCGCGCCCGCCAGGACATTCGCGAGGCACGTTATGAGACGCGCTGGGTGTCAACGCTGCATCCAACTCGCTCGCTTGCTCAACAGGCGAACATGGCCTACGAGGAGTACCAGGACTTCGCCTACGACGCAATTCTACGCGACTGGGAGTCGCTGGCCGACGAGATGGCGAACATGAAAGCCCTGCTTGACGACGGCTCGGAAGTTCGCCTCGTCTCGAGTGGAACCGACCTCACCATGCACATCGAGGGTCGAACCGCAGTCAACAGCGCCGCTTCGGTCGAATACGACTCGCACAACCTCCCAAGCGGCGAGGTCTTTACCGCACCCACCGCCACCGAGGGCGAGGTCACCTTCGACGTGCCGATGACACTTCGCGGCGACCCCGTCCGAAACGTCCGCCTCGAGTTCGCAGACGGCGAGGTTGTCGACTACGATGCTGAACAGGGCGCAGACGTGATCGCCGACATCCTCGAGACCGATGCCGGCGCGAACCGACTCGGCGAACTCGGCATTGGCATGAATCGCGGCATCGACCGCTATACGGACACGATTTTGTTCGACGAGAAAATGGGCGACACCGTCCATCTGGCGCTCGGACGGGCCTACGACGCCTGTCTGCCAGAGGGCGAGTCAGGCAACGACTCCGCGATTCACGTCGACATGATCACGGATATGAGCGACGAGTCACGCCTCGAGATTGACGGCAAGGTTGTCCAGCGTAATGGACGATTTCGCTGGGAAGACGGCTTCGAGGCGGAGTAAGCTGGTCTTACTGCGGTGTATGGCGGTCCAACTACCGTAACCAAGTTCATACTAATGGGGAACTCCGTCCTCGGATCGAGTACCGCCTCGGCCGGTGGCGGCACGTAACCGGTCGGGATGCGTGGCATCCCACCCGTTTCGACAGTTGTCTGCCCGCCCCGCCGGAGGCGGTACATATCCGGCGTTTCGCGTACTACTCCTCCTCGAGAGCGGCGTCACTACCACACGACAGTTCGACCAGACCGTGACGCTCTCGAGTCTCGAAGCCGAATCGTCCACTATGTGCCTGCGCGATCAGCTCCGAGCCGGCGCGGCGATCTACAACGACGGCTACTACCACGCGGCCCACGACGCCTGGGAAGCGCGCTGGCTCGAGTGCGAGGACGGAACGGACGACGAGCGACTGCTCCACGGGCTGATTCAGGCCACTGCCGCGGTGTTTCACGTCCACGAGCACAACTGGGAGGGTGCCGTCGGACTGGCAGACAGCGCCCAGTCGTACCTCGCGGGAGTTCCCGACGACTATCGAGGCGTTGACCTGCCCCCAATGCGGGCGATGCTCGAGACGCTCGCATCGGATCCCGAAGTGCTCGAGCGCCGAGCACCGGTTCGACTCGAGCACGACGGATCGCATCCACAACTCGCTGATCTCGACATCGACCAGACCGCGATTGCGGCCCCGATTCTCGCTGATGAGTGGGGATACGATCCGGAGCCGCTCGAGCAGGCGTGTACGTACGCCCAGACTGATCTCGAGGCGGGCGCAGACGACAGTCGCTTCATTTCGTTACTGTTCGATTTCGTCCGCGAAGACGACGCTCGAGGAATTATTTACCAGCGATTGACGGGCCACGTCGACCGGCGACAGGCGCGTGAAGAAGACGTGCAGGGACTGTTCTGAAGACAGCCCACTCAGTCGTGGTGTGCCGAATTATCCTGTGGCTCGTAGCCGAGGACGTCTTTCGCGCGCTCGAGTGAGTAGTACTTGCGGTCGTTGTCGGAGATGCCGTAGACGATTTCGTAGTCGTAGTCGGCTTTCACACAGCGGTCGAACAGGTGCGCGCAGTCGCGATAGGAGAGCCACATGGCCTGCCCGCGTTCGTAGTCGATTGGTGGGTGACCCTTCGTGAGGTTGCCGATTCGAACGTTAACGACGGCGATACCGTACTCGTCGTGATAGTAGCGCCCGAGCGATTCGCCGGCCGCCTTCGAGACGCCGTAGAGGTTGCCCGGTCGGGGCAGTTCCGTCCCATCGAGCAGGTAGTCGTCGTCCGCGCGGTACATATCGGGCGTCCGATCTTCGGTTTCGTAGTGACCGACGGCGTGGTTCGAGGAGGCGAAGGCGAACTTCTCGACGCCGGCGTCGACGGCCGCTTCGAAAATCGTCTGCGTGCCATCGATGTTGTTCGTCAGGACGCTGTCCCACGGCGCGGTCTTCCGGGGGTCCCCAGCAAGGTGGATGACGGCGTCGATTCCGTCCATCGCCTCGCGGACGGCGTCGTCGTCAGTAATGTCCGCGACGACGAACTCGCCCGGATAGTCCTCCGTCGGCGGATCCCGATCCATCAACCGCCACTCGTACTCCGCGGCGAGGTCGCCAAGGATCGCGTCCCCGACGCGCCCCGCAGCCCCAGTCAACAGGACGGACTGTGCCATTCGTTCGGTGTGAGGGAAAGCGCCGATAAGAACCATGCGGTTCCGGACCGGTGCGGTCGTCGGTGTCACAGTCGAGTCAGCCTATTGCCCCCGCAGACACGCCCGCTCGGACCGGAACCACCTTCCCGCACGCCCTCGAGCACTCGCGTATGGACACTGCGCCGACCGACGCCGAAGCCGCCTGCTTCGAAGCCGGCATCAAGTTCGGCACGCTGTATCACCAGTTCGCCGGCACGCCACTCTCGCCCGCGAGCGCCGACAGCATCGAGACTGCAATGGAAGAGGCAATTCAAAATCAGCCCCACTGCACCGACGTGACCGTCGCAGTCCAACACGATGCGCTCGAGGCCGACCTCGCCGACTCGAGTGCGACGTACACCGAACTGACCGGACGCTTTCTCGAGGTCGAAATCGTCGTCGAGTACGAAGGCTGTGCGGTCGTGACGGAGATGGCGATGGAAGATGGCTACCCGCTGATGGAGGTTGTCTCGGTTCGAGAAGAACGCGGTTCGGAACGAACGGAGTGAGTGAGAACCGCGGAAAAGCGAATAGTGCGAGACCGGCGGTCTCGCATACCATGCAAACGGCGCGTTGCGCCGTGAGCAGACGGGGAACGCAGTGACCCGTGAGCAACTCCGGACGTATAGGAACACCCTCGAGAAGGCTTTCGAAATCGACTCGCTATGTTCGCCATATTGGCGCTGACGGACGCGTTTTCACTTTCACTTTCGGGCAACCTTTTAACCGCAGCCCCCGCAAAGGAGATGACATGAGCCAAGCGACCTTCGGCGACGACGAGGAACTGTTCGGGGAAGCGGCCAACGAGATGCGCGAGGACGTCGAATCCTCGCTCGCAGACGGCTGGGACGCCCTTCCCGACGCCGACGATGTCTGGGAGACCGACGCCGACAACGTGCTGGGCGTGCTCAACGGCCTCAAAACCGCACTCGATTCCGGCGACGCCGAAGACCACCTCCGCGACGCCAAAAAGTGGTTCACGATGGGCCAACGCGCTGACGCCTTCGAGGACGCCGACGACCTCGAGGAGGAAATCGGCGACCTCGAGGAAGCCATCGGCTCGATTTCGGAGGCCGGCGAGCAGGTCGGCGACCTCACCTCGACGATTCCAGCGCTTCGTGGCACGCTCGAGGATGCAGGGCCAAGCGATGCTGACGATAACGAAAACGAGGCCGACGCGGACGACGAAGACGACGAGTAACCGACCTCACAGCGCTTCCAACACTCGAGTCCGTCAGCGCCGGTCGGGCCGTGATACGTCCCGTTCGGCAACCGCCTCGAGTAGCTGCGCCAGCGCGTCGCCAGCCAACTCGAGCAGTTCCTCACCCCGTTTTTCGTCGCCGGCTGCCGGATCGCCGACGACACCATTTTCCGCGAACTCGGTCGAATCGTAGGCCAGATTGACGTGGCTCACCCACTCTCCCCAGCCATCGGCAGCGCCCTCGCTGGCTGCCTCGAGTCGGTCCTCGCGAACGAGGTCGGGTTCGAGCGCCTGCAGGAGCGAGGTCTCGAGCGGGCCGCCGTGGCCCATCTCACTCGAGTGGTCGCCGACAGCGTCGAACCAGGTGAACGGGACGGCGTAGGCGTCGCCGTCGCGACTCAGTCGCGCGCCGACCTCTCGGAGTGCGTCGACGTTGCCGCCGTGGCCGTTGACCAGCACGACGCGGTCGAAGCCGTGCGTGGCAAGACTCGCGACTGCTTCGCGGACGTAATCTCTGAACGTGTCCGCAGACACCCACATCGTCCCCGGGAACTGGCGGTGTTCCTCGGCGACACCGATTGGAATCGCGGGTGCGCGGACCACCTCGCGCTCGAGGCGCTCACAGCCGGCGTCGGCAATCGCCTCGGCGGTGAGCACGTCGGTTCCGAGCGGCGCGTGGGGGCCGTGTTGTTCCGTACTCCCGACCGGGACGACCGCAAGCTCCGCCTCGCAGTCGCGAACGTCGGGCCACGTCGCAGCAGAGAGGTGCATGCACGGGACCACCGAGCGAACGGACATGAACCCGTCGGTGACCTCGAAAACACGGGGGACCGTGGAACGTATGCGAACGCAGGGTCAACCGGTTTGGGGCTCGTGCGAGTACGGTCCACTATGAGCGACGACAATCGCGAACTCGGCGTCGAACTCGGCCACCTCAGTGACGACCTCGAGGGTGAAGAGTACCCGATCAGTCAGGACGAGCTGCTCGAAAAGTACGGAGACAACGAGATCGGAGCCGGCGACGAGACGTCGACGCTTAGGGAACTGCTCGAGCCGCTGAACGAAGACGAGTACGAAGACTACGGCGAGGTCGAACAGGCGATCATGAACATGGTCGGCGACTCCGCAATCGGACGGAAGAACTACAGCGACCGAACGCCGCCCGCGGCGGGTGAAGACCGCCAGGATGAGGGCGCACCGGAACAAGAGGGACAGCGAGAACAGGAGTCGTTTTAAGCGAATTCGGGACCGACGATCTCAGTCGTCGTCCGCGTCGATATCGAGGTCGACTTCCGTTCGAGCCTGGCGGCGCTGGGCGCGCTCGATGAACTCCTGTGGCAGTTCGTCGATTTCGCCGGCCTGGACGCCCCAGAGGTGCGAGTAGAGACCCCCGTTTGCGAGCAGTTGCTCGTGGGAGCCGCGTTCGACGATCTGGCCGTCCTCTAAGACGAGGATCATGTCTGCGTCCTTGATCGTCGAGAGCCGGTGGGCGATGGCGAACGTGGTCCGATTTTCGGTGAGGTCGTCGATGGAGCGCTGGATGAGCATCTCGGTCTCGGTGTCGACATCGCTCGTCGCCTCATCCAGGATGAGGATATCCGGATCTTTGAGCACGGCACGAGCGATGGCGATGCGCTGGCGCTGGCCACCCGAGAGTTTGACGCCGCGTTCGCCGACCATCGTATCGTAGCCGTCGGGCAGATTCTGAATGAAGTCGTGGGCTTCGGCGGCTTTCGCGGCCGCGATGATCTCCTCACGGTCGGCGTCGAACGTTCCGTAGGTGATGTTCTCCTCGACGGTGCCATAGAACAGGAACGAGTCCTGCCCGACGTAGCCCATCGACCGGCGCAAACTCGGCAAGGACACGTCGCGGAGATCCTGTCCGTCGATGCTGATCGACCCGTCATCGACGTCGTAGAGTCGAAGCAGGAGTTTCAGGACGGTTGACTTGCCTGCGCCTGTCGGGCCGACGAGTGCGACCGTCTCCCCGCCGTCGACGTCGAACGACACGTCGTCGATGATGCGCTCGCTGTCGTCGTAGCCGAACTCCACGTGGTCGTACTCGACGCTTCCGTCGCGAACCTCGAGCGCGTCGGAATCAACTTCGCGTTCGATTCGCCCTTCCTCGTCCATCAGGCCGAAAATCCGCTCGCTCGAGGCCTCGGCGCGCTGATACATGTTGATGACCTGTCCGAACTGGGCCATCGGCCAGACGAGTTGCTGGGTGTACATGATGAAGGCGACAAAGACACCGGTCTCGAGTGTGCCAGTGAACGGCCCAGGCGCGGTGTCCATGAGCACCCAGTACCCACCGACGAGGAAGGTGAGGACGAAGCCGATCCCCGAGATGACCTGCAGACCGGGGAAGAACTTGATTCGCAGCCAAATTGCGCCCCAGTTCTTGTCGTAGTAGTTCTGTGAGACGTCCTCGACGCGGTCGGACTCGTACTCCTCGGTGTTCGAGGACTTGATGACGTTGATGCCGCCGAGGTTGTTCTCGAGTCGTGAGTTGACTTTCCCGACCGAGGAGCGAACGGCCGCATACTTAGGCTGGATTTTCTGGACGAAGAGATAGGTGAAGATGGCGATCAGCGGCACGGGCGCGAGCGAGACCAGCGCGAGTTGTGGGTTGAGCCAGAACAGCAGGAAGGTGATGCCGACGACCATCACGATCAGGCGCGTCGCGGAGTTCATCCCCTCGTTTAAGAATCGCTCGAGTTGGTTGACGTCGTTCGAGAGCACCGACATCATCTCGCCAGTCTGTTTGTTCGAGAAGAACTCCATATCGAGGCGCTGCATCTTGTCGTAGGTCGCGGTTCGGACATCGTGTTGGACGTCCTGCGAGAAGGAGTTGAATCCCCAGTTACGAAGCCAGTGAAAGACCGCCCCGAGGACGAACGAGCCAGCGATGACGATGACGACGAACGCGAACTGCTCGGTATCGCTTGTCGGGAGCCACGCCTCCGGCAGGACAGTAAGCGGGACCTGCTCGTGAAACACTGCCTCGTCAAAGACCGCGTCGATTGCAACCGCAAGCAAGAGTGCGGGAAGGAGATCCAGCGCCCGCGCAAAAATACTCGAGAACAATCCGACAATCATCGGGAACCAGTAGGGACGACCGTAGTCGAAGATCAGCCGACGCATCGGGCTCTCAGCCTGCTCGCGCTGCTCCTCGAACGGATCATCATCCTCCCAGTCAATATCACTCCCGCTCATTAGGTGCGAATCCGTGACGATTGACAATAAGGGTTTGCTACGAATCGAAATACGCCGGTTCGTCGCTAATCGTACGCCAGTTCGACCTCATCACCAACTGACATGCCTGTCTCGTTGGCATAGCCGCGGGGCACCTCAAGGACGTACTGTCCGTGACCGGTGTGCTCGAGATCCTCGCCATCTTCGCCGGGTTCGGGTGCGCGAGCGTGCTCGATGGTCGTGATCTCCCGGTCGCCGTCGATGAAGATGATATCGATGTCGAAGTCCATCTCGCGCATGACGTACGTTCGCTCGCTCTCGCTCGCGTGGACGAACAGCATTCCCTCGCCATCCTCGAGCGAGTCGTGGTCGCTCAGCCCGGTGTAGCGCTCGCTGTACGTGTCGGCGACGTCGACGTCGACGACGGCTTTGGGCTCCCCGGTAGCATCGAGGATGCGGACTTCGCCAGAATCGGCACTCCAGGGTGGTGAGACGAGACCGGCCTGCATGAGAGCGAATGCGATGAAAACAACCGCGACACAGGCGAGAAGTACCTTCCAGACGCGCTCGAGGACCATATCCGATCTGCGCGGGGAGAAAGTAAAGGTTATTCGGACGCAGGAGTTTGGTTCGGATACGGGCTCGTGGTCTAGCTGGTTATGACGCGGCCTTTACAAGGCCGAGGTCGGTGGTTCGAACCCGCCCGAGCCCACTACCGCAGCCATGCTCTGGATTCGCATGAGGGCATGGATTTCAGGCTGAATTACACGCCTGAATCGCAGTGATTTCTTACACTCCGTAGTGCCTCCTCCGACCCGTATGGCGATTCCATTGGATACGACGTGTTACTGCGCCATAAAGATGCGAATATATTCCGGGGAGAGGTCCAGTTCAATATTTTCAGCCGTATAAGTTTCTCAGCGTTCTATTGTGTGGTGTCATGTTTGGACTATTCGGAGCGGATGACGAGCCTGAGGTCACGATTAAGCAGACGCCTTCCGGTATCGAGGTCTCGGTCACGGGAACTAGTCAGGATGAAACAGGGGATGTGATGGACATAGCTAATCGGCAGTTTAGTTCGCTGGCAGCAGATTCGGTTTCGGTCCAAGAAAATGCGATTACCTTGCGCCAAGATGATGACGGAGTGTATCGTCAATAGGCCCTCAGAAAATATTAGATTGGTAACCATTATTGGCATTATCTGTACTGTGACTATGCGGACAAGTGTTTGATTCTGTTGTTTACTGTATTGTGTTCATACAACCCCCGTCGAAGTGCATTTAACTACTAAAACCATACCGGAATTTGCATGGTAGAAATAATTGATTCGGTAGAAGAAATCGGTTTAGAGGATTTAATTGAGAGCGAAAGACATGCAGATGTTTGGTGGGACGATGGGATATTCAAATTATGGGACAAACATTCAGCGCAAGTCACTCTATATTTTAGATTTGAAGATTACAATGGTCCTGACCAGTACATGGCCGTCTGTAAAAATAACACTGGAAGGGGTACATTCCGTTTGGAACCAAACGACTTGCCGTGGGAATGTGATGTAAGAGAGGTCGTGACTCGTGACACAGAGGAAAAGTATAGTTTGACCGTTGCGACGGATTATGGTGAAAACGACGAAGAGAGGGTGTTAGGTGTGGGACGGCAGCAGATGGATGTAGATATCGAGGATTATGAGTGGACACCTCCGACACCACCCAAGCACCCTGATGATGCCCGCTTCGATGACCACAATCCGCAGAATCATCGATAAATGACGTAGTGTTTTACACTACCTCTCTTTTGAAATTTATTCGTGCCTACAAGTCTCCCGGGCACTCATTATAGACGCATGGGAGAGACTGGTGACGACGATTTTAGTCTTGCTGAGACGTTGGGTCTGGAGTTAGGAACTGTTGGTAACGAGTTTATTGAAGGTGTTTATAAACAAAACTTAGACCCGGGCGAGTACGATGCGGACGTGTATACGCATACATTCACAGGATTTGATGTTGGTCACGTTCACGTGGAGAAAGGACTGCTCTTGATGGTTCCAGACGCTCCTGAACCTCGTAGACTCCTTCGAGAGTACACCTATGGCCTTGAACGGACGATAATCACGGATAACATTCCCATGACTTCGGACGCAATTCCGGAAGAAGATGTGTTTGAGGGGTCAGTTTCGGCGTCACGTAGTGGAAAAGGTGAGGGTTGGGAGGGATACTATGCTGTGATAATCGCTTAGCGCCGCTGAAGTATTACTATTCCTGCTCAGCCTCTACCAGTTCTAATTCTATATCGCTCGTATCTCCCAGAATTTCACTAACGAATTTAGTAGCGATTATTGAATCATGTTCGATATTCGCTTTATGACTATAGCCTGTCCAATACTTCTCCCATCTTGCGGCGATATTTTGCTCTGATTTGTCTATATACTTGAGATTGTATTCGTCACAGATTTTAATTATAGCCTCCCGGTCTACTCGGTCACTAATTGGTATCTGATGAATTGTTCCGACATACTGGTAGATAGGCTTATTATCATTTTCTGGAATTACAGACACATGTTGGGATTCTTTAGAATTACTGGAAAAGTATTCTTCCATCCCATCACGTATTGCTGATAAAGCTGAAATATCAGGTATCTGGTCGTCGTCTGTGATTTCAGGAAGGATAAGGTCGTCATCACACCTTGTCGTCGTCCTACTTTCTGAATCCTGTAACCTGTGACTTTCCCTACTCGACTTCGCAGGTGTTTCAAGCTCAGCAGAGTCTCCTTCGTTCTTGTTCCGCTTTAATTTTTTAGTTGGATTGAATGTCTGTGTTTCATACAAGTGCTCGTCAATAAGTTGCTCAACACTGTCTCGATTGACCAACTTTACACCAATCTCTTCGGCTTCATTCCGTGCTTGCTTAGTATAATACCCAGATGTAACAATGACAACTCCATCTACATTCGAACGATGAAGAAGGGAACTATATTCTCGTATGGATTGAACTCCAATCTTATTATCTACCGAATAGTTTTTCACTTGAATGACTATCTTTTCGTGGTATGGGTCGCTTCGTTCAGCAATAACATCTATTCCACCATCCTTTCCGGGCGATGTGACCCTAGTGTTGTATCCAAATTTCTCCCACAACACAGCTATTAGCTTTTCAAACTCTTCCCACCGAATATTCTCTAAATTCATAAAATCTATTTGATTGGCAAATGATTCGACTGTGGATAAATAGGATTATCGGCGTTGGAAGTGCTCATAGACTCTCTCGGTCGTCAGTATCGAACGATGCCGAAGTCGATTACGTACGTCCACGAGACGGGTGTCTGGGTCGGCTAGCATGTAGTTGGCGACCGAGTGACGGAAGGCATGTGGGTGGGATTCAGACGGCTCTGAAGGCTTTCCATCGGTTCGTTTGGGGCACACGTTGCCTTCAACCGCTAACCGCTCAGTGATGTTCCGAGCGGTGTTGGTGTTGATTCTCCCTCCTTGACGACTTGGGAACAGGTAGTCTTCGTCGTCTAACGTTTTCAGGTATGTGCGAAGCAATCGAACGGTCCCGAAGTGTCCGTAATGGTCTAACCGAAGTGTAGCTGCGCCGGGAGACTTGTTCTCGATTGGGTAGTCCTTTTGAATTTCTGCTGGAATCGTGACTTCTTCGGCGTTGAGGTCAAACATGTGCCGGGTCAAGCGGACGGTCTCTCGTGGCCGAGTCCCTAAATCAGCCGAAATAGTGACGAACACTTCGTCCCGAAGGGACGAATCATACCGTGTGTTACGACTGTGTGCGGCGTCTCGGAGGTCTTCGATTTGTTCTAAACTGAAGTGCCGGTGTACGACTTGCTTGGAGTCACTCATTGTGGTTCACCTCATTTACGATTTTAATGACTTCATCTTCCGTGAGCAGATTCAGTAGGATGTATACGTAGCTTATCAGTTCTTCTTCGTCGTCCGAATTCTGGACTATGAGATTGGCCACGTTGTACGACTGATGCCCATGCAGGTCCACCCAGCGTTCGATGCTGCCGTAGGGTTTGTCACTCATCGGACTCACCCCGGGCTTGTTGGTAATCTTTGTCGCTCCAGTACTTCTCTCGCTGATTCTGAACTTGTTGGAGCTTGCGGACCAAGAGGTCTGGATTGTCGGCAGCTAATCGTATGATAGCGTCTCCGAGGTCGGCTTTATTGGCGTCTAAGATTTCGTCCTCTTCGACTTCTAGTCGCTTGATTGCTCTACGGGCGGTTCTCTGGTCTTCGACTTGGAGGGTTAGTTGTTCACTCATAGTATCCCACCCGTATTTGCGTCGTATTCAAGAACGAAGCAATCGTTGTTGGTGCATTGAACTAGCGGATACCCTTTCTGTGTATTCGGGGTCTCCTCGCATTCAGGGCAGGGCATCATCGCTCGCTCACCTCCGAAAGACCAAGTTCTACTTTAGTCGGCGGGGTTTGAAGCAATTCAAACTTTGACTTCGGAATAGCTCTGTAGGTTTGTTTTTTGACCCCGAGACCAACCAATTCAACGTTATCTCCAACTTCGTATGGGGTTGTGTTTGCGTCTATACCACATTCATAAACGATATTATAGATGTACGACGGCGTGTGGAAAGGTGACAGCGTTCTGAGTGCATCGAATCTCGCTGAGTCTTCATCAGTTGCCACGACCAGTAACGGTTTCTGGAAGTGTCGTAGGTATCCTACAGAGTAGTCGTTTAACTCATCCACATCGATAGTCTGGATAACATTTCCAGAGATATGTTTGAAATCATTTTCGTCATCGTTCTCACTACTCATCGTCGCTCACCTCTTTTTTATAAAGTATAGCTACGAGACCCAGCGATAGTCCTGCTGTGAACGCTAATATTACTGCTGTTGAGTAGTCGTGGTGATAAGATGTGTACACAGACAGGATGCCTGCTAGTATGCTACATATTCCCCATGTCATTGTTTGGCTATAGTTCTCTATTCTGCATTTTATTTTCTTATACATTTTACCACATATAATATATGTATCTAAAAGTACTAATGTATTGTGTCACTTGGGGAGTTTGCAAAAAGACCTATTTTCAGGTCGAAATCAGGGGGCTATTTGGGTGAAATAGGACTTCAGTTGTGGCTTCTGTTAGGAGAATCAACAAGTGCTATACTCAGATACGTGGGAATTCCTCTTCTAACTCTTCTTTCACTTCTCTTTTCATATCTTCTTTCCTGCGTTTCCATACTCCATGACGGAGTATATGGGCAATCATCAATCCAATCAGAGCTACACAAATTGATAAACTAATATGACCGCTTGAAGATAGATATGTGGGAATACCAATGACTAAGAATAAATACGTGACAATAATCATTTCTATGTCGATAGAAGTGTATATCCAATACACTGGTTCTGGAATATATTTGTTGAACTTAGTCCAATACCATAAACCTAATTTCTTTTTCCAAGATTCAATTTTCATCATGATTCGACTCGCTAACTTATATCGTCCCATTGTTCTGATAACTATTTGTGGCGATTATAAAAGTTAGTGATGCTACAGCTAATCCCTTGACTTGATTTGAATAACGATATGAAAACTAAAATCTACCAATCTGACCAAACAAAATCAACCACTTCTCCCTCATGTGTAACAGCATTATCTCTCAGTTCGAGAAATTCAATCTCTCCATCTTGGGTTATTGATGCGTCAACAACGTCGTTCACGTGTATGAAGTCATCTGGTCGGTGGTCTACCCCGTGTACTTCTGTACCACCTAAAAAGTGACATCCGACTTCGTAGTTAATCACGAAACCGTGACTGACTCCAGTTGATTCGCTCCATGCAAGCTTCAGAACTCTTCGCACGTTCTCTTCGTCTACTTCTACTGTTTTCCGGTGCGGTTCTTCGTCCATTTTGTCTATTTCTCGCATCATTGTACTTGAATAAATGGGTGGGTGGTACAAAGGTGTTACCCCCTCTAGGGTGGGGGGTAGTATAGGGATAAAATCACTCACCGAAGAATACTATTTCGTCAATATCGAGCGGTAAGATGCTTGAGGAGCTAATTTGTGAAAGTGTTAGTGGGTTCGTCTGTTAGGGAAATCCACAAGCGATTGTTTTATTCATCACCGTATGATTCAATAACACTTGGATTGACTGTTACCTTTCTACCTTCTTCAGTCACGGCTTCAAGGAACTCATTTAGGCTCTCTTCGGAGTCATCGATATACCAATAACCGCCGTCGAGTTCGTACTCAGTGTTAGAATAGTCTGTTTCCTTAATTAAATTCCTATCCTCATAGTCAACATCTATTTTCAGCATATTATTTTCTTCACTACGCCACGAGATACGTATATCTGATTCGTCTATTTTTTGGACATCTGTCTTGACTCCATTTTCACCTATTATCACATTTCTTTTCATGCCCTTTGGAGTGACTTTTATTGTTTCTCCGGCCCATGAGATTTCGTAGATTTGCTTGAAGCCATCCATCTCTTTTTCAATCGAAACAGAATTCCCCGAATATTCTTCGCCTATGTTCTTCCTTTCATTTTTTGCATCATCTGTGGGCAAGTCATCGCCGTCGTCGGCAACGGGACCGATGTAATGCCACTCTCGACCTTCGCTTGGAGGAGCTACGAGATACCAGTACGGTCCGTGTCCATCGATTGGCTTATTGATTAATGACCCTCCACCAAATCCTTCTTTGTTTCTTATGTCGTCAGCTTTGCTTGCGGCTTGTGCAGTATTATATGCTTTTGCCATACATGTAGGTAAGAAACATAAGTATATTAATTTTGTTACTAATAGATAGTAATTTATCGTATTTGAGTTAGACTGGTTGAAACAAGAAGTGTTATTCGAACTGTGCTAACCATTCCAAGGTCGCCTGTGACCGAGCCCGCTTGCGATAACACGCTTCCAAGCGCCCGTTCGCAGATGTTTCCTTGATGCCCAACTCTTCGGCCACTTCACCTACGGAGAGGTCTTCTCCTTTGTATAATCGCCATGCTTCTTTCTGCTTTTCAGTTAAACCCGGTTCCGACCAGTTCTTTTCTCCACCCATGGTTACACCTCTCTCGTGTATTTATTTTCAAAGTCAGTATCATCCTTAACAAGACTCATTATTTCAAGATGATTCAGTTGCGTAGCTACTTTCCCTCGGATGAAATACGAATAATCTGCTGCATCGATTTCATCGAATTCGTCTTCATCTGGCAATTCATACGCCCACAAGGTCTCGCCGCTATTGTGTGTCGCCTCTACTTTACCATCGTCGCTGATTTCGATTATTACACTCATTTGTAGTTTCACGGGCGTTAGCCCAAGGAGAGACAGGGGAATTTGATTCCCGGCATCACGCTGTCGCTGTCTCCTGATTATTCGATTTGATAATGAATTGCAGCTAACCCACCAGTAGATGGATGTACTTGGATGGCTCCTCTACCGACTTTGTGCAAACGGAGACCGTTTCCAACAAGATTGTCAATGAAGTCTTCAACTGCTTCCGGTTCGTGTTCGAACCACTCTTCCCAGTCTTCAGAACCTTCTGCGACCATTTCCACATCTTCGACTTCGATGGTTCCAACGTCAAACACAGTCCACTGGTTGTCAGCTATTTTCGCATATCCCCATTTTTCTCCGTCTGTGACGAGTGTGCGGTTGTATGCATTGTTATTGATTTGGTCGTGAGCTATTGCAACAAAATCCGTATCAGCATCTTCAACTGTATGATTTCGAGCGTTAAATTCAATTTCTTGTTTGTCCATAGTCTGTCCTTCTTCAAGTCCATCGTCCGTTTCTGTCTTGTTCTGAATCATCGCATTTTAACAAAAGAGTGGGTAGAATAAAGCTGTTCCCCCCTTTAGGATAGGGGGTAGTATTAGAATATAGTACTCTCAGAGAAAACAAAATCGTCTCTCTGTTGCTTGATTTTGAATAAAGTAAAAAGAAGCGTGTATTCTTTCGCCCGCACACTCGTTCATAATGCTCTCACTTCGGTCGGGCAAGAAGGTCTAAGTTAGGCCAAGTTCTTCATAAACAATCTCTCGTGTTACCTCTATATCCTCTAGTTCCCATTCTTCAGCTAGTCTTAGCTCACTATGAATCGCATCTTCTGGAATAGGGAATATTCTAAAGGATTTTTTAAAACGAAAATTGCCATCGTTTGATATGTGTGGGAATGCGTTCATCGAGAAGTAAGTGCCAGTAGAACGAGTGTTTATGAGCAACCGAGTTTGAAATGGTTTTGTTATTGTTATAACCTTTTCTCCACTAATCACTTGTTTAACATCATCTGAGGAAAAATACATTTCAAGGTCTTCAATAGTCTCGTTCGAAAGATGCCCTCTTTCCGTTGTGAACCCCATCTTACGACAATACCTCAGCCAATCAATTAGATTAGCAAATATTGTCTTGAGACGTTCTCGATGAGATTTGGGCCTGTCCATCTGAACAAGGTATTTGATTTGTCTACAATCTCGTTGTGTGGCGTCAGAAATTCTTTCGTATCGTTTGTCAGAATGTTTCCTAATTTTCTCTTTATGATGGAACCAGCGCCGATTCAAAAAATCAATAGAGTCTACAAGTTTCCCTCCTGCTTCGGGACTGCCTTTGAGGTCCTTGAGGTCTCCTAAACTAGAGTCAACAACATTGATTGTGTCCTCCAGTTTTGCTTGTGTTACTTCATCTTCTGGATACCACGCCCCTTCTATTCTGGATGCTGCTGCTTCTACACTGTCATACCATTCTTGTTTTTCTCGTTTTGATTGGCGGTTCATCTGCCAAGATGTAACTAGGAACGCCACTATTGCGGGCAGAAGAAGAGAACCAAGAACTAATTCTATCAGTTGCTCCTGTTCAATAGGACCAATCACCATTAGTCTCTCAATTTTGATTGAACCATCATAAGGGCTACTGAGGTCTTGCAGTCCGGAGAAGAAAATCAGTCGAGGATTCCGAATTTAATTAAAATCATTATGCACACGACTACTATGGTACCTATTATCGACCACAGTCCGTACGCCTCTGTCGTGAATAGTGGGTCGTATTCCAACGGCAGGTATCCAGTAGCACCGATTATACCGGATAAAACCATGCCGACGATGCCACCGACAAACGGAATTAGAAGTACTATAGCTACCCATTTTAGTAATTTTAATATCATGTATACATAACTACACAATCCGCTAGTAAAGGGTTTTCCCGGACACGATATAGATATATTTAGACTTGCTTAGTCAAGTCAAATCGTAGTAGAACGCCGTCCTGAGTCGTGTCTAACCAAATAATTGGCGGATGCTCATCTCCAGAAATACGAAAACCAAGGTCTGCCGAAAATCGAAGTGTAACCTTGCCCTCGTCCTCATTTATGTGGTCTATAGTGCATGTTGGATTAGTGGAGATTATCGATGTGATGTAGTCCACTGATTTTTCAGTCACTCGTGGCGGGTCAACTAGCTCACGAAGGTCGTCACGGTCGTCAGGCATGCACATGTATATTCTTCTACGGTACCTTATACGGCTGATTATATTACACTATCCTGTGTACAAGTAAAAATCAGGCGTGGTTTCTCGGTTCTGAACTGTAACAGATGGGGGTTTTCGGTCTTAGAATGTTACTTAGACCACTATATCAAATCGGAGGTCCATCATACCCATCCATTGTACCATATATTTTATCTTCATAATTTCCAACATGTCCGTCATCATTGTACGTTTCTGCCCAGTCTCGCTCTACGTACCAGTCTAACACATTATCCCCGTTTACAGTTGCATCTGAATTTAACTGACGGACATTCCACCCGTCGTCAATCAATGATGCAAATATTATCGATATCGATGATGCAGCTAGCGCAGCATCGTCTTGATTACCGTCGTCATATACTAAGTCCACATCTGAATCCGTCGTTGTTACCGACGTGACTTCTAATGCTTCATCAATAACTGAAACTGCTTCTTCGAATTCTCCAACATACTCTCCATCACCCGGATTATAATCTTCATCACTGGAACTAGCGCAGCCAGCGAGACCGACAACACCGAATCCACCCACCATAGACAGCATCTTTCGTCTGTTCATAGTCTGACCTACACATGAGTGTCATATCAAACTACCTTTATCTCTGTGGTTATTCTCTTCTCGTCGCACGATTACGCACGTATAATTCACGCATGTCCGTTTCGTAGATTTCTTCGAAACATAGTGTCCGAACATGGTTTAGTAATCGATAGACAGCAGTGATGTGGACACCGGACAGGCGGCGACCAGCCCCACCAAAGACGGGCGCACACGCTACGTACGTGCGTATAGAAGCAAGGGAAACAAAAATCCGAAATCAGGCAAGACCAAGGTTCTGAAGCTTGTTCTCATGCTTGTTCTTTGCCCTTCTGACGGTCTTGTCGGAAACCCCGTACACGTCCCCTATCTCGGTCTGAGTCATGTCCGTGGTAACA
Source organism: Natronolimnobius baerhuensis (assembly GCF_002177135.1). Lineage (NCBI taxonomy): Archaea > Methanobacteriati > Methanobacteriota > Halobacteria > Halobacteriales > Natrialbaceae > Natronolimnobius > Natronolimnobius baerhuensis. Next base: position 1,174,694 of record NZ_MWPH01000002.1, read on the forward strand.
TCCAGAATCGCCATCATCTCCCTCTCATGCTGGTTTTTCAGTTCCTCAAGGTCTTCCCATGTTGGTAAGTCGTCTTCATCATCGTCGCCTTCATCAAATTTGAAGTCTCCTTCATCCCATGTATCCCAGTCTAAGCTTGTCTCTGGAACTTTCGAGAGTTTCATCTTCCGTCCTATCCCCTGACGGTCTTTCACGTCGCCCCAGAACACGGCTGTCGTCTGGGACTGCTTCTCCACGAAAGTCGTACACAGCGCCCGCAGAGAAGCGTCTATGTCCTTTCCATCCTGCCCTATGAGAATCATATTCGCCTTTGCCTTCCGAGCGAGTTTGAGAACCTTCGCAAGAGCCTTAGCTTTCCATTGGTCCGACCCAGTTCCAGTAAAAATCTGGGCGGCTTCATCAATCAACATCAACATCTCATCCACGTCTTCGCCAGCCTGAACACGTTCACGGCGGTCTTCCAGTAGGTCGACAAGGCGACTGTATTCCTCAATCTCTTCATCAACCGTGTCAGACGTAATGTTCGCCGCTCTGTAGATGTTCTCCTCGCCGTAGATGGACTCGAAGACCTCGAACAAGAGCATAGCGAAGTTTGACTTCCCGGAGCCCATGTCCCCGTAGATATAGCCGATAAACACGGGGGTGTTCTCTATCATTTTCATAAGCTCCATCAGGACCTGCATCCCGCTCACGTCCTTCTGATAGCCCACCAAGCCAGAGAAGAAATTGAGCGTCTTAATATTGCCCGAGAAAAGGGCTTCCGTCCCTGTCTCTGTGGACCACTTAGCTACGATGTTCTTGCAGTATTCAGTGTCCTCGAACCGTGCGGGCATATCCATGTCGTAATCATCCGGGTCGTAATCACGGGCCATATCGTGTAGATGGGCTCGAACCCTCGGATTAGCGATTTTTCCTGTCCACGGATGGAGTTCAGGTTCGTCCTCTTGATTCGGCAGGTTTCCGTCGATAAACTCCTTAAATTCGGCTTCAGGAGCGTGTTGTTCGGCGCTCATTGGTCTTCACCTCCATCTGTTGGTAAGCTGTCTCCGCCGTCAGAGCCATCTCCAGTAGAGTCAGAATCAGTGTTCTGCTGTTCGAAGACCTCGGAGACAGACCCATCTCCATCGTACTCGTCGTCTCCAGCAGTTGTTTCTAAATAATCTTCTAGGGGGCTGTTAGGCATCTCTCCATCAGCTCTAGTTGAATACTCGGCGTCCTTGACCAACTGCTTCTTCTCTCGCATAGCGTCTTCTTGAGCCCGTCTGTGACGTGTGGAGATGTCTTCATATGCTGCATCGACTTCTTCCCCGAAAGTCGATATAATGTCGGTCACAGCGAATTTGAACGTACGTATCTGAGACGGGCTATAATCGGCTAAGTAAGCGGATTTAGCTACATTCGTCTCAGGGTCATATTCAGTCGCTTCCCATCCGTGTCCACGCTTCCATGGCACCCTATGGAGACCATCTTTACCGATTTCTTCACCGGTCTCGTGGTGGATTACAGTTAGGTCAGCCCACGTTTCTTCAGCTAATTTCCAAAGCCCAGTTTCGCCCGTCACGGGGTCTTTACCTTCTATTTTTTCACCAGCAGATTTGACTATATATGCACCCAAGACGATAGCTGGTGGGCCAAATATAGAAAATGCGACAAAGTATATAAATGGATAATCTGGGTGGAGACCATCTAATCCGAACCATGCGAAAATACCCCAGTCAAACACATCAAAGCCGATTATCTGTAGTCCACTAGCTAACCAGAATACGATTAATGTAATAAATGGACCAACACCAACAGCCCACAGTCCCATCGATTTCATAGCCGATACGACAGGGTATCCTCGGTGTTGTAAAACACCGAGAACGATGGCGACAACCGTGAAGAAAGTTATGTACAGCATCATATTATTTCATCCTCGTTACGGAGTTTTTGCGGATTTTTCGAATAGCCAATGCACCTGCTCCAGCTACAGTGAAAATAACAATTCCAGTCATCATGATTCCGGCCAGAGACCGGTCTTCTTCTGTCTCAGTCTGGATATCAGCGCCATCGTAATCGGACGCCTGATACCGCTCTCCATCGACAGTAATCGTCGCTACTGGATGCTCTCGAACGTCGATAGTAACCGTGTTACGACCCTCTTCAAGATACAAGGACTGGACAGGTGGAAGCGGCCCAGAATCCGTCACACCGTCGTCTGTGTACGTTCCAGACACTTCGTCATCAGCGTCAATAACTACCTCTAACGCCCCCTCTTCGGTCTCGTAGTAATCCACGATACGAACATCATCTGTCATCGCATGTGTGTACTCTGCGCCCTCATCTACGTCCTCGACCTCGGAGTCATCGTCGGAATCAATAGGCGGTGGTGGTGTTTCATCGGCTACTGCGACGTTTGCGAACAACGCCAGCAGCGCAAGGCTTATTCCCATAATCAGAACTATTCGTTTCGCATTAGACATACAATAATAAATAGAGTTTCTAAGAACTAAGATGCAACGACGAAACGGGTGTAAAATGCCCTAATTGGCAGCTTTAGCTAGGATAGCTAAGAATACGAATAACATTGCTACCATCCCACCACCAATCATAATTTGTTCATCGTTGAGACCGTCATCAACGTCACCTCCACCACCACCGCCGCCATTAGAATCATCTACGTCGATACTGGCTGTTACTTCGTTCCCGTGCCCATCGTCCATAATTATGACTTCTGAATCTTCTCCAGAAATAAATTCAGTGTCACCATCCATGGTATATACTTCTGCATAATAGCCTTCATCGACCGTCATAGACACTGAACCATCATAATCTATATCTGACGGCGCTAAATCATCATCGCCAGACATAGAGTCAGGAACTACTTGCTTTAGGACTTCAGATTCATAGACATTATTAAACTCTTCATCAGGGTCATAATCTTCCCACACATCGATAGCTACTGCGTATGTACTATCGATTTCAGTGTTATCGATTTCAGGCGGTTCAGAATCCACATAATCTAGCGTAATAGTGACATCATGTGGAACCGGTTGTATCTCAGAATCATCATCGAACGACACGACATGGCTCTGCCCTGATGTGGTATCTGTTACTTCATACTCATCTGAATCTGAAATGTCGAAAACATCCTTATCGGGGTGTTCCGCATTTATATTGTATGTGCCTGTAAGTAAGTTTATAGTGTACTCACCTTCAGAATCAGTCGTTTCTGTGAATTTATCGCCCGAGTCTACATCTGTATATATGACATCTAAATCAGATACTGGGTCGTCATCTAAATCAGTGACCGTCACATCTATCGATGGAATCATATCATATCCTTCACCATATCCATCGATATAGGCATTCTCGTACTCATCTATAAACTCATCTGCGTCAGGGTCTGGTTCAGGGTCTGGGTTATGTTCTAATCCTTCGACTGCATCCATCTGACCATCCTCTACACCATCCTCGAAACCGGCTATTTCAGCGTCTTCATATGAGTCATATGCCGCTACAGTGCCTATACCTGCGAAAATCACGGACGTGACCATGGCGATAGCCATGAAACACGTTGCTATTTTACGTGTATTTAACATACATTATTATATAGTATCTGAAAGAATAAACTTCTGTGGGCGATTAGGTTTAGAACGGCTATGGGAAGGCGACCGAAATAACCACACGTGCGGTGATAATCACCACTACGAGACCCCCACCTACGATAGCTACAGCATATGACACGCCGAAGTCATCTACTAGGTCATCCCAAAACGATTCGAAGAATCCGCTACCACCCTGTCGTTCTTCTAGTAATTCTTCGATATTCTCGGTCTGAAGTCTTAATTCTTCGATATATTCAGACGAATCGTACTCCGAATAATTCCGTTCCTCATATTCGATGTAATCTCCGTCATCAATCTCATCGATAGTCATTTCATCGCCGGATTCAAGAACCCATTGTTCGACGTTTCCATCAGAATCTATGGCTTGAATTATAATGTCATCATCATAGTCATCAGCGGCATACGTTTCGCCTTCTAACCATGCGATTATACCATCGTCAGTCGTCGTTTCTGGTGCGGCACGAGTCGTCAGAAGTCCAGATGTTTCGACTTCAGTTCCATCAGATTCAGTCACAGTGAACGTCGCTGGGGCGTCAGCAGCCGTCTGATAACCCGCAGCAGCAGCAGCGATAGCAGCGAAATCTACACCATCAGTATCATCACCGATAGTCGCCATCACAGATGGGTCAGCACATTCCATCATATCCACATCTGAACCATCATATTCGGCGTAAATATCAGACGCATAGACGGCCATTTCGTTGGCTACATCCTCTGAATCATCATATATCTGGTCGATAATACCCATCTGGTCTTCCGTATCAGACAGTGTGATAGGTTCCCCCACATTATATTCGGCCACTTCGGGGTCTAGTGCCTGAAATACGGCGTATGCGTCATCCTCTGGTGCATTCACAGACGCATCCGTAGGATTATCTGGGGCAGTCAAATCCACACTAATATCGTGTGCGGCTATCCCCGGTGATTCCATGTTCTGCATTTCTGTCGCCATTTCAACGGTATCTCCATTCGGAAGTTGTTTCTCTTCATATACAACTTCGGTGTCGTCTGTCCAGAGAATCCGCTCGTCGGTGTTTTCATAGTCGCTATTTCCGACGATATCACCGTGTATTAGGTGGTATACTTCGTTATCCGTCCCTTCCGTCGCTAAGTCCACTTGTGCGGCACTGTGTATCTCCTCGACCTCTGAGTTCCACGAATTGATGTGGTTCTCGAGAATCAGGCTATAGTGGTCATCCACACCATCTTCAGTGTCTGCTATCATCACAGATTCCGGGGCGTCTTCCTGAAGCGCCTGACACGTAGCATACTGCCCGTGTCCAATCGCCACTTGTTCAGCATCTGTGATTTCGTTCTCCACCCACACCATCGACTCGTCTACATTATCCTGATAGGAAAGAGCGTCACGGAACAGTTCTTCTTCCACTTCACCCGCACCCATGCCTTCCGTGTCCTCGCCCATGGACCCTATTAAATATCCACCACCACCACCTACAGCAGTACCACCTACTACAGCAGCACCTGCCACTAATGGGGCGATAGCAGCTACAGTCTGGGTCATAATTAACATCGATACCACTAACACGACCATGACGGTCGCAAGGCTCGGGGTTTTCTTTTTAAATATTTGCAACATGAATAATTACACCTTATGCGAATTGATTATAAACGCTGTACGCCACAGCACCAGCACCTGCGATAAACGCAAATCCGATAGCTTGTTCTGGGGTTCCTTCCGGAATTCGTGAAAGAACATCTACACCGAAATTTAGTTGGACACCAAGTGCTGCACTACCTACACCGCCGATGGCTTTTCCAGCCGTATCAAGTATATTATCACTCATAATGCGTATTATACTACGCATTATAAGAATAAATGTTTACTGACTATTAGGGTAGGAAAACAACTCGAGTATGGAAACTTCGTGGAAACATCGAGAATGGAAAGAACGTGCGTGAAAGCGGGCTAGCGTGAATAATACGCCCCCACCGAGTAGAACTCAATATGTTCGAAACAGATTGAATATGATATGTTATCTAACTTATCACCTCCATGCCATAATAGACACTCAATCCCTAAAGGGATTGTCACGACAGGGAATCTGAACGACAGGGCCGCACCGCCCGACAGACCGCACCGCAATTTCGATTAAGATATGAAAATCAAATCCTGCTTAGACAGGGTGGAACCCCACCTCGTGGAGACCTCCCGGGAAAGTCAATCTCGTGGAGAAGTGTTGGTAAGAGAGCTAGGACACGGAAGGCTACAGAGCTATGTCACACGGGGTTAGCTGTACAACATGACATCATAATCTGAACCGAAATTCGGAAACCTGTCACTCTGAAGAAGACCCCGATGCTGCGCAAGCTTTAGATATTCAAGACGGTATCGATGGGCACACATATTCTCATCCTCATGGCCGCTGTAATACCCATACCCACCACACGAACAAGACTTAGACACTGCTACAAACCGTTCTCTTTCAACATACTCCACAGTCCACCTCGTGTTTCCCCTATCTCTCTTTACATCAGTGTAGACTTGATGTTTGACCACTTCTTGTTCTTGTAGCTCGTGGGACTCTTCTTCCTGTTCTTTCTGTTCAGAAGTCCACTCATCTGAATAACTATCAACCATACTACTAACTACGTTGTCAAATCCTATTGGCTTGTTCCTCGTGGACCCCAGACTTGCTGTGCGCTGCCCACCGCTCGTGGAAAGTCGGTCTGGCTATAGCTCCCCTGAACCCCCAGTACTGAACTAGAGCTGTTATTCACTCGTGTCTCTACCAGAGTTGAACCCCCAGTATTCTAACTGCATGAACTGAACCCCAGATGTTATTGTAGATAGCCCGGGGTTCCATATGCGGTGTCGTTCCAGAAGTCGTAGACTTTCAAAGTCTATCTCGAAGTCTGTTATTCGAAGTCTTCGGAAGTCTATGAAAGGGTGTTTCCAAAGTGTATCGAAAAATAAGGGCCTTAAAAAGTATTTCAAAAATCACGCTGGTGCAGGAAGCCGTTTTAAATCTCTCCGAGGAATTTCTTTGGACGGGTACTCCGTCCAGTCAGCCCAGTCAGCCTGTTCTACTTGTTCTCTCGTCGCTAAGCCGATGAACTCGATACAATCTTCCATGTGAATAATCGCCATAAGGTAGCGGTCTGCGTGTAGTTCTCCATCCCGCATTCGGACAGGTAAGTCCGCTTCGTCGGGGAGAAGTCCCTTCGAGAACAGACGAACTGTATCCCGTGCCTTGATTTCTATCTTGTGCTGCTGAGACTCATTTTTAAGTTCATAATCATACTCGTAGCCCTCATACTCGGACCAGTCATAGTAGTCTTCGTAAATCGGGAAAAACTCTCTTTCAGCCGCTATCTCCACCATTTTACCACGCCATGCATCTATTTCAGCCACATTATCATCCCGTTCTCCAGACCTGTCTGGGCTGTCCATTCGTTCCTTCGCTTCTTTCTCTAAATCAGCTGTGATAGGCACTCTAATTCTCATTTTCAACACCTCGCAGTTCATCATCAGTTAAAATCTCTTCAGCAGGGTCTTCGCCCCAAAGGTCGATAACTTCATCCGGGTTCTTGATGCCCGAATCTGGTGATTCTGAAGCACTCATTCTTCTTCACCCTCGTTATCCTCATCATCATTAGAATCGTCCGAATCAGACGGCCAGACGCCTTTATCCAAGACCGCACGTCTACGACGTGCATGATACTGATACTCAGACATTAGAGACCACCTCAGCATCATTTTCAGGAATCATAATCGAATCCCAGTCGCCCGAATTCTGTTCTATCGCCCGTTCTACCACAGGTTTCAGGTTTTGTTTAACCATGTTATAGTGAATGATATATTAGAATAAAGGTGTACCCCTAAGACGACCGTATTAGGGTGAGTTCAGAGAACACTTTTATGCGTGCACGTACTAGTAAATAACATGGAAGAAATAACACCCAGAGACGATGCATGGGACACAGCACTATACACAATCGCAAAGGAAGGTTCTATCACAAGTACCGAAATCGCACGACAGACAGATATAAGCACGAAAACAGCAAACAGAGTCTTGAAATCGATGGAGGCAATGGGCTACGTAGAGAGAGAAACAAACCGACATCACACGTTCTATCCTTCGGATAGATTAGAATTAGTGTGTGCGTTTATGAGTGAATAGCCTACCTTTTGTGTTCCCCTTAGCACATCATTTATATACCACCAGTTATTTTATAGACATGTATGAGTTCGAAACAGAACTATGCTGAAAGAATAGACGAAGAAAGTAGCATCGAAACACGAGTACCAATCCGCTGTACAAATGAACACTGCAATGGACATACACCAGAAACCATCCCAAAGTCGAAGTTAGAATACGCACACTGTCCGTCCTGTGAAGGAAACATCGATGAACAAACAGGTTCGTTATCTTGGAAAGAAAGCTATGAACACTTCCAGAAATCGCAAGACGGAAACGGAGTAGACGAGGAAAAAACACGATTTCATGGGATGGATGACGACCATGTAGAAGTCATCCATGAAGATGAAAATAAGATAGTAATTCGAATCCGACACATGCAAATGGTCGAAAAAGCGTTTGAAAGCTACACAGTATCTCGAATAATTGAATTCGACAACATCGATGGGACAGAAATCATACTCAAGCGAGGTGATGACGAATGAGGTCATACGATAAAAACGATTACCGTGGTATGGGGCTTACAGATGCTGAAATCGACCGAATCGTAGACCAAGTAATGTCCATGTCCCGGTGTCGTGACGCACAAGGTCGATTCGACCCCGAAGAAAGTGCCGACCACCAGTTGGAGTTTGTCCCCGGAACCGACGTTGCTGAATAACTCTCTTTTTTCGCCCGCAGTTGTTCTCCAACTTCAAAATAGACACATAGACGTGTCTATTCAGTCCATATACAGACCTTCACCCAATGGTGAAGGGTTTCCATCAGAATAACTTGAAAAACGTATTAGAAAGGAACCTCGAAGAGTTACTACAACTGACGTTCGATTGAGTTTTCGAATTGGCTATGATATGCATCAACCTGCCCAATATATCCTAATAGATGGTCTCCAAACGAAGCGTATTCACCATTGTATACATCTACGGTGAGTAGGTCTCCAGACTGACTAATTACTTTATCCATGACCTTCAACCCTCTCTTCTGTTCTAAGTTATCTCCATTTCTGACGGTCTTATGCACGTCTAACGCTAACATCAGCATGTGTTCGGCAGCTTGTTCATCAGATACATGATACACTGTGTTAGACCACTCATCATCGATATCAGCGTAATCTGCTAGAGTCGAATAATTGCGTCTGTATGCCTTATCCGACGCCGTATCATCTAATTTTGCGAAATTATTCTCAATATCGGTTTCGACCAAATCATCCAACCATTCACCATGATTGTTGAATGGTGAATCAATCATATGACGGCGAATTATGGTGTTAGCGATATCGTTTGCGCTCCCCTTCGCATACCCTACTTCATCCATGATGTAGTTTCGAACCTCTTTCTTCGTCCATGCGTTTTGGGACTCTCCTCGGAGTGCTGCGTAGACCACTTCGTCACGGTCGATACCTTGGACTCCTTTAATTAGGCTGATATCATACTCGGCAGTGTCGATTGCTTCTCCTTCGTTAGCTAGTTGGAGAAGCTCTTCTAGTTCTTCTTCATCAACTTCAGAACCACCCACCCCTTGAACAGAAAAAGATGCTTGCGAAGATGCCTCTTCATTTTCTTCCAGCATTTCTTTGATTTCGCTTATCTCTGTTTTTATCGACTCTTGGCGGTTGAAATCACTAATTAAGCGGTCTACTACCCTACCTTGGTCATAGCTACTTCCATACCATTCTTCAGCTTTATCTTCGATAAATTCTGCACTTTCAGCCTTCATGTTTAGCGTTTTTCTGTCTTTACCCTTCTTTTCCTTACTTACTTCATTACTATCTTTATTCATACTACATATAACTAATATAACTAGTACCCTATATATTTTACTCCAATTTGATGCAAATTATATAATAATTGTTAATTTATTAACTATAACTAACTACTACAACAACTACAACTACTGCTATAACTACTACTTCACCTTTCTCCAACAGTTACTAATCGCATTACGTAGTTAGATTGGTCAATTCTAACTAAGCTTTTCCACTCTTTATACTCTCTTCGTGAAGCGTATTTTTTCGTTCAGGGGTGGGGTGAACAAGCAGTCTTCAACTATGCTTTATCAAAAATAATATTTCTATGTTCTTTTTCGGAGACCTTGTTTTTTCGTTCAGGGGTGGGGTGGTTCTAGACCCCCCAATTTGGCATTAAATCTGTTCTTGAATAGATTACGCTGTCCCCGTCTGGTGGTTATCAGTGATGTTCCGTATAGAGCGGTTCGAAATGCAGTCTAACAAGCTGTCCGCACTCTGGACAGACTAGGTGTATCAGGCTGTTTTCTCCTGCTTTTGGCTTCATAGCGCCATCGCAGTAGCTATCTAAGCAGTCTTGTTCGACCTCGTTCCAGTCCCGGGTCTCGCACATGATGTGTAGGTAACAATCTGAAACAGGATATACTGTCGAATATATTTCTCCAATTCTTTGTTGCACTAAACCATTATTCTTGTAGCACATATTACATAATATGTCTTATAGAGCAGATATTGAGGTTAAGGTTGAACAGATACTGAACACGCACTATATCGACCACCATGGGAACGAATATGAGTGCAAAAAGTGCGGGAAGAGAGTGTATTGCGGGGATACACGAGCTTCACGCCAAGAGTTCTATGAGCATCAAGCGAAGCACAATATGAACCTCATTTAGATGGTTTTCAAAGGATACCGTATTCATAAGCAACATGAATGAAGTAAAGAGCGTAGAGAATCAGCGAATAGTATATGTAAAGCTTGGGTGAGGCAATGTCTGTAAATGGAGTTTGTCCGTATCGTCCGTACAGAAACCGGAGTGAGACAATGAGATAGTTAACGGCGATTGCGAGGAGTGTTCCTTCTACTATGATAGATGTTATCTCGGGGTTTGTCACTCTTGAAGATAGGAGATAAAATCCTACGAAACTGAAAGAGAATATTGTGAGAAGACCTAATGCGGCAAAAGAGGTTCCAATCAAACTTAGAACACGGTCTCCCCAACTGACTTCGGAAGGTGTTTGACGGTGAACTGTTGGAATGTCACGTACTTCTTCCGGCCATTCTGATTTTGGAAGTAACGACGATGATAGAGATGTCTTGGAAATGTAAAGGGTGATTCGTCCCAGTATCGTTCCTCTGTGTTCCAGATGCTGTTTATAAGAGTATATGCAAATCAACAGGAAGAAATCACGGAACATCATTTCGTATAAAATGACAAAACCAAGGCAAAAGACGACCGCATATAAGAGACTCAGTGTGGATGGTCGAGGATTAACGATTGGTACATGGGCTTGAGTAGCACTTCCAAGTACGAGTACCAAATAGAGTAGTCCGAAAGCGGTTGATATGACCAATAGAGGCGTTGTACTTCGAAGAAGGTCTTTTGAATAGGGATTCAGGGACGCCATTCTACGAACGAGTGTTATAATTAGTAGAAGAAATGCCGAAAAGATAGCAACAGGATAGAGTGGAGTACTTACATTGGGAACGAAAAGTAGGGCGGTTGCAAGAAGTGCAGCGAACGTAATTTCGTATCCAATGGCTGATTCTTTGTCGATTTCAATGTGGTTGTCGAACGAGAGATTAGTCATCAAGCAAGTAATTGAATCACTGAAGTATAAAATCAGCTAAGAAATTTCCATAGGCTCTATTTGAGTTTAGTTAACTATTCAGCCCACCACATCAACATCATCATCAGGAAGTTTACTAATAGAAATATTATCATCAGAGTCAGAAGTGTTCTCTAAGAGTAGCGAAATGGTGGTGCGTGGCTCTTCTCCGCCTTTAACTGTAGATTCAATTATTTGTGTGACTTTCCATTCATTATCGTTGTAGTTGATTGTATCTCCAACTTCGATATCTTGTGCATCTTTTCTTGCCATATCGAAATGTGAATCCGCAGTCACTTGTAGGTAACACTGGCTGTAAGAGAATTATTAGATATAATAGATATCGTCTTTATCAACCGAATGCCATTGGTATAAGACTATAAACCTCCTGAGCAGGTCCCGACCTTGTATCGAGATGGTCAATGGATTCAAGCACCGCACGACCTCCAGTGGTTAAGTCATCAGCGAAGTAGTGGTCTGATTCACATACCTTCTCAGACCATTCTGAGACAAGTGTAGCTGCGATACCTTCTTCCCTGTGCTCATTACGTACGTATAGTTGTGACAGTATTGGCCCTTTGTCGTGGTCTTCCCACGTAAGGTATCCTGCCATCTCCTCATCTTGAATATAACAGAGGGCGTGCTGGTATTCATGCTTGTACGTGCTGACAACATCATCTGACCATCTGGGAATTTGTGAAGCGGTGAGCACAGCGTCTTGAACCCGGGTTGAGCCGTGAGGTGGGTGATGAATGGCGAATGCCTCATCCTTTCCTATCTCAACAATTGACTCTGAAGTGGAGTCGCCACCAAGAAGCCAATCTGCGGAGAAGAGTTTATTGAACGATGCTTTTCTGCCTTCTCGGTATCGTCCGTAAATTTTGTGGCAGTCTTTGCACGAGACGAGCCGGAATTCCTGCTCACCAAAACTTTCGCTAAGTTCAGAGTTTTCGCTCTCTACCAGAACCTTGTTTGAGGAGATACGCTCGCATCTACAGTCGTCTGGTTCAATGTCTGGTTCTTGGTTCATTTCCCCAAAAGCATTCATGAAATAAGATGACCCTGTTATATCTTCCACGTTTGAGATATATTCTGATTTTAGTTGCGAGATGCGCTCGCCATCAGGCATTGGAAAGAAAACAGAGTATAGTTCGTTTTTGCGGTACTGGGCAAATGGTTCTGATGATAGTTTATGCTCATCAAATATCTCCCACGAACCCTCATTCAAGTGTAATAAAATACACCTCTTATCGCTAACAATGATACTACCGATTCGTTTCTTATTGAACTGTTGTTGGTGTTCCACCGGTACCTCGGCAATATGGGTTTCATCTTTTCTCAGCACACTTTCGGTGAAGGACATCGTATATACACGTGAAGTGATAGAATATAAACTCAATGCTGTCGATGAATCTCTTCTATATATAATAGAGAAGTGAAGTTATCTCTCTCAGAGCATCTCAGCAGAATATGTCTGTCAGATATTATCTAAGTAATCTCTCCGTTGTTCCATCTTTTCAGTCTGTGAGCGGCGGTCGTAGTGCTTTTCCAGAACATCTTCGCTCACGTCCGCTCGGTCTGAGACCATTTTCTCTGGCATGTCCTTTCGCAAGAAGTGTGTGATGGAACCACGACGGACGGCGTGCGGACTTACGCTGTCGTCGCACTTGTGGGATGTTTTGCCGTCTGATTGGCTATTGCACTCTTCGGTCTCGCACTCGTCACCTCTGAAACTCGGACACGTGAGAGTGTAGCACCAACGCCGCATTGTGTTCCTGTGAACCCGCCCTTGCTTACTGGAGAAGAGTGGTTCCCTCCCGTGTTGGTCGGTGTTGGTAATTCTATGATGTTCAAGGTAGTCGTCTATGATAGCACAGGTCTCGTCTGAGAGTGCTACTGGTCGTTCTCCGGATGGTCCGTTTTTCAGATTAGTTCCGTCCCGTTCTCGGAAATGGATGAATTGGTCGTCACTATCGTAGTCGTCCACGTCTAGGGAACGGAGGGCACCCACACGGGCGCTTGTTCTCCATGCAAGAAGGAACCAGACGTGTTCGACTGTGGCGTAGTGATAGCGGTCCAGTGTTTCTAGAATCGCTCTGGCGTTGTCCTCAGAGATTTTTCGGCTATTCACTTCGTCTGACCGCTTCATCTTCACGCTCGGTACTGATTCACATAACTCTGAATCCACGATTCCAAGCCGTCCAAGATAGCGAAGGAACACACGGAGGGTGTCTAACTGCCCTTTCAGGGCAGATTTCGAGAGGTCGCCGTCTTTCCGCCTCCAATTTTTGTATCGCTCTACGTCAAGCGGTTTGAGTCCACTGAGGTCTTCTATGTTATTCTGGCCACACCATCGAACGAAGTGGTTTAGCCGATATTTGTGAGTTTTCAGGGTTGATTCTCTGACTTCGCCTTTTCGTGATTCGAGATACATGCTCTGGCATTCTTCTGGGTCCGGGTTTCGGCTCATTGTGAAACTCCGGAATCGCCAATTGGGTCCGAGGTCGGTGGCGAGCAGGCCCGGAGGGGCTGCGAGGTAAACTGAGGTTCTGAAACTTTGTTTCAGGTTCTCAGGTGTGGTTCGAACCCGCCCGAGCCCACTATTGCTGGCGCGAACAAATTCGTGAGCGCCAGCACTGTGATGCGAGGGCGGGTCGAACCAGACCAGTCGCAGCGGCCGAACGAAGTGAGGCCGACCGTCTGGGCGAGGTTCGAACCCGCTCGATCCCACCACCCTAGCACTCACTCGAGCAGTCAAAAGTACCAGTTCAAAATCGCTGCCCTCGAGCCCCCATCACCTCGAGACTGAGCCCACCGCTCACAGCGACTCGACAGGCGAAACCAGCGCTATCGTCGACTCGAGACACAGCTACGATGGGACTGCTGTGTCAGCGACACACGCCATCGATAGCGCAGGGAGTGCCGTACCGATAGTCCGCCACTACCGGCGGCAAAACGCACTCACTGTCGGTTGAAGAAACGACAACTGATGACGGCGACAGTATGCGGCACGAATCATCTGATTGCCCGTTATTGGTCGGCCTCGAGTCCACGAGTTCGTTCTAATCAGTCGCTATCGGGGTCGATGTGGGTCTCGTCGTGGGTCGTTAGTGCTTGAGCCGGGCGACGTTCTCACGGATGGAACTGAAGAACCCATCGTCGGCGTCGGCCATGAGGGCAGCGTGCAGCGTCGAGTTCTCGGGTTCGTCTTTGATGACGATCCGGAGGTACGGCTCGAGTTGTTCGAACGCGTCGGCGAGGACGACGGTGTGGTTATCCTCGTCGTGGTCGACGACGCCTGCATCGGCCAGTTTCGGGACGTGGCACTGGACCGACGAGACGTAGACGCTCTTGTACTCGTTTTTCTCGACGTCATCTGGATCCACGTCATGCTCCCAGCCAGCGACGCGTTCGGCGAGCGACGAGAGTTCGATTGGGTCTTCGCGGCCACGAAGCGCATAGAGGAGGTACCGCCGCCGACGATTGGCGAGCAACTCGAGGATCGTGTCAGCTGACAGTTCCTGGTCTGTCTGACTCGAGGTAAGGGCTTCCATAACATGGTGTTACTCCCCAGAGCGGAAAAGGGTGTCTTGAATATCTGAAAATCCGACAAGCGCATACTACCGACGAGAAATCGGACCGTATACGAGAGTACACCATAGTTACGCAACACGTGAGCAGAGTATGTGAAGAGATAGCACTACTCTAAGACACACAGTCGAACAGCAGGTCAGATTCGAAATCCTTTTTTATACGATCAACCGAGGTTTGGGTAAGCCGCCTTAGCTCAGACTGGGAGAGCACTCGACTGAAGATCGAGCTGTCCCCGGTTCAAATCCGGGAGGCGGCATACTTTTCCGCGAGGCAATTCGTCGAGCAGAAGGTATCCAACCGACCGGTTTGAACCCTGGAAGTCACGCGCAACGAGTGTAGCGAGTGAGCATGTCTTCCTCCGGTTCAAATCCGGGAGGCGGCATACTTTTCCGCGAGGCAATTCGCGAGCCGCAGGTATGCATTCTGACCGGATTTGAAGGAGAGGACGCCGAGCGTCAGCGAGGCGTTCGCGTGGTTCAAATCCGGGGCATCGTGTGAGGCCTCGAGCAAATCACCACTCCAACCAGAACGAACCCAAACGGTTACTCGTCGATCTCGAACGTCGTGATGACGGCCTCGTTGTCAGGAGTAGCGTACGAGGCGATCACGGCATACTCGCCCGGCCCCTCGACAGTACAGGAATCACCGACAGCCTCGAGTGAGCCGTCACATGCCTCAGTTGTGTCCGGGCCAGTAACGGCAAAGTCGTCTGCGCGGTCGACTGCGACGAGGGTAATCGACGCCGTCTGGGCGTCCGAATCGATGTCGACAGAGAGGGCGGCCTGTGGCATTGCGACTGTCGTGTCCTGCTCGTCCTCGAGAGCCCACAGTCGCCATGCCTGTTCGTGTTGTCGAAAGGTGAGTTCGACTGTCGCTTCCTCCGCGTTCTCGCGCTCGCCGCTCGAGTCGACTGTAACCGTCCAGACAGCCTCGAGAACGACTTCATCCTCGTCCTCCTCGAGAACGTCCAGTTCGTGTGAGGTGATGCTGGCCGCGATAATCGCGTCACGGTCGAGGTCCTCGGCGATGGGTGCGTCCGGGTGTAACTGGTCGCGTGCTGTGTCTACATCGTCGTTCGTCACGGCAGTCACAAATGTGTCGACGACCGCTGTCGGTGAGCGAGGCTCACTCGAGTCCGCCGGATCGTCCTCGGTTGCGTTGCTCGAGTCGTTCGAGGTGGTTGTGGTGTTCGAGTCGGTGTCATCGGTCGTCGCAGCAGGTTCGCCTGCCTGCGATTCAAGGCAGCCAGCGAGCGTGAGACCGGTGGTGCCAGCCAGCACCAGGAGGGTGCGTCGATTCATACTGACAGTCACGAGTCAGGACTAGTGATTGTTCCGCTCTTGTTCGCCACGTAGGCAACGGCGACCGTTCGGAGTTAGCGTAGCGTGAGTCGACAGGAAACCTCGGAGTCGGCACGCGGGGCAGGTCTCAGCACGCTCAACATAACGCCCGCGGTGCAAACGAACGGTTAACAGCTATCCGGCTGCCGTCCATAGGTGTCCGTGTTCACAATGGAAAACGAGAGTGACACATTCGAGATTGGCGAGACGACGATTCATCGACTCGGTTTTGGCGCAATGCGTCTCTGTGGTGAGGAGATCATCGGCTCCCCAGACGACGAGGACGCCGCACACGCTGTGCTCGAGCAGGCGGTCGAGTCCGGAGTCGACTTCATCGATACGGCGGATTCGTATGGACCGGGCGTCAGCGAGCGACTCATCGGAGAAACGCTGGGTGACCGAGAGGATGTGTTGGTCGCGACCAAGGCAGGCTTGCTCCGCAATCGCGAGGGCGAGTGGCTGGCCCACGGCGAACCGGACTACATCCGCAATCAGGTGTTAGCATCGCTCGACCGGCTCCGAACTGACACCATCGATCTGTATCAGTTCCATCGGCCCGACGACGACGTTCCCTACGAGGAGTCCATTCAGACATTCGCCGAACTGCAGGATGACGGCCTCGTCGATCAGGTCGGCGTGAGTAACGTCTCCGTCGAGCAACTCGAGACCGCGCGCGAACACGTTGATGTCGCGACGGTCCAGAACCGATACAATCTGGCGGATCGCTCGAGTGCGGACGTCCTCGAGGTCTGTGAAGACCACGGCATCGGCTTTATTCCGTGGGCACCGATCAACGGCGACGACCTCGACGAACACGGCGAGACGCTCGACGAGATTGCCGATGAGCACGATGCAACGCGCCGGCAGGTCGGTCTCGCCTGGCTGCTCGAACGCTCGGACGTTATCCTGCCGATTCCGGGTACGTCCGATTCAGACCATCTCGAGTCGAACATCGCTGCCTCACAGCTCTCGCTTTCGGATGACGAAGTGAGCCGATTGACTGCTCTCGAGTCGTAGCTCACTCGCGTTACTCGAGGAGGTGTTCGCGCCAGAGACAGGGTCGGAGAACGAAATCGTAGCCGGTCGTATCTCGGACGTTTGCGAGGTTCGCTCGGAGGTGTGCCCACTCGTGCTCTAGCAGATCGATCTCGTCGCCAGACCCCATCACACCCGTATTTTCGGGATCGCTATCGTGTGGCAGCGCAAGATGAGAGAGTTCGTGCAAGACGAGGCGCGCTTCCTCGAATCGGTCGTGGCGCTCGGCAACGACGGCGCGATTGCCGGCGCTAAACCCATTGACGTAGCCGTCGATTCCCGCGCCGAGAGTCTCGAGCCAGCGGCTATAGATTCGCTTTCGGCGGTCGGGGTCGATGGTCGTTCCGGGAATAACGACCAACTGCAGCGCCGTGTCTTTGATGTCGGATTCAATTTCGTCGCTGTAAAAACTCCGCCTCCCCAGTAAGAGGTCCTCAACTGAGCATCCATACCGGTCGTCGACAGCCTCGAGATCGTATCGATGCGGATACTCGAGCCACTGTGCGTGGATGCCATGGTCGCGGAATCGGTCGATGACCAGTCGCTTCGTCGTCGAGAAGAGTTCCGTCGAGCCGACGTATCGAACGTCGATCAGTAAGTCACGCCGCCCAGTCTCGAGTGGGTCGACCTGCTCCGGGCCGTATATCGACTCGAGGTGGCGCTGAAAGGACGTGGACTGTTTCTTCCGGGTTGGAATGCCATCGCCATCGTCGTCCATCCACCCGGTGACCGTGCCGCTCGTGGTTCCGAGCAGAGAGACGCTGCTGAGGGCACCGACCGAACTGAGGACCGCTCGCCGGGAGGATGTGTCGTCGGAGTCACCATGGCAACGGTTCCCCATCTCATCCCGATAGTACGACTAGAGTGAGATAACTATCGGCCTGAAATACGCCATGCTTTAATTGTGTTGGGGGGTGCTCGAGGTAAGTTACCAGTAGATGGCTCTGTTGAAATCCTATTCTTTAGAGATGTATTTACGTGAATCTACTGCACACTACACATTCGAATATAACGGTGCGTTCAGTGCGGTAGGAAAACATATGTGCGCACAGTATGTGACACTTCTTATGAATCAGGCTTCCACTGGGTCACACCCATTACTGGGTGCTGACGAGCGGACACGGATTCTTCGGTCGTTTCTGCTTTCGCTCGCTCTAACCCCGGTATTACTGATGATCGAGCCTGCCCGTCGGATTGTTTCGCTTGAGGCAACGCTAGCGGCTATTACAGTAGGTATATCTCTCGGGATTGTGGCAGCCATTGGACTGGCCGACATCAACCTTCAGAATGCCAACAGCGTGACGGCATCAATTGTAACCCTTGTTTGTATCTGTGGGGCCACCATCGCTGTGTGGTTGATTTTGCCCCACCAACATATCGGGGCGTTACTTCAGTTTACAGTCGCGTTCATCTGGGCGATGCCCATTACTCAACTGCTTTATTATCGCCTCTGGGCACCCGAACCCAGCTAAGGGCACGGTTACCTTCCTGATACTCCAACGCCCTGAACTGGTCGTTAGATTGCTTTGTCAAGATTGTGGACGAGACACGCAAGAGCGAGTTCACGGAACTGCTTCCACCAGCATCGTGAACGGACGAACGCGCCGTACTTCCGCTTGAGCGTTGAGTTGACTGTCTCTGATTGACTCCGTTGGCCGTAGAGGTCGGCGTCTAAACGTGCGTTCTATGCCTTGTGGAGCGGTGTGAACTCACGATGCTTGATTAGTGGACGAATCTCGTGTTGACGGGCAAGCTGTCTGATTTTCTGGTCGTCGTAGCCTTTGCCCCCGAGCGGGATGTCGATAGTCTCGGGGTTGCGTGTGATCACCGACGGAGCATCTGGCTATCGTGTTTTCGTGTCGTCGTCACGTGTAAATCAAGGACTGCGTTCACTTTGGAATCGACCAGCAGTGTTACTTTGAGTTGCTGAATCGTGAGTTTGGCTCGTTTCGTGTAGTGTTTTGAGGCGTGACTGCGGTCGAATCCCGAAGCATCGATCCCCGCAACGCCGTTGGTCTGGAGCAGTGAAACAGAGAGATTGAGCAGCACTCGCCAGACGGCCATATCGAGTCTATCGAACGCTTTGCACAGTGTTGATGGGGCTGGCAGTTCAGTGAGATTGATCGCGTTCCGGATATGGGGCATCTCGATGAGTTCGTCGAGGAGTGTTCGATACGTTGTGTCCTTTCGAACGTTGAGACAGAGGAGAACGGTGTGCTGGTGGAGCATATAGCGTTGTTTCGAGAACTTCGAGGAGTGTCGAGCTACGGCACGTTTCGCTAACTGAAATGCTTCCTCGACAAATCGGAGCAACCGAGACTTTGGGAGGGTCTGCATCTACTCAAACTACCGACTGAACCTGTGACTCACTAAGGATTACAACAGAGCCCAGTAGATAGTAGCGCGGTTTCTTTATTCAGTTATAGGGGTAAAACTCAAGTCATTTCTAATCACACGTTCTTACTATGAAACAACCCGTCGAGTACATTTCTAGATTCAGAGGTTTCAGTAGCAGTAGAGGGTATTGAGGTTTATTTACTCCAGTCTCTTTCTTGAAACTGAATCGAAGCAGTTCGGTCACTACGTATGCGAGCCTTACACCGAACCAAAATGTGAATTAGTGTGGTGTCTCCCTACGCATCACTCCGAGCTACAACGAAAGCAATCCAGACCCCCATCCCGATAGCGATTCCCATTCCGGTATTGTCCAGCGCGACTCCAAGGCCAATTCCTATCCCAAGACAGACTCCCATCCCCACCGCCATTCCACTTGAATCTATCTTATCATCACCCGCTTCTTTGGACATATGTCCATCTTGAATTTTATAAATATAAGTGTTTGGGTATAATGCCACGGATTTCACCCGTACTTACCGTGAGTTTCACAGATAACTTTGAATAGAGAAATCGTGATACTATCTACTGTTACTGGTTGTCCGGGTGCGAGAATCGAACCGAAGGAAGACGATCACCTCACTTCGTTCGGTGCTGCGACTTCCAGGGTTCGATTCTCTGACGACTCCTGCGGCTCACGAATTTGTTCGCCGCAGGAAGTCCGGGTGCGAGAATCGAACCCGCGTCTCAGCCTCCACAAGGCTGAAGGATAACCACTACCCCAACCCGGACACGCTTACGTGTTTACGTAGGTCCGGTCGACCTAAAATACGTTACGACTCGAGGGCGCCTCGCGTGTCTCACTGTCGCACGCGTCTCGAGCGCGTCGATGCGGTATCCAACGTGTAGACCGGGACGTTTTTCGCTGCCACGCTCGTAGGCACACCAACGCGTGGCCATCACCGATAAGATCTACATCAAGAACCACCAGCAGCTGAGTTCCCAACTCGAGACCTCGATTCCGAAAGGCGCGTTCAAAGGCGCGACGCTGGATATCCTCTTTCAGGGCGAAGGCCTCGAGAAACTCGATGATGCAACCCAGGAGCGAGTCCTCGACTTCTCGAGTGACTTCCTCGACTGTGGCTGTGACAACAACCCCTACTGTGGCTGCCCAGAACGGAAGTTCATCCAGTATCTCCTCGAGTTGCGCGCACAGGGGATGGGTCCCGACGCAATCGTCGACGTGATGTCCGACGATTACCTGGTGTATGCCTATCCCGGCGACGTGCTCTCGTTTCTCGACAATGGCGTCCGAACGCTCGAGGCGGCAGAAGGGCTGGCGGGTGTCGACGGCGCAGACGAGAAACAGGACGAAATTCGCCAAACAAAACAGAATCTCGCACGCTAAATCCGCTCGAGGCAACCAGCCACGTCCACGACGTTACCGCAGGTGGTAGGATTCGTCTTCTTCGTCTAAATCATCGAGCAACAGGATTTCGTCCTGTTCGTCCTCGAGTCGGTCCTGTAACTCGGTGACGTAGGATTTGTACTCGTCTAACTGTTCACGGAGGTGGTCGGCCTCGAGTTCGAGGCGTTCGTGTTCGCGGATGAAACTCTTCGGGACTTCCACCGATGGCGGAAACGCGATTTCTTCGCCCTCGCCGTCGGGTTCGATGGTCCCGCCAGTGAGTTCGTCGTCGGGAACGACGGTTACCTGGCCGTCGTGGTCGACGAGCAGGTCGACGTAGTCTCGAAACACCGCAGAGAGCGAGATATCGCGCTCCTCGGCGATGTCCTGCAGCGACTCGAAGGCCTCCTCGCTGACGCGAAACGAGATCGTCTTGTTCTTGTTGCCCATTCGTCTCTCCCTGTTGGTCCGTGGTCCTGGTACTTAATCGTTCACGACGTGTTACGTGTTCCGCACGACGGATGCACACACCCCGGTAGAATCACTGCTCGCTCGCAGCTTGAATCGCCTCACAGCCGAACGACACAACATCACTATCAAGCTCACTGTCACGGAGATCGGCCCGCGAGTACCACGCCCACGCATCGACACCGGCCTCGCCGTCCGCAGGGGCAAGATCACGGCTCGAGACGGTCGCGTAGTAGATGAGATCAATGTGCTGGTGGCCAACCTGTCCGTCGTGGACGTTGACGTCGTACAACATGTGGTGGTGTGGCTCCGGGAGCGCTCGGCCGGCCGGCGAGTCGACCGCCTCAGGTTCAGCAAGCAACGTGGGCTCGAGGCCAGTTTCCTCTTTGACTTCTCGAAGAGCGGCTTCGTGAGGGAGTTCGTCGCGGTCGATGTGGCCACCAGGCGGAATCGTAATCCCCAATCGTTCGTGTTCGTGTAGCGCCGTTGCGCCGTTGTTGACGATGTAGACCGTCGTCGTGAAGTGACGCGTCGTCTCCATACGAGTACACGTCGCGGACTGCCCTTCAACCCGAGCCATCCGGAGCGAAACTGATCACTCTGCGCGTTCCGTCCAGTTTCATACGTGACTTACACCACCCGATTGTGGAAGGCGTCGCCGGACTCGAGTCGACCGACGTTTTCCCGGACGAGTTCTCCGATATCGTGGAAGTAATCCTCTGTAAACGCGGCACAGTGGGGCGTGACAATCACCTCGTCCATTGTCCACAGCGGCGACTCCTTGGGAAGTGGTTCATCCTCGAACACGTCGAGTGCTGCGCCCGCGATGGCTCCGGACTCGAGGGCGTCGACCAATGCCGGTTCGTCGACGACCTGCCCGCGGCCGACATTGACGAAGTAGGCGTCCTCGTCCATCGCGTCGAACACGTCGGCAGCAATCAGGTGGTTGGTTTCGTCGGTAAGTGGCAGCGTCACGATCACAAACTCGGCGTCGGCGACGGCGTCGAGTACGTCCTCGGTCGCGTACATTTCCTCGAAGCCGGGAAGCGAGTCGGCAGAGCGCCGAACGCCAGTGATTCGAACGCCGAGCGCGCCGAGTACCTCGGCGACGCCGCCGCCGAGCGTGCCGGTGCCGACGACGCAGGCGGTCGTTCCGGGCAGGGTAAACGCCTCGTCCCATGCCGGACGACCCCCGCGACACTCCTGCTGGGCGGCGACGTGTGTATGGAGCCGACGCGCAAACGCGAGCAGGTAGCCCGCGACCGTCTCGCCGACCGAGCGGTCGTGGATTCCCGTGCTATTGGTGAGCACAACGTCGTGCTCGTCGAACGCCTCGAGCGGAAAGCGGTCGACGCCAGCTTGAATCGAGTGCACCCAGTCGACCTCGAGAAACGCTTCCCGGTGCTCGAGCGTGATGACGGCGTCGCAGGCGGCGATTTCGTCGTCACCGACCACGTCGACCGTCGCCGGACAGTCTGCGAGTTCGTCGCGCAACTCCGCAGGTGGAAACACCTGTTCGACCGACTCGTGAACACCGATTCGCTCGAGATCGAACTGCATGCCCGTCGATACGGCCGAGCCACGGTTGAACGTTTGCGTTCCCTCACCACGGTGCCGTCAGCCGAGCCGTGTTCGTTCGGGATCGATAACGTGACACTACGCGCCGTGATCCGCTCGCTGTACGGAACCCGTACTACCGGACTCCCCTCTCGCTACGCAGCCAGCCGAGACTCGATTCTGTTGGGACGCGCGTGTAATTCGTTGATACCGAGGCATTCGTATGGCCGTCTCGCGCCGGCGGTCGGCCTCGTGCCGAGTATCCACACTGGACAGACGTTCTGTACTTTTGGCGATGAGAGTCATTCTGCATCTACTCCGAGGAGTCCGTTGCTTGTCTCTCAATAACAAGGATGCCGGGTGAGTTCAGGACTGGTACACAGTCATATGAAACGGCGCTCCTATCTCACGACGTCAGCAATCACTGTAACCGCGTTCGCAGGCTGTACCGGCGGCGACTCAGCACAGCGCAGCCAGGACGACGCGACCGTCGATGACGACGACCGAGACGATGCCGACGGCGGCGAGGATTCCGTCGACGAAGGTGACTCCGATGACGACGAGCGTGCGGACGACGGGCCGGGGATACTGGGCACCTTCGACGACTTCGAGGATCTCGGACAGTGGGACGCGGTCGTCGGCGAACTCGAGGCGGACACCGAGCGCGCGTTCGAGGGCACGCAGTCGGCCCGTCTCCGGTCGTCTGACGACGACGAGCAGGTCATGATCAGACGGGAACTCGCGGAGCCAATCGACGTCCGCGGGGCCGCCCCCGCGCTCGCGCTCGCGGCCGACGACATGGCGAATCCGGTGATCCACCTCCGAGACGAGAGTGGGGACACCCTCCAGTACAAACAGCACGTTCGCGACTACTACCCGTTCATTAGGCGGAACTTCGGACACACGGCGATCAGCGGCGATCCGGACCTGAGTGCGATTACCGAAATCGCCGTGTCCGACTGGAGCGGCGACCAGGGGCGCGACGTCTGGATCGACGACCTCCACTTCGTCCCCCGCATCACTGAGGGCCGCGTACTGCTCCAGTTCCAAGGCGGATTCGAGACGGACTACACGCTCGCGTATCCGATTCTCGAGGAGTACGGCCTCGAGGCGTCGACGTTCGTCGCCACCGACAGGATCCGACCGACCGAATCGGCCGAGGGTGATCGACTGACCGAAGCGCAACTCGCCGAACTCGTCGACGCCGGCTGGTCGCTCGGCACCGTCGGCGCCCGCCATCAGCACCTGCGCGATGTCGACTCGGACCGACTCGAGTCGGACATTCTCTCGCCCCTCGAGTGGTTCGACGAGCGCGGCTACGACGACGCGCGATACTTCGCGTTCCCCGGCGGCCAGTTCGACCAGGAGATGCTCGACATCGTCGGCGACCACTACGACCTCGGCTTCTCGGGTCGCCACCGGGCCCAGGCGTACGCGACCAGCCCGCTCACTATCACGCGCATCTCGGGCGGCGTCGACCGGCGGAACCTCACCGCCGAGCAGATGATCGATGCAATCGATTGGACGGCGACTCACGGCGGGCTCACGACGATCACCATCTACGAGATGGACGACGAGGACGCCGACGCGCTCGAGGAAACGGCTGCACACCTCTCGGACCTCGTCGACGCGGGCGAGATCGAACTGATCACACCAGCTGAAATCGCGGACGGGTTCGTCTATCGAGAGCGTGAGTAGACGACGCCCGAGAAGCGTCGAGAACGCAACTTGGCGAAAAACGTTCGTCTCGAGACGGTCAAAGGGAGTGACCCTCTTCTCGCATTCGACTGTTTATGCGGGTCTGTTGAGTTCCTTGATAGATGATCCGTTCCAGGAGTCGTGCTGAATACAGGACGCGAATGCGATACGAGATGGGACGAAGACGGTGCTCGATCACTATAGAGAAAATACTTACCGATTCTTCGAACAGACATCGATATGGAGCGCAGAGACGTCCTTGGAACAGCGTGCTCGTTCGTAGTCGCTGCTGTTGCAGACTGTCTCTCTGACCAGGACGAAATCGGCATGAGCGATAGCGTTCCTACCGAGATCACGAACTGGGAAGCGACTCGCGATCTCGCTCAGGATGCAGTGCCAGCCTCAGATGAACCCCCGCGTATCACAGTCGATGGTGACTCGACAGTCGTGGTCGAAGGGTACATTATTTATCCCTCTGGAAATTGTGACGAACTCGTAATTTCTCCAGACCGAACAGAGTACGACCCGGAAGATGGCTCGCTCTCCGTGTGGGTAGGCTACATCCGTGACCAGGAACCAGGCGAAGACTGTTCGATACCCGAGTCCTCCACTCCATATCAAGTACGCGTTAGCTTCGACGACGGAGTACCTGACACCGTGACGGCCCTCGAGTACGGGAGTCACGGGGAGAGGGAAGCAACGAAGCCGTAGGTTGTGAGTGATCAAAGGCAGACCATACTGTTCGCACGAAGAGTGGACAGACAGTTTGTATCAGTCATAGAGAGTTTCAACAGGCCCGTTTATGTAACTCTCCACTGCGTGAATTACTCGAGTAGATGGCTCTCTGTATAGCGGAACGATGGTGGCTCAGTGAAACGTATCATCACAAGGGGCTAAGCGGGGGTAACTTTCGTCATCGCCACCGATCAGGGGTTCGAGTGTCGGACGCAAAAAGCTCACGGACGGGAAACCGCCGTACTTGATCTAACTCTCCTCGAGTCCGCGCAACTCCTCGACGATTGAATTGATCTCGTCGGCCTCGAGCGCGCCGCGTTCGGTCGCGAACGCGCTCACGCAGTCGGCCGGCGTCACGTCGAACGTCGGATTCAGCACGTCGATAGCGGCGTCGCCGTCGTACACCGCCAACCGGTCGCCGGACTCGAGGTTGAGTTCCTCCCGCGTCGAGACCTTGTCCGTCGCGGCGACGACCGTCACCGGAATTCCTTCGCGAGCGGCGGCGATAGCGGCGGCTCGCGTCCCCGTCTTGTTCACCACCGCACCGTCCGCGCGGATGGTGTCCGCGCCGACCACGACGCGGTCGACGGACTCGGTCGCGAGGACGTGAGCCACGGCTGCGTCGGTGTGAACCGAAACCGGACACTCGAGTCCCTCGTCTGCGGCCAGTTCCTCCGCGACGGCGACGCCCTCCCGTGCCGGCCGGGATTCGGCGACGAACACCCGCGACGGCTCGCCCTGACGCAACGCCTCGAAGACGGTGCCCGAGCGCGAGAGCGTCAGTACCGACCCGTCGATTAACTCGCTCGCCGTCGCCGCCGCGTCGTCGTCGGCCGCGAGCGCGCGCTCGATTCCGGTGTGGGCTGCCTCGAGGACGGCGGGCGCGCCAGCGTCGATATCGTCAGCATCCTCGTCGTCGCTTTCCAACGCCTCGGCCAGCACCCGATTCACCCGGTTTCGAAGCACGGCCATCGAGGGCCGGGCCTCGAGCAATCTGCTCGCGAGTTCCGCGAGTTCTTCGCGTTCGCCGTCGGAATCAACGCTGGACTCACGAGTCCCCCGGTCGCCGTTCCGAGGCGACTCCGTCGTCTCGCTCTCTTCTCGCTCTGCGACCAGCAAACCAGCGCGGTCGCGCAGCACCTCGAGTGCGCGAATCGAGAGATAAGCCGCACCGTGATCGTCATCTGCGGTGATCGAGCGCACGGTCGGCGCGACGCGCTCGTAGGCCGTCCAGAGTTCGGGGACGACCGGAATATCGGGGTCAACGCCCTCGAGCGCCGCCGTCGGCGACACCCACTCGAACTCGTCGTGCTCGTCGCTCAGTTCGATTTCGGGGTCGTCGACAGTGACATCGAACAGGTACGGATGAACCACCCACTCGCGGCTTTCCTCGAGCGTCTCGTCTTCGAATTGGACCGGCCGCCCGGAGCGGACGAGTGAGAGTGCGTCGTCCTCGAGGCCAGTCTCCTCGCTGATCTCGACGCGAACCTGTTCGCCGGGATCGCCTTCGGCGAAGCCTGAGGCGCCGCCCCACAGCCCCTGATAGGTGCCGACGGCGTCGCTGCGACGCAAGAGCAGTACCTCCCCGCGGTGGCGGCAAAACGCGGTGACGACGTGCGTTTCGTCGCCCTCGGCCGCTGAATCGTGCGCATC
Source organism: Natronolimnobius baerhuensis (assembly GCF_002177135.1). Classification (NCBI taxonomy): domain Archaea; kingdom Methanobacteriati; phylum Methanobacteriota; class Halobacteria; order Halobacteriales; family Natrialbaceae; genus Natronolimnobius; species Natronolimnobius baerhuensis. Next base: position 1,201,858 of record NZ_MWPH01000002.1, read on the forward strand.
GCTCATACGCCGACCGACGGCACCCGCGGGGGAATCGCTTTCGGGATTCGACAGCACCAGGCGGTGCTCGGCTTGTTTTGTCGATCAGTCCTCGAGACAGTCGTCGATCAGCGTTCAAGACCGGCCGTCGTCTACGCGTTCTCGGCTCGAATCCAGTAGGGAAAACTCGGGAGCGCGAGGAGGAGCGCCACGAACGCAACAGGGAGTTGCCAGTCGTCGGGAAACTCGGAGACGAACAGAACAAGTAACAGAGAGACAGATGCCGCGCCAGACGCAATCGTGACGCTGATCGATGCGCCGCGAAGTGAGACGAGAATCGGCACTAAACAAAGCGTCAGCACTGCCAGTACTCTCCCTAGTTCGAACACGAGCGTTACGCACCCATAGAAGAACAATAGAACTGCTGACACATATCGCTTCTCGAGCGGACGGCGACAGACAAAATGAGAGACCCGAGTCGGCCACTCGAGGCCGACAGTGCGTGAACTATACGCGGGTCGCGTTCGATGACCGAACCATGACCATCGATACCACCGCCGACGACGCCCGAATCGGCGTCGATGTTGGCGGCACGTTCACCGACGTGGCGCTCTCCGTTGGCGACCGACTCGTCACCGCGAAAGTGCCGACGACCGATCCCCAGCACCGCGGCGTCCTCGAGGGGATCGATAAAGCCTGCGCCGAGACCGATATCGATCCTGCCGACATCGCCGAGTTCGCCCACGCGATGACCGTCTCGGTCAACGCCCTGCTCGAGCGCGACGGCGCGAAGACTGCACTCATCACGACCGAGGGATTTCGAGACGTCCTCGAGATCGGCCGGCAGAACCGGCCGCATCTGTACGATCTCGAGGCCGAGAAACCCGAACCGCTCGTGGCCCGTGACCGACGGTTCGAACTCGACGAGCGGACGACGACCGACGGCCTCGAGCGCGCGGTCGATCCGGACGCGGTCCGCGACCTCGCCGAACTTATCCGCGAGCGCGATGTCGAGTCCGTTGCTGTCTGTCTGCTGCACTCCTACGCTGATCCGGCGAACGAACAGGCCGTCGCCGAGGTTCTTCGCGAAGAGCTTTCAGTTCCAGTGTCGGCCTCCCACGAGGTGCTCGCGGAGTTTCGCGAGTTCGAGCGCACGTCGACGACGGCGGTCGACGCCTACGTGCGACCGGCAATCGACGACTACGTCGGCCGGCTGGTCGAGCACGCACGCGAGGACGGACTGCCAGCCCCGCGAATTATGCAGGCAAACGGCGGCATCGCGGACCCCGAAACCGTCCGCGAACACGCCGTGACGACAGTTCTCTCCGGCCCCGCAGCAGGCGTCGTGGGTGCAGGAGCAACAGTCGACGCGGACGAGCGGGGTGCGGAGAGTGACGACGATGGCCCGCTCGAGGGGCTGGTCACCTTCGATATGGGCGGCACCTCGAGCGACGTGAGCCTCGTCCGCGACGGACGGGCCGAACGGGCCACGGACGCCGAAATCGACGGCCTCCCGATCCGAACGCCGATGGTCGACGTGAACACCGTCGGCGCGGGCGGCGGCTCGATTGCCTGGGTCGACGCCGGCGGCGCGCTCCGGGTCGGCCCCCGCTCTGCCGGTGCCGATCCGGGGCCGGTCTGCTACGGCAACGGCGGCACCGAGCCGACAGTCACCGACGCGAACGTCGTGCTGGGCTACATCGGCCCCGAAACCGCGCTGGGCGGTGAGATGACCCTCGACATCGACGCTGCCCGCGAGGCCCTCGAGCGACTCGCAGCCGAGGCCGACTTAGACGGCCCGCTCGAGGCCGCTCGCGGCGTCTACCGGGTTGCGAACGCGACGATGACACGAACGATCCGCGCGGTGACGGTCGAGCGCGGGCACGACCCGCGCGAGTTCGCGCTGGTGGGCTTCGGCGGCGCGGGGCCGATGCACGCCGCAGCGCTGGCCGATTCCCTCGAGATCGGGCGCGTCGTCGTCCCGCGACCGGGTGGCGTGCTCTCGGCGTTCGGCTTGCTGGCGGCCGACGAGAGCTACGACGCCGTCCGGACGGTTGGTTCAACACTGGATGATGCAGAGTCAGAGGCACTCGAGGTCGTCTACGACGACCTCGTTGCGGACGTGCTCGCGGACGCCTCAGACCCTGACGCCGCACGGGTCGAACGCGGCGCGGACTGTCGGTATGCGGGCCAGAGCTTCGAACTGTCCGTCGACGTCGACGAGTCGCTCGACCTCGAGACCGTCGCTGAGCGCTTCCACGCGGCCCACGAACGCGCCTACGGCTACGCGCTCGAGGAGACAATCGAGATCGTCAACCTGCGCGCGACGGCGACCGTCCCGGGCTCGGATCCAGCGATCCACCACGACGGCGCGGGCGACGCACGCGTCGGAACGCGCGAGGCGTACTTCCCGGAAACCGGCGATGAACCCCGAGAAACCGCCGTCTACGACCGTGATCGACTCGAGGCGGGAGCGACGCTCGAGGGGCCGGCGATCCTCGAGCAGGCCGAGAGCACGACCGTCGTTCCGCCGTCGTGGGCGGGCGAACTGCTGGCTAACGGGACGCTCGTGTTGACGCGTGCGGACGAGCGGGACGAGATGGAGGTGAGTGACCGATGACTGAGCACTCCGCAATCGATCCGGTGACGCTCGAGGTCCTGCGAAATCAACTCGAAAGCGTCGCTGAGGAGATGGGACAGACGCTCATCCGCGGAGCGTACTCGCCGAACATCAAGGAACGCCGGGACTGCTCGACAGCGCTGTTCGACGCGGAGGGCCGGATGATCGCCCAGGCCGAACACATTCCGGTGCATCTGGGCGCGATGCCCGCAGCCGTCGACGCGGTCCTCGAGTGCGACCCCGAGCCGGGCGACGTGTTCGTGCTCAACGACCCCTTCGCGGGCGGGACGCATCTGCCGGACGTGACGATGGTCTCGCCGCTCGCCGTTGGTACGGCCGGACGAGCGAACGAGTGCGACGAGGACGGCGAGAACAGCGCAGAAATCGTCGGCTACGCCGTCTCCCGCGCCCACCACGCAGACGTTGGCGGGATGACCCCCGGAAGCATGCCTGCTGGCGCGCAAGAAATCTATCAAGAGGGACTCCGGATACCGCCCACACGGCTCGTCGCAGGCGGCGAGACGCGCGCGGACGTACGCTCGCTGATCCTCGCGAACGTCCGCAATCCGCGCGAGCGACGGGCGGACCTGCGGGCACAGCAAGCCGCAAACGAACGCGCGTCGGAGCGCCTCGAGAGCTTGTTCGCCGAACACGGCCGCGACACCGTCCTCGAGGGCTTTTCCGCCGTCATCGACTACTCGCGCGAGCGAATCGAGTCGGAACTTGAGGCGCTGCCAGACGGCACCTATCGGGCGACCGACGTGCTCGAGGGCGACGGCGTCACCGACGAAGATATCGAGATCTGTGCCACCGTGACGGTCGACGGCGCGACGCTCGAGGTCGATTTCGCGGGCACGGCAGACCAACTCGCGGGCAACTGTAACGCGCCGCTGTCGGTCGCACAGAGTGCAGTCTACTTCGTCGTGCGCTGTCTCACGGACCCCGAAATCCCGCCGAACGAGGGCTGTTACGACCCCGTCAGTGTACACGCGCCCGAGGGTTCCTTGTTGAATCCGGAGCCGCCCGCAGCGGTCGTCGGCGGCAACGTCGAGACCAGCCAGCGCGTGACGGACGTGGTCTTTGCAGCGCTCGCACAGGCCGCACCCGACCGCGTGCCCGCACAGGGCCAGGGAACGATGAATAACCTCACAATCGGCGGCCGCGACGGCTCGTTTACCTACTACGAGACCATCGGCGGCGGCTTCGGTGCCCGATCCGACCGCGACGGCATGGACGGCGTCCAGGTCGGCATGACCAACACCCTGAACACGCCCGTCGAATCCCTCGAGGCGGAGTACCCGCTCCGGGTCGAGCGCTACGCGCTTCGGGAGGGAAGCGGCGGCCGCGGCCGGCACCGGGGTGGGATGGGCATCGAGCGCAGCGTCACCCTCGAGTCGGATGCGACGGTCTCGCTGTTGACCGAGCGCCGCCGTCACGCGCCAAAGGGCGTCGACGGCGGCGAAAACGGTGCAGTCGGCGAGAATCTCATCGACGGGGAGACTGTGCCCGCGAAGACAACGCTTGACGTGGAAGCGGGGACGACCGTCACGGTGCGGACGCCGGGCGGGGGCGGGCACGGCGATCCAGAGAAGTCACAATAAGCCGCTGCTATCATGTGGTTTCTCGTGTAGCTACAGACAGGTTCTCTCTGGCTAGGCAGAACACTTTGATTCGCTGAAAAAGCCTCGTTCCCTACCGTGCTTGGTTCTGTCCGTTCACTCGGGTGGAACCTATAGTAACAACTGAAACTGTTTACACACCAATCGCATAGCCGTCGTTCGATTGGGTGTGCACTGACTTTCAGTGGCTACTATAGTCCGTGGAAATTTCGAAACGTGCGCCGCCGCTATTGCTTTCAGTCACTGTCACTTCCCAGTCATGGCCGTTGATCACCTTACTGACGATATTCAGTCCAAGGCCGGTCCCATCACTGGTACCTGAGTAGCCAGCATCGAATATCTGATCGCGCTCAGACTGCGGGATACCTGCACCGTCATCTGATACATAGAATCCGTCTTCAAGATCGCCGATAGTAACCGTGACAGTATCTCCACCATGGGTTACGGCGTTCTTCATAAGATTCTCCAGCAACTGTTTGAGCCGGCTGGGATCGGCCGCAAGATGACTGGTTGTCTCTGTCCGTAGTGTTGCCTCAGGTGAGTCGACCGTTCGCCAACAGGTTTCGGCAAGCGCTGCAAGGTCAACAGCCTGGATATCGTCGACAGCGCCCCCATCTCGTGCGATTGTGAGCAGATCATCAATGAGCGCCTCCATCCGCTCGTGAGAGTGTTCGATTTCGGCAAGTCGCGAGTCATCGTAGTCATCTTGGATCGACTCTAGGTAGCCGATGGCCACGTTCAATGGATTTCGCAGGTCGTGCGAAACAACGGACGCGAATTCATCGAGCCGATTGTTCTGAGCGACAAGTTGATTGAACTGGGAGCGGTGCGCGAGCAGATTCGAGAGTCGACGGATGAGTATCTGCTGTTGAACCGGTGCATCGACAACATCATCAATAAGCGGTCTGTCGTCCCCGGGGGCTGTCAACAGTGACTCGTCGACGGTCGTCTCGGTCCGTCGAATCAGGACGATTGGAGTAAACGACGGGTCAGCCCCACTATCCAATCGCTCGAGTCGGTCGTGGTACTGTGAGAACGCCCGGTCGTCGACCAGATACAGATCACCGATCAGTTCGTCCATCACAGTACTGACCGTAAACTGGTCTTCGAGGAGTCCCTCCAGTGCGTTTCTGTTGGCCTCGTCGGCGACGAGCAACTGAACCGTATTCGTCGTCTCGGTCGTCATCGGATCAGTGAAATGGTTGGCAGTACCGCCAGCGGTTCGTTCGGTGTGTTGATCCAGCGAGTCCCAATACCGATCACACTCATAGTCGGCGTGAACTGCACTTTGTCCTATCGGCCCGTTGAGTCCGATTTCTGTGGAATCCCCTCGAGAATCCCACGAACCCCAGTCAGTGGCTCGCCGACGTCGATGCCGTTCGGTGTGATCGTAAACTCCCGAAGCGACCGCTCGAAATTCCCGGCACGCTTTTTGAGAACACCAATCCCCTTGCGGAGTTCCCCATCAATCTCGACGTAGTTGAGATAGATGATAGTGTCCGCAATGTAGCTGATGTTCGCACTCGAGGCACTCGGCATGCCACTTACCTGATCCGTGGCGTCGAGAAGCAGGACGGCCACGTCCCTGTTTTTGAGATACCGGATTAGTGCGTGGAGTTTCTGGCCGAGTTCATCCGTTTTGCCCTGCATCGAGACTTTGTAGCCGTCAACGCCATCGATCATGATCAGGTCGGTGTCGTCGGTATCGATTCGGGTCATGACCCGCTGTGCGAACTCTTCGGCCGACATCGAGAGTGGTTCGATGGCTTCGATTGACAGCGCTCCCCGTTCCTGTTGTGCCGAAATTGGCACGCCCAGTGCGTCAGATCGGTGCATGTAGGTCTTCGGTGACTCTTCGAAAAGATACGCCACCGGGTTGGCACCGCGTTCGGCCGCGGCGGAGAGAAACTGAGTTCCGGTCGTCGTCTTCCCGACGCCAGTCGGCCCGGTGATAAACGTCGCCGTTCCTCGCTCGAGCCCGCCACCGAGCAGTGTATCGAGTGCCTCGATCCCCGAGGGCGTCTGTTCGGGATCGAACTCGCGATAGTTGTGTTCCGGCACCAGACTCGGATACACCTCGAACCCGCTCGAGCGAATCTCGAGGCCGTGGCTCCCGTCCTGTTGGCCGATGCCACGGTGTTTGGGGACGGCGATCCGCCGCCCATCGACGCCGCGCTCGAGTTCGACGATGCCGTCACTCAACGACCGGACTTCGTCGTCGGCTCGTGACGGTTCGTCCGTCTTCGTCGCGATGACTGTCGTTTCCCTCCCTTTCAGAAATCGCATAAACGAAATCAGGCGCTTGCGAAATTGGTACTCCGATGGCTCGATGTATTGCAACTGTGAGATTGGATCGAGTAACACGCGGTCGGGGTTGATCCCCTCGATTGCAGCCCTGATCTCCGCAATAAAGTGTTCGGATTCGACCACCTTTGTGTCTACGAGGTCGTAAGTGCTATCGGATTCGAAAAAATCGGAGTCCGGACCGAGATCGAGAAATTCGGCGTTCGAGAGATCAAGACCCAAACTCGAGGCGTTCGCGAGAATTTCGTCTTCGGACTCTTCACCGTGGACGAAGAGCACGGTTTCGTCGTTCTCGAGACCGGTTTCAAGGAATTTCATCCCGAGTAAGGTCTTGCCAGTCCCGGGACGGCCGACGACGAGATAGAGTCGGCCGATCACCAATCCGCCGTTGAGAATTTTATCAAGTCCACCAACCCCGGTCTTGATCGTTTGTAATGTGGTTCCCATAGAGTATCCATTCGGAAGAACGGCTCACAAATAAATTTGTACGAAGAACGGCTGATAGGAGCCCTGTCGGCTGTGGCCACGAATGGCAATGGATAGACAACAGTCGTCGGCGAACGCTCTCGAGACAGTATCCGAACTTTGCGAGCAGACCGACGATATCGCGGCTCGTTTTATTTCGTAGGTCGCCGACGGTGAGTTTCGGATCGTCGGACTGAGTGTGATGCTGCCGGGCGTTGTGATGGGAACGACGGCACTCTGGCTCGCAGCGCGAGGGTGACTCTGGGCGGAACCGAACCAGCGAGGTGGCGTCGAGCATTCCCCATCTCGATGGTTCCATTGTCCGGTGACGGTGCCCTTTTCACATCGCTCGCCCACCCTCCGGTATGGAACTCACGCCAGTGACGGACCTGCCCGAAATCCGTCCCGGCGACGACCTCGCCGAACTCATCGCAGAACGGGCCGGCGACGACCTCGAGTCAGGCGACGTGCTCACCGTCGCGAGCACGGTCGTCTCGAAAGCCGAGGGGCGAGTCGCTGATCTCGAGGAGTACCCCGTCAGCGCCCGCGCACAGGAGATCGCCGACACAATCGGCGACCTCACGGAGGAGGAGAAAGATCCACGATTCGCCCAGGCGGTACTCGAGGAGAGCACCGAACTCCTGATCGACTGTCCCTTCCTGCTCACGGAAACCCGATTCGGCCACATCAACGTCAACGCGGGGATCGATCAGTCGAACGTGCCGGGCCACGACCTGTTACTCCTGCCGAAGCGACCGACGAAAAGCGCCGAGCGAATCCGCGAGGGACTCGCGGAACACGGCTACGACGATATCGCCGTCATTGTCACCGATACCTGCGGCCGCCCGTTCCGTCACGGCCAGCGCGGCGTCGCCATCGGCTGGGCCGGCATGCCTGCAAGCCGGGATTGGCGCGGCGAGATGGACCGCGACGGCGACGAACTCGAGGTCACGGTCCAGTCCGTGATCGACGAACTCGCCTCGGCGGCGAATCTCGTCACGGGCGAGGGCGCAGACGGCGTGCCGGCGGTCGTCGTCAGCGACTGGGAATTCGGCGACCTCGAGGGGAGCAACGAACTGTTCCGCTCAGTTGAAGACGACCTCGTTCGGCAGGCGCTTCGTGAGTGGGACTGGAAGGGTGGTGCCTGATGCCGGCCGATATCGGAGCAGACGGCGACGCGCCGACCTGGGGGATCGAACTCACGCCCGAGCATCCACTCGAGGAGATCGCCGATCTCGCGGCGCTCGCCGAAGACGAAGGGTTCGATCTGGCGCTCTCGAGCAGTCACTACTTCAATCGCGATCCGTTCGTCGCGCTCTCGTGGATGGCGAGTGCGACCGACGAGATTCGGCTTGGACCGGGCGTGGTCAACCCCTACGAGACCCATCCCGTACGACTCGCCGCGCAGGCGGCGACGATTGACGAGGTCAGCGACGGGCGCGGCGTGTTCGGCATCGGGGCCGGCGACCGCTCCGCCTTATCCAATCTCGGCGTCGAGCACGACCGGCCGCTCCGGCGCGTCCTCGAGACGTTCGATGTTGCGCGGGATTTGTGGGCCGGCGAGACGGTCACCCACGAGGGAACGTTCACCGCAAAAGACGCCTCACTCAACCTCGAGGAGTGCAACCTCCCCGTCTATGTCGGTGCACAGGGGCCACACATGCTACGGATGAGCGCGAAACACGCCGACGGCGTGTTGATCAACGCGGCGCATCCGCGCGACCTCGAGTGGGCTGCAGGCCAACTCGAGCAGGGACTCGAGGAACGAACGAATGAAAAGGGCGACTTCGAGGCGCTGGCGTTCGCCTCCGTCAGCGTCGCCGCCGACGAAGACGAGGCGCGCGAAGCGGCTCGCCCACCAGTTGCCTTTATTGCGGGTGCAGCGGCCGAACCGGTGCTCGAGCGCCACGATATCGACCGCGAGGCGGCGAGTACAGTTAGCGACGCTCTCGAGCAGGGCGAACTCGGCGAGGCATTCGGTTGCGTCACGCCTGCAATGATCGACGCCTTCTGTATCGCGGGCACAACTGAGACGGTCGCCGAGCAGTTCGAGGCCGCCCTCGAGTTCGTCGACGGTATCGTCGTCGGCTCGCCGCTCGGCCCAGATCTCGAGGATGCGATTGGCCGCGCAAGCGAAGCGCTCGAGCGTGCGAGGTCGCAGTAAAATCGGTGCGTGTCGCGTTAGTTCGAGGTAAAGAGGCTACCGACGGCACCGAGTGTCAGGACGCCGAAGACGCCGAGTGCAGCGACAATGAGCAGTGTCCCGGCGAGGACGAGCAGGGGCGCGAGGCCATCGCCCATTGCGACTTCGGTGAAGTGGTCGTTCATCTCAATGATGTTGTCGATGATGACGTTGAGTGGAACGGTGGTGTCCATGTGTGGAGGTTGCAAACGATGGTACTTGGCGGTGCCGGTCCCGACTCGAGTCTGACGGCTGTCGGATCAAACGCAACGGACACCACCCGTTCGTGTGAAGCCGGTGGCCCTAAACAGAGACACACCGTACAACGGGGTATGAGCGACGACACAAGACTCTCCGATTTTGGCAGTGAGGGGGTTGCAGACGAGGTCGACGGCGAACGAGCGGGTGGCAGCGAGGAGGACGAGAGCGAAGCGACAGCGGCCACCGAACTCGCGACGTACGCCTGGGGCGAGTACGTCTGCACTCGCTGTGACGCAGAAAGCGAACGCGTCTGGCGAGACGATGGCGCGTTCGTCTGTCCGGACTGCAAGGAGTGGTAGGCAGCGCCGAAATCGGGAGAATCGAAACGCTCCGGCTCAGTTCTCGAGGGCCTGACTTCCTTCGCGAAGGCCGCGCATGTAGCCGATGGCGAACAGGCGACCGAGCATGTGGTAGCCGGGGTTCGAGTTGTCCTCGCCGGCCATCGTCGGGACGTGGTCGGGACGCATCGGCACGTCGTCGTCGACGTGTTTCTCGTAAGCTCGCATGGCGGCGAACATGTCCGTCGGGCCGTTGTCGTGCCAGGTTTCGACGAAGCGGTTCCGGTCGCCTTCCACGTCGCGGAAATGAATGAAATTGATCTTCTCGCCGAAGCGTTCAATCGTCTCGGGGATATCGACACCCATCGCGGCGAAGTTGCCCTGGCAGAACGTGATCCCGTTGTACTCGCTGTCGTAGCTATCGACTACGCGCTGGTAGGCCTCGGGACTGTTGATGATCCGGGGCATGTCGCCGAGCGATTCGCGGGGCGGGTCATCGGGGTGCAGTCCGAGTTTGACGCCGGCTTCCTCCGCTACGGGCGTGACTTCCTCGAGGAAGTACTCGAGGGCCTCCCAGAGTTGCTCGGCGGTGACGTCGGCGGCTTCGCGGTGGTCGGGCGAGCCGAGTTTGTCGGTGTCGAAGCCGGTGACGTAGGAACCGCCGCGGGACTCGAGGTGGGCTTCGGTGCGCGCCCAGCGGGTGCCGGCCATCCAGTCGTAGCAGACGACCGGGATGCCGACGTCGCCACAGTCCCGCAGGAACTGTTTGAACTCCGCAATGTCGGCGTCGCGGCCCTCCTCGCCGAGGCGGACGCGGTCCGGAATCGGGACGCTGCCCTCGATGACGTCGATGGTGAGGCCAGCGTCGACGAACCAGTTTTGCATCGCGCGGAGTTCGTCATACGTCCACTGGCTCTGATTATCGCCGATCTCGAGGGTGTGGACGACGACGCTGTCAACGCCGAGTTGTTTCGCTTGCTGCCAGCGTTCGTCGGGCTGGCGCGGCAAAATAAGGGATGGTGTGACCATAGCGAGCGATTTGGGGCCGATTGTATATATCTTACCAAGCGGGAGAGTCACCGAGCGAAGCGGGCCGTCTCAGCGCAATATTGTGAGTTTCTAGACACGTAAGGAACAACGTTTTTTCCGCCAATCAATTGAACACGGTATGGACTTCCGGGAGCCAAAAACGCTCATTCCAGCGGCCGTCGAAACACTCCCGATCAATTTTGCGATCCTCGATACCGATGGGACGATTCTGTACACGAACGACGCCTGGCAAGCATTCGGCAAGGCCAACGACATCGACGCTCAACCGGATACAATCGGAACCAACTACCTCGAGATTACCAGACAGGCGGAGACGGAGACGGCCCAAACTGCTGCCGCGGGGTTAGCCGAGATTCTAACGGGGGAGAGAGAACTCTTCGAGTTCGAATATCCCTGTCACTCGCCCGAAACAAAGCGGTGGTTTCTCATGCGGGCAGCGCAGTTCACCGAGGATGGGCAGCGATTCGTCGCTGTCGCACACTTCGACATCACTGACCGCTACCAGTACCAGCAGCAATTAGAGGCGTCCAACGAGCGCCTCCAGCAGTTCGCATACGTCGCCTCCCACGACTTACAGGAGCCGCTGCGGATGGTCACCAGCTACCTGCAACTACTCGAGAATCGGTACGGCGACGAACTCGACGAGGACGCCGAAGACTTCATCGAGTTCGCGGTCGACGGTGCCAGGCGGATGGAGGCCATGATCGAGGGCCTGCTTGCGTACTCCAGAGTCGAAACGCAGGGCAAGTCCTTCGAGTCGGTTTCGCTCGAAGCGGTGCTAGAGGATGTGCTGACCGATCTCGAGATCCAGATCAACGAAACCGGTGCCGAGATCACCGCCGAGTCGTTGCCGACCGTCGACGGGGATGCCAGCCAACTCCGTCAACTCTTCCAGAACCTGTTGGACAACGCCATCACGTACAGCGGCGAGGAGACGCCGCAGGTGTCGATTGGCGCACAGCGTGAGGGAGACGAGTGGGTCATTTCGGTCAGTGACGATGGAATCGGGATCGATCCAGACGAGACGGACCGGGTGTTCGAGGTGTTCCAGCGGCTCCACAGCCACGAGGAGTACAGCGGGACGGGGATCGGCCTCGCACTCTGTAAGCGGATCGTCGAACGACACGGGGGCGAAATCTGGGTTTCGTCCGCCCCCGGCGACGGCTCGACGTTTTCGTTTACGCTCCCAGCAGCGGACACGTGATCGCTCGCTCAAGGACCGATGCGACTGTACCTTCTTAGTAGTCGATTCCCGAAAGACGGTCGACTTTCGGATCGGTGAAGACGTCCTTTTCGTCCACGCTTGTCGAGGAGAACTCCGAGATGACAGCGCCCTCGTCGTGGCCTGTGAACCAGTGGTTCGTATCCGGCGGAATCGTGTACTGATCGCCGGCCTCGAGGACGATTTCCTTTTCAGCAGTGTAGTGTTCCTCGCGCGTTGGCGGCTCGACCGTCGGCTCGTCGGTCGGTTCGCCTTCAACGAACAGCGAGACGGTGCCCGCGCGACAGCGGAACGTCTCCTGTTTGCCCGGCGTGCCGTCGAAGGGCGGATGGCGGTGCTCGGGACAGGTCTGGCCCGGCAACTGGACGAGTTCTTTCGCACAGTAGCGATCCGTGTTGACGTAGGTATGGATCTGCGTGCCGATGGTCTCGAGGTCATCAAAGCCGAAATCGGCAATCTCGAGGTCAGCCTGTTCCGCCTCAGTCAGGACGATGCCGGCATCTGCGATGAGCTCGAGTGCGCGTTGTGTGACGTCTTCTCGTGTCGAATCGGTGGTCATCGAGTAAAACTCACACGGACGATCCAAAAAAGCCAGCGGGTTGCTCTGGGTCATATTCGGCGGTGCTGGGTCGAACCCGTCGTTTGAGCCCCGAACATTTATATCTCAGTCGCGGCTCTAGTAACCTGCAATGGCGAAAGGTACGGTCGAATTCTTCAACGACACTGGCGGCTACGGGTTCATCGAGAGCGAGGAGTCAGACGACGACGTGTTCTTCCACATGGAAGACGTCGGCGGTCCCGATCTCGAGGAAGGACAAGAAGTCGAGTTCGACATCGAGCAGGCCGATAAAGGCCCGCGCGCGACGAACGTCGAACGACTGTGAGCTGATTCAGTCGAGGTATCGTTCTCTGATTATTACGACCGGTGAGCAACAGCACTCGTGGTTTTGTAGTGGTGTTCTCGAGGATCTGTCAGCACCGCGGGTCGGCGGTTGCAACGCTTCCATTCATACGTTGACACAAAGCATATATTTACCAACCCCTGAAACGGAGACAGACAACCAGTGCACCCGATGCGACGCCCGTCCCCGCAGCCGACCCCCGCCTCGAGTTGGTACTGCCACGATGACTGATCCTGACCCGACACCTGCGCCGGCGCATGCCGAGACCGACGGAGCGGCGACAGCCGGATTGCAGACCGACAGCGACACGGCCGAGCCGTTGCCGGTCGACGATGTCGCGACGCTCCACGAGGCGATTGAAGACAACGTCTCGCAGGTCATCGTCGGCCACAAGGCGGTTATCGAGCACGTCAGTCTCGCATTGCTCGCACGCGGGCACGTCCTGCTGGATGACGTTCCAGGCGTCGGCAAGACGATGCTTGCGCGCGCAATTGCGACCTCCATCGACTGTACGTTCCGGCGCATCCAGTTTACGCCGGACCTCCTGCCGACCGACGTCACCGGCGTCAACGTCTTCAACCAGAAAGACCGCGAGTTCGAGTTCCAGTCCGGCCCCGTCTTTGGCAACATCGTGCTTGGCGACGAGATCAATCGCGCGCCACCGAAAACCCAATCTGCCCTGCTCGAGGCCATGGAAGAACAACAGGTCACCGTCGACGGCGAGACGCACACACTTCCGGACCCCTTCACCGTCATCGCGACACAGAACGCCGTCGAGCCGAACCAGACCTACGAGTTGCCACTGGCCGAACTCGACCGATTCATGAAGAAGCTCCACCTCGGCTATCCGACACCCGAGGAGGAAGCCGAGTTGCTCGGCCGAACCGTCGGCGACCACCCAATCGAATCGCTCGAGTCGATCACCGACCGGGAGACGATTGTTCGTGCACGCGAGACTGTCGCCAACGCACGCGTTGCTCAGCCGATCAGAGACTATGCGACACGACTCGTCGGCTACACGCGCGAGCACGCCCGAATCGGCGTCAGTCCGCGCGGCACAATCGCCCTGTTGCGCGGCGCACAGGCACGCGCTGTCACGAGCGGCCGAGCGTACGTCATCCCTGACGATATCCAGGCTGAAGCCCCAGCCGTCCTGAGCCACCGGATTCGCGTCGACGATCACGACCGCGACGGTGACGCTATCGTCAGCGAGGCCCTCGAGCGCGTCGCCGTCGAGACCCCAGAGCAGTAACGACATCCCACCATGCGACTGACTTACAGCGGTTGGACCGTCCTCGTCATCCTCGTCGGTGCCGTTGCACTGAGCTGGCAACACGGTCCACGGGCGTTGAACGCCGTCGTGACGCCGCTTGTGGTGGTGTTTGTAACCGGCGTTATTCTCACTGCCCGCGTCGACCGCCCCACGGTCCATCGCCAGCGAGTGTCCGATGGCTCAGTCGGCGAGACGCGGACGGTCGAGTGCCGTCTCGAGTGTGGTGGGACAGTGTCTGCGGATATCCTCGAGACGGTCGGCGACGGACTTAGCGTGTCGACAGCCGACGGCGAGACGAGCCAGGAAACTGACGTCGCCGTCTCGACGACAATCGACGGCGAGGCACGACTGGCCTACGATATCGAACTCGAGGAACGGGGCGAGCGCGTCGTTGGCCCGATCACGATCACCGTCTCAGACGTGTTCGGACTCATGACGCGGACGTTTACCTACACGGAGACGACGACGGTGCTCGTCTACCCGTCCGTCTCCGAGCTACACAGTGAGTCAGCCGGCGATCTGCAGGCAATCGAAAACGCCGCGGGAACGCCCGAGCGCGAGGAGTTCGACCACCTGCGGGAGTACCACCGTGGCGACTCGCTGCGAGACGTCCACTGGAAATCCGCGGCGAAACGCCCCGGTGACGAACTGGTCGTCACCGAGTATCGAGATGAAGGGGCTGCCGGCTCGGTGACAATCGCTGCCGAATGCGAGGACAACAGCGAGCAGTTCGCTCGCGCCGTCGCCAGCATCGCAACGTACCTGCTCGAGCGCGACCGACGCGTCGGGCTGACGGTCGATGGACACCACCTCGAGCCGGGGTCAGACCGCAGTCATCGCCGCGAACTGCTTGGCATTCTCGCCGTTGCAACGGGCGAGGAACTGACCGAACGCGACCGCAACGCCGCAGATATTGTCATCACGGGAGACTGGCGAGAAATGCAGGTCGTGACCGACGAGCGGACGATTCCGTTCCCACGGCTGATTCATCCGCGTGAGCGTGCGCGTGCTCCCGGCTGGAGCGAGGGACAGACAGACCGCTCCAGCGAATCAGGGGTGATCGCATGAGTACCGAATCGGGGCCGACGGGCTCATCCGGATCCGGAACACGCGAGCACTCGGTCACGATTGGAACAGAAGGTGCCATTGAGACGGAAACATTCCGGCTGCTTGCACTTGGGTGCGTGCTCATCCTGACGGCGACCTACGTGAGCGTCCTGCGCGACGTCACTCGCGTCGTCGGCGGCACCCAGTCACTGCTCGTACTCGTCGCCGCCATGCTCGTCGTCGCGACGATTCTCGCGCGTCTGATTCGGCCCCGAACGGCGATTGTGACGGCGCTCATCGCTGCAGGGCTGGGCTTTGGCTACTATCTCGAGGCCAGTGGCGTCGGCGTCGGTGTGCTCACCGAGGCGACCGGCGACCTCATCGGCGACGTGGTGTTGCTCGCGACCGGCCTCGAGATCATGCGGATGCTCGAGGCGGGCCTCTGGACGCTTGGCTTTGCGCCCGGACCGGTCTTTCTCTCGTGGTATCTCGCCATGCGCAGCCGGTACGGGCTGAGCGTGCTTGCAGGTGGGTCTGCACTGCTCTTTCTCGTCTTGACTGGAGATGCTGAAACGGGCGTGACGTTGCTCGGTGTGCTCGCCGCACTCGGGGCCGTCGGCTTCGGCGAACTCGAGTCTCGGGGCGGTGCAGTCGCACAGGCAGATCTGCTTGCGGTCCTGTTCGCTGCAATCATCGTCCTCTCGCTGTCGGTGACGCTCGTCCCCGGCGGAGCCACGACGCCAGCAGCGGTCGGTGGCAGCGGTGGTGGCACTGGCGCGACCACACTCGAGGGGACGATTGACTCCTCGCCGGAACGGTCAGGGATCAGCGGCTCGGTCGAACTCTCGCCCGAAGTCCGCTTTACAGTCGAATCGCCCGAAGAGTTCTATTGGCGAACTGGCATCTATGACCGCTACACCGGCGACGAATGGGTTCGGTCGGGCCAGCAGACACAGACGTTCGACGAACTCGAGCCACCACCGGGAACGTCGAATGTCGTTCCCTATCAACTGACTGCAGAGACGGAACTGGACGTCATGCCAGTCGCACCGGAACTGCTCGACCTCGAGTCCGAGGCGGCGCAGTACGCCGACCTCTCCGAACACGGCCAGCCACATCCAACGACGACACTACTCGAGGGTGACAGCTACGTCGCCGCGAGTGCAGTCGTTGATACGACTCCCGGAGTCCTGAACGAGGGCGGAACGGCATACCCGGATGAGATCACGGAGCAGTATCTCCAGACGCCAGAAACCCTCTCGACGGAGTTCGAAACCTACACCGCCGAGATCACTGCCGATGCCGAGACGCCCTACGAGAAAGCCGACGCAATCGAATCCTACCTGCGAACGTCGAAAGACTACTCACTCGAGGTTGACCGTCCTGATGGCGATGTCGCAGACGAGTTCCTCCTCGAGATGGACGAGGGCTACTGCGTCTACTTTGCGACTGCGATGACACAGATGCTGCGCAGCGAGGACGTGCCCGCACGATACGTCTCAGGGTATACGAGCGGCCAACAGGTCGATGACAACGAGTACGTCGTCCGCGGGCTGGACGCCCACGCCTGGGTCGAGGTGTACTTCCCCGACCACGGCTGGGTTGCGTTCGAGCCGACGCCGCCGAGTGACCGCGATGACGCCCACGACGCCGAACTCGTCGACGCCCGAAACACCGGCGAAGACGACATCGACACCGACGAAAGCGAGGACATCCCCATCACTGACGACGAGGACATCCTCGAGGAGCCGAACGTGCCCAACGGACAGGGTGAGCAGTCAGAAAACGAGTCCGAATCCGATCCGACGGATCCCGACACAGACGCTGCTGAGGAGACAGACGAGCCGGAAACGCCACCCGACGAGGAAGATGCAAGCGAGGAAAATACCTCGAGTGAGGTGACCGATCCCGGCACTGCTGGAGCCGGCGAAACAAGTGGTGAGACAACTGCAGCATCGGAACGCAACCTGACGGAGCGAATTCCACTGACGCGTGAGACTGGCACACTCCTCGCTGTCATGCTGTTCGGACTGGTCGCAGGCGTCCACCGCATCGATGCGACGACGCGATTGCAGAACACGCTCGGACTGTACTGGCACGGCCGGCGCACCGACCCTGACCGTGACGCGACGCGGGCGTTCGAGCGACTCGAAGGGATGCTTGCTCGCGAGTATCGCCCGCGCCAGCCGGCCGAATCACCGCGGCAGTATCTGGCGGCGCTGTCTGCGTCCGCTGAGAGCGCCACTGACGCGACCGTCGTCGACGATGCGCGCACGGAACGCGTCCTCGAGACGTACGAACGGGCCGTCTACGGCGGTGGTGTCGACCGTGCTGAGGCGGACGGCGCAATCGAAGCCGTCGATGGACTCGCCCGCGAACGCCTCCCCGGATTTGCTGGCCGGTCGAACGCCGATAGCGAGTGAGCCGGCTCGTCGGAGACGGCTGGCTCATCTGCCGTTCGGACGCGTTCTGCGTGATTTCGACAGCACGAGCGCCCGAAAACGGAGTACACGACAGCGTAATCTTCCCGATAGTGTTTAATATGTCCATTTCGTACCATGGAACGTAATGTCGGAAGTCTGCTCGACGTGCGGGCTGCCTGAGGAACTCTGCGTCTGCGAAGACGTAGCCAAGGGGCAACAGCAACTCAACATCCGCATTGACGAGCGCAGATACGGTAAAGAGGTAACGATCGTTGAAGGATTCGACCCGAAAGATGTCGATCTAGACAGTCTTTCATCGGATCTCAAATCAAAGTTCGCCTGTGGTGGCACCGTCGAAGACGGTCAGATCGAACTGCAGGGCAACCACACCGGCCGCATCGAAGAGTTCCTTCGGGATCGCGGCTTCAATGTCGCATGAGCCCGCGATGATCTGATACCGTCGAACGTACCGCCCGACGGGTCCGAATCGGTCGGGTACGTCCGGTCGGCGGTGTACGTCGACTTCCGAACCCAAGATCGCGTCTCGACTCACCAACTACTCCGTTTTCACGACACAACAGACCGACGCTCGAGTGGCGACTGTGGTGGTGAGAGGCACACGAGCGTGAGAGTCCCGACAGCCAAGAACTAGAATGGCGATTCCGGACCAGTCGATGCGTCGTCAGCATCCCCATCGGCGTCCGCATCCGTTTCCGCCGGCCTGGCAAGGCCGTACTTGAGGCCGTACTCCTCGAGGCCGCCAGCCATGCTCTCGACGGTGGCATCGGCACTGCCTTCGTAGGACCCAATCAACTGAGCCGCCTGGACACTCGCTTTGCCGTGCGGGCAGACGGTCACGATTCGGTCTGCGTCCTCGAACTCGTCGATTCGACTCGTGAGTTCCTGAAATGGGACGTTCTCGCTACCAGGAATGCGACTATGGGCGAAACTCGCTTTATTACGGATATCGACGATACGAACAGTCTCGTCGGATTTGTCCTCGAGAAGGGCATTGACCTCGTCAGTACTGATTTCGCCGTCCATTAGGACCGCATTTGAACGCGGGGCGAATAAGCCCATGGGTCTGTACTGGAGTCAAGAGCAACAGTGTCTGGTCGTCGAAACGCCGGTAAAAAGCCGGCGTCGTCCCGACAGATGATCGGCGTTGGCAGGTGGTGTCATACGGTCGGTTGTAAGTCATTTCCGGGGCAACCGCGAACCGCTTTGCGGTTGCACCGGTAAACAGTTACAACCGAGCGTATCAGCGGCTGTCCACCGCTGTGGCGAGGATACGGCCGCGTGTCGAACGGGATTGGGCAACGACAGCGGACCCCCATCCCTCGCCAGTCGTTGCTATCACTCGTACCGGATTAAACCTGTTGGCCGCATGAGTAATAACGGATGCCAACAAGTGTCAGTGATATCGCCAGCCGGAATCGACCTCACGGCACGTACTCAGAGTAATTCATCTTCCTTCGCGAGCAAGAGCGCAGACACTGTCGAATCGTTCGCTGGCTGGGCACGAGCACGCTCGAGGGCTTCACTGACCGGCACAGTCTGCACCTCGAGAAACTCGTTATTGTCGTGGTCGCGTTCGCCGAGTTCGAGGCCCTCCGCGTAGACGACCCCGCGGTCGTGTCGCAACAGGCCAGTCGCGACGGCGTACTCCTGAAGCAACGCCGTACTCGAGGGTCGAAAGCCGGTCTCTTCCTCGAGTTCGCGTGCTGCGGCCTGCGTGTAGGACTCGCCGTCTTCGACGATGCCAGCTGGGAGTTCGAGATGTGTCTCGCGAATCGCTGGCCGGAACTGTTCGACGAACAGCAGGTGATCCTCGTCCGAGTCGGGTCTAGCCTCGCCGCTCTCATCCTCGGCTGAGGAGACCGTCGCGATCTGTTCAGCCTCGAGTCGGGCAACGACGACAACAGCGGGCGGTAACGATGCCCAGTAGTAGCGTTTCTCGGTCCCATCGGGCTGCTCGAGGCGGTCGTAGCCGCCGTCGTACCAGGACGTTTCGTACTCGGGTACTTCCTCGAGAAGTGTCCAGTCGTCGGGAAGTGCCATACGAAAACGTCGGGCTCGAGCGGATAATACGTGGTGGTTGCGCTGGGCTTTCAAGACTCGACAAGACAGTTCGCTTAGGCGACGAGGTCGCGATAGATGCGGCCAAACGCTTGCCTCCGGAGGGTTGCAACGGCGGCATCCTCCTCGTTCTGGAAGGTCGCTGCAACCGCGGTTCCGTCCGGGCCAGCGTGCCAGACGACGTGGTCGACGCGCTCGTGGCCGGTTTCGACGACCTCGCCGTCGTACTCCTCAGACCACTGGTCGTACTCCTCGCGGGTTCCAACATGTACCTCGAGTAAACTCGCAAAGAGCGCATCGCGGGCGGTTTCGACGACGTCGCCGGTGACGCGGTCGGAATACTCCTCGCGGTCGAATTCCATCGCGCGGGCGACTTCGCGGACGACCGTCTGGGCTGGCGTCCCGACGCTCTCGTAGCGCTGTCGTGCGTCTGCGACCGAGTCTGGCGTAAACATCCCCACCGTGTGCATAGCTGTACGCACACTCGGCGAGCAGTTACGCGTTTTCGTTTGGCTCGCCCTCAGAGTCGACCTCGGCTTCGTCGGAGTGCATCTGTCGCGTTAACTCCTGGGCTTCCTGCAAGACGCCCTCCGCTTCGGCCGTTAGCGAACCGCGCCCCGGCTGTCGACTCTGGCGCGCGATGCCATCCTCGAGCCCGCCGGGACGACCGGGGTCGTGGCCATGATTGTGTTCGGTGTCGTCGAACGCCGACGTCTCGATTTCCTCGGCGTGCTGGCTGACGAGTTCGCCCAGTTCGTCCGGCCCGCAGTCGCCCCAGTTGGGTGCGTGTTCCTCGAGCCATTCCCGATGCTCCTCGCGGCCGAGCGAGGCGGTGATCGCAAGGTGATTCGCAAGGTGTTTCGCGTCCGCCTGTTCGGCAGCACAAACCGGGCAGGCATATCCCATACCCAGACAAGGCCTCGCGTCGGTAAAAGCCCACTCACTCGAGTTTTCTGATCATAATAATCGCATCCTCGCCGTCCTCGTAATAGCCGGGAACCCGGCGTAGCGGCTCGAAGCCGAACGACCGATACAGCCGTTTCGCGCCGTCGTTCGACCGACGAACCTCGAGTTTGATGGTATCGGAACCGCGTGCGGCGAGGACGGCAATTGACCGACGAAGGAGTGCAGAGCCGACGCCGTCACCGCGTCGATCCGGGTGGACGGCGATGTCTTTGATGTGTCCGAGCGTCCGGCCGTAGGTCATCGAGGTGTCTGCGATGATGTAGCCGACGATACTGGCATTGGCGTCGGAGGCTGTCGCCACGAGAAATCCAGGTTCGCCGAGAAAGCGTTCGAACGCGTCGTATGGCCACGGCTGAGAAAACGATTCATCCTCAATACGGACGACGGCGAGCAAGTCGGCGCGCTCCGCCGGGCGGATCGCAGGATCGATTGCGTCGCTCACCTCATCGCCTTCATCCGCATCACTCCCCGGAAACGACGTGGTCACAGCAGTCACTTGGCGTTCAGACATTAAAAACAATGGGCAGCCATCGGCCGAAACGTGACCGACGCCGGGCTGCCATAGTGAGTCGAGTGCCAGTAACTCACAAACGGCGTTACTCAGCCGGAATCGCGTCCATCTCGAACTCCTCGGTCAACTCCGTGAGTTCTTCGAGTGCATCCTGTTCCTCCCGCAGGTTCTCTTCAAGAAGGTCGGCGGCATCGTCCATTCCGAGTTGGTCAGCCAGCGGAATCAGATTTCCGTAGGCAGCGATTTCGTAGTGTTCGGTCTTCTCCGCCGCGGCCATGTTGTGATAGTCCATCACCTCCTGGTTCGGCTCCATCGATTCGAACTCCTCGTACTCCTCGATCAATCCCTTGATTCCCTCACACTCTTCTTTCTCCGGTGGCTCGCCGACCATCTCGAAGACCTCCTCGAGGCGGTCGATCTGCTGTTTGGTCTCCTCGCGGTGCTCGGCAAACGCGCTCGCGATTTCCTCGCGTCCGGTGTTCTCCTCGAGATCGGAAAGCGCCTCGAGCAACTCGTGCTCGGCGTGATAGATGTCTTCGAGACCGTGCTCGAACAGGTCGTGAATGGTGTCCATGCTCATGGGTGCTCCGAGAACCCGTTCGCCAGTGATGTGAAAAAATCGCCAGCCTGCGACGGCAGGCGTCAGCGACGTCTCGATTGGTCCATTGAACAGGTCACTCGTCAGTAGAGTCTGTGGCGTTCTCGACGCGATCAGCGTGTGTCTCGAGGGCTGTTGCCAGTGTTCGGGCCTGGTCAGGAGTCAGTTCGAACTCATCCAGATGCTGTGGCAGGTGGGTTTCAGTGACGGTATCAAGTTCAGTTTGTAGTCGAACGCAGTCAGGGTCATCCGTCGCAGTCGTTGCGTTCACCACCGCAATCGATTCGCGGTCGAACGACTCTCCCGTGACGGTCGCTTCGACGTACTCGAGCGTCGTCCGAGCGGTAACCGAAATGAATCGATTCGACATCGCCACGACGTACACAACGGCGACATATAACGGAGATGGATGCGGCAGCCGCCAAGAGATGACGCTGTTCGTGCCTTCTTTAGGAAAATATTGCTCCTTCTCGAGAACCGAACACGGATCACTGCAGGACAGTCAGCACTGACCTATGAGAGATCACGCGTCACAGGACGAACTGTTGGTATCGGCAAACAACGTCGCCACCCCCTCTCACGCGCCGGTTCAGTCAGAGTCTCGCTGCTCCAAAGATGTCGGCTGGGCGATGTGGTTCCGTTCGAACCCATCGAACAGACCAGACGCTCGTCTCGAGACGGACCACTCGCTTGCCCAGTCGGTCCGTTGCCGATCACCAACCCACACAAGACGGTTTCGTGCCGTACAGCACTCATTTCAGTCATCCGAGATAGAGGCACATGTCCCCGGTATAACCGAGCACGGGTATTGTTTGCAGCCGAAGCGGTACTTAAGATACTAGCGCTCCAACGCCGTTTCATGACTGACGTGGCCGAACGGACCGCGGAGGCGAAGACACACGACGATGAATCGGAGCGTGACGATGCCCACCTCGAGGATATCGAGGAGGGAGCTGGCTGCACGGAAATTTGGGAGCATCTCTCGGAAAAGCGTGCGGAGACACAGAGCCGCTGACGACCCACTTGACCGCCGACACAGCGGACGATTCAATCGCTCTCAGAGCGAGGTTTTTAACACCCACGCACATATCGACACACATGGCTGATAATCGGTCCGGAGACCGTCGCGAGCGCGACGACTCGGGGCCAGCTGCTGATCGCGACCAATCAATTCCGACGGACCGAGAGTCCCCCGTCGGTGCGCCGGTTATCCGGGGCGACGAATCCGTCGCCGGCAGGCGCGCGCGCGAAGCGGTCCAGTTCGATCCCGACGACCCCGATAGTCTCGCAGACGCGGCTACAACTGTTCGCCAATTCGCCGGTGGCGATACCGGTGATGACCATCTGTTCATGCTTCGTGGCGCAGCCGCCTGCGCAGCGCTTGTCCGTGGCGAGGGCTCGTACAAGGCCGCCGCCGAACGAGCCGGAGACGAAACCACCGTGTCGTTCATCCGCAAGTGGGCTCGCGTTCACGACTTACCGCGATCCGTCCGAAAACAGGTCGCGACCGGCAAAATTGCACCCACTGCTGCGAAACACATCGCGCGCGTCGCCGGCGAGGCACGACTCTTGCTCGCCTGGGCTGCACTCGACGGCGACCTCACCGTCCGCGAAGTCCGCAGCGTCGCCAGTGCAGTCAACGACGGTACGCCAATCGAGCAGGCACTCCTCGAGCACGACGTCGTCCTCGGCGAGTTCACTGTCACCCTCTCGCCGGCAACATATCGCGATCTACGCCAGCAAGCCTCGATTGAGGATATCGATCCCGGTGCTATCGTCACCGACGCCCTCGAGCAGTATTTCGAGGAGTAAGTCACACCGTCACAACGCGCGTAGCGAAAGAAAACGTTTAACCGCCACTCACCGAAAGTATCACTCGAGGGCCGGTAGCTCAGTCTGGCAGAGCGTCTGGCTTTTAACCAGACGGTCGCGTGTTCAAATCGCGCCCGGCCCGCTTTCCTGTCGCGAACAAATTCGTGAGCAACAGGTAACGGAACCGGCGGGATTTGAATGCAGGGAGGTCGCGCGCAACGGAGTGAGCACGTCCGACTGTGTGTTCAAATCGCGCCCGGCCCGCTTTTGCGACGAACAATTTCGTGAGGAGCAAAGCGGCCAAAGCGATTTGAAGTAGACGAGTCGCAGCCAGCGAGGGATCTTCGATCCCTCGAGCAGTCGGCGCTCTGCGCCGACGACCGCGCAACGAAGTGAGCAGGAACGTCTCGGCGTAGTTCATAATCGCGCCCGGCCCGCACAATGAAGTGAGCAGGAACGCCTCGACGTCATTCATACTTGCGCCCGGCCCGCTTTTGCGACGAACAATTTCACGAGGACCACAACTGCCAGAGCCATCGGTACCGCTCGGTACGGTATCACTCGAGGACACCTACATTTCATCGCCACTCGAGCAAAAAATTCAATAGATCGTATTGGTGATCTTACGAAGTGATTGGATAAATGTATACGGTACTCGCGACGGCGACACATCATCCCGAGGAGATCAACCCGTACTCCGGGCTGTGGAACGCCCGGTCGTTCGAGGCGTTTTGCAAGCGGGATGTCGGCTTCAACGTCGTCTCACCGCGACCGTTCGCACCACCGGTTGGGCCGTACTCCGACTATCGACAGATTCCGCGCGTGGAGTCGTTCGACGGCTACGACGTCCATCGACCGCGATTCTTCTATGGCATCCCAAAACGCCTGTTCTACGGAACTGCGGGGAACTCGTTTGCCAAACGCGTGCCGACCTACGCCGAACAGACCTTTGGCGTCCCAGATGTCATCCACGCCTGCCACATCTACATCGACGGCTACGGCTTCCTCGAGTACTCGCGCGACCACGATATTCCGCTGTTCGTCGTCGCACACGGCTCGATTCTCAACGAGTATGACGAGTTCACCAGCGGCGTCCAAGCGAAAATTCGCGAGACGATCAGCCACGCCGAGCAGGTACTGTGTGTAAGCAACGCACTCGAGGAGCGAGCGACGGAGATCGTTCCCGATGCCGAGACGACGTTGTTTCCGATTGGAGCGGACCCGGAGAATTTCCCGACGGATCGTGCGACAGAACTGCGTCGCGAAAACAACATTCCAACGGACGAACCGTTCGTCCTGTTCTGTGGCCTGTTTATCGAGCGCAAAGGCCTCGAGGAGATCATGGCGGTGCTCCCGACGCTCGAGGACGAGACGGCCCAGGTCGCGTTCGTCGGCCATCAGGGCGAGCTTCGAGAAGAACTCGAGGAGGCCGTCGCCGACGCTGGCCTCGAGGACCGCGTCGAGATCCATCAGGGGCTATCGACCGACGCGCTCAGAGAGTACTTCGCGATGGCGGACCTGTTGTTGCTCCCGAGTCACGCAGAGGGGCGACCAACGGTCATCTACGAGGCGATGGCTGCGGAGACGGCCGTTCTGTCGACAACGGTCGGTGGCATCCCCGAGCAGGTCGTCGACGGCGAAACAGGGGTTCTCATCCCACCTGGCGATGTCGACGCCCTCCGGGAATCACTCGAGCGCCTCCTTGCTGATCGCCAGCGAGTGCTCGAACTGGGCGAAAACGGTCATCAGCGACTGCACGCGGAGGGGTGGACCTGGGAAGCTCACGCCGAACGCATGGAAACCCTCCATCGCGCCGCACTCGAGGACGGATAGATGCACCCACTCGTCGTAACCGCACGTCGCCCCTGGGAAGTGCTCGAGCCACTCGAGGCGGTCGGAGTCTCGTTTTCGGCAGTGCAGGTCGATCCATCCGATGGTGTCGGTCGGCGATTCGTCGACACGTATCGACGCGTCCGAGACACAATCGCTACAGCACCTGTCGACACCGTCCTGATCGACGTCTACGACGTTCCTGGGCTGGCCGCCTGGGCCGCTGCGAAGCGATCCGGGACGCCACTCGTCGTCAGACTCGTCGGTGACAAAATCGGCGATGTGGTCGACGATCAGGTCGCGAGTAACCGAACCGCCGGGTCGTATGCAGGACAACTGAGCCACCGAGCGACGGATCTGATGAACAGACGCATCATTGGGGCTGCAGACGGAGCAGTCGTCGTCTCGCAGGAACTCAAAGAACGCTACTGCGAGCGCGGCCACTTCGAGGGTCACGAGGTCGCCGTGGTGCCCGTCCCGTTTCGACCGGACGTATTCGGCGCTACAGCGCCCGAACCGCAGGACGAGTCCGACGAGGAACTGATTCTCTCGGTCACAAATCTCGCGTTCAAACGCAAATTCGACGGGATGTGTGATGCGCTCGCTGGCGTTGAGGCCGTCCTCGAGCGCCGCCAGTCTGCCCGATACGTCATCGCAGGCGGCGGCCAGTTCGTTGCCCCGCTTCGAGAGCACATCGAACGCCACTGTGCCCCCGACATTCGCGACCGAATCACCGTTGCTGGGTTCGTCGACGACATCGACCGCCTCTATGCAAGCGCAGACGTCCTCGTCTACATCTCGTATCTCGACGGCTATCCCAACGTCGTCCTCGAGGCACAGGGCTGTGGACTCCCAGTCGTCGCGAACGACGACCTTGGAATGCGCGATCAGATCACCGACGGCGAAACTGGGCTGTTGGTCGACCCTACCGCAGACGGACACCTTCCTCGAGCGGTGAGCCAACTGCTCGAGGACGACGATGAACGAGTGCGACTCGGAAACAATGCCAGAGAGCGCGTCGAAACCGAGAACGCACAGTCTGTCATCGGCAGCGAACTGCAGGACGGACTGGCCCAGATCAGGACAGGGTAACGACAGGCGGTTGGTCGTCACACCCGACGCCAGGGGAGTCACATCGGCTCCTGACCGCAGTCGTCTCACCGCGACGCGAGCGAAATAAACATCGATTTATCCCTTTATTCTAATTCTAGTGTATGGATCAAATATCTGTACTCGTCCGAACATACAAGGGTGACGACCCCGACGGGCTTGCGGCGTCGATTGACAGTCTGCTCGCCCAGACGCGGCTGCCGGACGAAATCGTCGTCGTCGAAGACGGCCCGCTAACGGAGCCACTCGAGGAGACGCTGGCAACACTCGAGCGTGAGGCAGTGGTTCCCATCGAGCGGGTTGCCCACGCTGAGAATCAGGGCAACGGGGCAGCCTGTCGCACCGGTATCGAGGCAGCCACCTCCGATCTCGTCGCGATTCAGGATGCCGACGATCTGGCCGTTCCACAGCGCCTCGAGTGGTCACTCGAGTTGTTGCGCGCGACCGGTGCCGATCTCGTCGGTGGCTATATCGAGGAGTTCGAGGCCGATCCCGAGCGGCCACACAGCCGTCGGACAGTGCCGTGTGAGCCGGCGGCGATCCGCCAGAGTGCGAAACTTCGCAACCCGATCAATCACACGACAGTTCTGGCGCGCCGGCAGCCGATTCTGGACGTTGGCAACTATCGGCAACTGCGGCTGGGTGAAGACTACGAACTCTGGACGCGGCTGCTGGCGGCGGGCTATACGTTCGTTAACAGTCCGCGGGTGCTGGCGAAAGTGCGGGCAGGCCCACAGATGTACCGGCGACGTGGTGGATTCACACACGTCTATGGCGAGTTCGATCTCCAGCGGCGGCTGGCAGCGACTGGCTTTGTCTCACGCCCGCGGGCGGCAGCCAACTTCGTCGTGCGATCAGCACCAAAAGTGGCACCGAACGCCGTTCGCGGACGGATTATTTCGACGCTCCTGCGCGACCAACAGCCAACTCCGAGCTAGTACTTCGCGTGGGTCGTCTCCGCCACCCGCTGCGAGTGTTTGTTGAGCGAGTGCAGGATGATCGACGTAAAGCACGCGAAAATCCCGGCCAGCGTGAAGAAAATCGAGACGAGCGCCAGCCCGAGTGGGAATGTGCCGCTGTCGATGTAGTTTGCCATCGTGAGATAGGCAAAGCCGATCCCACAGGTCGCACTCAGCAGGCCGGGAATCCCGAGACTCGAGATGGGGCGTTCTTCTTCGACCGTCCGGAGGATATTGGTGACGAGGTGGATGCCATGGGCGATTGGATTCTGGCTGCTGGCGTTGTCGACGTCGTAGGAGACCGTCGTTCCGACTTCGTCGATAGCAAAGGACTGGTGGTGTGCGTGATGGAGGATATCCGTGCTTGCACCCATTTCGTTGCCAATGGAGTCGTCGGCCGCGAGTGACTCGATTGCGGTCCGGTCGTATGCACGGAAGCCACTCTGCGTATCGCCGATCCAGCTACTCGGGCGGACGATTCCAAGCCCGAGGTTGGTGAGGGTGTTGACGACGAATAGGCCACCGCGACGATACAGTGGAAACGTGGTGTCAGATTCCGGTTCGAACCGACTCCCGATGACCAGTTCTGCGTCGGTCTCGCGCTGGGTCTCGACGAGTGTGTGGATGTCCTCCGGATCGTGTTGGCCATCCCCATCGAGGATGACGAGATGATCCGCGTGTGCGCGATCTGCCTCGCGGAAAATCGTTTTCAGTGAGCCGCCGTAGCCGCTGTTTTCCTCGTGCTCGAGGACGGCTGCACCGGCCTCTCGAGCGAGTGTCGCGGTGTCGTCGGTGCTGCCATCGTCGACGACGAGGACCTCATCGGCGTACTCGAGGGCGTCAGCAACGACGTCCTCGATTGTCGCTGCCTCGTTGTACGCTGGAATCGCAGCCAGCACGCGCGGTGTCGTCTCGACGGTTGGGCTGGCCACCGCATCTATCGTATAGCGGTCAGTGTCCATCGCCTGCCGGTAGCTTCGGCTGTAATCGACCGCAGCGTCGGGATTCCGGTGGGCGATCAACCCCGGAAAGCCGATGGCACGCGCTTCAGTAGTCAGCCGATCCCACGGATCGACGTGTTCTCGCTCTCTCTCGAGTGGGTCTACCGTCCGGACATCGATTTCGTCCGCGAGTTGGTAGCCGGCGACCGTCTCATCGACAGCGGTGACAATCGGCTCGAATCCGCGTCGTTTCGCCTGCAGTGCGGCCGCTGGAATCGAGTCGCTATTTTCTGGTGTCGCCACTACTCCCACCGCGGGTGTCGACGTCGATACCGTTCGTTGCTCGCGTGTTCGTTCGTCGTATGTTGTTTTCGACATCCTATCGTACCAGCACCCTGTATCGTCGTAATATTATTATAGAAGTCTAATAAAATTATCTGAGTAGGCGAGTGTGTATTTGCTGTTGGGAGGAACGGGACATCTCGCACATAGAAACCTCCTACACCACCCGTATACGTTCTTATCGAGAAATAACTACTTCAACAGAGCTATCTTGGTAGAAAAACTAATGTGGGTCAGCGTCCGAATAACAGGCTCGAGTCCGTGACTGCCTGCGACTGACGAGCGCCGACTGACACCGACTGATGGCATACCGAACTGCGACCGCTGAACCGGATGTACTCGCCTCGAGAGGGACGAAACTCTGTCTCATCATGACGAGTCTCTGGCTCAGTTACGTCGCACTGTTGCCGCCAGCGACGGGCTATGAGGTGTCGCTCCTCGATGCCGTTCACCCGGTCGCACGTGGACTGTTCGTTGTGGCACTCCTCTGTGGTGTACTCGTGCTGGTCCGTGCAGCGATGGTCGATGTGCAGCCGAGATACTGGCTGGGAAGTGCCGGCTGTCTGATTGTCGCCTACGCCGGCTACTTTGCACTCCCACTCGCCCGTGAGTACGTCCTCTATGGCCGCTTCAGCTACGATGTGCTCGTCCATCTCGGGCTCATCGATGACATTCTCGAGACGGGTGTGCTGTCGGATTTACTGTACCCGGCGACGCATCTCCTCAGTGTTGCATTGACGGTTCTCGCCGGCATGCAACCAGAATCGACCGTTGCACTGCTTGGCTTCTGGTTCAAGGTGTTGCTGATTGCCGGCATCGTACTCTTTGTCCGGTCCCACGCAGAGAACCACTCGCTTGCACTTCTCACGTTCGTCGCGGCGATGCCTATCTTCTTTACGAGCAACCGATTCTCGCTCGCTCCCTGGCTGTTCGGATTAACGTTGCTCCCGGTTGCACTGTATATCGTTCACCGATTCGCGGCTGATTCGGTTCGACGCACAGCGTACCCCTTTAGTGTGCTCGCCGTTGCCCTGATCATCTACCATCCGATCTCGGCGTTTTATACGTTTACTGCAGCGACTGTACTCCTCGGCGTCGTCGCGCTCTCGAACCGATCCGCTACTCGAGGCTGGGTTCCTGACCTCCGTGGCGTCGGTCTCGTCTGCAGCGGCTTTGCCGGCCTCCTCGGGTGGCACGTCCATCACGGAACCGTTGACGGAAACGTCCGCTCGTCAATCGTGTCGCTCGTAACGATGGAAGCCGGTGGCGGCGCTGAGACCGCAACCCGTGCAGCCGAAGTCAACTACACGCTCGAGCAACTCCTGTTTACGTTCGTCATCCCGAACTGGGGCGTCTTGTTTTTATACTTCGCACTCGCTGGCATCGCGACGATGCTCATTGGCTACCGGTTGCTCCGGCGGCGAGCAACAGAATTCGACGGGCACGTTGCCGTCCAGGTCGCCCTCGGTGGGGTACTCACGGTCGCGTTTCTGGTCATCCAACTGTATGGCAGTAGCATCATCAGATCCGCGCAGTATCTGATACTGTTTGCCATCCCCGCCGTTGGCGTTCTCCTCTGGTCACTCATCGAGACACATGGTCGCCATCAGGGGCAGCGTCGTCGAGTCGTCACCGCAGTCGTTCTCGCTCTCCTCGTTGCCTCCCTGGGCGGTGCAACCATCTACTCGACGACAACCGCCTATTCGGAGAACACACACCTGACAGCCGCGAGTACAACAG
The DNA here is from genome assembly GCF_002177135.1 of Natronolimnobius baerhuensis. Classification (NCBI taxonomy): domain Archaea; kingdom Methanobacteriati; phylum Methanobacteriota; class Halobacteria; order Halobacteriales; family Natrialbaceae; genus Natronolimnobius; species Natronolimnobius baerhuensis. The sequence goes on from NZ_MWPH01000002.1 coordinate 1,232,371, forward strand.
GGTATAGCTGGCATCTCGAGACCAAAGACCGGACAGAGCCGACGTATACGGACATGAGCCGGGACGTCTTTGCGTACTACGAGTACGGCTACGCCGATGCAGACGCGTTGATCCGCTCGGACGAACACGTCTCTGCACACACATATCTGTCGCCCCATCTGGGGTATCACGAGAGTCCAACGGTTCGGTCGTGGCTTCCCGCAGACGGCTACATTGTCATCCGAACCGCGGACCTCGTCTGGCACGAAGCCGAACCCGAGTGGCGACACGACGACCTCGTCCGCATTACTGGCGACGATTATGATGCGTTAGCACAGGACCACACCGCGAATCGAATCTACTCGAACGGCGAGGTCCGAATCTGGCAGACACGACACCAATGATCCGAAAACTATACCGCGTATACGCCGACCCAACCGGCGCACGCTACTACCTCCGACGAAAAGGCGCTGAAATCGTCCTCCTGTTACGACAGTGGCGCGTGCTTACGGCCCTCTTGCTCGCGTTCAAAGTCGGCACGGGATACGACCTCCTCGAGCGCTACGTTGATCGAACGCTCGATAATCGCGGCGAGTACGCCGTCGTAGACATCGACGATGGCGAACTCAAACTGGACCTGTCCGACCGTGGCATCTCGCGCGATCTCTACCTGTTTCGAACCCGCGAGACACACACGACAGCGATCTACCGGCGCGAACTCGAGCGCGTCGAACGCGACGTCGATGGCCCGATGCAGATCGTCGATATCGGCGCAAACATCGGCTACTTCGCACTCACCGAGTTAGCCATGACGAGCGAGGAGACGTCGGTGATCGCGTTCGAACCCGACGGAGAGACGATTCAGTTGCTCGAGGAGAATATTTCACGAAACGGCTATCAGGACCGGGTCACCCTCGAACGCGCAGCGGTTGGCCCAAAACAGGGGTCCGCGACCCTCGAGCGGGCAACGCACTCGAATCTCAATCAGATTCAGACGTCATCGATTGAGGGTCACCACGCTGACGTTGAGTCGACGACAACCGTCTCGATGTGGTCGCTCGAGTCCTATCTGGCAGCGACAGAGCTCGAACCCGAACGGATCAGCGTCGTTCGGATGGACGTCGAAGGCTATGAAGTCGAGATCATCGAGGGGATGGAATCCCTTCTGACAGCAGAGACGCCGCTGTTGCTCTTTCTGGAAATGCATCCGCACTTACTGTCGGACGAACAGACAGAGGCCCTCCTTGAGCGATTCGCGGCTGCCGGACTCGAGATCGTCTCCGTCTCAATCGAAGGCAGTATCTCGATTCTGCAGTACGAGGAGCGCCAGGATGTGACGTACGACGACCTCGCAGAGATCGATCACGGCTACCGGCTGTTTTTACGCCGATAAGTCGGCTCACGAAGATTACTCCAGAATGCCTATAGTAACAACTGAAATTGTGTATACACCTAATCGCACGACTGCGTTGCGATAAGTGTGTAAATAGTTTCACTGACTACTATAGATGTTCTCCGGATGGAGATCACCATGTACTGGTGTCGAAACAGCTGTACTGGCTGCGAGACGACTCCAGCAGGTGGTGACAGATCGAGTGAGGGAATCGTCAATGCACGCTCGAGTTCCATCGGGAGGACACGTCGGTGTGCATTGCCAAAGGCCACCTGAAAGTCGCGTAACCACTCAAAGCCAGTCGAGAGGACCCGCCGAAACGTCTCGGGGTCACACTCGAGCGTTGCAGACAGCGCCGTGCCATCGAGTGGCTGTTCCGTTCGAACTGGACCGACTCGTGTCTCGGTAAGATGACCTGCGGGGAGTGTCTCAGCGACCGAGGATCCCGTCCCACGCAACGACTCGAGCAGTCCAGTCCGAGATCCAAGTGTCGCCACTCGAGTGAGAGGATTTAGCTGAACAGTTCGGTATAGGGTCACTGGTGTCATTGGTCAATAGCTGTCCCTGCTCGCAGTCACACGTTGGACAGGACGTTGATCGAGGCAACGGTGTATCCCACTGTCGACAGCGACGGATATCTGATGGAATTATTGTCATACGAGATGGGATCGAACCGCCTGCATGTCGAGTAAGCCAGTCAGGACAGCCGTCACGGCCCAGACGAGAACGCCAACCGTGATGACGGAAAACAGAGTCAGCCAGCCCTGAATCGAACCTGCGACAGTTGCAACCGCGACGGACATCACGAGCGTAATGAAGACGATCCCACCGCTCTGGCGGAGGATGTACAGAATCCGGAGATCGAACTCCTGATTGATGATGTAGAGGTTCGCAAGCGTATACACTGAGTGGGTTATGACCGTTGCAACGGCAGCCCCGACGACGCCATGTCGAGGGATCAATATGATATTCAACACGACGTTAGCGACGGCGGTGATTCCTTTCGCCACGGCACGCGCTCTGGCCCGGCCGAGATAGTCGAGTCCGTTGCTCGTAATGTTCGTAATCGCCAGCAACACGGCATACAGTGCAAACACCTGTAACACCGGAACGGCCTCGAGATACTCCGCCCCGAAGACCAGTTCGACGAACGGCTCGGCGACCAGTACGAGGCCAGCTGCCGCAGGGACGTAGACCAGTAGTCCGTTCGTTAGTGCCGCTTCGTAAAGTCGTGCGGCCGTATCCGCGTTGCCCTGTTCTTTTTGCACCTCGTAGGTCGGCGACAGCGTAAAGCCAAGCGAGGCCATTGGCGCTTCGACGGACTCGATAACCTGCTTTGCAACCGTGTAGAAGCCAACAGCGGCAGGCGTCAGAAAGAACCCGATCAAAATCGTATCAACCTGCTTGTCGAGGACGTTTGCCGTACTCGTCGCCGTAATCGGAATCGAATACTCTCCGATCCGACGCCGAAGACCCGACTCGCGTGGCGCTCGAGGTGACGAGCGATAGTAGCGCCAGTAGATGATGATGCCGCCGACAGCTGCAGCGAGTCCCAGGCTCAGCGCGTAGCCAAGCAGCGCCCCGATTGCTTCGTAGCCGAGGATAACCAGTGCAACGACGAACAACAGTTTCGAACTCGCATCAATGATTTTGACGAGGGCTGCGGTTTTGATATCCTCGAATCCCTGCAGAACCTTTCGGACGAACGTCTTCAACGTCCCACAGAGGACGAACAACACACCGACGAGCAACAACGGCTCGAGGTCGGGTTCACCGGCGAGGGCTGCGATTTCGGCTGCAAACACGAACAGTCCGAGGCAGGTGATCGCGATTGTCACGAGATTCGCGAGCAAACCAAACTCGAGGATATGTGGGAGTTGCCCGCGTGCAGACGTGTTGTACTTCGCGACGTACCGGCCGGTCGATTTGCCGAGACCGAGTTTGCTGACCATTTTTGCCGTCCCGAGAATCGAGAGGGCGAAAAAGAGCAACCCGTAGCCGTCTGGCTCGAGCAATCGGGCGAGCATGACGGTGAGGATCATGCCGGAACAAATCGCAGCGATCCGACTGACGAGTTCGATTCTGAACCGGTTTCCGAGGTCTGTCTGGAGGCTCATGGTAGCTATCTCAGTGGAAATCCGCTCGAGTGACGACAACGGGGGCGAAAGCGATCATCGGCTGTCTTCGAGGAGGTCAGCGAGGTCGGGATGCTCGAGGTGGGTTCTCTCGGCGGGATCGAGCGATTCGGGGCCGGTTTCACGGAGTGTATTGCGAAGGCGTTGCCACTCGGCGTGTCGAATGCCGATCCGAACGGTGATTTCGTCCACCTCGAGGAGTTTCGAGAGCGCAAGTCGGTGATTGCCGTCATTGAAGTGCAACAGTTCGCCGTCACGTCCGATACTGAGGACGGGATCTCGAAGCGGGAACTGATCGAGACCCTGTGCGACGAGGTCACGCTGTGAGATGTAGCCGTGGTCGTCCATGGCCGCATAGAGGCGATCAACGTGAGCACACTGCTCACCGAGTTCTGCCCGCGAGCCACAGCCCCACTTTCGGCCGCCGGAATCGATAGCCTCGAGTGCATCCTGATACCAGGGAGTCTCAGCCCAGTCGTGGCCCTGATCGTAGACGGCGGCGATGGACCGGTAGAACGTTCGGTCAGTGATGCGAACGCGATTTCGGTCCCAGGACCCGTCACTGACCAGTCCACGGTAGTGGTCGCGGTCGACGACAGTGTCTTCGTCGGATGCAAAGCGATAGGTGATCGCGTCGGGCGAAACAGTGAATCGTTTGTTCGGATCGGCGTCAGTGTAGCGTTCGGGTGCACGACGACGTCGGAGTTGGTGATAGCGGTTTCGGACGCTGTGCCAGCGATCCCACGTTCCTAGTGCAAGCCCCGGAGAAATTCCAAGCAAGGCGTGGTTGAACGTCGTTCGGTGGATGCCTTTCTTGATGAGACTCCAGGTTCCTTCCTCGCGCCTGACCGCCGCAGCGGTTGTGATCAGCCCCGCCATTCGTTCTCACTCATCTGCGACCAGATCATTGTCCTCCCGGTCCTCGAGACGTTCGTGGCCCCGAACGGCGATTCTGGCTCTCTCAAGTGGGTGAATCCACGTTCGTCGATGCAGTACGGCATATCGTCTCTCGTTCGTATCGCAGTTATATTCACTAATATATGTACTGATTTTGTTGAATATATTGTGGTTTTGCTCGAGACCGTAGCGGGCGGACGACAAGCAATTGGTGGTAAGCGTCCCAACCGACCCGCTCACACGACTCGAGTCAGGCTGGCTGTGGCTGGCGCTCGAACTCTGCGAGCAGTTGCGCGGCTGCACGTCGAACTGCACCGTCGCTCTCGAAGCGTGGTTCCCAGCCCAGCTCAGACAGTTTCTCGATTCCGAGGCGCATCTTCGGGACGTCGCCAACCCAGCCGCGGTCACCGCCAGTGTACTCGTAGGTCGGCTCGAGACCGAGTTCGTCGCTGACGATGTCGGCGATCTGGGTGACTGAGGTCGTCGTCTGCGTCCCGAGATTGTAGGTGTTCATCGGGTCGTCAGTGGTCTCGACGACGGTGAGAAGTGCGTCGAGACAGTCTGTAATGTGCATGTAGGATTTTTCCTGCCGACCGTTACCGAGGATCGTCAGCGTCGACGGATCGTCACGGAGTTTTTCGATGAAATCCGGAATCACGGCCCCTCGGAGTCGTGGGCCGACGATATTCGCGAATCGGACGTTCCAGACCGTAAAATCGTGTGAGTGCGCATACGTCGAGAGCAACCCTTCGTCGGCGAGTTTGCTCGCGCCGTACAGACTGATCGGCTCGAGTGGTGAGTAGTCCTCGGGTGTCGGTCGCGGTGCTTCGCCGTAGACGGTCGACGAAGAGGTATAGGCCAGTTCCGTCACGTCAGCCTCGTTCATGGCTTGTAAGACGGTTGCCGTCATCCGCGTGTTTCGCCGGAACTGTTCGTGTGGCGCATCGGCATCGACGGCTTTCGACGCCGCGAGGTGAAACACCCGGTCGATATCCGCAGTCAGGACACCCTCGAGTGCGTCCGAATCGGTGAGATCACGCTCGAAAACGGTCGCCTCGTCGGGGACCCAGTCGCGGCGACCGGTCGAGCAGTTATCGACGACGGCGACCTCATCACCGCGCTCGAGGAGTCGGTCGGTCAGTTGTGAGCCAATGAATCCTGCACCACCAGTAACGAGAACGCGTTCCATTAGTTCAGACGGAACAGTGTCGAGGTAAAATATATTTCGGTCATGAATGTACAATATTAATCTCAAATAGAGTAGTTGTAGATATTTCTTTTAATATAGTAGGGTTCCAAAATATTCATATTAGTGCTATAGAATATGAAATTAGATGAGTACACGAGTGCCGCTCGAGCAAATCAACTGCCCGGCGTGTCCGGAACTGGCGTATGGGACGTACAAGGGGTACGATGCGGTTGTCTGTACAGAGACTGCAGATCCCCAGATCGTGCTATGGGGGACTGGAGCTGAATTCTCAGAGCGTTCACGACAGTCAGCAGTCACCACATCATCGGAGACGAACCCACGGCCATCCACGGCGTCAACAACGGAAACAGAGGTCCATGACGACGACTGAAATCACGGGGAAGCAAATCCTCGTTACTGGCGGTGCAGGGTTTATCGGGAGCCATCTGACACGAGCGCTCGTCGACGAAAACGACGTCCGCGTTCTCGATGCGCTCACAACGGGATCACGCTCGAATGTCCCTGAGGAAGCCACGTTCATCGAAGGAGATATCCGAGATGAGACAGCACTCGAGCGAGCAATCGACGGCGTCGACCTGATCTTTCACGAAGCCGCACTCGTCAGCGTCACGCGATCTATCGACGAGCCAACGACTAGCCACGCGATCAACGTCAACGCAACGCTGGCGCTGCTCGAGAAAGCCAGAGACCACGACGCACGAGTCGTGCTTGCCTCGAGTGCAGCGATGTACGGCCATCCGGAGACGGTCCCAATCGACGAAACGGCACCGAAGAGGCCCACCTCGCCGTACGGCATCGACAAACACACCGTCGATCAGTATGCACGCCAGTATCACGAACAGTACGGCCTCGAGGTCGTGGCACTGCGCTACTTCAATGTTTTCGGGCCGGGACAGGTTGCTGGCCCCTACAGCGGCGTCATTAGCGTCTTTCTCGAGCAGGCACTGGCGGGTGAGCCGATTACGGTCGAAGGCGATGGGAGCCAGACGCGGGATTTCGTCTACATCGACGACATCGTGCAGGCAAACTGCCTCGCGGGGACGACTGACGCCGTTGGCCGCGCGTTCAACGTCGGCACTGGTGAGTCGGTCACAATTCGGGCGGTCGCCGAGCGGATACAGGAACAGACAGGAACGGATGCAGAAATCGTCCACGTCGACCCGCGTTCGGGCGATATCGAACACTCGAGGGCGGATATCTCGGCCGCCAGATCGGCGTTGGGATTCGAGCCAACGGTCTCGTTCGATGCCGGCCTCGAGCAGACACTCGAGTGGTATCGAGGCCAGCAGACACCAACGGTCTAACAGAGTACCATGGGGGACACATACTCGAAAGAAGGGGCATTCATCGTTCGCTGTCTTCAGGCGTGGCACCGCGGGACAGCCGTTCCAGCCGACGAGAGACCGGAGACAGATTCACTCGAGTGGGACCGGGTCCTCGAGTTGACGAGACGCCATTCCGTCGGCCCGCAGGTTGCGGCGGCGCTCCGTGAGACGACGGCCGCACAGGCGCTCTCCGTGGGCACCCAGGAGGCATCGACAGCGCCACCCGAGTCGACAGATACTAAGACAGAATCGACGATAGCACCACAAACCGAGGATTCGACAGCCGTCGTAGACAGCGTTCCAGCGCATGTGTCCGAACGCCTGCGCGAGCGAAGCGCGTTCGTTGCCAGACGAAACCTCCAGCAGTTTCACGAACTCGCGTCGCTGTCGGCGACGTTTCAGGCGACGGGCATCCGCGCGATTCCCTATCGTGGGCCGGTGATGGCCCAACTCGGCTACGGCGATGTCGGCCAGCGAGAGTTCGGTGACCTAGACTTGCTCGTCGACCGCGAGGACATCCCCGTCATCAAATCGATCCTGCTCGAGCGCGGGTACGAACCGGCATACGTGCTCGACTCAACTGACGAATTAACCGTCTCACAGGAGCGGTGTTACCGCCGTCTCGGGCGCGAGTACACGTTCAAACACACGGAGAGCGGAATCGAGGTCGAACTTCACTGGCGTGTACTCGCACGGCGGTTTCCAACCGGGTTCGACCTCGAGTCGGTGTGGGACCGACGCGAGGAACTGACCGTTGCCGGCACCTCGATGCCGGTACTATCCCCCACCGACCGACTCTTGCTGAGTTGTGTTCATGGCACGCGCCACCGCTGGGAGCGACTCCACTGGTGGTGTGACGTCAGTCGCTGCCTCGAGAATGAGAGTCTCGACTGGGACGCAATCGTCCGACGCGCTCGAGCGCACACCTGCGAGCGGCAACTGTTGGTCGGACTGGCGGTCGTCGACTCTCTCTTTGCAGTGGGACTTCCCGACTGGATCGACCGTCTGATCGCAGACGAACCTGGACTCGAGGCGTTGTGTACGCACGTCCACGAGCGGTTGTTCGATGAGACGACCTACTGGTTGCTCGATGAACGCCAGTATCAGGCGCGGACGCTAGATCGACGGCGGGACAAAGCCTCATTCTGGCTGTCGTGGCTGTTCGGCCCGAATCGCTCAGACGTCGAAGCGGTCGCGATTCCGTGGCCACTGACGCCACTGTATCGTCTCGTCCGACCGATCCGACTCGCAAGCGGCGTGTTCGACCGATTCCGAACGGAGACTCACCCGGACACGGAGACCCAATGGTCCTGACATGACCAACAGCGTGAATGCGACCGGCCGTGTCGGTGACGGCGACGATGGCAGCGACATCCCCAATACCGACGATGACACCAGTGCAGAGACGACGACCATCGAATCGAGCGAACCAACGCTTCGCGAGAAACTCGAGGCGTTGTGGACGGTCGTCGTCTTTCGGCCAGTAACAGTTGGCGTTATTCTGGCCCTCAAAGCGGTTGCAGCGGTGTTCGAGGGCGTTGGGCTGACGTTTCTCCTGCCGATCATCGAGGTTGCACAGGACGGTGGGACGCTTCGTGAGGAGGCGACGGGACCGCTTGCGTACTTCGTCGACGGCTACGAACTGCTTGGGATTACGGCCACGTTCGAAACGCTGTTGCTCGGCCTCGCTGCAGTCATGACGCTTCGATATAGCGTGAGTTTTCTCGTTGGCTGGATACAAGCGGCGCTGACACAGCAGTATATGGCCTCGCTCAGACGGGACGCCTACGAGTCACTGCTGGCTGCAGAAGTCGGCTACCTCGATCAGGCCGACGGTGACGAGATTACCAATACGATTATCACCGAGGCTCGAACGTCAGCACGCTTGATCGGCGATATCCTCTCGGTCATCGAAAAGGGACTGTTCGCAGTCGTCTACGCGACGGTTGCACTGGTGATCTCGCCGACGTTGACCGTCCTTACGATACTCGTCCTCGGGACCGTCGTCGGAGTGAGTCGGTACGCCCTCGCACCCGGTTACGAAATCGGCGACCGAGTCGCCACAGCGAACGAACGGATCCAGTCGCTCGTCAACGCCGGGACGCGCGGGCTATACGAGGTGAAACTGTTCACCATGCAACCGACACTCACTACCGAGTACGACCGCGCACACGACCGTCTCATCGAGACGTTCGTCAGACTCGAGCGGAATCAGGTTGCGTTAAGTGCGATCACGAAACTCCTCAATGCCTTCGTGATCTTTGTGCTCGTCTATCTCGCGGTTGCTCACCTGGCGCTGTCGTTTGCCGCACTTGGAGTCTTTCTGTTTGCAATGTTCCGACTCTCGCCGCTGATTAGTGGCCTCAACAACACGCTGTACTCGATTGATGGCGCGTTGCCACATCTTGTCCGCACACAGCGACTCATCGAGGCGTTCGACCAGCACGCTGAATCCAGTGGGTCGGAACCAGCACCCACACCGACGACCACACTCGAGATGGACGATGTCACGTTCCAGTACGATCAGGACGCCGCCGGAACAGCAGTGACCGACGTCTCACTGCGCCTCGAGCGTGGCGAAACGATTGCACTGGCTGGTCCCTCTGGGGCCGGCAAATCGACGATTGTGTCGCTGCTGTCTGGACTGTACGAGCCGGATGCGGGGACGATTCGGGCGAACGGGACGTCGATTAGCCAATTCGACCGGCACTCGTGGTACGAACGAGTGACCGTCGTCCCACAGCAACCGTTTCTGTTTACCGGGACTGTCCGTGACAACGTTGCAATCGCCGACCCAACTGCGAGTGACGACGCCATTGCCCGTGCCTGCGAGATTAGTCAAGTGAACGCCTTTCTCGAGACGTTACCACAGGGAGTAAACACCCAACTCGGCGACGATGGTGTTCGCCTCTCAGGTGGCCAGCGACAGCGAATTGCGATTGCAAGAGCACTGCTCACTGATGCCGACATCTTGATCCTCGACGAAGCGACGAGCGAACTCGACTCGCCGACCGAGGAGGCCATTCTCGAGGGGCTCGAGGCGACAGACCGCGAGTACGCGACGATTGTTATCGGCCACTGGCTGTCGACCGTCAGAGATGCAGACCGAATTTATACGGTTGTTGACGGCAAAATCGTCGAATCAGGGACACACGCCGAACTGATCGCTGGTGAGACACACTATGCAACACTGTATCAGCCACAGGTCGAACCGGCCCAGTCGCTGTAGGCATCGCTGCTAGCCACTCGAGACGGTGCCACTAGTATTCACATAACAAAGTCGTTACTACAAAGTACAGTGGATTCGAATACAGACTATGTATCGGTACGCTGCGTACGGACTCGAGATTCAGTCGTCGATTCAGTTACCGGAGTTTCCACGGTCCGAGACCACTCAGCCGGCCGACGCGGTGTTTCGCCAGGGAGCTGTCGAACGAGTTCCGGAGTCAGTTCCCAGCGTGGGTCGCCGACGGATCGAGGCCGAACCTGGCCGCTGTCGGTTCAGCTACGATGGACTCGGTTCGTTTCTCGTCGAAGATGGGGATCGAATCGTCTTCGACGCCGCAGCCGAACTCAAGGAAGGAGACAGTCCGCGCAAACTCATCCGTCGGCTCTTTGCCAACGAACTCATCTGTATGCTCGTCCATCAGCGCGGAGAGTTGGTCCTCCATGCGAGTGCCGTCGCCATCAACGACGAGGCAGCGATCTTTCTCGGTCCGAAAGGGGCCGGGAAATCCACAACCGCCGTTGCGTTTCACGAGCAGGGATACCCGGTTCTCGAGGATGACCTCGTTGGAATCCGATTCGACGAGTCAGGACAGCCCGTCGTCGTCCCCGGCATCCCACAGGTACGGCTGCTACCGGATGCAATCGACGGACTCGCACTCGAAGGAACGACTCAACCAGAACAGGAGGGAGACGCCGAGAAGCGATACAAAACCGTCGATACCGTTCAGGAACCGAAACCGCTTACACGATGTTATTTCCTCGAGACGGGACCCGAAATCGCGTTTGAGCCAGTCCCCGCACAGAATCGAGTCCTACAGGTGATTGCACAGACGTATACTAGCGGACTGCTCGCCAAGACGGACACCGTTGCGGACAACTTCGAGTTATGTACAGCGATTGCATCGGCGTCGTCGTTCGCAACGCTCACTCGCCCACAGGACCACACACAGTTGCCTGCAGTCATCGATGCAGTTGTCGACCACATGGCACCAAGTGCGCAGAAAAACAGCATTGACTGACGATCCCCCACCCCCTTACTGGAGGGGGAACGGCCAGCCTGCGAACTGTTTTGCATTCGTTCGGCGATTCATCGCTTCCGGCCAGCGTGGTGTCTATGGGCGCAGTTAGACAATCGAACCGGTGATGACCATCCCAGCATCGGCAGTCGCCTCCGTCACCGAATCTTCGCTGTCACCGATTTTATCGTTCTGGGTGAGTGTTTCGACTGTGCCGTATGCGGTCAGTGCTGGCCGTTCGTACCGTGGTGATGTGCTATCTGACATCAACTAATACATGGCCCCCAACCATTATAATATTAACTGTCTTGAGTATAAAATAAAATCGGTTGCGTGGTGTTAGAAGATGGATCCAGTGATGGACACACCGGTGTCAGCCGCTGCCTCCGTCACTGCATCTTCGCTGTCACCGACTTTGTCGTTCTGCGTGAGCGTTTCGACTGTACCATACTCGGTCAATTCCGGACGGTCGTATCGTGATGTATTGTCGGACATCGCCGTATAGTTTATTCTGTATAGCAATAAAATTTAGTGCCTAATAAATTGGTCTTGAACGGAGAGAAGTGGTAAACTGCGGGCGCTTATGACTGCTCGAGTGCGGTCGGCTGCTTTTGGTGTGGCCATGCCTCGAGCCAGGCCGCAAGTGAGCGAGCACGCCAGAGTGTCCGAGCATCGCGACTCGAGGGTGACGTTTCAAAACGGTCGGATGCGGCCTGCAGTTCATCCATATCGAGATAGCGCGCCAGAGAACCGGGATTCTCGAGCAGGTTGGTGAGTGCCTCCCTTTCGTTTGTGAGTGCGTTCCAGAACGCTTCGTCCATCATCGTTTTCCAGGGCCGTTCCTGGATCGACTGCGGCAGGAGGTCGGAAAGGGACCGACGAACAATTGCTCTCGTCCAACCATCACGAAACTGCTGGGAGGGAGGCATTGCCAGTGAGAGTTCAAGCAAGCGTTTATCCGCAAAGGGATAGCGCGGTTCGACGCCGAACGCCCCATAGCGCAGGTCGATTGCCTCGAGATTGGCGGCGTGGCGTTCGGAGGTGAGCGAACGATACTGGCGGAGTCGGTCGGTAGTCGCGACACGGAGTGAGTGCGATCCAGCAAGCGACTGGTAGCGCTCGCGGAGGCCGATCCGGTCGACGAATACGGGATTCAACGCAGGATTCGCCTGCGCCTCGAGAATGGGCTTGCCACGATGGGTTCGATACGTGCGTCGAACTGAATCTGGAACGAGCGAAAAGAGGACATGGCGAACGAACAGATGGCTCGCCGGTGTCCCGAAGTGCTCGCCCATTGCCTGCAGTTCACGCCTGAGATGTCGCCAGCGTGCGGTCCGGAACAGTTGCGGTAACAGTCCGAGGCCGTAGTTCGACGTACAGTCGCCGAGAACGCCATTTAAGGCGATATCGACGCCAACTTCGTCAGTCCGACGTGACAGTTCCCACACCGAAAAGTAGAGCGTGTTGTGTGGCGGTCGGTCGAAGTACGTCAGCATCTCTGCTTCGTTCTCGAGTACACCGATCCCATCTGGTCGAACGAAATGCGGGACAATCCCGGACTGGTCGGTGACAGCCTCGATATACTCGCGTTCGTCACTCGAGTCGGCCTCATCGAAGACCGTCGAGAACGTGTGGAGTGGCTCGTCATCGGGGAGGATATCTCGAGCAACGACAGTGACCGACGAGGAGTCGAGACCGCCACTGAGTTCCGAGCCAATTTCCCCCGCAGTACGGAGTCGACAGCGGACGGCCTCCTCGAACGTTTCCCGAAAGCGACGTTCGTAGGCGGCATCCGATGGGCACGAAAGCGTTTTCGACGGGTCGAGGCTCCAGTATTGCCAGTACTCGCAGTCGGTGGGCGTGACGACCATCGCATGTGCTGGTGGAAGCCGTTGGACGTGTTCGTAGTACGAAATCGTCTCGTCCTCGAGTCGGCCCGTCAGGAAGTCACCGATCCGTCGCTCATCGATAGTTCCCGGAACGCTCGAGAGGGGAAGCAATGCCTTGAGTTCGGTTGCAAACGCGAACGTGGCATCGGTCTGATGGTAATAAAACGGTTTGACGCCGACGTGGTCGCGCGCACAGAACAGGCGTGACTCTCGCTCGTCCCAGATGGCAAACGCGAAGGCCCCAATCAGGTGCTCGACACACGCAGTGCCCCACTTTCGATAGGCTGCAAGTAGCAGGTGACTATCGGGGGCCGCTGGCGAGAGCGACGACATCGACCCCGAAAGTGCCGCCAGTAACTTCGCGCGATTGTCGAGGCGAGCATCCGCGGTAATCACCAGGTCACCATCGCGATACGGCTGCTCGTCGCGGGCCTGTGGTGTCGTTGCAAGCAGTTGATGGCCCAGTCCCACTCGACGCGCCTGCCAGCAGTCGCCGCCATCCGGTCCCCGATGGGCCAGTCGCTCGTGCATTCGCTCGAGTATGCCAGCCTCGAGTGGGTCTCCGTTGCGGTCGAGCAGTCCGAGGAGTGCACTCATGGCTGTTCACGCCTATTGAGTGGTGGAAGCGGTTCGAACCGTGAGAGGTCCTCGAGATGACCGAGCAAGACCGACTCATCGTACTCGATCCAACTGTGGGCTTCGAAGCCCGCTGGTGTGTCAGCCTCGAGACTGGCGTGGTCGCTGCCAGTTTCAGACGCTGGTTCGTCGTCGGAGTCCTCACCGCAGGCAGGTGCAACGCCGATTCGATGAACGATATCGTGATCGTAGAGTCGGTGGATCGTCTCGGCAGTAACGGATCGCATTAGACAGGTTCGATGGCCTGGAATCGACCGGTCAGCAGTGTCGACCGCCCAGGCGACGTGTGCGGGCGACGGGGAACCGGGGACAACGCGAGCGACCGGGCGCGCGATCACCAGCAGTCCGTGTCTAAACGGTGCAAACGGCAGGAGTGCGAACGCGACTCGAGCCAGCACTAATAGGGTGGCTGCTACGAGGAGTCGGAACTTCTCCCCGAGCGGGACCGCGAGGAAGCCGGCTATCCGTCCCATGTACTTCGTTACTCCTGTGTCGCCGGGTTGTTGTCGGCCTCAACCTCGATGAGTCCGGCATCGATCATCTCATGAAGGATGTCGCGAACGTCCCGTCGGCACTGTTCGGCCGAGACGTCGTCGTACGCCGCATGAATCGTCTCACAGAGGCTCTCGACAGTCCGTGGCTCCTGGACGAGTTCCCAGAGATGTGAGCCAACCTCGTTGAAGCCGTAGTACGTCCCCGACTCGAGTTCGAGGAGAACGGTTTCACCGTCGATTGTTGTCGCTAGATGGTCCTCGGTTGCGACAACTGCCGCCGTCACTGGAATCGATTCAGTATCCCCCATAGTCATCACTTATTTATTCCATCCTTCACACTATAAATATATGTTGTTTCAAGTCCGAAACACTCATGCAGCGGACACACAGACACTCGAGAACTGAGACGAGACACCGATGGATTTCACGAGAACAGCAGAGACGGACAGACAGGCCAGACGACTCCTCGCGATTCTCTTGCTCGGTGGGATTCTCAGCGGCCTATTCGTGTGGTACGGTATAACCGGTCCGCCGGATTCGGCGAGCGCCCAGTTACCAGACGAGTCCGAGTTTGGGCCAGCAACTGACGAGTACATCGGTGAGCGGGTCGCCGCAACCGGCACAATCGTCGACACAGATCCCGTCAGACTCGAGGTCGAGTACGGTGATGAGTCGACAACGGTCGTCCTCGAGGGGTATACCGCGCCGGCTGAGGTGGGGTCGTACGAACTCGTCACGGGCACCCTCCGCGATGAGTCGACGATTGCTGTCGTCGGAAGCGAGGCCAGAGAACCCTGGGAAGCGACCTACATGTACGCCGTCTCGATACTCGCGATTTGCTGGATTGTCGTTCGTCTCGGCCGTGGCTGGCGCTTCGACCGCGACCAGTTCGCCTTGGTCCCTCGAACCCAAACCCGAACCCAGGTAGCGACACACCAGAACGCGAGCGGAGCATCGACTCGAGAGACGAATATGAGCGCGCACGTGACTACGAACACTAACGCGAGTCCAGCCGCCAGCGACGGTTGCGACGAGGGAGACACAGATGGCTGATCTCCTGACACACGTTCTCGTCGGCTACTGTCTCGGCACAGCACTCTCGATTCGCGTTACGTGGATTCGGCCGGCACACGTGACGATGGTCATGGTCGGGGCAGCGCTGCCTGACCTCGCGAAGATCGAACTCGTCGTCTCCTGGCGAACGATGGTCAGTCGCTTTGGCGTCCCCTGGGACTGGTTCGCGTTACATACGCTTGGTGGCACAGTCGTAACAGTCCTGCTCGTGAGTCTGTTGCTCGAGCCAAAAGAACGCTGGCGAGTGGCGTGCCTGCTCGCAGTCGGCGTTGCCTCGCATCACGTTTTCGACGTCATCTTGCTTTCACGAACCGGCCTCTCCTACCCGGTTTTCTGGCCGCTAACGACGTATCAGCCGCCGGCCGGTGGACTGTTTTACAGTTGGGATCGCTGGCCGGCCGCTGTCACTGGTATCGCCGCCTTCTGTCTCTGGCGGTACCGCCTGCGACGCGAAAACAGTCCCTCACCCGTCTGAGTCAGTCACATCCACCCAGATCGAGACATCGTCTGCTGCAGTGTCGGTCGAGGGATCGTCCGGTACTGCGTCGAGATACAGCGCCCAGACGAGTCGGACCTCGCCCGTCATCGTCGGACGAACGTCGTGACGGTGATGCCACGTCTCATTGTGTGCCAATTCCGTCTCGAATCGCTCGAGTTCGCGCTGCTCTGTGACCGTCACGTTCGTCTCGCTGTGGCGGTCGATCTGTTGCTCGAGGACGACAACGGAGTACTCGACAGGGCGGTGTTCGTGATTGTCGAGGCCGACGACGAGGGTTGTGGAGTCACCGGGCGCAAGCGTCGTTGGATAGCCGTCGGCAACGAGGTCGCCGTCGTCATCCTCAGTGAGCAAAGCAATGCCGGAGAACTGCTCACCCGGACTGGAACCCTCCCCAGGAATCGCTGACGGGGCAACGACAGCGACGGTGATCGTGCTTACAGCCAGTACCACTGCGATGATGACGATGATGTTGAGCACCCCATCGACTCGCGTCGGTGGGTGGACCACGCCGTCTCGAGCGACCGCGAGCCATCGTCGGTACGGAACGCGAAATCGATCCTCGGGTGGAAGTCGAAGCCGCCGAATTGCCGCGACTCCAGTTCCAACGAGTACGAGGCCCCCAAGTGCAACCGTGACCGTCTCGGGTTGGATCCCCCAAGGCGTGACGTGCAACCCGACGCCGACAACCGGAACGAGTGCAACGCTGAGTGCCGCCGACAGAATCAGGCGCTCGAGGCCGTCAATCCCGTCTCGTCTCGAGGCTGCAGCCGCAGGGTGGGCCACACTCGAGTCAGTGCCCGCGGTTTCGGTGGTCGTCGGCGGAACAGACGCATCTTGAGCAGTCGGCGAAGTGCCAGCCGCTGGAAATAACGCCGCAACGAAGGCATATCCGGGAGCGAACAGGACGAACAACACTCCGGCAACGAGGTGGAGCGCCGTCCCACGGAGACCGGGAAACAGGGACAGACCAACGGTACAAATCGTGAGGGCGGTGATACCGACCAGATCGACTGGCACGGCCCGCAAACGCCACCAGCGGTGGTCACGATGTAACTGCCTGTTCGACATACACAGACATCACTGTTCAGGTACAAAAATTAAGTGATGTTATAGCTGGAACACGTCCGCTGAGTACGGCGATACTGACTGACAGGAGACCGCCTCAGGTTTCGATCACGAGTCCATCCAGCGCGTCGAGGTCAACTGGTTTATCGTCCGTGAGTTTGAGCAGTGCCTGTGCGGTGAGCAGTGCCTCTTCGGCCGTCTCGACCGTGACTGTCGCTGGCCCGAATGCAGCGCGTTCGTACAGCGATGTGAGCAACTCGAGGTCGTCAGTTTGCGGGCCAGTATAGCGCTCGTAAAACTCCCAGTGAGTCAGCGACTGCGCCGTCTCGCCAGCCACTGTTGTATGGAGTTGCAGCCGAACCGCTGCATAGGCCAGTTCAACAGCCTCGTTCGTCCGTCCACTCGAGAGGCGGTCGTCGGCCTGCTCGAGCAGGTCATCACTTTTTGTTGACGACGTGGGTGCAGGTCCAGAGCCAGAATCGGGTTCGGCTGCCTCGACAGTGGATGAGAGTGTCGACTGCGCTAGCGATGTCTCACCGGAGTGGCCCTCATCAGTCGAGTGAGTCGCCGCGCCAGCGCTCGAGCCAAACTGGCTTTTCGACTTGCGTCCCACACCGAAGCGTGACCGGAAGCGACGGCGAACGCTCGAGCTACTGTACCAAATACCACTCCCGGCAGCACCGAGGACGGCAAGGGCACCGGCCAGTACGACCGCGAGTCTCGGCCACCCGTCGACACCCGCAACGAGCGTCGGTAACTGCCCATCGGTGACAGACGTCGTCACGGCAATTTCGTTCAGATTCGTGTTGGTGCCGTCGTAGCTGACGGTCACCTGCTGGTCGACAGCAACGGACCCTGGCGAGAGTGTCTCGGAAAACTGGCCGCCAGCATCGGTCCAGATCGTTCCAACAGGAGTGCCCTCGAGTGTGACCGCTACCGGCTGGCCCGGAACTGGCGTCCCCTCGAGCGTCGTTAGCGTCCCCGCAACTGCGAGGTCGCCGTCATCAGTTCGGACAGCCTCACTGTACAGTGCCGTCTCGCTCTCTCTGACGGTCAGGTCGTGTGTCGCACTCGCCGACGTAATCGCGCGGTCAGTGCCGTCGACCGTTGCAATCAGTTCGTGCTCGCCTGCTGGGACCGACGCTGGAAGCACGATATCGCCCTCGAGTGTCCCCGATTCGGTCTCGAGGGTGCCGAGTGTGGTGTCCCCGATTGTCAGTGTGACTGGTGCCCCATCGACCGAGCGGTTCTTGGCTGTCAGCGTTCCTGACAGCCCAATCCGCTCGCCATAGGCGACACCCGACTCGAGGTCGTCGTCTGGGAGTGACGAGGGCTGGTAGCCATGATCGGTGTCAGCATCGAGGGAGAGGGTGGCTGGCGCGGCGTCGACTGCGACCGGAACCGTCGTTTCCGTCTTCTGATGGGGGATTCCGGGCGCTGGCCGATACTGGACTGGAATCTCGTCGACAGTAGGAGACAGCGGGTCCGGCTGATACGAGACAGTGAACGTCCCGTCATCGACGGCTACCGACTGTGACTCACCGTTGATCTCGAGTGGAAGTGAGTCAATCTCGGTCCACGACTCGGCTGGTTCGGACGCAGTCTCGAGGGTTCCAGTTATCGTCACCGTCTCCGTCGGCCCGACCGAATCGGCATCCGCCGTAGCCGTAAGCGTTGTCGGAGCAAACTGTGCCTCCCGAATAGTCTCTTGGCGTTCCTGAATGGACTGGGGACGATCAGCAAGCGACTCGGCTAGTGCTGGCCCATCGACTGCCGCGAGAGCGTCGATCACCGACCGATGCTCTGCGAGTCGTTCGGTTGCCACATCAACGTCGGCAGCCAGGGTATCGAGTTCACGAGCATGCTCGAGGGCCCCAGCCTCGTTGCCATCGTCAATCGCCTGTTCGTATGCCGTTTCAGTGTCATCGTAGCTGTCGACTGCCTCGATCAGAGCTAGCTGCTCGACTCGAGTCTGTTCAAACGCGTCGACGACGTCTGCTGGCTCGAGGTCGTCTGACCGCGTCTCGAGTGGTGTCTCGGGTCCGCCAGCCTGGGCCTCAGAAAGTGGGTCCGCTTCGTCTAACTCGCCGGCAGCACCAGTTTCGGCGACGAGTGTCTCGTACTGGTCGACGCGCTCGACGTACGTCTCATCGAGCGGCACGCGTGCGTCATCGATGGTTCCAGCCGCAATCGCGGCCGAACTGCGCTGTAATCGGTCCTCAAGATCATCGATGAACCACGCTTGCAGGCTATCGTAGTCGCCATCGTCATCATACTCCGCGGGGTCGAGGTGGACGACAGGATCGCTGTCGTTCGCCGCTGGCACGGTCGAACTCGTGGCGATGCTCGAGCCAGCAGCGACGGCGAGGCCGACACAGCAGACGAGTGCAACGAGGACGCAAAGACGAGCCCAGTCGACGTTCACATACACTCATTCGTACCTAAAATCAAAAAGCTATTCAATTGAATCAGCTGTATGTGTACAGACAACGGAGGGGCCGACCGGTGGTCCCAACGGGAGCCAACAATGCATCTAGAGACACGACTGCGTACGTGTGGGGCGCTTGCCCTCGCCCTCGTCGGACTGGCAATACTGTTTGACTCGGTCGTCGTGTTACTCGGTGCAAGCGCACTCTGTGGCTGGCTCCTCGCTCGCTCCCTCGCGTTCGCTGCTGAACTCGAGCGGACCCTCGAGTCCCTCCATGTCGAGCAGGAACTCGAGCGAACGACCGTCCGCGCTGGCGCGACCGTACAGCACTCGGTCACCGCAACGCTTGCGACACCGAGTCGACTGCGGCTCACACTCGAAGCCACTGTGCCACCGACCGCGACGCTCGAGGGAGACGTACCAACGCTTGCGCTCACGCCAGGGATGTCCGCAGCACGCGTCTCACAGCCACTTTCGTGGCCAGTCGCCGGTCACTACGATTTCGATGGGGTGACGATCACGGCGACAGATGGTTTCTTTCGAAAAACGATTTCACTCGAACAGGACTGCTCAATCACTGTCGAGACGAGCCCAGCAGCGCCCACGCAAGCGAAGACGGCAGGAACGCAGTTTGCAGCCGCCAGCGACACTTCCCGCAGTCGACTGGGAACCCGTGGTCATCCAGCATACGCACGGGAGTACGTCCCCGGCGATTCACTCGAGCAAATCGACTGGAAAGCAACGGCACGGCTTGGGACGACCTACATCAGGGAGTTCGAGACAGCGACGAGCCAGCCCGAACACCTCATCGTCGACCACCGCGGAGCCGATGCGAACACGCGGACTGCCCTTCAGACAGCCGCGCTCTCAGTCGTCTCCCGTGCATCACGAAACCGCGATCCCATCGGAGTGCTCATTCTCGGCGACGATGGACTCACCGCTAGTCTCGACCCGACCGCAACCGACAACGGCTATCGAACCGTCCAGAATCGGCTGTACGAACTCGAGGCCGCTCCCGAGACACAGACAACAGCGAACACAGCCAACTGCCGACTCACCGCTGACCGGGCACGCGCTCATCTCGCGAATCTTGGTCCGCCACCGACGACCGACACGACAACTCGAGAAGATGACCCGTTCGTCTCGATGCTTCGTCCGTTCTACGACGAACAAGTCCGTGGCACCGACGGCAACTATCGGTCGGTCGAGTCACTCACCGAGGCACTGCGTCTCCGTCGAAGTGGACCAGTGACTGCTCAGCGAACGACGCTGCTCTCGGCTGGCACTCACCCTGCTGATCTCCACAGGGCAGTCTCGCTCGCGCGAACACATGGTGACGTCACAGTCGGCCTCGCGACGCCGTCGTCATCACCACAGCCTCGCCCCTCACAGATTCCTGCCGACGATAGACATGCCCCAGCCGAAACAGGATCTCCCGCTGGACTCGAGACCGATATTGCACACACCGACGCACTCGAGGATGCCCAGTTCCGGCGACAACTTGCACGACAGAACGGAATCACCGTCCGTTCCATCACGACCGCACACACGGAAGCGACGACAGAGGCAGAACACGAGACAATCACTCGAGGTGAGCACCGATGAATCCACTCATCGGCGCGACATCCGGTCCCTCCTTGAGAGGACCGGGACCGCTCATCGCCCTGTGTCTCATCGTCATCGGCCTTTGGGTGAGTGCCGGTCCAATCGGGCTTGGTGTAAGCATCGGAGTCATCCTCACTTGGCTCGCGTTAGGAACGCCGTATGCGGTCGCGGTTGGCTTCATCGGTCTCGCAGCCAGTGCACCAACCGAAACGGGAACGATGATCGAGACAGCCCACTGGCTCCCGATTTCGGGATACGCGCTATTGCTCGCCAGCGACAGCGGCCCAGCCCCATCGCGTCGGCACCGCTTCCTCGCACTTGCGAGTATCGCGTGCCTGGTTGCACTCGCTGGTCTCGTCTACACACTCCGGCCGGCCAGTCTGTGGCTCGCTGGATTGACGGTACTGATCTGTACAGTCGGACTCACACTGCTCTGTCACCGATACGAACGATACCGCCTCGAGCAAGCCCTCGAGAGCACAAACCACCAAGGCGAACACGGATCCGCGGTCGAACACGGTACCGACCCCACCGATGACGCCGAGACAGCTGCGCATTCATGACTCCCACGCACACCGATACTGAGACAGCCACCCACCGGGGCATCGAAGAGACGACCAAACACCGTGACGAGCCAGCCGAAACCGGCCGCGAAAACGGACACAACACAGCCGATTCAACAACACCCGATGGCCCCTCGAGAGCAACACTCAGTGCCCGCCTCGAGCAACTCGAGGCCGAAAATCACCACCTCCGTGCAGAATACGGCCGGGTTCGCCAGTCACGATATCGAAAGCGAGCGCTTGGACTCGCCGCCATTGGACTCTGTGCAATCGGCGGCGCAGTTGCCTTTCCAAACGTACAGGACGTGCTTCTCGCACTCGGTGGAACGGGGCTGATCGGGGCGGTTCTGACCTATTATCTCGCCCCAGAACAGTTCGTCGCCGCCGATATCGGCGAGCGAATCTACACTGCACTCGCGACCAACCAGGCGCGACTCACGGATGCACTCGGCCTGAGTGAGAACCGCCACTACGTCCCAACCAAGGGCAACCGTCCCGGGTGTCGACTGATCGTCCCTCGCTCCCAGCAGTACCACCCACCCGAAACTGTCGACGGCGACAGCGATCCAATCGTCACTGCCGCCGACCACCGGGGACTCCGCCTCGAGCCAAGCGGTCTCGGCCTCTTCGAGGAGTTCGATGACGCACTCACCACCGAACGCGCGAGGACTCCAGATGCGTTAGCAACGCAACTCACCAGCGCGCTGGTCGAGCAGTTCGAACTCGCTGCCCGCGCCGAACCCGCAGTCGGCCCCGAACAAGTGACGTTCGCGATCACCGACAGTACGTTCGGCGACTGCGACCGATTCGACCACCCTGTCGCCTCATTTCTCGCTGTCAGCCTCGCAATCGGTCTCGAGCGGCCGATCACACTCGAGGTTGCTGCCGCCGATAATCGCACAGACTGGTTGTTGACGTGTCGCTGGGAGCGTAACGATAAGACTGACGACAAGTAGGACTTTCATAGTCGGCCGGCCTGTTTTATCGGAGCGGAGACTGTCTGGGAATCGATTCGTCCACACCGACACCGACACTCCTTACTCGAGAGTAGAGTGCTCGATTGCAGTCGACTCCGAGCCGCTGCCCGCCGTCGTGGCGTCCCCGAGTGTGTCAGTTCCCGGTGGCTCGACTGACTCGAGTATATCCTCGATAACGGCCGTCCGGGTAACCCCAGCCAGGTCAGCATCGGGAGCCAAGACGAGCCGATGGGCGAGAATCGGAGTGACGAACCGCTTGACATCGTCCGGGATGACGTAGTCTCGACCGGTAATTGCCGCTGCAGCTTTGATTGAGGTCATAAACGCCAGTGTTGCCCGTGGGGACGCCCCATGAGTGACCTGTGGGTGCGTCCGCGTCGCCGCAACCAGATCGAGAACGTACGATTTGATCGCGGGGGCGACATGGCGCTCGTGAACGGACTGACGTGCAAGCAACAACTCGCCAGCCCCAACGACTGGATCGACTGACTCAGGGCCAAGATTTGGATTCGACTCGAACTGCTCGATCAATGTGCGTTCAGTGTCTCGATCCGGTAGGCCCATCTCGAGTTTGAACTGGAACCGATCACGCTGGGCTTCCGGGAGTTCGAACACACCATCCATCTCGAGTGGGTTTTGCGTCGCGACGACGAGAAACGGCGTCGGCAGCGAGTACGTCCGCCCTTCGATTGTCACTTGTTTCTCTTCCATCGCCTCGAGCAGGGCCGACTGGGCTTTCGGCGTTGCCCGGTTGATCTCGTCTGCGACGACAACGTTTGCAAAGATTGGTCCCTGCAACCGTTCGAACTCGCCGCGTCCCTCGCGGTAGATCGTCGTCCCGGTGATATCTGCAGGAAGGACGTCGGCTGTCAGTTGGATCCGGCTGTACTCGAGGCCGGTCGCCTGTGCGAGGAGGGTTGCAGCGGTCGTCTTTGCAACACCGGGGACGCCCTCGATGAGGACGTGTCCACCCGTCAACAGCGCAACGGTCAGTTGCTCGACGATATCGTCGTTCCCGACGAGAACGCGGCCGATTTCCGCTTGCAGCGTCTCGTAGAGTTTGGCTGGATCGTCAGTTCGGTTAGCAGACTGTTCGCCATCGATCATGTCGTTGTTTGTCATTGATGTCCACCTGAAGTGTCGTTCTGAGTCGTTCCACTGGCTCGCTCAGCAGTATCCTGAGAGCGTGGCCGCTGCATCCGAGTCGATGACCGTTCGAGACGGTGGCGTTCGGACTGCCCGTCGAAACGAGCAGACGCGAGTGCTTCGAGAACTCGAGTTCGAAGCGCCTGCCCCGTCCGCCGAACACCCTGGCTCGTCGATAGCCCCACCGTGAGGATTACGGCGATCCCGAGAGCGACCTGCAACAGTGGCGATGTTCGAACCGTAATAAGCGCACTCGCAACCGGTGGCAACGACTCACCGTGAGACACATCGAACACCACTCGGTCTGCATCCGCCGAAAGTGCCTGAATGAACGCGTTGGTATCCGTTCGGTCGACCATCGCATTGCTCACAAGACTCGGATCACTAACAGCAACAACCCGACCATCACCGACCGATTCGACCGTCGCAACCGGTTGTGAGTCAGGACCGCTAGCCGAGTCAGACTCGAGGCGGGCAAATGAACTCGTCTCGAACAAAACCCTTACGTCGCCCTCGTGTTGGCCGTCCCCATCAATATCGACGACACTCGCATGGTTGAGCGTTATCTGCTCGGCCTCACCAGTGAGAGTGTGGTCGGTCGCAGCCGTTGCAATCGGCATCATCGGGCCATCCGCATGCTGGTACTCATCACGCACCAGTTGGCCGTCGATACGTGCCGTCGCCCCGATATCCTCAAGCAGTGAGTCACCGTGTGCAGTACCACTCTCGAGGACAACGAGTGTCCCGCCGCGGTCGACGAACTGCCCGAGTGCGTCGCTACTCGCCTCATCGTACGGTCGCTCCGGCGCAGCGACGAGTGCAACGGTTTCCGTCGAATACTCGTCGTACGCACTCGGCTGGCGAACGAGTTCGAACGTAGTGTCCGAATCGGCTGCCACTGTCGTTCGCAGTTCACTCGTCCCATCCCAGTCGGTGTTGAACGGACCGAACACCGCTGTCGAGGTCGATGCACCGACGCCAATCGTTGCAACGACGGCGAGTGCCAGCCCAATCACGATAACTCGAGACCACTCGAGTTCGATTGTGAGGTCCAAACCGGCGTTCTCGGCGTCAGTACGCACATCCGTGGCAGATCCGTTGTGATCGCGGTCTGGTGGGCCGCTCATAGTCCAACCATCTCCGGTGGGAGAAGTGCAAGGAGCCAGCGGCCGATAACGACGGCAAACCCGACCAGCCCTGCAATAACCAGCCATGGCAATCGCTTTCGCCAACTCGGCTCAACCGCAAACGGTGCGGTTAGCTCGGTGATGATCAACAGTCCAATCAGCGAGCAGATGAACACCGACTCGAGCGAGAGCGCATCGAACACCACCAACACGAGGATCGACCCAAGCATCCAGACGAGTTGCCAGTGGACGAACTGCATCCGACGCTCAGTTGCCATCGTACGGCCACCTCACTCGACAGTCACGCTCTTTGCAAGATTCCGTGGCTTGTCGATTGATCGCTCGAGTTCGTGTGCCACCCAGTATGAGACCAGCTGTAACTGGACGTTGCCCAAAATCGGGGCCAGTGCCGGATGGGACGCTGGAATCTCGAGAACGTGATCCGCGTACTGTTCGACATCCGAACAGCCGTCGGTCACTGCAACGACTGGCGCACCGCGAGTCTGGACCTCTTTGACGTTGCCAAGCGTCTTCGTCGGTTTCGAGCCAGCCGTCACGAGCGCGAACACCGGCGTCTCCCCAGTCACGAGCGCCAGTGGCCCGTGTTTCAACTCACCGGCTGCAAAGCCCTCGGCGTGTTTGTACGTAATCTCTTTCATCTTCAACGCCCCCTCGAGGGCAACCGGGGCGTTGTGCCCGCGCCCAATGAAGAAATACGCACCTGCATCAGAAAACTCCGCAGCGATTTCTCGAGCCTGTGACTCATCGAGAACCGTCTGGAGCTTTCCAGGCAGATCCCTGAGTGCTGAGACTAACTGACTATCGTACTCACCAGTGAGCGCACTTGCGACCAGTACGAGTGCAATCTGCTGAGAGACGAACGTCTTCGTCGCTGCAACACCGATCTCCGGGCCCGCACGGACGTACATCACGTGATCGCACTCTCGAGCCGCCGAACTACCGACGACATTCGTCACGGCAAGCGTCGTCGATCCAGCGCTGTTTGCACTCCGAAGCGCCCCCATCGTATCCGCAGTTTCACCACTCTGTGTCACACCGATAACGAGCGTCTCCGAATCGACAGGCACTGCATCCGTGTCGTACTCACTCGCCAGAAACGCCGTCGCAGAAATCCCCCGTTGACGAAGCATTTGTGCCCCATACAACGCCGCATGATAGGATGTCCCACAGGCAACGAACTGGACCTGCTCTGGGACTGCAAGCGACTCGAGTGACTCGACCGAAATCGAGCGCTCGAGTTCCGCGACGCGCTCGCGAAGACACTGCCGAACAGCCGTTGGCTGCTCGTGAATCTCTTTGAGCATATAGTGGTCGTAGCCGCTTTTGCCCGCATCCTCCGCATCCCACTCGATTGTCTCAACCGACGTGTCGACGACCGTGCCATCGTTGTCGGTAACTGTGATTGTCTCCGGTGTGATCGTCGCGAACTCGCCATCATCGAGATAGATTACCCGATCCGTATACTCGATAAACGCCGGCACATCACTGGCCAGATAGTGGCCATCCTCACCAACGCCTAACACAAGCGGCGACTCGTGACGGGCCGCATACACCGTCTCGCTGCCCGCAAATACCGCTGCAATCGCATAACTCCCCTCGAGTTGGGCGATTGCGTGGCGAAATGCCGCCTCACAATCGAGTCCGTCCTCGAGCGCGTCGACGATCAGATTTGGGACAACCTCAGTATCAGTGTCGCTTTCAAACACGTACCCGCGTGTCTCGAGAGTATCACGGAGCGCACGATAATTTTCGATGATGCCGTTGTGAACCACCGCAACTCGCGTTTCACTATCCGTGTGTGGGTGTGCGTTTACATCGGATGGCGGTCCGTGTGTACTCCAGCGCGTATGACCAATCCCTGCGCTTCCATCGAGACTGTCCGACGTCAGTGCCTCCTCGAGTGCCGACAGATTCCCCTCACGTTTGCGAACGGCAATCGAAGGCTCTGCAACAGCGACGCCAGCCGAGTCATAGCCACGATACTCGAGGCCAGAAAGCCCATCCATGAGCACGTCGAGTACGTCCGCCTCACCACTGGTCCCTCCAACATAGCCGATAATGCCACACATCAGGATCGTACCTCCGTTTCTGCCTCAACAGTCCCACGGACGGTCGCCCCAGCCTGGACATGGACATCCGGACCAACAATCGTCCCCGGCGCATACGTCACATCACCCTCGTCTTGAGTTCGGTCAGCGATCAACGCCCCCAGTGAGACTGCTTCGAAGACCCGATCACCGACACGAACATCACCTGGCCCGCCAGTAACCGTCGTCCCGACACCGATTTCGGCGCCCTGTCCCGTCACGCACTCGACGAGGGTCGCATTCGTCCGGACACGTGTATCCGTATCCAATACACTGTGTGTCACGACTGCGTCTGCCTCAACTGTCACGTTCTCACCGAGACATGCATATGGCCCAACCACCGCGCCCGGACCGATCTCACAACAGGGTTCAATAACAACTGGCTCCCGGATAACCGCTGTTTCGTGAATTGACGCTTCGGGACCCACACCGTCGCCTCGAGACGCAGCCCTGGATACCCCAGACCCACCATCGGCGCTCGGCGTGTCATCAACCGATGCTCGACCAGTAGCAACGCCTCGGTCGAGTAACTTCGATCCAACACGCAACAGGTCCCAAGGATATGTTGCATCGACCCACAGTCCCTCAGACTCGACGGCCTGAACCGGTCTGTCCGCCGTGGCCCCAGCATCGATTATCCGCGAAATCGCATCGATCAACGAGTGCTCGCCAGCCTGCGGTTCCGTTGCAGAAATTGCATCGAATATCGCAGGCTCGAGTGCATAGACGCCCGCATTAAGCCGATACCCTCGTTCATCTCGTGGCTGTTCGACCAACTCAGCGACTGGCACTGTTGACTCAGCGTCAGCAGTGTCAGCTCTTGGATCAGACGCTTGCTCAAGCAAAACCCCACCATACTCACTCACATCGTGTCGGCGTAACACACCAAGCGTCGCTACTGCATCCGTCCGCCTATGTGCTGACTGGACTGCCTCGATACTACGCTGATCGACGAGTTGGTCCCCATTGATAA
Organism: Natronolimnobius baerhuensis; assembly: GCF_002177135.1. NCBI lineage: Archaea > Methanobacteriati > Methanobacteriota > Halobacteria > Halobacteriales > Natrialbaceae > Natronolimnobius > Natronolimnobius baerhuensis. The sequence goes on from NZ_MWPH01000002.1 coordinate 1,260,138, forward strand.
CAAGTATCGGCCCAGAAACCGCATCTCGAGCACAGAGCAACGCATGTCCAGTCCCAAGTTGAGTCCGTTGTCTCACGTACGTCAACGGCACATTTCGATATGAGGGACCGAAATACGACTGGACGCGCTCACGCTGATAGCCAACGACAACCGTGATATCGGTACTGCCAGCATCGATAAGACGATCAAATACTCGAGCAAGAATCGGCTTTGTTGCCGCAGGAAGCATCGGTTTCGGTCGATTTCGAGTAAGCGGACGAAGGCGGCTTCCTTCACCTGCTGCGAGGACTACTGCAGAGAACGCACTCATGATATCTGCACCATATTTTTCTCAGTACTTAACTCTATATACAACTAAATATAGTGTGTAAGTTATACACTAGTTGATGAATCAAATTGGGGAGCAAACCCAGTGACAGAGACATCTTTGATAGAACACGGTGTCGCCTCCCACCGAACGAGTTTGACTTGAAAACCGCAAGTTTGGACACGAATGATGAACTGAATATGTTGTTCGAATGGCAGAGTCGCTGTGAGTACGACACTCTAACAGAGTAGACGCGATTCATGCGTGCTCTCAATCGATCCCATAAGCAGTGCACCGAACGGATCGAACAACTCGAGCCAGTTCAAAGCAAATAAACGCCAATTTCTCAGCAACATGCGAAAGACGTAGCGATGGAAATCATCGAAATGAACAGCGAGTCTGACAACGAGCCGATGGAGTCGATCCACCTGACAGTGGGTTGGTCTCAAAAAATTATATAAGACCTGTTGTCTCGAGTTGTAAGGAAATGTGTAAAAGCCAAGGGCCGGATTTGAACCGGCGGTGGGCGGCTCTGCAGGCCGCTGCGTTCGGCCGGACTCTGCCACCTTGGCGCGCAACTGTTTGTAATTACTGCGTTCGTTTAAGCGTAGCGGTCTGTCGGAATGACGTTTTGACCAAAATACAAAAAGCTCCACAGAGCACTGCCGTCGCTCTGTGAAGCAATATGAAAGTATGAATGGGGCGGCGAATCCGCGTTCCCAGAGGGTCGCCCACTCCAGTACTAACCGATACGCAGGCGAGCTTATCTTCCGTGTTCGGGATGGGTACGGGAGGCACCTCGCCGCTCTG